>CANMLG010000031.1 GCA_947498765.1 uncultured Aquimarina sp.
ATTTAAAATTAATAAAAAAATATCGGGGGTCATGACCCCCGATATTTTAAACTTTACACATTTGGTAGGATACTACCAAAAAAGGCAATTAAAGGAGATGATGCAACAATTATTTAGTAATTTATAACCGAAGTTTTAAGGAGCTTCGGTTTATTCTTGATTGTCAATTTTGTTTTTAGTCAATAAAAGGGTATCTATAAGTTCTACAATATGCTCTACATTTTGGTCGCCAGAGCCTCTTAAGCCATTAACGTCAATAAATGAAATTTCTCCTTTAGATTCTGTTTCAGTAGCCCATTTTTTCCATTTGTTTTGCATGGCTAGATTAAGACCTTTAATTAAAAGATTTTGTTCAACTTCTAATAGGTATTCAGAAAATTCTTTTAGCTGTTTTTAATATTCAAGATCAGAATTTAATTTTATGGTTTTGGACATGTTCTTAAAAGTTTAATTTATTTTAGAGCGACAAAGCAAAAACCTATACACTAATAATAAGTTAAGTCGGCTACGCTTCCAATTTATTAGTATCACACCAGCCCAAAAAAGGCTTTTGGCAATCCCCAGTCAAAGACGAAAAAGAGTTTTCTTTTTGTTATTGCTTAATAGTTCCTCCACTAAGTTGAAATAATAAACTTGTATACCAGTTAAAATAGTATAAAATGGAAACTCATTGTAAGAACATTTTATAGAATACTATTTACAACTACTTTTCCAAAAAGAAAGAAGTATCACTAATATCATCATACTCCACAGCCCATTTTTCAGTAGATCCTTTACTAAACAAATAATACAATTCGGTAATTAATCGGTTTTGCGCATTGGTTTTAAATGTAGAAGATGCTATTTGAGTAAGTAAACGCTTATCAACCAATTCGCTAATTTCATTATAATCTTCTGGTTCAAATGGGTTTAGAAAATCTTGTTGTAGATCATAATAAGTCAACTTGGGATAGAGTTGAATTTCGGGCTCAGGAATTTTTGTGACTCTTATAATTTGATCTTCTTCATTTATTGAAAAATCAATCTCTTTCAAATTATAGGATATCGTTGCTTTTGCTTTTACCAGTACAACTGCTTTTTTTTCGGCAGTTAGCCAATCTAAATAATATTTTCTGGCATCTTTATAGGTAATTACATCCGAAAAATAACCTTCAGTAACCACTAGCTTACTCACATTTTTTAATTGCTGTTCGATTAATTGATTTCCTGTAATTTGAGTACTTGTATCTTTATTTGAAAACCGATGGTAACCAAAAACAGCAATAGCACCTATTAAAATTCCTAAAAAAATCTGTTTCATACATTTATACAATTGTGCATTAAGCTACACAAAATAGTGGCACTCTATTTTAAACTTTAAAATTGTTTATTAAGTATGCTAATTACTTTGGAGTTGGTGGATATTTTGCTAAAATAGAAGCTACTATTTCATAAATACGCTCTTCTTTATCCTCAGGAGTTTGTTGTCCTAGTGGTGCGCTTCCGATGCCTTGCCAAATGAGCTCTTTTTTATTTGCATCAATCAAGTCTATAAATAAGGTACCTTCAATAACATCATATGTATTGGCAAAATTATTTCCCCACCAAAAAGGACTCCAACCAAAACCGAAGCCAAAATTATTAGGGTACAAATAGGTGTTTTTTTCTGCTTCGGTACTTATGTTTACCAATAAGTCTGGTGTTTCCGATTTTGTTAAACCCCGCGATTGCATTACCGTATCAATGGATCTTAAAATACGACGCTTATCTAAATCACTAATCTCAACATCATCAATACCCGGCTTAAAAAAAGCAAATGTTTTATAATTGGTAAACGATGCTTTGGTATCATAATCTGTAGTTACCCTAACTGTGGTACATGCTGTTACTAACACGCCACAAATAATTCCTAAAATAAACCTGACTCCCATAATAATCTTTTTATTATAGTGATCAAAAATTATACCGATTCTTATAAAAAACCTTTAATTATCTCTTAAAAAAACAACAACACTAACATTACACACTAACTTATTAACAACAATTACAACATAATTTTAATAACTATTCTCGATTTTTATCAAAACCGTAAGGACAATGCCTACAACCACTTTTGCAGCAATAGCCACGTTTAAGGTGATATTGTTCTGTAAAACAACGATAGCCTTCTGGTGTTAAATAAAAGTCTCCTTCTTCGGGTTGCAATGCTTTTTTATATTCCGACATTAATAAAGTTCATTTCTATTATTACACAAAAATACTATCTTGCAACCGTATGCGAGTGCTTGTAAGTAAAATACTTTTAGGAAAACATTTTGGTGGAATGACACTATGGCCCTTTATTATTTTAAAGGATGAAGCCTTAAAACAAGATGCTACTTTAATGAATCACGAAGAAATTCATTTAGTCCAACAGCTCGAACTATTGATTATTCCCTTTTATATTTGGTATGGTACCGAGTTTTTAATTAAATGGGCTATTTACAAGGATCGCTACATTGCGTATCGTAATATCTCTTTTGAGCGCGAGGCCTACGACCAGGAGTCCAATTTATTTTATTTAAGTAGTCACCGATCCCGATGGAACTTTTTGCGTTATCTTTAAACTCGCATTATGTATGCATTAGAACTTTGTTATGAACATTGAAAACTCAATAGGGCTGGAATGTAAAGCCAAAGGCTTGGCTTGTTATGAAAGAACTCGCTGGTGTGATGGAGTGTTTTGTTGATTTCAGGATAGCACCGATATGGTTACATCAAAAAACACATCGAAACCTTTGATTTTGAATAGATTTCGATACGAAATAGCTTTTTTAATGCATAATTCGGGTTAAACGTATCCTATGACTACTCCAATAAAAAATGAAAAAATAATACACCCTTTATTAGAAGCACATCAAGTGGAACTTTTTATAAAAAGGGAAGATTTAATACACCCTTTTATTTCGGGTAATAAGTTCCGAAAATTAAAATATAATATTTCCGAAGCCAAACAACAAAACAAAAAAACACTACTCACTTTTGGCGGTGCTTTTAGTAATCATATTGCAGCTACTGCTGCTGCAGGAAATGCTTATGGCTTTAAAACTATAGGCATTATTCGGGGAGATGAATTAGGCCTTGACATTGACAAAACGCTTACCCAAAACAGCACTCTAGCTTTTGCTGTTAAACAAGGCATGCAACTTCATTTTATAAGCAGAGCAGATTATAAATTAAAAGAGCAAGCCAGTTTTATAACTCAATTACAACATACATTTGGTGATTTTTACTTAATTCCAGAAGGAGGCACCAATGAATTAGCCATTAAAGGGTGTTCCGAAATTTTAACACCTAATGATCATACTTTTGATATGGTTTGCTGTTCGGTAGGTACCGGAGGCACAGTAGCTGGATTAATTAGAAGTGCCCAAGCTCAACAACATATTATGGGTTTTCCTGCCCTTAAGGAAAATTACTTACACCTTGAAATTTCAAAAAAAACAACACAGCACAATTGGGAACTCAATAGAGACCACCATTTTGGAGGTTACGCCAAAACCACCCCCGAATTAATTACCTTTATAAATGATTTTTATAAAACCCAAAAAATTTTATTGGACCCCATATATACCGGAAAACTTTTATACGGTATTTTTGAATGCTTAAAGCAAGGAAAATTTAGAAAAAAAACACGTATTTTAGCCATTCATACTGGCGGTATTCAGGGTATTGCTGGTATAAACACTAAATTGAAAAAAAAGGGGCAAAAGCTCATTACTACCAGTTATGAAATTTAAAGTATATATCACACTTATAGCAAGTGTATTTTTATTGTTTTCATGTAAAAGTAAAAAAATAGTTTACACACCAAAAAAGAAAACAAACACGCAAAAAACCATTCCTAAAAAAACACCAAGTACTCCTAAAAAAATTACAAAAAAACCTACTAGTACACCAAAATCAGCACCTGCAGTAGGTACTTATGGTAATAAAGTAGCCAATTATATTACTACGTACTCTGAAATTGCTATGGAGCAAATGCGTCAATACAAAATACCTGCTAGTATTACCTTAGCTCAAGGTATTTTAGAATCTGGTGCAGGTACTGGCGATTTAACTCGCAGAGCTAATAACCATTTTGGAATTAAATGTCACAATTGGAAAGGCGCCAAAGTATACCATGATGATGATCGGGCTCAAGAATGTTTTAGAAAATATAGCAATGCCAATTTTTCATTTCAAGATCACTCCTTATTTTTAACAGGTCGCAAACGCTACTTAGGCTTATTCAAACTAGCAAACGATGACTATAAAAGTTGGGCTAAAGGACTTCGGAAAGCTGGCTATGCAACCGACCCAAAATACCCTGCTAAATTAATTAACCTTATTGAAAAATATAAGTTGTATAATTTCGATGCAAGAGTTTTAGGGAAATCTGAAAAAGATGCGAAAAAGGTAATTGGAAAATCAGATCAATACACTGTTAAAAAAGGAGATACTTTATACAGTATAGCTCGAAAACATAAAATTTCAGTAGCCGAATTAAAAGAATTTAATGGTATTGAAAACAACACCATTCACGAAGGGCAAACTTTATATGTAAAACCCCTACCAAAGGATTTTTAATATGTTATATCAACGTAGTAGTGCTTTATTTAACGAAGCAAAAAAAGTAATACCAGGAGGTGTCAACTCGCCAGTACGTGCCTTTAAAGCCGTTGGGGGTGATCCCATTTTTGTAAAAAAAGCCAAAGGTGCTTATTTATATGACGAAGATGGCAATCGACTAATAGACTATATCAACTCATGGGGGCCTATGATTTTAGGCCATGCGCATCCACCTGTAGTTGATGCCGTAGTAACAAAAGCAAAATTAGGAACTAGTTTTGGAATGCCTACTGAAATTGAAACTAAAATAGCGGAGCTTGCTGTAAGCATGGTACCTAATGTTGACAAAATTCGTTTTGTAAATTCGGGAACCGAAGCTTGTATGAGTGCCGTACGTTTAGCTCGTGGTTTTACCGGAAAAGATAAAATCATCAAATTTGCAGGTTGTTATCACGGACATAGTGATTCCTTTTTAATACAAGCTGGTAGTGGTGCCGTAACCTTTGGATCACCAAATAGTCCAGGTGTTACTGCGGGGACTGCAAAAGACACCCTACTTGCCGAATACAACAATTTAGCTAATGTAGAAACCTTAATTAATGCTAACAAAAATGAAATTGCTTGTATTATTATAGAGCCCGTTGCCGGAAATATGGGATGTATTCCTCCAGCTGAAGGTTTTTTAGAAGGTTTACGTAGCCTTTGCGACAAGCATAACATTTTACTTATTTTTGACGAAGTCATGACCGGCTTTCGATTAGCCGCTGGAGGTGTTCAAGAATTGTTTACTATAAATGCAGACATTGTTACTTTTGGAAAAGTAATTGGTGGTGGGTTACCTGTTGGCGCCTTTGCTGCTCGAAATGAAATTATGAATCATTTAGCGCCACTTGGCCCCGTGTACCAAGCAGGAACTTTAAGTGGAAATCCATTAGCCATGGCTGCAGGTTATGCTATGCTTACCGAGTTAAATGAAGATAAAGAAGTTTTTAATCGCTTAGCCGAAAAAACAGTCTATTTACATAAAGGTATTGCTCAAGCCTTAAACAAACACAAAGTTACACATACTATTAATAGATTAGGCTCTATGATTTCAGTTCATTTTGATGCACAACCTGTTATTGATTTTACTTCGGCAGCCAAAGGAAATAATGAAACCTTTAAAAAGTTTTTTCATGGGATGCTGGAAAACGGTATATACATTGCTCCAAGTGCATTTGAAACCTGGTTTATTACCGATGCCCTTACTTATAAGGACTTAGATGAAACCATTGCTGTTGTTGAAAAAATAGCGCCAACGCTTTAATAAGTATCCTATTTTCAGAAGTATTTCACCTTGATAGGTTATCATATCTATAAAATAAAAAAGACAGCATGATTAAAAACCATGCTGTCATCAAGTAAAAAGAGTATAACTAGGAAAAACTAAAAAAGTATTTTTAAACCATTGTTATATCAATGGTTATTTTTTAATATAAGAAGTTAAGGGCCGTAATATCATTTCTGTTAAATTCGCCCGTAACACCTGATCCAAAGCAAGCATTCATAATGGATCCTGGATCTTCTCTTCGGGCAGTACCTGGTATAAACTCTGCCCCTACACCAGCAGTCCCTTCAGGTCGTCCATTAGCACAACTTGATCTACTAAACCAATCTGTGTGTCGCAAACCGATAGAATGTCCCATTTCATGCGTAATTACATGTTCATTTGTATCTGCACTACTTGTTCCTATTCCATAAATACGTATTAATTGATTTGGAAAACCAGCTCGACTTGGAAAACCTGCTACCCCTCCACTAATCAACCTACCTCTAGAATCTCTTTCATCTGGATTGTAATATACTACCATATCAAAATTTTGATAACCACTAAATCCAAAATCTAAAGTAAAACGTATATCCAAACCTAACCTGTTATAATTATCTATAGCTCTTCGTAAGCCTTCAACACTATTTCGAGGTAAAGCAAACCTTCCTTCGCTAATCCCAATCACATTAATTGTTCTAATCGCAGTTACTAAATTAAAAGTACTGTATTGCTCTCCTGTAATTTCTTCCTGTACATCAAAAGATTTTAGATAAGCTTCGGGTAAAGCAATATCTCCTTCAACTAAATATCTAGATTCTGTAGTGCCATCGGGCAATACAAAATCTGTAAGTTCAGCAGTATTGGCTTCAAAGCCTAAGTTTTTTAATTTTGATAAATCCGACGTACTAATTGAAGATTCAATCCCAATTTCTTCATTAGTTTCGTCAGTATTTTCTTTTTCACATGATGTAAAAAGCACTAAAAATAAGCTTGACATTAAAAAGCATGAGTATGCTTTTTTTTGATTTAAAAAATTCATAATAAACAAATAATTAATTAGTAAACATTGTGTGTCTAGCGCTAGTGCCGCTAAATTACGATAGATTAGCACTTTAGACATATTTGGAATCATAAATTTTTTAAATCTTATTATTTTTTATGAATCACATTTTTTTTATGATAATTTTATCATAAAAATTAAAAAAAATAAATTTTTTACTAATTTTTAAAAGTTTATCAATAATCAATTTAATCATAAAATGACTTAAAAAAGTTTAAATTAACTTAAAATTTACTTATTATAAGTCAAATTAAACTTAATGTCTTAATTTTAGCAGAACAAAAAACAGCTTTTATGCTAAAAATGTGCATTATTTTATTTTGTTTAGGAAGTTTACAATGCTTTTCTCAAGCAGTATATTGGGAACACTATATTGACCAGAGTAACTTCAATAAAAATACTATTAGTACTGAAGCTTATAATGTTGAAAATAAATATTACCTAATTGAAATTTTAAGTCCTTATAAGCTAAATGAACTCAAAAAAAATAATATTGATATTGTTCATATTTTAGATGATAAGCATTGTATTGTTTATGCAACTTATAATGAGTTAAAACAATTGGCTTATCTGAAATTTTATTTAGCTAACACTAATTGGAAATTTATTGGTTTATTAAAGGGGGCTAAATCAATTAAAAGTAATACTAAACACACCTATACTATTAAGGTAACTGACATAAAAAAAATTACCTATACATTAAAACAGCATAACATAAAAATTAAGGCTTCGTTAAAAAATTATATTCAAGTATATACCACTCAAAAAAATATAAGCGAATTAATACTTCCACTAACTTATGTATTATATGTAAGTACCGAAAGTTTTTCTCCCATTCAGGAAACCTTGATTACAGATTATAATCATAATGCCAATTCCATAACCAATGTAACTCAAAAACACCCAGAATTAGATGGTACTGGCTTTAGTGTTGGCATAAAGGATAATAAACCTTTTTTTGATGACTTAGATGTCGGTAATAAAGTGATTAGCTCCATTTTAACAGCTACTACCGAAGATTTACATGCCACTATTATGGCCAGTATTATTGCAGGCAAAGGCATTAATGGTCCACAAGCACTAGGAATTGTTCCAAAAGCTACTATTTTTTCTACTAGCTTTAAAAATTTAGTTCCGGATCCTATAGAAACCCTAAAACAACAAAAAGTATATACACAAAACCATTCTTACGGGACAAAAATTGAGAATTTTTATGGACTACTTGCTGCAGAATATGATACTACTATATACAAAAACACTGAATTGGTCCATATTTTTTCATCGGGCAATAATGGCACTGCAAATAATGGAATATCAAATTTGACTGGAAATTTTAAGGCAGCCAAAAACAATATTGTTGTTGGTGCTGTAAATAATACCAATCAAGTATTGTCTAAATCATCCAAAGGACCCACTTTTGACGGCCGTATTAAACCAGAAATTGTGGCCTACAGTAGCGTAGGGACTTCAAATGCTGCCGCGTTAGTTTCAGGCATAACCTTACAATTACAACAATACTACTTCTTAAAAGAAAACAAAATGCCGCCAAACTATTTAATTAAAGCACTACTACTAAATGGTGCCGATGATATTGGTGCTCCTGGTGTTGATTTTAAAGCTGGTTTTGGTAGTGTAAATGCCTTACAAAGTTTACAAATGCTAAAAAACAATCAATTTTTCCTTAATGAAATTACTAGTAATGAAACCTCAACTATAAGCATCAATATTCCTGAAAACGTAGCTCAATTGAAAATAATGCTAGTTTGGAATGATATTCCCGCTAATCCAAATGATACTACCCCTCTAAAAAACGACCTAGACCTTAAGGCTATCAATAACAATCAAATCATTTTACCACACACTCTAATTGCTACTACACCTTCTAATAAATATGAATTACTTAATGCCGAAGATCATTTAAACCCTGTAGAACAAATTACTATACTAGATGACATTAAAAACACTTATGATATTCAAGTTAAAGCAACAACTTTATCGACTAATTCGCAAAAATACGCTTTAGTTTACAGTTACAAATTAAAAGACACTTTTGAATGGGTATTTCCTAACACAAATACCACTGTAAACCCAACTGATATTAACACTCACTTTTTACGTTGGAACAGTACTTTTGATAAAGAAACAACTGGTAGCATTGAAATTGACTATAACAATACTAATAATTGGACTCCGATAGCCGAAAATATTACATTAGCTACTTTTTTTTACCAATGGGAACCTCCAAAAATTACCACCAAAAATGCACGCTTAAAATTAACACTCACAAATAACGAAGAAACTGTTTTTATTACACCTACATTTGAAATAGCTCCTACTACTGCAATAAACTTAGGTTTTAACTGTGACCAAAACCTTGAACTTCATTGGCAAAAAAACAAGGCTATTGATTTTTACGAAGTTTATGGAATTAATACTACTAATGATACGTCCGAATTTATTTTAAAAACTTCTGATACTACAGCCATAATAAACAAAAGAACTAATTCCCAGTTGCTTTACTTACTTCCTCATTTAAATGAGAATGAAAAAATTACAAGAACAAACACTATAAACACCACTAACTTTGAGGAAAAATGTTACTTTGAAAATTTGCTGTTTTTAGCAGATGCTCAAAAAAACAAAGGAACAATAAGCCTTCAATTAAATAGTTTATTTGAAATTGAACAAATACAATTATTTAAAAACGCTGCACAGCCAGAACTTATTGAAAACAGAACCTCTATTACTGAGCTGTTACAAAATTACGAGATCACGAACCTTGATAATACTACCGATTTCTTTTTTGAACTCCGTTTAAAAAATGGACTTCGTATTAACTCTGAAATCTTAAAACACACTACCGAAACTGAAGTGCCACTTAGTATTTATCCCAATCCCGTTAACAATCAAATGGATTTAACAATTAGCTCCAGTACATTGAATCTATTTTATTTATATGATATGCAAGGGAAATTAATGCTCCAAAAAAAGTTACTTTTTGAAATAAACACTTTTCCTTTATCTATTTCACCTGGTACTTATATACTCATCCTGGAGGATGTTTCTAAAAATAAAACAACCCGTAAATTAATAGTGAATTAACCTTGTCATTTTAATGAAAAACAGCATCCTAATTTAAAATAAACATGAAAAAAGTCTTAAAATAAATTAAAACAATAAAAATCTATAAGTATTTATAGTATTTTAAAAAACAGTACTTAACATTATTATTAATATAGTATTTTACTATCAAAATATACCATTATTACACCAACACGATGAAAAATTATTCAAAAAAAATTGCCTTTTGGCTAACCTGTACATTTGCCACTGCCGCAACTAGTCAGACAACAAACATTCTAGAAAAGCCTACATCATACCCAATTGCTCCACATGGATTAATCCTTGAAAATATGGACACTAGCGTGAGTCCCAAAGAGGATTTTTACCAATACGTAAATGGAAATTGGGAAAAAAACACTAAAATCCCCGATGATCGGTCTCGTTGGGGCGGCTTTGGTATTTTAAGAAAATCCACCGATAAAGATGTATTGGAAATTATTAAAGACGCTAAAAAAAATAACACTTACACCGAAGGAACTGACCAAGCAAAAGCTTTGGCTTTATTTTATAATGAACTAGACTCTATTTCGCGTAATAAACTTGGCCTATCGCCCTTACAACCTAGTTTGGATAAACTTGCCAAAGTAACTTCAATAGCCGAATTACAAACCTTAATGAGTAAAAGTGCCATAATTACAACTCCTTTTATGGATGTTTCTGCTTTTGCTGACCTAAACGATAGCTCCATTAACACGGCATACATTAGCCCGAATGGCTTAGGGCTACCAGATCGTGATTACTACACGGAGCAAGACGAAAAGTCTAAAGAAATTCGCCAAAAATATCAAGAACATATAGCTAACATGCTTCAAAAATTAGGCGACAGTAAACAGGTGGCTGAAAAAGCAGCTAAAAAAATAGTGGAGCTTGAAACTGTTTTAGCCGAACCAAGATTAACTAAGGTAGAACGTCGAGATACCCGAAAATTAAATAACCCGATGCCAGTTAGTCAAATCCAAGACTTACTTCCTGCCATTAATATTGAAAAATTCCTTGCCGATAATGGCGTACCAAAAACTACAGACACCCTAACAGTTACGCAACCTAAATATTTAAAAAAATTAAACGAAGTATTAATTAACACTTCAATTGAAGATATTAAAAGCTTAGTTAAATGGGACACTTTTAACAGCAATACTGGCTTACTCACCAAAGAAATTGAAAAAGCGAATTGGTTATTTTACAGTAATTACTTAAGGGGTACTAAAAAACAACGTGATGTAGAGGAGCGTGCTTTAGCCACTATTAATGGTTCACTTGGTGAAGCCTTAGGGAAACTGTATGTGGATAAAAAATTCCCACCCGAAGCTAAATTAAAAGCCGAAAAAATGATTTCAAATGTCATTGAGGCTTTTAAAAATAGAATTGAAAAATTAGAATGGATGAGTGACAGCACTAAAATAAATGCCATTCATAAACTTAACAAGCTTACCGTTAAAATTGCTTATCCAGATAAATGGGAAGATTATTCTAAACTTAACCTAAATAAGCAGGAAGGTTACTTTAAAAATAGAATTGCCATTAGAGAATGGGAAAAGAAAAAAAATATTGCCGAAATTGGAAAACCTGTTGATAAAAGCAAATGGGGAATGGCTCCGCAGGTAGTTAATGCCTATTTCCATCCATTACACAACGAAATTGTGTTTCCTGCAGCAATTTTACAACCTCCTTTTTATGATTATTTAGCTGACGAAGCTGTAAACTACGGAGGTATTGGCGCTGTAATTGGACACGAAATTTCTCATGCTTTTGACGATAGTGGCGCCCGTTTTGATGCCGATGGCAACTTAAAAAACTGGTGGAGTGATCAGGACTTAGAACAATTTAATAAACGTGGAAATAAATTAGCGGAACAATACAGTGCTATTGAAGTTTTAGATAGCTTACCTGTTAATGGAAAGTTTACCTTAGGTGAAAATATTGGCGATTTAGGTGGTGTACTTGGCGCTTATGATGGATTGCAACTATTTTTTAAAGAACATGGTAGACCCGATAAAATTGATGGTTTTACGCCTGAACAACGCTTTTTTATCAGCTGGACTACCGTGTGGCGTACCTTAACCAGAAATGAGGCATTACGTACCCAAATAAAAACTGATCCGCATTCACCAGGAATCATACGCGCTACTCAACCTTTAAAAAACGTAGATGCTTTTTACAAGGCATTTGGTGTTACCAAAAATGATGCTATGTATTTAAAACCCGAAGATCGGGTTAGGATTTGGTAGTTTAATTTAAATAAAGCCTCTAATTACTCATAATTAGAGGCTTTATTCCTTTAATTTTACAAAATAGTATAGTTATTCCATTTTTTTAAATAGATAAAATCATAGTAAAGGACCGAACACCTACTCTTTTAAAAATAGCTTAGCTAATAACATTTCTAACTGCTCTGATTTGTCAGAAGTGTTTTTTTTGCTAGACGCTTCAAATCTAATTTCATCTATAAACAACTTGGCTTTTGAATTTTCCGAACTTGTTTGCAATATCAAATCTTCGGGTTTTACATTTTCTACATTACCTAAATTTTGCTTGTATTTTTTAGCTAACTGTTCCTTTAAATATGCAAAATCAAAATATAAGGTGTCTTTCGGGGTCGCTATAAATGCTTTTTTTGTCAAGCTACGATCAATAACTAAATTCGATTTACTAACCTCTCTAGTAACTACCAAATCTTCGCTATAAAAAAACTCTAATTGAATCAAATAATCATAATCTTTAATCTTGTAAACATTTTTCTGTCTTTTATCATTTCCAATGGCATATGAAATTGATTTATAGTTATCATTAGAGTAACGATAGCCTTCAAGACCAAGAGATCGTAAATACAACTTTGACACATTTACATATTTCTTCAACTTCCTCTGCTGCATAACTAACGAATCTATATCATTTGTATACCATGAGTTAATTTTAGAAAAACCATGATAGTCTTCTAAGTAATTTAAAATCGAAGAAATTTCTTTATACATACTATCTGATACCTTCTCACTATTTTTATTTGAATTTTGTGCTTTAAAATTCTCTTCAGAATCAGACTTCCAAAAGGGTTCATTTACCACTTTTTCATTCTCTAAAATTTTTGTCGAAACCAATATTTGCTTCAATCTATCTACTTGAGATTGCTCTCCCATTGAAAACATACTCCAAGGACCAAATGAAGCCAACAACATTAATACTGCTAATGAAATTGGAATAAACTTAATATTCTTTCTTCCTAAAATAAAATACAAACTAATAATAGCTAACCAAATACCTAATACTAAAATCACGTACCTATTTACGGTTATTCCATAATCATTAATTCGCATTATTACAGCTATAAACAACAAAATCACCAAAGGGATTAGCACATAATAATAAGCTTTTGAAAATTTAGCTATCCAAGCGTTTTTCTTTTGGGTGCTGTAAGGATGCATTAATAAAAATGTAAATATCCCTAATATAGAAACTACAGAAACTAAATAAGATACTATTCCTTTTGGCCAATCCCATAGACCTATAATTTTTACCCCATAAGTGTATAAAATTAACAAGTAAACCACTAACAAAGGGAGTAATACATATTGTACAAAAACTTTAAGCCCTTTTGGGTATTCATAAACTTTTTCTAATTTTTCTAAATCTGCAGGTATTCCAGCAACAAAAAACCACGTATTAAAAAAGCCGAAGATAACTATGGCTATATCTCCATATATGGATTCGTCAAAATGAATACTAAACAAATTACGAATAACTACTAAAGCTAATATAATACCTACACTAAATACACTTGAATATAAAAAAGAGGTAACTATTCGAATAAATAATGTCTTATTATAATTCCAAAACCCATTAAGCTTTTCACCTGAATAGTAAGGCACAAACGACACTAATAAATGTGCTACAACATTAAAAACAGCATACCGTATATAGGGAATTCGTACACTCTGCATGTCATCGTCTAAAGGCAAACTGATATAAATACATCCCAAAAGCACGCTCACTACAAATAAACTTAGTCCATATTGAATCTTTGTGAAATTTAATTTTTCTTTTAAAATAGAAACACAAAAATAAAATGGAATCCCTAATGCAGCTACCAACATCAGATTTACGAGTGAAAAATCATCCTCAAATTTTTCTTTAGCCTCTACTAAATAAACAGCAAGTCCAACTGCTATTAAAGAAGAAATAAGACTAAAAGGAAAACGCTTTAAAGATTTCTGAGCACTCGTATATAAAAAATCTACCGAAGGTAATCTCATAACTATAGATATTAAGTCGCTGTTAATTATTTCAAAACAAAAAAAATATTCTGAACCGACTAATGAATAATAAACTCATCATAATTTACAACTACTAATTCTTTTTAACTGGAGGGTATTTAGAAAGTGCTTTCTGTATCATTACAGTAAAAAAACTCATCCTATTTTCAGGAGTTTGTTCAGAATTTTGAGTATCATCAGCTTCAGCTTGCCAAAAAAGCTCATCCTTTTGCACATCGACAAAATCAACAGTCAATTGAAGGTGTTGATCTGGCCTTCCTACAGGAATTGTTCCACCAATACTAATAGGGCCATTACCAACGCCTACTCCAACACCTGTTCGCGATGGTGTTTGGTATTTTTGACTTTTAAAATTCACATAAAATTGAGGCGAATCAGTTTTTGAAAACCCTTTTGCTTCAAGGGCTTTATCTGTAGCATCAAGCAAACGTTTAGTATCTAAATCACTTAAACCAGTTTTAAGATCTGGGTAATAGTTATAGGTTTTATATTTCGAAAAATCGGTTTTTATATCATAATCATAAATCACTCTTGGTCCAGCACAAGCAACCAATAGCAAAACCAAACAAACGTATAAAAACTGTTTCATAACTTAAATTTACCATGATTTTATCAAAAAATAAGCTAAAAAAGTGATAATCTCCTTTATTTTTCTAATTTATATTCAAATTCACCCTTATAAAGACATTCTTAAATTCTAACACTAGTCCGAATCAAAAAAACCTGATAATCAAATGAACATCAGGCTTTTTATATTTTTTATGATAGAGTTTCCTTTTCACTGTAACATTTTCCAAAGCTCATCTTTCAATTCAGTTAAGCCTTCTTGGGCAACAGAAGAAATAAACATAAATGGTACAGCTAAACTTTCATTTACTTCTCTTGCTATTTCAGCTTTCAATTCATCATCTAACATATCTGACTTAGATATGGCAACATACCTTTGCTTATCTAACATTTCGGCATTATAGCGTTTAAGCTCATCTAACAAAATATGGTATTGTGCTACAATATCTGGTGCATCGGCAGGAATTAAAAATAACAAAGTCGAATTACGTTCTATATGGCGCAAAAAACGATGTCCAATCCCTTTTCCTTCTGCTGCACCTTCAATAATCCCAGGAATATCAGCAATTACAAATGATTGAAAATCACGATATTTAACAATCCCTAAATTAGGTTTTAGGGTAGTAAATTCATAATCTGCTATTTTTGGTTTGGCTGCTGTTAAAACGGACAAAAGTGTAGATTTTCCTGCATTTGGAAAACCGACTAAACCAACATCCGCTAATACTTTTAACTCTAAAGTTATATCGGCTTCTAAACCAGGAATTCCTGGCTGGGCATAACGAGGAGTTTGATTAACACTATTTTTAAAATGCCAATTCCCTTTACCTCCCATACCACCAGGCAAAGCAACAATCTCTTGCCCTTGCTCAACTAACTCGTGTAGTATTTCTTGTGTTTCAGTATCTCTTACTACAGTTCCCATAGGAACATCAATATATACATCCTGACCATCGGCACCAGAACTACGATTTTTACTTCCATGCTCACCATGACCAGCCTTAATATGTCGCTTATATTTTAATGGGAGTAACGTCCACATATTAGGGTTAGCACGTAAAATAACATGACCTCCGCGACCACCATCACCACCATCGGGACCTCCCTTAGTGATATACTTTTCTCTATGTAAATGCACTGATCCTTTTCCTCCGTTTCCGGATGATAAGTGCAACTTTACATAATCCACAAAATTTCCTTCAGTCATTTTTTTTATTTAGTAAACACATACTTAGCATTAAGTACTAAGTCATAGTATTAAACAGGCAACTTAAAAATAATCAACTAACTATTAAAATATTAATCAACCTCCCTGTACTTGTTTTATAACAATGTATTAATTACAGTACTAATACGCTCTGTAATTTCAGGAATACTTCCTACTCCATTAATTCCGTGATATTTATTCTGTTTTTCGTAAAAACCTTTTAATATAGCTGTTTCGGCGTAATATACTTTGATTCGATTTCTAATAATACTCTCATCAGCATCATCTGCTCTTCCAGAAGTTTTTCCACGCTCCAATAAACGTTCTACCAATACTTCATCATCAACCTCTAAAGCTACCATTCCACTTACTTCAGTATTTTTAGATTCCAACAATGTTGCTAAAGCTTCAGCCTGAGCTTCTGTTCTAGGAAAACCATCAAAAATAAAACCTTTAGCAGCTGCGTTTTTATCCACTTCTGCATTAAGCATATTAATGGTAACCTCATCTGGCACTAATTGTCCTTTATCAATAAATGATTTAGCTAACACCCCTAACTCAGTGGCATTTTTTATGTTATACCTAAACACATCACCTGTTGAAATATGTATTAATTCATATTTCTCTTTTAAAAATTCGGCTTGCGTTCCTTTACCTGCACCTGGAGGACCAAAAAGTACTACGTTTGTCATTTATTTACGTTTAATAAATATTTTTAAAGAACAGCAACCAAATACTGTACCTAAAATATTATTGATTATTATAGATTTTAAGAAACGCAAAGATAACAAATTACCCTTTAAGCCTTAACTATACTACATAAACATAATTATTTAAGCAAATCTATTCCAGCCTTTAGCTAAAAAAGTACAAATGAGTTCAGCTTAGTAAAAAAGAAAAAAGTAATTTTGCAGCTTAAATTATTCGCGTTTATGCAACATTTCTTTTCATCGGACTTTACGTTGGGAATTTTAGGTGGTGGACAACTTGGTAAAATGTTATTATACGAAACCCGTAAATATGACATTAAAACATATGTTTTAGACCCCAGTAATGAAGCCCCTTCCAAAATAGCTTGCAATCATTTTGTGCAAGGCGATCTATTGGATTTTGATACTGTTTATAATTTCGGAAAAAAAGTTGATCTACTTACTTTTGAAATTGAAGCTGTTAATGTACAAGCCCTAGAAAAACTTGAAGCAGAAGGAAAAAAGGTATTCCCATCTGCTTCAACCTTAAAAAAAATTCAAAATAAAGGAAAACAAAAACTTTTTTATCAAGAAAAAGGTATTCCTACCGCAGATTTTACATATTTTGAATCGAAAGAAGCACTTACAACTGCTTTGTTAAACCATAAAATTGAACTCCCTTTTGTATGGAAATGTACCGAAGGTGGTTATGATGGTAATGGCGTTAGTATTATAAAAAGCACAAATGACCTTGATAAATTACCAAATGCAGAATGTATTGCAGAGAAGCTTATTGATTTTAAAAACGAATTAGGTGTTATTGTCGTTAGAAACCCTTCTGGAGAAGTAAAAACCTACCCAGTTGTAGAAATGGAATTTCATCCCGAAGCCAATCAAGTAGAATATGTCATTTGTCCTGCTCGTATTAGCGACACTGTTACTCATAAAGCCAGAGCTATTGCCCAAAAAGTTTCGGAAAGCTTTAAACACGTAGGAATACTTGCCGTGGAAATGTTTCAAACAAAAGATGATGAAATTTTAGTAAATGAAGTGGCTCCAAGAACTCATAACAGTGGACATTTTACTATTGAAGCCAGTTACACCAATCAATTTGAACAACATTTGCGTAGTGTACTTGATTTACCTTTAGGGAACACAGACAGTAAAGTTGCTGGAGTAATGGTAAACCTTGTAGGTGAAGAAGGTCACCACGGTAATGTGTGCTATCAAAACATAGAAGATATCATGTCACTCCCTGGAGTAACGCCACACATATATGGAAAAAAAGAAACACGGCCATTTAGAAAAATGGGACATGTAACTATTGTAAACCCCGATATTAGCGAAGCACGTAAAATAGCCGAAAAGGTAAAACAAACAATCAAAGTAATAAGTAGTTAAAACACATTTAATTTACTAAATTAGTAACTACGGTTTTTTACACAAAAACAATAATTAAAATACGATATAAAATTACAAATGGATAGAGTAGGAATAATCATGGGAAGCAAAAGTGACTTACCCGTAATGCAGCAAGCAATTGACTTTTTGAAAGAAATGGCTATCGAAACAGAAGTAGATATTGTTTCTGCACATCGTACTCCCGAAAAACTTATCGAATATTCATCTAACGCTCATTTACGAGGAATTTCTGTTATTATAGCAGGAGCAGGTGGTGCAGCACATTTACCAGGAATGGTAGCCTCAATGTCTCCTTTACCAGTAATTGGAGTACCCGTAAAATCAAGAAATTCAATTGATGGATGGGATTCTATTTTATCTATTTTACAAATGCCTGGAGGTGTTCCTGTAGCTACTGTAGCACTTGATGGTGCTTTAAACGCTGGTATATTAGCCACACAAATCTTAGGTACTAAGAGTGAAAAGATACAAAAGAGAATTTTGCAATATAAAAAATCACTAAGAGAAAAAGTACTTCAAACTGCGGACGAGCTTAATACAAAATAAAAGACAAAGACTACCTAAAATTAATATATCTACCCCTAGAAAAGCTATTAACATCACAACTAACTTTAGTTAAAAATAGCCTCTTCTAAATCTATAACAATAAATTTATTTTTTTATTTTAAAGTGGATACCCTAGGGTATCCACTTTTTTTGACTTCACATAATGAAAAAAAGTAACCAACTTAAATATTTACACAACCTTGAAGTCTTTGCAAAAATATATCAACAATTTAAAAAACAATAATTATTTCATTAAAACCTACACAAGTATCGATTAAAATCATTTTTTTAGGATAAAAGACATTTTTCAACCTATTAAAAGTCATTATATTTCTTGATACATCAAAAATCAAAAAAAAATATGTTACAAAACCCCCTGTTTACAGTGAAAAATAATAATTATTAAAATTTAATTTTACAATATTCTAGAAAAAACAACTTCAGAGCTAAATATTAAATATAGTTAAGTGTACAACAAATTACTGTTTTACATCAAATCGATCTAAATTCATTACTTTCGCCCAAACCGCAACAAAATCTTTAATAAATTTTTCAGTAGCATCAAAAGAAGCATACACTTCAGCAATAGCTCTTAATTCCGAATTTGACCCAAAAATTAAATCTGCTCTTGTTCCTGTCCATTTCAATTCTCCCGAAATACGATCTCTTCCTTCAAATAACTTATCATTAGATAAAGTAGCCTTCCATGATATTTTTAAATCAAGAACATTGACAAAAAAATCATTGGTTAAACTTTGAGGTTTATCTGTAAAAACACCGTGAGCTGAACCATCAAAATTTGTATCAAGTACTCGCATTCCCCCTACTAAAACAGTCATTTCAGGAATAGTAAGAGACATCAACTGTGCTTTATCAATCATTAATGATTCTTCAGATGCTATTTGGTCTTTTTTAATATAATTCCTAAAACCATCGGCAATAGGCTGTAAATGATTTACAGAACTTACATCAGTTTGTTCTTGAACAGCATCACCCCTACCTGCTAAAAAAGGTACTTTAATAGCAAAACCAGCATTTTTTATTGCTTCTTCTATACCTGCCGAACCAGCAAGAACTATAAGATCCGCTACTGAAACCTGTTTATCTCCAGTTTGCGCATTATTAAATTCCTCTCTTATATTTTCAATAATAGCTAACACCTTTGCCAGTTGCTTAGGCTTATTTACCTCCCAATTAACTTGAGGCTCTAAACGCAAACGAGCACCATTAGCTCCTCCGCGTTTATCCGAATCTCGGTATGTTGATGCCGATGCCCAAGCTGTTGAAACCAGTTCGGAAATTGAAAGACCAGAAGCTAACAATCGTTTTTTTAATTCTTCTTGATCACTTTCTGTAATTAAAGTATGTGTAACTTCTGGTATAGGATCTTGCCATATAAAAGTTTCACCTGGTACTTCTTCTCCTATATATCGAGTTAAGGGCCCCATATCTCTATGAGTCAATTTAAACCAAGCACGAGCAAAGGCAACTTCAAAAGCTTTAGGATTAGCCTGAAAGTGTTTTGAAATCTCTAAATATTTAGGATCCATTTTCATAGCCATATCAGCAGTAGTCATCATTAAAGGTTGCTTTGCTGATCCTCCACCTGCTCTGGGCGCCATTCGTGCTTTAGATGCTTCTGTAGGTGTCCATTGATAAGCTCCTGCTGGGCTTTTAGTTAATTCCCAATCATAATTAAGCAACACATCAAAATAATCATGATCCCATTGTGTGGGATTCGGTGTCCAAGCTCCTTCAATTCCACTAGTTATGGTATCATCCCCTACACCTGTTCCAAATGAATTTTTCCACCCCATACTCATTTCTTCTATAGAAGCTCCTGCCGGTTCTTTACCCACATATTTATTGGGACTAGCGGCTCCATGAGCCTTCCCAAATGTATGCCCCCCGGCTGTTAAAGCAACAGTTTCTTCATCATTCATAGCCATACGACCAAAAGTCTCTCGTATATCATTAGCAGAGCCCAACGGATCAGGGTTACCTCCAGGTCCTTCGGGGTTAACATATATCAATCCCATATGCGCAGCACCTAACTGACCTTCTAACTCTCGTTTTTCACCTGACACATAACGCTTATTATCGCCAAGCCATTCCGCCTCGGAACCCCAATACACATCTTGCTCAGGCTCCCATACATCCTCACGCCCTCCAGAAAACCCTAAAGTTTCAAATCCCATAGATTCCATAGCACAATTACCCGCCAAAATCATTAAATCTGCCCAAGAAACTTTACGCCCATATTTTTGTTTAATTGGCCAAAGCAATAAACGCGCCTTATCTAAATTTCCATTATCGGGCCAACTATTTAATGGAGCAAATCGCTGTTGACCAGCCCCAGCACCACCTCGCCCATCACCAACTCGATAGGTCCCTGCACTATGCCAAGCCATTCTGACAAAAAAGGGACCGTAATGACCATAATCAGCTGGCCACCAACTTTGTGAATCGGTCATTAATTCATATAAATCATTTTTCAACTCTTTAAAATTTACTGTACTAAACTCTTTAACATAGTCAAAATCATCTCCCATAGGATTATTATTTGCTCCATGCTGTCGCAAAACATTTAGCTTAAGTTCATTTGGCCACCAATCCCTATTGGTTGTTCCATTACCTGCTGTTTCTTTCACTATTCCACTAAAAAAAGGGCACTTGCTGATATCTCCATTACTATTATCCATATTATATTTTTTATTGTTTTATTACTTAAGTTTAAAATTAAACAAACATCACAATACAAACTATAGTTTATTATTTTAAAATACTAATTAACTATAGTTTTTTCTTATAGATGGTTTTGAATAAAGAAAAACCCACAAAACAACACTCTATAAAACAACAAATTACAAAAAATTCAAAAGTATTCTTATTATAAAAACAGCAAAGTAACCAAATGAAGAAGACAAAATTACTTTAGCTATTTACATATCTAATAAATTATGATGACTAAAAGGAAAAGACATAAAAAAAGCCATTCATTTCTGAATAGCTTCCTTTATAAGTTGGACCTTACTTTATGAAGAATAAATATTATTAACCAACTTAAATATATTACACAAAACTTCGTAAGGTCCGTTTTTTACACATTCAAATATAAGATAAAATAATTAAAACAAAAGACAAAATGCACTATTGTTCGACAAAATGCAATATAAAATCAAACTATAACATTTTCGATGGCGATTAAATACACTTACAGATACTAATTTACAACGAAAATTCGTTCAACAAAACTATTTAAACCAAAATTTTTAACATACGTAATACTATATTTGTATAAAAAATCAAATGAGCAACCCTCTTTTTTCAACTTTTGACAATGTCCCTTTTTCAAAAATTAAAAATTCACATTTCAAACCTGCTTTTAAAAATGCTATCGAAATAGCAAAAAAAGAAATAGAATTTATATGTACTTCAAAAGAAGAAGCTTCATTTGAAAATACTATTGAAGCCCTAGATTATAGCGGCGAACTTTTAAGTAGAATTTCAAGTGTGTTTTTTAATTTAAATAGTGCCGAAACAAATGATGAAATTCAAAAAATTGCTCAAGAAGTTTCTCCATTGCTTTCGGAATTTAACAACGATATAACATTAAACGAAACTTTATTTAAAAAAGTAAAGCATGTTTTTGATACTCAAAAAAACCTTAAACTTTCCTCTGAACAGCTCCAATTACTAGAAAAACATTACAAATCATTTACCCGGAACGGAGCATTATTAAGTGCTAGTGACAAAGAAAAACTAAGGGAGATTGATAAACAATTAGCTCAAAAAACACTTCAGTTTGGACAAAATTTACTTGCCGACACTAATAATTTTGAATTATTAATAACCAATGAAGCTGATTTAAAAGGCTTACCAAATGGAGCTAAAGAAGCAGCAAGGAATTTAGCTTTAGACAAAAAAAAGGATGGTTGGTTAATAAGCTTAGATTATCCAAGCTATATTCCTTTTATGAAATATGCTGAGAATAGACAGTTAAGAAAACAATTAGCTATAGCTTTTGGGGCTAAAAGTTTTAAAAATAATGAATACAATAACGAAAACTTAATAAAGGAAATTGTAAGCTTACGCTTTGATAGAGCAAAACTTTTGGGCTACAACACACATGCTCACTTTACTTTAGAAGAACGTATGGCAAAAACAGCCGATAATGTATATAATTTTTCTAAAGACTTGCTTAACAAAGCTACTCCTGCTGCTAAAAAAGAATTTGAAAACCTGACTTCTTTTGCCAATGAATTAGATGGTATCGAAACCCTTCAAAAATGGGATGCTGCATATTATAGCGAAAAATTAAAACAAAAATTATTCAATTTAGATGACGAAGCCTTAAAACCTTATTTTAAATTAAGCAATGTGCTGCATGGCGCCTTTACTATTGCTGAAAAATTATTTGATCTTGTTTTTGAAAAAAATACTGATATTGATACTTATCATAATGAGGTCACTGTTTACAATGTTCACAATACAAAAGGAGATTTTATTGCTTTATTTTATACTGATTTTCATCCACGACCTGGTAAACGTGCGGGCGCGTGGATGACTTCTTATAAATCTCAACAACAAAAAAATGGCATTAACCACAGACCACATGTTTCTATTGTTTGCAACTTCACTAAACCAACAGAAACAAAACCATCATTACTAACTTTTAATGAAGTTACCACTTTATTTCACGAATTTGGACATGCCCTCCATGGAATGCTTGCCAATACAATATACCCTAGTTTATCAGGTACAAATGTTTTTTGGGATTTTGTAGAACTTCCAAGTCAAATTATGGAAAATTGGTGTTTTGAAAAAGAGGCTCTTCAAATTTTTGCCCACCACTACGAAACAGGTGAATTAATTCCGATGGAATATATTGAAAAAATAAAAGAATCTTCTACATTTCATGAGGGTATGGCAACCCTACGTCAGTTAAGTTTTGGGTTATTAGATATGGCGTGGCATACCACACTACCAAATAACTCCTTTAATGTTAAAGAATTTGAAACCAATGCTTTTAAAAACACTCAATTATATCCCGATGTTGCCGAAAACTGTATGAGCACTTCATTTGCTCACATATTCCAAGGAGGTTATTCATCTGGCTATTATTCCTATAAATGGGCCGAAGTATTAGATGCCGACGCTTTTGCATACTTTAAAGAAAAAGGAATTTTTAATAAAAAAATTGCTTTAAAATTTAAAAAAGAAATCCTTGAAAAAGGCGGTACCGAACATCCTGCTATTCTTTATAAAAATTTCAGAGAAAAAGAACCTACAACCGATGCTTTACTTAAAAGAGCTGGTCTACTATAATTTAAATACAATAATTTATTACATTTGGAATCAATTCAAAAAAAATGGCTGAACATAAATTAAACCCAAATACCTGGATAGAAAAGTACAGTGATTATTTATTTAATTATACTATTGTTCGTGTTGATGATAGAGAAATTGCTAAAGACATTGTACAGGAAACCTTTTTTGCTGGTTTAAGATCTATGAAAAACTTTAAAGGCGAAGCTTCTGAACGCACATGGCTTATCTCCATTTTAAAAAGAAAAATCATTGATCATTATCGAAAAATTAATAGCAATAAGGGTAAAGCCGAAGTCAGAATGGCTTACAATTCTGATGCTGACTCTGAAGGTGATTGGCTTGAAGAACGCGTAGCTGACCCTTACGCCGAAAATGCCGAAAGTAAAATTGAAAATAATGAACTTGGAAAAGCCATACACAATTGCTTATCCAAACTACCTGAAAAACAAGCCACAATATTCAGAATGAAAACTATTGATGGATTTGACACAGAAACTATTTGTAATGAATTTGACATCACAGCGTCTAATCTTTGGGTAATTATCCATAGAGCAAGAACAGCTATGGCTGCCTGTATGGAAAAAAATTGGTTTTAACACTTTAATGAATTTGACTATGAAAAAAAACTACAATTTATTTATACCTTGTGATGAAGCACAACATGTTTGTGATAAATCTCAATACAAGGAAGCTTCATTATTTGAAAAAATAAAATTAAGTCTTCACTTAGCATTTTGTAAAGTTTGCCTTCAATACAATAGAAAAAACACTAAACTCACTAATATTATTAGTAAAAATAATGCTCAGGAAAGTTTATATTTGGATTTGAATGAAAAAAATAGTCTGCAAAATATGTTTGAAAGAGAACTCAATAGATAAATCATTTATTATACTCTATGTAGTTAGATGTACAAAAAACATTTTTAGTTTAACTAAAATTAAAAAAATATTAGCGACATTGACACTACCAAGTACTCTACAGATAGCTTAACAGACCTCCAATAATAGTAGTTATAAAATTTCAAATATCATTTTTATAAAAGTTTCTTTACAAAGCAAAAGCCCTTATTTTCAAAAAAATAAAACTTTATTTACACTATAAATTATAGTTTTAATATACTTACTTTTGTTTCTTAAAATAAAATAAACTGAATATTTAACAAACTCCTTTTATTAAGAATTATAGTTATAATTAAATTCAACAAAAACAAAATGTAATGAATTTAAGAGTACTACGTCTAATCTAAACATGAACATCAAAGCAATGCAAACCGCCATAATAGCTTTTTAAAAATTAGTTTAAACTTATTATTACTACGAGTATGTCGAAGAAAGAAAAATACAAATTATTTATCCCATGTCATGAAGCCCAGCATGTTTGTGATAAATCACAATATAATGAATCCTCCTTCTTAGAAAAAATCAAGCTTAATATCCATTTATTATTTTGTAAAGCTTGCCAAAAGTATACTAGCAATAATATCAAGCTTACAAAAATGATGAAAAATAACAAGCAACCCAGCTGCGCTATGCAAACTAATGAAAAAAGCAATTTGCAAAGTATGTTTGAAAAAGAACTTTCCAAGCAACAATCAAATAATCAATAGTAACAACCAGTAAATAAGCGGCACAGACTCTACATAAAAAGAACAATAAAATTTTGAATTTTTATTTGAAGTTTTATAAATAAATATAACAGTTAAAATAGCTATTAAGCTTGTTGCCCATAAAGCATCAGGCTTTTTTGTTACACTAAATTCTGCAATAAAAAATACAAACATTAAAATAACACCTACAAATTTTGCCCTTGGCACTCCTATTAGCTGTGGCAACGTCTTTAACTTTTTACTATCATAGCTTAAATCCCTAATGTCAAAAGGAATGATTAACGCTACTATAAACACAAATATCTGTATACAATTTATTAAAAAAATTACATCAAATGTCAAATTGTAATGAATTGTTGGAGCTATCACTACTGTAAGTACCCAGCTTAAAGCCACCACATATATTTTTATTCCCGAAAGAGAGCGTAAATTATGTTTCAACACAATTGGTATAGCATACAAAAACACAAAAACACCTCCTATAGCCATAACCAACAAAGTATTGATCGGTAATTTTATACCACAATATACCAAACCAAAAAAACTGACTAACGAAAAAAATTGAATTCCTTTAAAAAAACGAGTCAGACTACGGTGATGAAGCTTAGCTACAGGGGCATATTTTACAAAATTGTATCCCGTAATTGCCCCAAAAAAAACAACTCCTGATAAATATAGATCAGGGTCGAGTCGATTTTTTAATAAAAAAACTCGAAACAAGGCATAAACCGCTAATGATACATGTATACTTGCCTCAATATAAAATCTAAAAATGGATAAAAAAAAACGCTTCATTATTTTGCCGGAAATGTTAATACAAAAGTTGAAAACTTAACAATTGTACGTTATTTTTTTGTAAAATCTACTAGATAATATGCGTATTTTTGCAGCCTAAAATTCAATGTATTAACACATGGATATACCCCAATTTAGTGATCGTCATATAGGTATTTCAGAAACAGAACTGAAAACCATGCTTAAAACTGTTCAAGTAAACAACTTAGAACAACTTATTTACGAAACTATCCCTGACAATATTCGGTTACAAAAGCCTTTAAAACTTGAACAAGCCATTTCCGAACATGATTACTTAAAGCATATTCATGAATTAGGCTTAAAAAACGAAGTTTACAAATCTTATATAGGTTTAGGTTATCACGAGGCTTGTGTTCCTGCTGTTATACAACGTAATATTTTAGAAAACCCAGGCTGGTATACTGCTTACACCCCTTATCAAGCAGAAATAGCCCAAGGCAGACTCGAAGCCCTACTTAATTATCAAACTATGGTAGTAGAACTTACGGGTATGGAACTTGCTAATGCTTCTTTACTTGATGAAAGTACCGCTGCCGCTGAGGCTATGACTATGCTTTATGCTTTACGCAGTCGTGAGCAGAAAAAAAATAATGTCAACAAATTTTTTGTTTCAGAAGAAACATTACCACAAACCATTTCATTACTTAAAACCAGAGCTATTCCTTTGGGTATTGAAATTGCTATAAATAATCATCGTTCATTTGATTTTTCTTCAGAATATTTTGGTGTATTACTGCAATATCCTGGAAAAACAGGCGAATTATTTGATTATACCGATTTTGTTGCTCAATCCAAAAACAATGATATTAAAGTAGCTTTTGCCGCAGATATTATGAGTCTTGTAAGCTTAAAAGCTCCCGGAGAAATGGGTGCCGACGTTGTTGTTGGAACCACACAACGTTTTGGAATCCCTTTAGGTTATGGAGGTCCACACGCGGCTTACTTTGCAACAAAAAAAGCCTATAAACGCACTATTCCTGGTCGAATTATCGGAGTTTCCAAAGACCAACAAGGCAAGCGAGCATTACGAATGGCCTTACAAACTCGAGAACAACATATTAAAAGAGATAAAGCCACTTCAAATATATGCACAGCTCAAGTACTATTAGCCGTAATGGCTGGTATGTATGCCGTATATCATGGCCCTAAAGGTTTAAAAGCCATTGCTAACAATATTCATTTAAAAACCGTTACCCTAGAAAAAGAAATTACCAAACTAGGCTACCAACAACAAAACAATCAGTTTTTTGATACGCTACTTTTCGAAATCGAAAATAGAGAGCAACTCAAAATTGAAGCAGAAAAGAAAAAAATAAATTTCTATTACCCTAGTAATAATTCCGTTTCAATTGCTATTAATGAAACCACATCATTGCAAGACATTAATAGCATTTGCTCTATTTTTGCTCTTGTTAAAAACCTTAAGCATACTCCAATCACAACTCTAGAAACCAACTCTAGAATTGAACATAGCATTAAAAGAAATACTGAATTTTTAGCGCATGATACCTTTCAGTCCTATCATTCGGAAACTGAATTAATGCGTTATATCAAAAAGCTAGAACGTAAAGACCTTTCTTTAAATCACTCTATGATTGCTTTAGGTTCGTGCACCATGAAATTAAACGCTGCTGCAGAAATGCTTCCTTTAAGTAATGCACAGTGGAATAATATTCACCCCTTTGCACCTACAGCACAAACAAGCGGTTACCAGCACCTCCTTTCAGAATTAGAACAAATGCTTTCAGAAATTACAGGTTTTAGTGCCACATCACTTCAACCAAACTCTGGAGCCCAAGGAGAGTTTGCTGGTCTTATGGTAATAAAAGCCTACCATGAATCTAATAACAATCATCACCGCAACATCTGCTTAATACCTTCTTCGGCTCACGGAACAAACCCAGCGTCGGCAGTAATGGCAGGCATGAAAGTAGTCGTTACCAAAGCTGCTGCAAACGGCAATATTGACGTTAATGATTTACGGGAAAAAGCTGAATTACACAAAGACAATTTAGCTGCTTTGATGGTTACCTATCCTTCAACTCACGGAGTTTTTGAAGCAGAAATTAAAGAAATTACTAGTATTATACACCAATACGGAGGTCAAGTTTATATGGACGGTGCTAATATGAACGCTCAAGTAGGCTTGACAAACCCTGGCGCTATTGGTGCCGATGTATGCCACTTAAATTTACATAAAACATTTGCTATTCCCCACGGGGGTGGAGGTCCTGGAGTAGGCCCAATTTGTGTGGCAGAACAATTAGTTCCATTTTTACCTGGCAACCCTATAATTAAAACAGGGGGAAACAAAGCTATTACCGCAATTTCTGCAGCTCCTTTTGGTTCAGCTTTAGCTTGCTTAATATCATATGGATATATTAAAATGCTTGGTGCAAAAGGACTAACCAAAGCTACCGAAATGGCTATTTTAAATGCCAATTACATCAAAGAACGTCTAGCAGGGCATTACGACACCCTTTATTCTGGTGTTATGAATAGAGCAGCTCATGAATTAATTATTGACTGCAGACCTTTTAAGGATAAAGGTATTGAAGTTTCTGACATAGCTAAACGCTTAATGGATTACGGTTTTCATGCTCCAACGGTATCCTTTCCAGTGGCCGGCACACTAATGATTGAACCTACTGAAAGTGAAAGCTTAACCGAATTAGATCGCTTTTGCGATGCTATGATTTCAATTAGAAATGAAATTGCCTCTGTTAGCCTCGAGAATTCTAATAATATTTTAAAAAACGCTCCACATACATTGGAGCAACTTACCGCTGATATATGGGAGTATAATTATAGCAGAAACCAAGCAGCATATCCTTTGGATTATCTACGCGAAAATAAATTTTGGCCTAGTATTAACCGAATTGATGAAGCACATGGAGATAGAAATTTAATTTGTAGCTGTGCTCCTATTGAGTCCTATGCTTAATCTGAGTTAAAACTGATTTTTAAAATTTATTAAAATGTTGTTCACAAAAAGATTATTACACCTAAAAAAAGAATTGGAATCTCATCCGTTAGTGACATTAAAAAAATTCAACATCAGATCACCTCAAGCTTTTGATTTAGGCATTTATACTAAAATTGACCCTACTATTATCAATTTCTATAATGAAATGGATGGTTTTGAAATTGAATGGGATTTAAAAGATTCTTACGAAGACAGAGATAGCTATGGCAATATTCAAATTGCACCAGCAGGAGCTGTTTTCATAAAACCATCGGAATATATTGATCCTAGATATCTAGGTTTTGATTATTTTATTGCTGAAGCCAATTGTGGACTATGGCTTGATCCTAAAAATGATTCAAACCCAATATATTTTAAAGACGGTGACGACAACTATTGCCCAATTGCTTCCAATTTCAATGAATATTTTGAACTGCTAATGAAATCTCGTGGATTTTGGTATTGGCAAATGACAAAAGCCACACCGAAGCTTTTCCCAGAAATTACTAGCCCAGAAGAGCAAGAGTTTTTTAAAAAAATGCCTGTATTATTTACTGATTTTAAGCCTTCTGATTTTAATAAATTTAATTCATAAGCGTAGCATCAAAAAAATAAATGCTTATTTCATAAATACTAAAAATTTAGACTTTAGCAATAATGAATGATATCCAAAACCGTGCTGATTTAGAATTTATTTTTAAATCCTTTTACAAAAAAGCAATTAATGATACCACAATAGGATACTTCTTTACTGATATTATTCCCATAGATTTACACACTCACTTGCCTATTATTTTAGACTTTTGGGAATATAATTTATTTCACAAAGGCACCTATTCTAAAAATTTATTAGAAATACATAAAAACATACATACTAAGTCTCCAATGCAATACAAGCATTTTGACCAGTGGATTTACCTATTAAACACCACAATTGACAATCATTTTAATGGGCTCATTTCCAATAAATTAAAAACAAATGCACTATCAATTGCTACGGTTATGAAAACTAAAGTCATTTAGGTTTTGTAAATTTGTATAAATAACAAAAAATAACCTCACATTGAGCATAAAAATTACAGGACTTGGAAGCTACATACCTAACAAAACTGTAGCTAATGAAGATTTTGAAAACCATTCTTTTTTAAATGCTGACGGATCAAGTTTTAAACAAAACAATCAGGTCATTATAAAAAAGTTTATGGCCATTACTGGTATTGAAGAACGTCGTTATGCAACCGAAAACTTAAACACTTCGGATATGGCATATGTGGCTGCTCAACGTGCTATTAAAAACGCCTTATGCGACCCTGAAACTATTGATTATATTATTGTTTCGCACAATTTTGGAGATGTCAAGTACGGAGATGGACAAGCTGACATGATTCCTAGTTTAGCATCGCGTGTTAAACAAAAATTACAAATAAAAAATCCAAGCTGTGTCGCTTATGATCTTATTTTTGGATGTCCAGGATGGGTTGAAGGAGTAATACAAGCTAATGCCTTTATAAAAGCAGGCATTGCAAAAAAATGTTTGGTTATTGGTGCCGAGTCCTTATCCCGCGTTATTGATCCACATGATAGAGATTCTATGATATATGCCGATGGCGCAGGAGCCAGCATTATTGAAGAAACTAATGATGAAGGTGGCATTTTTAGCCATGAAACTGCTAGCTTTACTTTAGAGGAAGCCAATTTCATTTTTAATGGAAAAAGTTATCACACAGAAGCTGACAAAACTTATTTTATTAAAATGCATGGTCGTAAAATTTACGAATTTGCACTTACCAATGTCCCTTTAGCTATGAAGAAATGCTTGGACAAAAGCAAATTTGGAATAAATGACGTTTCAAAAATTCTCATACACCAAGCCAATGAAAAAATGGATGAAGCTATTGTAAAACGTTTTTACGAACTTTTTGATATGGAAATGCCTGAGAACATTATGCCCATGTGTATTAATAAACTAGGAAATAGTAGCGTTGCTACTGTACCAACACTTTATGACCTAATTACAAAAGGCAATCTAGCCCCACACGAAATTAAAAAAGGTGACGTTCTTTTATTAGCTAGTGTTGGTGCCGGGATGAATATTAATGCTATTGTATACCAACATTAGACTTAGCCTTAATTTTAAAAAATTGCATGCTTAAAATTGGTGTAGTTGTAGACAATGAATTTGACCATGATCATCGTGTTCAAAAGGAAATCCAGTTACTTATAAATAAAGGGCATCAAGTTCATGTACTTTGCTTTGATTTTGGAAAAAAATATACCACGCATAAAAACACTAGGGTTTTACGGATAAAACTTCCAAAAAAAATTAAAGATTTATTGGTATTACTTAGTACCAACTTCAATTTTTACGAACAATTTTGGGCTAAACATATTGCAAATTTTATAACCGATTTTAAATTAGATGCCATACATGCTCATGATTTATACATGAGCAAAGCTACTCACTTAGGCATTAAAAAAAGTAAACAAAAAATTCCATTTACACTGGATTTGCACGAAAATTATCCTGCTGCTATTAACAGTTACCAATGGGCTATAAAAGGTTGGCGCAAACTGATTGTACAACCAAAAAAATGGTACAGTAAAGAAGCTGCTTATTTAAGTTATGCAGATAAGCTTATTGTTTTAAGTGATAGTTTTAAACTGGATCTCATCAAACGATTCCCCTTTTTAAAAGCTCAACATATATTTGTTCATCCAAATATGCCCAATTTGGAGAGTTTTAAGCAGTATGAAAATCAAAAACTACAGGTAGACTACACCTCAAAAGTACCCACGCTTTTTTATTTTGGTGTAGTAGCCAAACGCAGGGGTATTATTGATATACTCCCATGGATACAAACCCTTTTAGCGGAAGGTTTAGAATTTAGATTACTTATTATTGGCCCAGTAGACAAAGCTGACAAAGCTAATTTTAACACTTACATACTCAGTAATCAACTAAAAAATCACGTTACTTATATTTCTTGGTCCGATGTAAAGTTTTTACCTGCCTATTTAAAAAAAATTGACATAGGCTTAGCTCCTTTTGAAGTTAATGCACAACACGACTCTGGTGTTGCCAACAAACTTTTCCAATATATGTATGGAGAAATCCCAATACTTGCCACCGCAAGCAAAGCCCAAAAATCATTAATTGAAAATGCCAAATGCGGATTAATTTATTCTGATTACGAAAGTTTTAAAAACTCTACAATACAACTTTTGGATAGTGATTTCAGAAAAAAGCTAGGTGCAAATGGAAAAACAGCACTACTCCATTTATATAGACAAAAAAAAGATCAACAGTTTTTAGAAATATACGATTCATTGGAAAATACAGCAAAACCTTTTTGAAAATGAACAATGATTTTAAAACTTTAGTGAAAGAAAAAGAAACAAAAGAATTACTTGAAATTGTTGGAGCTCCAAAAAAATGGAACAAAAAGATTACAGAACTTGCTCACGAAGAATTAATTCTTAGAAAAATTGATCCAAAAAAAATCAAAACAGCTAAATACTTGACCAAAAAAAAAGAACAAATAACTATTAATAATAAAGCTAACAAGAGTTACCATCTGTTTGATTTTATCTTTGATCCGTTACCCAATTTTGTCGAAATATTATTTTCTTGGGAACTTCAAAAGGATGGCTTCACTAGAAAAGCAAAACAACAAAAGTACTTTAGATATTTCATTTTTATAACTGCACTCATATTGTTCGGAGTTGCATTTATTTTATCAAAAATGTAGTCTAGCTATTTTTTAAACCTTTTTAATTCAGCGTCGTTTTATTAAAAAATTAAAAAGCGCAATCAGTTACAACCAATCGCGCTTTTGTTTAATTTAAACTCCTTTTTTAGAATCCGCGATAGCGGCTAAAAACTTTTTGCGTTGTGCTTCCGACAGGACTTCTTCTATTCTTTTATGATGATCCGTTTCTAATTCTGAAAGCTTTTTGTTTTTTAAATCTATATCATCTTTTGACATATAAATATCATGCTTTGCCGTTTCGTATTTTGTTACCTGTTCGGTAACTTTTTCCGTTTGACTTACCGATAAAACTAATTTATTTTTTAACGTCTTTACATTTCTAATCACACTCTTTTTAACAGATTCAGATGGATTAGCAATATCTTGCGCCTGAAGCGTTTGGGCAAACACAAACAGCAAACACGTCACAGCTACATTTTTCAAGTGTCTCATTTCCAATATATTTTACTTTTAATAAATATAATAATTTTATGTTTTAAATAGTCTTTAATTGACAAAATTAAGTTTAAAAAATAAGAATTTCACAACACATTGCTTTTACAAGCTTCCTATTGACAGAAATTCAGGACTCAAAAATCAGAAATTAATAAACCATAAAAACATCCAAATTAGTATCTTTCGAAGGTAAAATACAACTTATTTGGATAACCTAAAAAAATATAGTGCACACGAGTCAGCTATAATTGATCACAAAGCCCAAGTGGGAGAAGGAACAAAAATATGGCACTTTTCACATATAATGGCTCATGCTACTATAGGAAACAATTGTAATATTGGTCAAAATGTAGTGATATCCCCTAAAGTACAACTAGGCAATGGTGTTAAAATTCAGAATAATGTATCCGTATACACTGGAGTAATATGTGAAGATGATGTATTTTTAGGTCCATCCATGGTATTTACAAATGTAATCAACCCCCGAAGTTTTATTGTACGTAAAGAACAATTTTCAGAAACTTACGTTGAAAAAGGAGCCACTATTGGCGCTAATGCTACCGTTGTTTGCGGAAACAGAATTGGCTGTTATGCATTAATAGGAGCAGGAGCTGTTATTACAAAACCAGTATTAGCTTACGCACTTGTGGTAGGTAATCCAGCAAAACAAATAGGCTGGGTGAGCAAATACGGACACCGATTACAATTTAATAATCAACAAATGGCTACATGCCCAGAAAGCGGAGAACAATATAAACTAACTAAAAACGGAGTAACACCCGTTTAACTGATATTGATGAAAAAATTTGCCCTTATGGGTGTTGCAGGTTTTGTGGCTCCCAGACATTTAAAAGCGATAAAACATACTGGAAATCAATTATTATCATCCTATGACCCTAATGATAGTGTAGGTATTATTGATTCTTATTTTCCAAAGGCCAAATTTTTTACTGAATTTGAACGTTTTGACAGACATATAGAAAAGTTACGATTAGACAAACAACAATCTATCGATTACATGTCTATTTGTACCCCAAATTATTTGCATGATGCTCATGTGCGTTTTGCTTTACGCAACGGAGCTAATGCCATTTGCGAAAAACCCTTGGTATTAAATCCATGGAATGCTGAGGCCTTAGCAAAATTAGAAGCGAATTCGAATAATAAGGTAAATACCATTTTACAATTACGTTTACATCCGTCTATAATTGCACTTAAAGAAAAAATTGCTTGCAGTCCAAAAGAAAAAATTCATGATATTGATTTAACATATATTACCTCAAGGGGAAATTGGTATTATGCCTCTTGGAAAGGAGCTATAGAAAAATCAGGAGGAATCTGTTCTAATATTGGCATTCACTTTTTTGACATGCTTATTTGGATTTTTGGAGATGTTAAAAAAAGCACCGTACACCTTATGGAACATGACAGAGCTTCGGGTGTGTTACATTTACAAAATGCTAATGTACGCTGGTTTCTTTCCATTAATTCAGATACTTTACCACAGGAAGCTATAGATCAAGACCAACGCACTTTCAGAACGATAACTATAGACAATGAAGCTTTAGAATTTAGCGCAGGCTTTACCGATTTACATACAGAATCCTACAAACATATTTTATCGGGCAATGGATTTGGGATTTCCGAAACCTTAAAATCTTTAGAATTAGCCTATCAACTACGCCATGCTACACCAGAAGTTTTAAAAGAAGACTACCATCCTTTTGCTAAGTTACCTTCAGTAAATCATCCATTTAAGCGTTAATCTCATTATAATCAACAACAAACTAACTCGGAGTGTTATACCCTTTGGCGACACCCATAAAAATTTAACCATTCTGTTCCATTGAATGGCTTTGCTGATCTATTAAAGTATTTCTTAAAAATTCCTACAATTTCATCCGATTCAAGTATCTTGTAATAGCAAATTATTTGATCTTCAGATGAAAAAAATTACTATACATTTCTTCTTACTCCTATTTACTGTGATTAACATAGTAAGTTGTAAAAAAAAGGAATTCAAAAAAGTTAATCCCGAGTTTATCAATTATGTTTCGGCATATACCTCTGGTTTAATATCCTCTAAATCTTCTATAAAAGTCAAGCTTTCAAAAGCGAATACAGAAATAAAAACTGGAGATGATGCCACCCACTTATTTAAAATTGATCCACAAATTGAAGGAAATGCCCAATGGCTAAGTGCTAATACTATTGAATTCACTCCTTTAAAACCACTCCCCTCTGGAGAATTATATGATATCAATTTCGCGTTAAGCAAGGTAATGGAAGTTCCTAAAACCTTAAAAGAATTTATTTTCAGTGTTCAGGTGATCCCTCAAAATTTTGACGTAAAACTTAAAACCGTAAAAAGTTTTGATCTCACTAATTTAAATCTTCAAAAGGTTGAAGGAAGTATAAAAACTGCTGATGTTATTGAAATTAATGAGCTTGCACAAATTTTTACCTCTACTTTAAATGGTAAAAAATACTCCGTTCACCTAAACAAAGGAAACAATGCTAAAAGTTTTAAATTTCATATTGATAGTATTCCCCGCTCCAAAAAAGCAAACAAATTAGTTATCAATTGGGATTCCAATGCTTTAGGCTTACACAAAAGTGGTAAATTAAATGTTGAAATCCCTGCTATTGGCGACTTCAAAATTTTACAAACACAAGTTTTCCAACAACCAGAGCAATATGTATCTGTTGTTTTTTCGGACCCGCTAGACAAAAATCAAAATTTAAATGGCCTTGTTTATTTCCCACAGCAAAGGAATCCCAAATTTGTTATTGAGGGTAATGAACTAAAAATATTCCCATCTCGCAGGTATACTGGCAAGCATGCCTTAACTATTGAAAAGGTAAGAAACAGTATGAGACAAAAGCTCCAAAAAAAACAAATTATCAACTTGATTTTTGAGGATGTAAAACCTGAAATCGCACTTTTAGGAAAAGGGGTTATTTTACCTAATAATGAAGGTATTAAATTTCCTTTTAAAGCCATTAATTTGAAAGCGGTAAAAGTAAAAGTGATAAAAATTTACGAAGAAAATGTAGCTCAATTTTTACAAATAAATAACGTTGATGGACAACGTGAAATTCGACGTGTAGGTCGCACAGTACACCAAAGTATTGTTGACTTAAAGTCGCAAAAAGATATTGATTATGGCACATGGAACACTTTTGCTATTCAACTAGACAACCTAATTAACCCCGAGCCTGGTGCTATTTATCGTGTTGAGCTCTCTTTTAGTAAAAAGCAAAGTATGTATACTTGTGAGGATACCGCTTCTGACCAAAATGAAGACTCCTCCACAGATAATGATTGGGACGAAGATCAATCTTTTGAAACAAGTTCATGGGATTATTACGATGAAGATGATTATTATTACTATGACAATAATAACTACGACTATTCTCAGCGAGATAACCCTTGCAACAAAGCCTTTTACAGATACAACACTACTAAAGTAAGCAGAAATATATTAGCCTCCGACTTAGGAATTATTGCCAAAATGGGAGCTAATCAAAAACTATTTACTGCTGTTACTGATTTACGAAGCACCGAACCCATTTCTGGCGTAAGCCTTGAAGTGTTAAATTACCAACAAAAACAAATAAGCAAAGGAACAACAAACACCAAAGGACTTGCCGAATTACCACTAAAACATAAACCTTACCTATTAATTGCCTCAAAAGGAAAACAAAAAGGCTATGTGCGTTTGGACAATAACTCATCATTATCCACTAGTAAGTTTGATGTTTCTGGAAGTATTATTCAAAAAGGAATTAAAGGCTTTATTTATGGCGAACGTGGCGTTTGGCGACCTGGAGATACATTGTTTTTAAATTTCATGCTTCAGGATAAAGATCAACTACTACCCCAAAACCACCCTGTCACTTTTCAGCTTTTAAACCCAGACGGACAAATTATCACCTCCAAAACAAAACATGAGGCTGTGGGTAATATTTATAATTTTACATCCTCCACCCTCCAAGATGCTCCTACTGGAAATTGGATAGCACGTGTAAAAGTTGGGGGTTCTGTATTTTCAAAACGCATTAAAATTGAAACGGTAAAACCCAATAGGTTAAAAGTAAATTTGGACTTTGGCACTGATCAATTATCAGTATTAAACACTAATGTAAAAGGCACATTAAGTTCTAGGTGGTTACACGGTGCTATTGCTAAAAACCTTAAAGCTAATGTACGCGTAAGCTTAACTCAAGCTCCCACAAAATTCCCAAAATATACTGACTATATTTTTGATGACCCTGGATTTACTTTTAAAAATGACGATCAAAATTTATTTGATGGTAGGCTTAACGCTGAAGGAAAAGCTCCCATAAGTTCCAACTTAAAAATTAGTAATAATGCTCCTGGAATGCTTAGGGCTAACTTTTCGGTAAAGGTATTTGAAGAAGGCGGGGATTTTTCTGTAGATCGTTTTTCTATCCCTTATGCTCCTTATAAATCATTTGTCGGCGTTCAACTTCCTAAAGGAGATAAACGTAGGGGCATGTTACTTACCGACATTAAACATCCAATTAATATTGCCACAGTAAACCCCAACGGAAAACCTGTAGATAGTAAAGTAAAAATTGATATTTATAAAATTGAATGGCGCTATTGGTGGGAAAAAAATAACAATGAAGACCTCTCCAATTATATTGGCAGTTCATACAAAAAACCGATACACTCAAGTTATGCCACTACCAAAAATGGATCAGGCATAGCATATTTTGAAATAAAAGAACCCGAATGGGGACGCTATTATGTACGTGTTACAGATCAAAAAAGTGGTCATACCACTGGTAAAATCATTTATGTTGACTGGCCAGGTTGGGCAGGTCGGGCTAGTAAAGATAACCCTGGAGGGGCTAGCATGCTCGTTTTTAGTACCGACAAACCATCGTACAACGTAGGTGAAGCTGTAAAAGTAAGCATTCCAACTTCAGATAAAGGTCGTGCTTTGGTAAGCATTGAATCGGGATCAAAAGTTATTGAAACCTATTGGGTCGATGCCGAAAAAGAAAACACACAATTTAGCTTTGTTGCTACCGAAGAAATGACCCCTAATGTGTTTATCAATGTTACCTTAATACAACCCCACAACTACAAAGACAACGACCTCCCTATTCGTTTATACGGAATAACTCCTATTAACGTGGAGGATGCTACCAGCAAAATTACCCCCACATTAAAAATGCCCGATGAATTACACCCCAACGCAAAAGTAAGCCTTCAGGTTGGTGAGCAAAACGGCAAAAACATGGAATATACTATTGCTGTTGTTGACGAAGGACTTTTGGATATTACTCGTTTTAAAACTCCAAACCCTTGGAATACGTTTTATGCTCGAGAAGCTTTGGGTGTTCGTAGCTGGGATATGTATCAATATGTAATGGGAGCTTATACAGGGGAAATTTCTGGGTTATTGCAAATAGGAGGTGATGCAGAGTTTAATGTAAAAAAGGAAGGTGAAAAAGCCAATCGATTTAAACCCGTTGTTAAATTCTTAGGACCATTCTCCCTTAAAAAAGGACAAAAAAACACACATAGTTTTACTATGCCACAATATGTAGGTTCTGTAAAAACTATGATAATTGCTTCGAGCAATAATGCTTATGGGACTATAGATAAAGTAACACCTGTTACCCAACCTCTAATGGTTTTGGCCACACTACCTAGAGTAATTAGCCCCACCGAAAAGCTAAAAGTTCCAGTTACAGTATTTGCTATGGACAAAAACTTAAAAAATGTAAGTGTAGAAATTAAAACTAATGAACTAGTTCACACCACACGAAGCAATACAAAAAAACTCCATTTCGAAAAAACTGGAGACCAATTAGTCACCTTTGATTTAGATGTTGCTAAAACTATAGGAAATGCCAAAGTAGAAATCATAGCTAGGTCAGGGAATAAAATAGCTAAACACAGCATTGATGTTGAAGTACGTTTACCCAACCCTCCATTAACCAAAAGCTACAATAAAGTAATTAACCCTAACGAAAGTTGGGAAACTAATTTTGAACTTTCGGGTATTAAAAGCACTAATAAGGCCTACTTAGAAGTGTCTAGCATTCCTGCTATTAATTTAGAAGAGCGTTTACAATACTTGATCAAATATCCACACGGATGTGTAGAACAAACTACCTCAGCAGGATTTCCTCAATTATTTTTAAGCGAGGTAATGGAATTATCCGACAACGTCGCTAACAGAGCCAGTAACAACGTAAGTAGAACTATTAACAAATTAGTGCAATTCCAAAATTCTGAAGGAGGATTTGCTTATTGGCCTAACCGAACTAAGACTGATGACTGGGCTACCTCATATGTAGGCCACTTTTTATTAGAAGCTAAAAACAAAGGTTTTGCTATCCCTTTAGGCATGATAAATAAATGGGTTAATTACCAAAAGTCTGTCGCTAATTCATGGAAATCAAGTCCCAAAAATAGTTCAAATTATTATCGATGGTCCGATATGCAACAAGCTTATCGTTTATACACACTTGCCTTAGCCAATAAAGCCGAAATGGGCGCTATGAATAGATTAAAAGAATCTGAAACCTTAAGCCTACAAGCCCTTTGGCGTTTAGCTGCCGCTTATGCTGTTGCAGGTCAAAAGGAAATTGGAAAAGAATTGATTTTTGGGAAATCCTATGAAATTCCTGAATATAAAGAAATGGGCTACAGCTATGGTTCCAACACCAGGGATAAAGCAATGATTTTAGAAACCCTTATTTTACTAGATGAAAAGGAAAAAGCTGCCGAATTATTAAAATCACTTGCCAATGAATTAAATGCAAAAAAATGGATGAGTACGCAAACCACTGCCTATTCACTAATAGCAGTTTCTAAATTTATTACTGGTAATAAATCCAATGGACAACTTGCTTTTTCATATACCCAAAATGGTAACCCTAGTGCCAATTTTGCTTCCAATAAACCCATATTCAAACAAGCTTTGAAAGTAATTAAAACTTCAAATACATTGAACATAAAAAACAACAATACTGGTGTACTATTTGCTCGTGTAGTTACCGAAGGGGTTCCTGTAACTAAAAAAACACCAGATTCAAGCAATGATTTACAAATGAAAGTCACTTATCTTGATTTAGAAAACAAGCCTATTAATCCAAATCAAATTAAACAAGGAACCGATTTTAAAGTTGAAGTTCAACTTAAAAATCCAGGATATAAAGGAGACTATAAACAAATGGCATTAACTCAATTATTCCCATCGGGCTGGGAAATACAAAACATACGCATGGATAAAGTAGGTGAAAAACATTTAAAAAGCACTCCGGACTATATGGATGTTCGTGATGATCGAATTCACTATTACTTTGATCTTAAAAAAGGCGCTACCAAAACTTTTGTAAGTTTAGTTAACGCCTCTTACTTAGGAAATTTTTATATGCCTTCTATAACTTGCGAAGCTATGTATGACAATACCATCAATGCAACTAAAGGAGGAAGTTGGACAGAAGTTAAAAAGTAAATAAAATACTACATAAAAATTTCATATGTCATCATTTTTTGTATTTTTAAGCACAACAACTTAAAAATTAGCTCTTTATGATGATATATGAGATTTGCTACCTAAGCAAAGCAAGCCCGCATTTGACCAATGACGAACTTAAAAATGTTTTAGAAAAAACAACACATTATAATAACAGTAATGGAATTACGGGTGTGCTTTTATTTTCTTCTGGAATTTTTTTTCAAGTTCTTGAAGGCGATGAAACCTTGGTTACAAATTTATTTTGTAATAAAATAATGAAAGACACCAGGCACAGCGATGTGTATGTAATTTTACGAAAAAATACCAAAGTTCCGTTTTTTTCAGGATATAGTTCAAAGATAAACACTTCACAACAACATATCGAAGTGGCTCAACTTAAAAAATACATTGAAAAAAACAATATACTAAACAATCCAGATCGGTTTAGACGTTTACTTATACCGCATTTAACCACTATGCTAACCAGTTCTTAGGATTTTTAAGCACCTCCAGTAACTTCGCTTCTGCTGTTCCTTCCCCCGGGTGGTGGTTATAGCGCCACTGTACATTTGGTGGCAAACTCATCAAAATACTTTCGATACGACCATTAGTTTTTAAACCAAACAATGTTCCTTTATCGTGTACTAAATTAAACTCAACATAACGGCCTCGTCTAATTTCTTGCCAATCCCTATGCTCCTTAGTAAAAGATAAGTCTTTTCTTTTTTCTAAAATAGGCACATAAGCTTCTACAAAACTATTTCCTACCTCGGTTACAAAAGCATACCAATCATCAATGCTTCGATCTTCGGTAGCTTTACAATAATCAAAAAATAAACCTCCTATACCACGTCCTTCTCCTCGGTGCGCATTATAAAAGTATTCATCACATTTTTGCTTGTATATTGGATAAAATTCAGCATCATGTTTATCGCAGGCTATTTTACATGTGTTGTGAAAATGAATTGCATCTTCCTCAAATAAATAATAAGGCGTTAAATCTTGTCCACCACCAAACCATTGATCTACAATTTCGCCCTGTTTATTATACATTTCAAAATAACGCCAGTTGGCATGTACTGTTGGCGCCATTGGGTTTTTAGGATGAATAACCAAACTTAAACCACATGCAAAAAAATCCACATCTTCAACCTTAAAATAAGCTTGCATCGTTTTTGGCAAAGGCCCATGAACTGCTGATATATTGACCCCTCCCTTTTCTATAACTGCCCCATTTTCTATCACACGGGTACGACCTCCTCCACCTTCAGGGCGTTCCCAAAGGTCTTCCTGAAAAGTAGCTTTAGCATCTACTTTTTCTAAAGCAGTAGTGATTTGGTCTTGTAGGTTTTGTATGTATTGGTAGAATTGTTCTTTCATAACTATCCTTTATACTCCTTAACCGCATCTACAAATGCCTGTGCATTTGCTACCGGAATATTAGGCAAAATACCATGTCCAAGATTAGCGATGTAACGATCTTTTCCAAACTCGTTAATCATTTGAGTCACCATCTTTTTTATTTCGGCCGGAGGCGAAAGTAAACGCGAAGGATCAAAATTACCTTGCAAGGTAATATTTCCTCCTGTTAAATAACGTGCATTACGTGCCGAACATGTCCAATCCACCCCTAAGGCAGATGCTCCAGACTTGCTCATTTCTTGCAAAGCAAACCAACAGCCTTTTCCAAAAGCAATTACTGGTGTTTCCTCTTTTAAAGCATCAATTATTTGTTGAATATATTTCCATGAAAATTCTTGATAATCCACAGGGGATAACATTCCTCCCCAACTATCAAAAACTTGAACAGCATTTACCCCTGCAGCTACTTTAGCTTTTAAATACGCAATAGTAGTATCCGTTATTTTTTGTAATAATGAATGTGCTGCCACGGGTTCTTGAAAACAAAAAGCTTTGGCTTTGTCAAAGTTTTTAGATCCTTGCCCTTGCACCATATAACATAAAATTGTCCATGGCGAACCTGCAAAACCTATTAATGGCACCTCATCATTTAATGACTCTTTTGTCATTTTAATAGCCTCCATCACATAACCCAAAGTTTCCTCTATATTAGGAATGATCACTTGGTCAACATCTTTTTGAGATCGAATTGGATTTGGCAACCAAGGCCCAATACCATCCTTCATTTGTACCTCAACATTCATAGCCTGTGGTACTACTAAAATATCACTAAATAAAATCGCAGCATCTGTACCAATTTGATGTATCGGCATTACTGTGATTTCGGTAGCTAACTCTGGAGTTTGGCAACGTGTAAAAAAGTCATATTTAGCTTTTAACTTCATAAAATCAGGAAGATAACGCCCTGCTTGACGCATCATCCATACCGGCGGACGCTCTACTGTTTCTCCTTTAAGTGCTCTTAAAAATAAATCGTTCTTAATCATTGCTTTTTAAAATGTTTTATGACTTTTACTAATACATTTTCGATACTCGGTTGCGCTGCTACCGTATACTGTTCTGTATATTTTTTTAACGCTTTTGCTGTCGTATTTCCTATGCAAAAACTATGTCCTGATATATTATTTTTACTAAAATAACTTTCAACTCCCGATGGACTAAAAAATAATACGCCATCGAATTCTTGTTCGTATTTTTTTGGAGTATATATTGTTTTATACACCGGTATTTCTCTCCAAATAATCTTATTTTTTGTCAAAGCGTTTGGTAAAATTTCCAACCGATCTTTGGCACAAAAATAATGATAGCTTTTATCTTTGTGATTCGTTATTATATATTCCGAAAGCGCTTTAGCATTTGGAGCACAATGCTGTACTTTTATGTTCAATTTGTTTAATAAACTTTCGGTTCTTTTACCTACACAAAAATAATTTTTAATAGCTACCCCCTTATCCAAAACAGCTTTTAAGCCGTTCAAACTACTAAAAATAGCATTTGTCACCACTTTCTCTGTTACAGAAAATGAAATAGGAGCTGTGGCTATAAAATCAACATCCACTATAGCTAACTGGGCATTCAATAAATGTTCCTTTTGTGCTAGACTTAGTTTTTTTGTTGACAGTATTGTTTTCAATATATTGGTATTCTACTTTTTCTTTTTTAAACTTGCTTTAATTTCTTGCATTAACTCAACTCCTCCTTGCTGCAACAATTCTTCTGCATAATTCGTACCTATAGTTGCTGCTTCATTTAAATCACAACTTTTTGAGATGCTTAACTTCTGCTTTCCATCTAGCGAAAAAAGTACGCCTTCAAAGTTTATTTTGTCATTTTCAAGCCTAGCCAAAGCGCCAATGGGTGCCGTACAACCTCCTTCCAACTTTCGCAAAAAATCACGCTCTATATGCACACATAATTCTGTTATAGGATCATTAAGTTGTCCTAAAGCTTCCTTACAATACGTATCATTTTCCATGGCTACGACCAACATTGCTCCTTGGGCAGGTGCTGGAATCATCCAATCTAACGAAATTACCTCTTCTGGCGTAAGCCCTATACGCTCCAAACCTGCTGCGGCAAAAATAGCTCCTTGCCAATTATTATCTTTTAGTTTTTGAAGTCGAGTATTTACATTACCCCTTAAATCCACAAGCTTATGATTTGGGTACTTATGTAACCATTGTGCTTGCCTACGCAAACTCCCTGTGGCAATGGTTGCTTCTTCAGAAAAATCAGCCGTTCCTTTATGAATCAATACATCGTTTACATTAGCACGCTTTAACACCGCAGCCTCAACAATTCCTTGAGGTAACAATGTGGGCACATCTTTCATGGAATGTACAGCAATGTCAACTTCTCCTTTTAACATGGCAACATCCAAGGTTTTTGTAAAAACTCCTGTTATTCCAAGTTCATATAAGGGTTTATCTAATATCAAATCTCCTGTTGACTTTACAGGAAGCAATTCCGACGGATAGCCTAAGTCAGCTAGCTGTTTTTGTACTGTTTTAGCTTGCCACAAGGCTAACTCACTATCGCGGGTTCCTATTCGAATTACTCTACTCAAGCTTATAAATTTTGAAGTTGAAATACTTTTTGAATAAACTCGATACTTTCATCGGAGTTATGCTGTTCTTCGCGCAAATGATTAGCAAATTGCGAAGTGATTTTATGAATAATACGATCACTTACCAGTGCCGCTTCATTAGCATCAAAATCACCTTTCTTTTTACGTAATTGGTTAATTTCACTATCGCGTATTAGTGTCAATTTTGTTTTTAAAGCCTTTATGGTAGGTGCAAATTTTCGGGTTTCTAACCAGGCATTAAATTCACTTACTATTTCATCGATAATTTTTTCTGCATTCGGAATTTGAGATTCTCGCTTTGCCAAAGTATCATCAGTAATTTGTGATAAATTATCCAAATGAACCAAACTTACATTCGGTAATTCTAATACATTGTCCGACACATTCCTAGGCACCGACAAATCCAATATCAACAAAGGTTTTGTGGTGTGTATTAATTGCTTTGAAATTGTAGGATTTTGAGCTCCGGTAGCCACCACTAACACATCTGTTTGCTTAATTTCAGCTTGTATATTTGCATATTCTTTTACTACTAAATTAAACTTCCCTGCTACTTTTTCAGCTTTATCCTTTGTTCGGTTAATTAGCGTAATATGATCGTTTTTGGTATGCTTGATTAAGTTTTCGCAGGTATTTCGGCCTATTTTCCCTGTACCAAATAATACAATCTTTTTATTAGAAATATCCTCAACATTCTGCATAATATATTGCACGGAGGCAAACGAAACAGAGGTCGCTCCCGAAGAAATTTCGGTTTCATTTTTTATCCGCTTACTTGCCTGAATGACTGCATTTATTAAACGCTCCATAAAAGGATTAATCATCACATGCTCTTTAGCCAACTTAAAACCATTTTTAACTTGACTAATAATCTCAAAATCTCCTAAAATTTGGCTATCTAAACCTGTACCCACTCTAAAAAGGTGTGCTACCGCCTTTGAATTTTTAAAAACATAGGCTACTTTTTCAAATTCTTCAACAGTTCCATGAGTATGCTCACATAATAATTTAATTAATTGAAAAGGATGCTGTGCAAAACCATGAAGCTCGGTTCTATTACAAGTAGACATTATTAACAAAGATTCAATCCCCTCTGCTTTAGCTTGTTTTAAGATATTCTTTTTGGCCTCCTCACTTACACTAAAACTACCACGTGTAACCACATCGGCTTTTTTATAACTAAGTCCAATACTATAAAAATTTGATCCTTTTGCTCGTAGGTGGGGCTCCATAAATATCCTATCGTTAAAGATGCTACAAAAATACTGTCGTTAAACAACTTAAAATAACGCTGTAAGTTTTATAAATGTCGCCTAAAGCGTTTTACCACATTTTACACTTACAAATTGTTAAAAATTCCTATAAATATTTAGCAATACCGTATATTTGAGTAGTTGTTTAGATTTATTACACATAAGAAAAGCTAGCTTGCGTATGGAAATTGTATCAAAAAATATCGCTGAAGGTTTAATGGAAGAAATTCAACTTGAAAATCACTTCTTGATTTTAAAATTTCAAAACGAAACCGAAAAAACGCAAACCGTAGTTCGTGACATTGATAGTAGTTTTATACAATTTCATTATGCCATAAAAGGCAATGGTCTATTCAGTTTCAATAATGGCTCGTATATGATGCCTATGAAAGAGGAAACTTCGCTACTACTTTATAATCCAACAAGGGAATTACCCATGAATCTTCAAATTGAACCCAATTCATGGTTAGTTACATTACTAGTATCTATCAAAAAATTTCATAGTTTATTTTCTGCAGAAGCTAATTATATTCCATTTTTAAGTACTGAAAATAGCGACAAAAAATATTACGCAGATAAAGCTATTTCTCCATCGATGGCTGTGGTATTAAACCAATTAATGAATTTTAATGTACACAGCTCATTAAGAGACTTGTATTACAAAGCCAAAGCTTATGAATTATTAAGCCTTCATTTTAACAAACCCGAAGATGCCGATGTTGAACAATGCCCCTTTTTAGCCGACGAACTCAATGTTCAAAAAATAAGACAGGCTAAAAAAATCATTATTGACCGCATGGCCGAACCACCTTCATTACAAGATTTAGCCATAGAAATCGGATTACCTTTAAAAAAATTAAAAGACGGTTTTAAACAAATTTATGGCGAACCCGTTTACACTTTCCTTTTTGATCATAAAATGGAACTTGCCTGCAAACTACTTGCAGAGGGCAATAATGTAAATGAAGTTGGATTAAAAGTAGGTTACAGTACATCTAGTCATTTTATTGCTGCTTTTAAAAAGAAATACGGCACTACACCAAAAAAATACGTAACCTCGTTAGTCTAATTTAAAAATACCTTTTTCATTTTAACAAACCTAAAACAAAACTTAATATATAATAATTCAATATATTATTTCTAAAAAATAATGACTTTTATCTTTTTTAAGATTAAATTTAAAATGATACGATTTGCTGATAATTATTTCGTTAATCATATGATATACTAAAAATAGTTTTCACCATACTTCCATATGACAAAAAATTACAAGATCTATGTAACATTAGCTACACTCATATCATTGTTTTTTTTATCAAATCAATCTTTTGCTCAGGGAGGATTTTGTAATGACATCACACCTTTCTGTTCTAATAACGAAGGTCTAATATTTAAAAATTGCTCATTAGGTAAAGAAGGTTGTAACCTTTTTTCCGAATCTGGACCAAACTATGACTGCCTAGAAGACACCTCATTCCCTGGCTGGTTTTTTTTAAAGGTTGGAAAAGCTGGAACCTTTGATTTTAAAATAGTACAAAACACCCAATTTGATAATGATGGAAATCCAATTGGATTTGGATTAGACGTTGACTTTATAGCATGGGGCCCATTTGATGAAAGCAACAACCTTTGTGATTACACAAAACTACAATCTCCCAACCAAATAGGATGTAGTTTTCTACCCGATGTTACCGAATCCTTATCGATACCTAATGCAAAAGTGGGAGAAATATACATTTTGGTTATCACAAATTTTAGCCAATTTGAAGGCTTTATCCAATTACAACAAACCAATATAGGCAAACCCGGGTCTGGTGCTACTGATTGCTCTATTGTTTCCACAAAAAAAGGGTGTAACGGAGAAACTGTTGATTTAGATATTTTTTTCTCTAATGTAACTAATTACCTATGGGAATATGATGACGGGTCAGGCTACACAGAAATATTTAACGGAAACTTCCCCTCTATTAAAGTTGATTCACCTGGTCTTTACAGAGCAACATCGAGTTTTGAAGCTGCATCAAGTAGAGTTAATGAATTTAATGTTGAATTTTTCCCAAAACCAATTACAGTAAATGAACCTTTAGATATTTTTGAATGCGGTGGCAAATTAGCCCAAGTACCTTTTAACCTTACTTCTAATGCAAAATTGATACTTGGAGAACAAAACACCTCTTTATTTAAAGTTGAATTTTTCGATATTTTAAATAGCCTTATAACTACTCCAGAAGCTTATTTTATTGAAAACAACACATCTGAAAAAATAAACGCTCGTATAAGTGATTTATCTGGCTCTTGCACTTCTGAAAGTTCTTTTATCATTGCAGCTCGTCCTTTAGTTGCAGGAAATATTCCTGATTATGTAATCTGCGATTTAGACAACTCCAAAAATGAAATTGTAAACTTAAGTGACCAATTCGATTCTTTTATTTTAAACAATCAAGTTCCTTCTAAATTTTCAATTACCTATTACACTTCCAAAAGAGATGCCGAATTAAAAAATTCTGCATTACAAAACAACTATCTAGTAAATTCAAATATTACAACAATTTATTCTCGAATAGAAAATATTGATGATCCTAGTTGTTTTGATATCAGTAATGCTTTTACAATTTATTTACAAAGTTTCCCTGTAATAAATAAAACTATCCCACCCTTAATTGGTTGTGACAATGACCTTAACAAAATAGAAACCTTTGATCTAACTGAATTTAATCCAATTTTAAACGCATCAGGAATAGAACCCAACAATTTTGAAATATCTTATTACGAAAGTAAAGAAGATGCTGAAATAAAAACTAATGCATTAAATACTACATATCAAAATAAATTTAACCCACAAATTTTATACGCTCGTATTGAAAAACCTATAATAAACACAGAGCTTGACTCCTGTTTTAAAATTATTGAACTACGCTTAAATATTGTTATTCCACCTCAATTAAATTTAGAAGATCAATACCGTATATGTACTGATAATAATGGCGTATTAATCCCTGAAATAGAAGGCACTCCTTCTCCTGCTATTATTGATACTAGATTGGCCTCAGAAAACATGAAGTTTGTATGGTTTTACAATAACGAGCAAATTGAAAATAGTAATACTCCTTCAATTACAGCCTTTAATGAAGGGGTTTACGAAGTTATGGCTACCAATTTAATCACTGGCTGCTTTAATTCAGCAAAAACAAGTGTTAAAACATCATCTGCACCTACAACTTATAATGCTGATTTTATTACTGATATTTTCGATTCGAACAAAACGATTTTAGCTACTGCTTTTGGCAATGATGATTCCACATATATTTACCAACTAAACGATGGAAATTTTCAAAATAGTGGTCGATTTGAAAACGTTAGTTTTGGCGATCACACTATTACCATTAAGGATTCCGATGGCTGCGGGAGCGTATCTATCCATATAAATGGAATAGAATTTATTAATTTTTTTACTCCTAACCAAGATGGTATTTTCGACACTTGGAACATCAGAGGCTTTGACGAAATTGACCCTTCAGCTATAACTCATATTTTTGATCGTTATGGCAAACTACTAAAAAAAATAACGGTTTCTGGCGAAGGCTGGGATGGCACATACAACAACAGACACATGCCCTCAGATGAGTATTGGTTTAAAATTACCTATAACCAAAAAGGAGTACTCAAACATTTTTCTAGTCATTTTAGTCTTAAAAGGTAACTTGATTATTTTTACCAAAAAAGCAAACTACTTTTTATGTATATTTAATACATATGAAATGGTTAAAAAATAGTATAAGATTAATTGTAATAATAGTGATAGCTATAATTCCGTTACTTTACATATTTGATTACGATTATATATTAAAAGGAGTTCGAGTCGTTTACTTTACAGGTCACACCACTGCCTATATTGACGATACCCCTCATTTTGAAACACATATTATAAAAAAAGGAACTACTCAAACTTTCCCTCTTCATAAAAACTACAATAAAGCAGCCGCTACAAAAAAGCTTACTACCATTAATAAACGACTAGGTACTATAGCCTTTTTAATTATTAAAAATGATAGTATATGGTATGAAAATTATGTAAAAAACTACAATAGTTCTAGCCAAACTAATTCCTTTTCAATGGCAAAAAGCATCACCACAGCACTACTTTTTAAGGCCATTGATGATGGCTTTATTCCTAACTTAAATACTCCAGTAACTACCTATTTCCCTCAACTTAAAGGTCCATTTGCTAACCAACTTACAGTAGGCAACTTATCCTCCATGTCCTCGGGTTTAAACTGGAATGAAAACTATATTAGTCCTTTTTCCATGACAGCCGAAGCCTATTACAGTACAGATATACAAGAACTTATTTTGGGTTTAAAAGTAAATGAGGCTCCTGGTAAATCTTTTAAATACCTAAGTGGAGCCACTCAATTATTGGCTATGTGTATCAAAAAAGCAATCAATCAACCCTTAGCGGATTATTTGAGCACTAGTTTTTGGCAACCTATGGGCATGCATTCAAATGCTTTATGGCAAATTGACGGAACCAAAAACAATATGGAAAAAGCCTACTGCTGTATTGCCAGTAATGCTCGTGACTTTGGTCGTTTTGGACAATTATGGTTACATAATGGCTCTTGGAATCAGCAGCAACTCATTCCTAAAAAATTAGCTAAAGAAGCACAAACTCCACAATTTTCTAATGGACAAAACTATGGTTATGGGTTATGGCTAAGCAATTATAAAAACAAAAAAATAAGTTATATGCGAGGTATTTTAGGACAATATGTAATTTGCATTCCCGAAGATGATTTAATTATTGTTCGATTAGGCCACAAAAGAGATCTTCCAGATCTTAATAATAATTCAGGCACTGATTTTACAACCTACATTGACGAAGCATACCAAATGCTAAAACTTAATTAATTTACCACGCACCAAATGCACACTCAATTACAATTAGAGCATGTATTATTTTTAGATATTGAAACGGTTCCACAAGAAGAAAACTTTAACGCACTCTCTGAAAATTTACAAGAATTATATGCTCAAAAAACACAATACCAGCGTAAAGATGATTTTACCGCTGAAACATTTTATGACCGTGCAGGTATTTGGGCCGAATTTGGCAAAATAATCTGCATTTCTGTCGGCTATTTCATTAACAACAACTCCAAAAGACAATTTAGGGTCACCTCTTTTTATGGCAAAGAAAAAAAATTACTTAAAGAGTTTAAACAATTAATAGAAACCCATTTTAACAAAAAACACCATCTACTTTGCGCCCATAATGGCAAAGAATTTGACTTTCCCTACATTGCCCGACGTATGATTATTAATGAAATCACTTTGCCAGAAAAACTTAATTTATTTGGCAAAAAACCTTGGGAAATTTCCCATTTAGACACCTTAGAATTATGGAAATTTGGCGACTACAAACACTATACATCATTAAAACTACTCACCACTATTCTAAACATCCCATCACCTAAAGATGACATTGATGGCAGCCAAGTAAAAGACGTTTTTTATAACGAAAAAAATATTGATCGCATAGTTACTTATTGTGAAAAAGACACCGTTGCTGTAGCTCAAATTCTTTTAAAATTTAAACAGCAACCTTTACTAAAGCTTGATGAAATCATTTCGATATAGGCATTAAATGCGCATTAATACTTATTCCATAAAATAAATTAACTTACACCTAATAACATTAAGCTATAATTTTGATGGATACCACACTTAAAGTCTCCAACCTATCTGTTTCTTTTAACAACAGAAACGTACTACACAACATCTCTTTTAAGCTACCTGCTAATAGTATTTTAGGAGTTGTTGGCGAATCTGGAAGTGGAAAATCGGTAACTTCATTAGCTATTATGGGGCTTTTACCAAACAAAATTGCTCAAATAACTTCTGGTAACATTCAATTTTTAGGAACTGATATTACCAATTACACATTTGAGCAATTCAAAACAATTCGTGGCAATGACATTGGTATGATTTTTCAAGAACCTATGAGCGCGTTAAACCCTTCAATGAAATGTGGCCCCCAAGTCGCAGAGGTATTAAAAACTCATACGGATTTCACTACCCAAATCATTAAACAAGAAGTCTTGGCGTTATTTAAAAAAGTAAGACTTCCCAATATTGACCGCATTTACAACTCCTACCCTCATGAATTAAGTGGTGGTCAAAAACAACGAATTGTTATTGCTATGGCTATAGCCTGTAAACCTAAGTTACTAATTGCCGACGAACCTACTACTGCATTAGATGTTACAGTACAAAAAGAAATTATCGCACTATTAAAAGAATTGCAACAACAACAGCAAATGAGTATCATGTTTATTTCACATGATTTAGCTCTGGTTGCCGATATTGCCGATACTACCATGGTAATGTATCAGGGTAAATTAATTGAACACCAAACGACAGCACAACTCTTTAACAATCCAAAAGCTGATTACACTAAAGCTTTAATATATGCCAGACCATCATTAAAAGAACGTTTACTAAGATTACCTACTATTAATGATTTTTTAAACAATATTCCAAATAGTAAGATCATTACTGCTTCTGAAAGACAAGCTAAACAGCAAAAATTATATGCGCAACAACCTCTTCTAGAAATTGAAAATGCTTCAAAAACATTTTTTACCAAAACAGGTTGGTTTACTAAAACCGAATTTAAAGCAGTTAACATGGTAAGTTTTTCCATTTACGAAGGAGAAACACTTGGTTTAGTTGGCGAATCCGGTTGCGGAAAATCCACCCTAGGAAATTTAATTTTACAACTTACCAAAGCAGACACAGGAAGTATAAAATACCGCGGTATAGATATCACATCGCTTTCGCGAAAAAAGATGCTTGATTTTAGAAAGGAAATCCAACTTATATTTCAAGATCCTTTTGCTAGTTTAAATCCACGAATGACTATTGGAAAAGCCATTATGGAACCCATGAAGGCACACAAGCTTTATAGTAACGACAAAAAGCGAAAAGAAAAAACCATTGAATTATTAGAGCGTGTTGGGTTGGGGGCAGAATATTTTAATCGATATCCTCATGAGTTTAGTGGTGGACAACGTCAACGAATAGGCATAGCCCGAACTATTGCTCTACAACCTAAACTAATTATTTGTGATGAATCTGTGAGCGCCTTAGATATATCAGTACAAGCGCAAGTCCTTAATTTATTGAATGAATTAAAGGAACGCTACCGTTTTACTTATATCTTTATATCTCATGATCTAGCTGTAGTAAAATACATGGCAGACCAGTTACTAGTAATGAATCAAGGGCAAATTGAAGAACATGGTGATGCCGATGAAATTTATGCTAATCCAACAAAAAAGTATACACAAAAACTTATTGATGCTATTCCTAAAGGGGTTTAACACATCTTGAATTGTAAAAAATACTAATTGCGGGATGAAATATTTCTAACGAATAATAGATTAACCTAAAAGAAATACTTTTTTAATAAGAAACAACATTCCAGAAAGAAACTCCATAGAATCACTTTTAACTTTTGGAGAAGAAATTACTTTACTATTATCTTGTCTTGTATTTTGTATTGATGCTGTTACTGTGTGGTTTACTATCGTTCCTTCCATTTAAAAAATATTGGTGGTTATTACTTTAGAGCAGCAATATATAAAAAAATATACTTTATTTTCGATAAAAAGCACTAAAAATCGACAAAACGCATAATTTTTTAACATTTACTAACAAAATTATAGTAAAAACTGTTTTTTTTTAAGATTTATTGGTCTATAGCAATTTTTTTTAACGAATCCGAAATATACAATTTTCCGCTTGTAACACTTCTCACCGTTTTAACAGATACATTAGGCGCAATTTCGGTAAGTAAAAAACCTTCAGGTGTAATTTCAAACACTCCGTAGTTAGTCACCACCTTTTGAACACATTGCACACCGGTTAATGGCAAAGTACATTTATCTAATAATTTAGAATTTCCATTTCTACTAGTATGCATCATAGCTACTATGATTTTTTTGGCACTAGCTACTAAATCCATCGCACCTCCCATTCCTTTAACTAATTTACTAGGAATTTTCCAATTAGCAATATCGCCATTTGAAGAAATTTCCATAGCCCCTAGTACTGTTAAATCAACATGCTGTCCCCTTATCATATCAAAGCTAGTGGCTGAATCAAAAAACGATGCTCCAGGTAAAGCGGTTACCGTTTGCTTACCTGCATTAATTAAATCAGCATCTTCTGCTCCTTCAAAGGGAAATGGCCCCATACCCAGTAAACCATTTTCGCTATGAAAAGCTACTGACATATTTTTAGGCACATAGTTAGCCACTAAAGTAGGTATTCCAATTCCTAAATTGACATAATAACCATCCTGTAACTCTTGGGCTATTCGCTTTGCAATTCCTTGTTTATCTAACATAATTACAATTACATATAATAAAGCCTAGCGCAAAATTACACTAGGCTTAAAATTTATATTAATCTGGCATTGGAGTGGTTCGCAAATAAGGTTTAATTACTTTATGTCCTTTGGGAAATAATGATGGAATATCTTCTGTTTTAACTGCTGGTGATACTACGCAATCATCACCATGCTTCCAGTTAGCTGGTGTAGCTAATTTTCTGTAAGCGGTTAATTGTAATGAATCAATAACACGGATGATTTCATCAAAATTTCTTCCTGTTGAAGCTGGATATACAATAATTAACTTAATTTTTTTATCATCACCGATAATAAATACAGACCTTACCGTTAGTGTGTTATCCGCATTTGGATGAATCATATCGTATAAATCTGATACTTTTCGGTCTTCATCAGCTATAATAGGAAAATTTACTGTGGTATCCTGAGTTTCATTAATATCATCAATCCACCCCATATGAGAATCTACCCCATCAACACTTAATGCTGCTACTTTTACATTTCTTTTTTTAAACTGATCTGAGTATTTTGCTACTGTACCTAATTCTGTAGTACATACAGGTGTATAATCTGCGGGATGTGAAAACAACACTCCCCAACTATCTCCAAGCCATTCATGAAAATTAATTTCACCTTGCGAAGTCTTTGCGGTAAAATCAGGAGCAACATCTCCCAGTCTTAATACTGCCATAATTTATTTTTTTAAAAGTTATTTTTTTAATTCTGATAGGGTTAATTGCTCGATTGGTTTTATATAGTTTTCTCCTCTAAAAATCCGTTGAACAAATATCCCTGGCACATGAATTTGATTAGGGTCTAAACTACCTATTGGAACAAGCTCTTCTACCTCAGCAACATTTATTCTTGCCGCTCCACACATCGGCAAATTAAAATTGCGTGCCGTGGCTTTAAAAATTAAATTCCCGGCCTCGTCCCCTTTCCATGCTTTGATAAATGAGTAGTCGGCATTAAAGGCTTTTTCTAACACATACATTTTATCATTAAATTCACGAGTTTCTTTTCCATTAGCAACTTCAGTGCCGTAGCCTGCCGGTGTATAAAATGCAGGAATTCCTGCTTTAGCAGCTCTACATCGCTCTGCTAATGTTCCTTGTGGTGTTAAATCGACTTCTAATTCACCTGATAACATTTGGCGTTCAAATTCTTTATTCTCCCCAACATAAGATGCTATCATCTTTTTTATTTGCTTCTGCTTCAACAACAAGCCTAAACCAAAATCATCTACTCCTGCATTATTTGAAATACATGTAAGCCCAGCGATTTTAAGATCAACCAATGCTGCTATAGCGTTTTCGGGAATACCACATAATCCAAAACCACCAAGCATTAAAGTCATATTAGCTGTAACACCTTTTAATGCTTCACTTACATCTGCTACTTTTTTATTTATCATAGAAAACGAATAAATATATATATATTAAAAATACAAAAATTAAAAAGGCCTTTTCATAATAATATCAAAAAAAGAGGCTGCAAATTGCAGCCTCTTTTAAACTATTTTCATAAGCTATTCTAACTTTGTTTATTCTTTTATCACTTTGATTACTTTTGCTTTATTTTCCAAACTTAGCAAAGTTAACATATAAACACCCTGACTATAATTAGACATGTCAATTACAATACTGTTTAATTCATTAACTAAAGGAATTGTTTGTAACACAACCCCATTACTATCAGAAACATTAATTGAAGCTAAAGCAGTTAATTCTTCTGATTCCAATGTGATACTATCAATTGTTGGATTTGGATATGCTTTAATTTTTACATTAACGCCATTTTCCAATTCTTTAGCTCCAGATACCACACCCCAATTAAATGTTTCCCAACCTCTGACTTGGTCGGCACTAGCTATTAAAGGCTTATTTACAGTATTTATCCTAGCAGATAGGTATTTATTATTAAAAGCTTTTAACGCAACCCTATTATTACCCCTACTCTCCCAAGTAAAAGTTTCCCAACCTCTTCTATTATTTGTTGAGGCTAGTAATTGTGATTCTTCATTTATTCTTGCTTGCACATATTGATTAGTTGCTCGAGCCTTTAAAAACACTTTACCATTACCTGCATCTTCAACTAAAAATTGTTCCCATGTCCCCACTCTACTTCTATTTGCCCTTAAAGGAACTCTATCAACATTTCTTTCTGCTACTACATAATCTCCTCTACCTTGATTTGCTTTTAACCAAATTGTTTTTCCTATTGGTATGCCATTTGATGCATTTGTTGGATTTGGAGTCGGCGAAGCTACAGGTGCTTGTGGAGGTCTTGGCGTATTACCATTACCTCTTCTTAAAGCATAAAGAGTGCCTCCAGATGGTCTAGAATTTGATAATTCAGAAGGATCTCCATACCCCCTAAAGGTATAAACCTTATTAGACCCAGATCTTCTTTTTCTACCATCCCTATCTGTAGCATCGTTATTGTAAATTATATTATTTGGACCTGGTTCATCGTGCCCAAATCGAGCTCCTCCAGTAGCAAATGCATTCCATGACCTCCAACGTAAACTTGTTATTTTATTTTTTTCAATTAAGTTATTTCCTCTGTCCCCGTTATGAAAATTAACATCCACTTCTAAATCACACTCATAGACTACATTATAGCGTGCAGCACCTTGTAATACAAAATGCCTTAATCTTTTCACCGTTTCATTATAGTATAATCCATTTTGACCTTGAATTAGGTAATATCCCTCGCCTCCACCACCTTTATTGGCAGATGTATCAAAAACATTATTTCTGCAGGTAATATGCTTACCATTTACTTCTATTGGATTAGTTCCCGAATTTCTAAATACACAATTATCTATCCATGAATTTTCAGTATTTCTTGAAATATCAATAAACTGAACATACAAGTTATTTTTTCCACTTGGGTTATTTTTCCAACAGTTTCCACAATGTCTATTTGTTGGGTTATTTCTATCATCATTAATTACTGTTCCTGAAGGCAATACAAGCTCTACACTTAAATCTTCTAAGCCTGCTCTTTTGACCCCATTAAAAACAAACAATATTTTTTCTCTCCTGTTATTCGTTTCTCGTAATCTAGATCTAAGTTTAACCCCATTTTTACTTTGTCCTCTTAATCTTACATTCGACTTCATTCGGAAAGTTTTTGTCCCTAAATTATAGGTTCCATTTTTTAACAAAACAACTCCTCCTCCTGATCTATTCGACATTTGATCAATAGCTTTTTGGATATCGTCATTAGGCCCGATTTCGACTCTATTTCTAAAATTATTTCTTAATGGAATCCCCCCTTGTACACCAGCAGTAGCCCATATTCTCATGTCTGGGTATCTCCTATCAAATTTTGAGTTATCAAATTCCCAACCTGGATCTCCAATTTGTTGAGCTTGTATAGAATTAAAAGTAATAGCTAATAAAAAAACAATAGCCACTGGAGCGTTTGTTACTTTTTTAAAAAAGTTAATTAATTTCATTTGATTAAGATTTGTTGTTTTTCAAGCAATCTTTTTTAGATTCAAATTACCTAAGTGTAATTTATTTCACCAATAAAGACTATAAACAAATCTAAAGACTCGAACCTCTTAAATTAACTACATAAGGAAAGTACTTACAAATTATATCTCCTTTCAGGGACATAAGTACCAAAAAACTATAATTAACATATTTTTAACGATAATTGAGTTTTTGATAAATTTTATATATCCGCTTAAGTAACATTTTCTAAGATTAACCACTAATGCAAAATAATTAAAATCTATTTAATTTAAAAATTAATAGATTTTAATTATTAAAAAAGCAAAAAGCATCCAATAAATGGATGCTTTTTAAAACTTTAAAATTGTTTATACTAGTTAATTAATGAACAAATTATTCAAATTCATCCATACCTTCATCAATATCATTTTCTTCAACTCTATTCTTATTATAACTTTCACAATCTATGACTATTCCTAAATTATTAGGACGATCAAAATCTTCTTTAGAAATATTCAAGCTTTTATCTGCATAACATTTACGCATAAAAATTGCCCAAATAGGTAGTGACATGGCAGCTCCTTGCCCATAAGTTACCGACTTAAAGTGTGTAGCCCTATCCTCGGCTCCTACCCAAACACCCGTGCACAAGTTAGGTACAACACCCATAAACCACCCATCACTTTGATTTTGAGTAGTTCCTGTTTTACCTGCAATGGCATTTGCAAACTCATACGGATATCCTGTAATAATACGCTTGTAATCTTCTCTGTAGGATTTCCCTGTACGTAATCGCACTCCTGAGCCTGCTCGAGTTACTCCTTCCATCAAATTTAAAGTTACATAAGCAGCTTCTTTACTAATAACATCACGAGGATCTGGTACATTTTGGTATAAAATAGAGCCATTTTTATCTTCAATATGAGTAATCATTATGGGTTGATTATAAATTCCTTCATTAGCAAAAGTACTATAGGCGCCAACCATTTCATATACACTTAAATCTACAGTACCTAGTGCAATAGAGGGCACCTCGGGAATATTACTTTTAATTCCCATTTTTTTTGCTAAACGAACTACTGGTACAGGACCTATTCGCCCCATGATTCGAGCAGTAATAGTATTTATGGATTTTGCTAACGCATCCTTCAACGTTAAATATCCTCCGTATTTATCCCCACTATTTTTTGGTGTCCAATCTTCGGTACTACCAAAACGACCTGCCTCTATAGTATACTGAACATTTGGCAACGTATCGCAAGGAGAAAGTTTTAATTGATCTATCGCTGTTGCGTATACAAATGGCTTAAATGTTGATCCAACTTGTCGTTTTCCTTGCTTAACATGATCGTACTGAAAGTATTTATAATTATTTCCACCCACCCAAGCTTTAACATGCCCTGTTTGGGGTTCCATAGACATCATTCCTGTTTGAAAAAATGATTTGTAATATAGAATAGAATCCCTGGGTGTCATAATAGTATCAATCTCTCCTCCCCACGAAAAAATACGCATTTTTACTTTCTTTTTAAACGAAGCATATATTTCCTTATCAGACTTCCCATCTGCCTTCATTATTCTGTAACGTTCAGAGCGGCGCATACCTTGTCTAATAATTTTATCTCTATCCTTTTTTTCTATATCTGTAAAAGGTGCCGTCTTATTATCTTTATTTTGCCTATTAAATTCTTTTTGCAATTTTGTTAAATGCATTTTTACAGCTTCCTCTGCATATTTTTGCATTCGAGAATCAATAGTTACGTGAATTTTTAGACCATCCCTATATATGTTATACAATTCCTTTTCACCTGTAACCGGATTATATTTAGGATTGTCTTCAATCCACCCTTCCATAAAATCCCTCAAATATTCTCTAAAATAAGTCGCAATTCCTTCGGCATGTCCTTCAGGAGAAAAATTTATTGCTAAAGGTAAATTTTGCAAACTATCTTTCACTTTTTCAGAAATATATGCTTGCTTTTCCATTTGTTTTAGCACTTGATTTCTACGTTGTAGACTATTTTTTTTAAAGCGTTCTTTTTGTGGATTGTATAAAATTGGATTTTTAAGCATAGCCACTAAAGTAGCAGCTTCTTCAATTTTCAAATCCTTTGGTTCTTTACCAAAATAAATACGCGAAGCCGATCCAATACCTACGGCTTGATATAAAAAGTCATATTTATTAAAGTACATGGTAATAATTTCTTCCTTTGTATACTGGCGCTCTAGGCGAGTTGCAATTACCCATTCCTTCATTTTTTGCGTAATGCGCTCAACAATATTTTTAGAACCACCAGTAAACAGCATTTTAGATAATTGCTGCGTAATGGTACTAGCCCCTCCTTTTCTTCCTAAATTGACTATTGCACGGATAGTTCCACGGGCATCGATCCCCGAGTGCGAATAAAAACGTTCATCTTCGGTAGCCACTAAAGCCTTTACTAAATGCTCTGGAAGCTCATCATAAGTTACAGGTGTTCTATTTTCATTAAAAAAAGTTCCAATAGTTTTTCCATCTGCCGAAATGATTTCCGTGGCTAAATTATTTTCTGGATTCTCCAATTCAGCAAATTCAGGCATTTTCCCGAAAGCACCAAAACCTGCTAGTAAGAATAAAAGAACTAAACATAAAAAACCCGAAATAAAAGCAATCCAAAACCATTTGATAAACCTAAAGTTATTGCTCTTGGTAGTTTTTTTTACAGGTGTCGTTTTTGAGGTTGTTTTTTTTTGTGTCATTTTTAGTGAGTTTCCTTATTTTCAACTCTGAAGCCAATATTGGTAATTCCTTTTAAAAATAAAATACCATGCTCCGAACCATTGGTACGCATAGCTTGCCTTATAGAAACTTTATAAATTCCTTTTTCTTTAAATTTAAACTGTTCTTTAAACCAAAGCTTATTTTCTTTTAATGAAGTAGCCCCCGTACCTAACCATTCTCCAGTTGGTTTTGCCATTTCGTATTCTAATGTATCTAGTTCTTTTTTTCCGTTCGGATAATCAATATTAGTTATCACAAAAAGGTTACTATACTTATAGTCATTAGTATTTCTAATATTAAAAAATAAATTATAAGTTTTTAACGAATCCATAGTAGGCAAAGTAAAACTAATAATACTATCCTTATGCCACCCCTTTGTCTCTATATCAGTATAACTATCAAACACTTGATTTTTATCACAACTTACTAAAGAAAAAAAAGTGATAACAACTATACAACCAAGAATAGTGTTATGCAGTTTATTTTTATAAAAAACGGCAACTTCTAAGTTCATCCATTGGTATTTACACCTCAAATTAGAGGATAAAAAGCCTAATTTATGCATTTTTAGAGTCAGAATTTGGTTTTTGATTCGTATTTGGTTTTCGCTTTACTCTTGATTTTTGATTTGCTTGCTGTTTTGGTCTTCGCTTTGCTTTTTGTCCAGTTTGATTATTCCCTTTTTGCGTTTCCCCTTTTACTTTATTCGGAGTTGTTTTGTTTTTAACATCACCCGTTTTAGTACTTGTTTTCTGATCAGGTTTATTGACTCTGTTATTAGGCTTATTTGTTCTCCCAGAAGGTTTTCTGCGTTTTGAAGGTCTTCTTGTACCTTCAGCATCTTCTTTTTTCTGAAAACTACCACCTTTGTTATCTACTTCTTTCTGGTTTTTTTTCAGATTCTTTTCCAAACTTTGGGATTTTCGCCTGTTATTTTTTCGACGACCACCAGTTCTTTTAGGCTGATCAAAACGCGTTAAACTATCCTGTCCAACTACATTCTCAAAATCAAATGAACTCTCTTTCTTATCATCAATAGCATAATCTTCAAGTGCTTCTACGGCTTCACTTTTCAGATTCATCTTAATCATTTCATTAGCATCTTCCGCCTTGATAGTAAACCAATTCATCCATTCTCCTTCGTAAGCATACCATAAATAGCCTTTAAAAATGTCTATTTTTTGACAAACAGCTGTACCTTTTTCTGTTTTTATTTTTATATCAGTTTTCGGAAAACTATTTAAGGCTTCTAAATAGCCATCTAGCTCATAATTTAAACAGCACTTTAATTTCCCACATTGACCCGCTAATTTTTGAGGATTTAATGATAATTGTTGGTATCGTGCAGCACTTGTATTAACCGATCTAAAGTCGGTTAGCCAAGTAGAACAGCACAACTCACGACCACATGATCCAATACCTCCTAACCTAGCAGCTTCTTGTCTAAAACCAATTTGGCGCATTTCTATCCGAATACTAAATTCTTTCGCAAAATCTTTAATTAACTGTCTAAAATCAACACGTTCTTCTGCGGTGTAATAAAAGGTAGCTTTAGAAGCGTCTCCCTGAAATTCGATATCAGAAATTTTCATTTTCAGCTCCAATTGAATAGCAATTTCCCGAGCCCTTACCTTCATCCTCTCTTCTCGATCGCGAGCACCCTGCCAAACATCAATATCTTTTTGAGTTGCTTTTCTATATATTTTCAAAATATCATCGCCAGCAGTGGGTATCTTTTTGCGCTTCATTTGAACACGCACTAATTCACCTGCTAAACTCACCATACCAACATCGTGCCCAGAATTGGCTTGTGTTGCTACAACATCCCCTATACTTAAGGTTAAATTATCTGGATTTTGAAAATATATTTTTCGCCCGTTTTTAAAACGAACTTCAACAAAATCAAAGGGTTTCGCTCCATTTGGAAGCGACATATTTGAAAGCCAGTCAAAAACTGTCAACTTATTACAACCGTCGGTTCCACAAGTGCCGTTATTTTTACAGCCTTTGGGTTGCCCGTCTTTGGTAGCACAACTACTACACGCCATACATCAATGTATATATAAAACCTAGCATACTGATTTCTGAAGCTTTTTGCTTACACTATCAATAGGTAAGTATTTAATTCGTAAAATTATTCTTAAGTAGTAAAGATACTATAAATTTGATTGCAGCCACACGGTTAAATTTTTTTAAGAACTTACTAAAAAAATTATTTTTTAAACTTTAATACTTCCGACCTCCCTTTTTTGAAAATTTTATTACTATTTCCTTTACCTTTTCTTAAAGCTTTTTGCTCTTCAAAGGGGAGGGCTGCAATTTCCTTACAAGCATCTGAACAACAATTATTCATAGCTTGCTTGCATTCTTCGCATTGAATAAATAGCAAATGACATGCTTCATTTGCACAATTTTCATGTGTATCACAAGCTTTACCACATTGATGACAATTTGAAATAATATCTTCAGAAATACGCTCACCCCTTCGGTGGTCAAAAACAAAATTTTTACCTAAAAATTTATTCTCCAATTTTTCCGAAGTTATTTGGCGTGCATATTCGATAATACCTCCTTCCAATTGATATACTTGCTCAAAACCTTTATGCTTGTAATAGGCACTTGCTTTTTCACATCGAATACCTCCTGTACAATACATAACAAGTTTTTTGTCTTTTTTATGATCCTTAAGGTCTTCTTCAATAATATCTAATGAATCGCGAAATGTATCTACATCTGGAGTTACGGCATTTTTGAAATGCCCAATTTCACTTTCGTAATGGTTTCGCATGTCTACTAAAACGGTATCCGGATCCTCTATTAACTCATTAAAAGCTTTTGCATCTACATGAATCCCTTTATTGGTTACATCAAAAGTATTATCATCCAAACCATCGGCAACAATTTTATTTCTAACTTTTACTTTTAGTTTTAGAAATGACATATTATCCTGCTCACGAGCAATGTTTAATCGTACGTTTTCTAAAAAAGAAATGCTATCTAAATGCGTTTTAAATTTATTAAAATTAGGTGCTGGCACTGATAATTGTGCATTAATACCCTCTGTAGCTACATAAATACGCCCTAAAACATCTAATTCATTCCAGGTTAAAAAAAGATGATCTCGTAACACTTGAGGGTTACCAATATTATGGTATTGATAAAAGGAAATGGTTATGCGCTCGGTACCGGCCTCTTGAATAAGAGTAGCTCTTTCGGCAGCGCTTAATTTATTGTACAGTTGCATGCTATACTAATTTATTAAGATTAAAAATGCAAATATACATGTTATTTAAAAAACAAAAAACCAGTGTATAACAAGGTACACACTGGTTTTAAAAAGTAAATCACTACTTATTTAAACTATACTAATTCAAATCGTTTACTGCACTGTAATTGTTTCTTTTAAAGTTACTCCTCCTGAACATATATTAGCAGAAGTTACTTGTGCTTCGATAGTGTGCTGACCTGGCTCAAGTGTAACTCGTATATTACTAAAATCTCCTAGCACTCTAGTTATAGTATTTAAAGGATTTTTGAGTATATCTTCTTCTGAATAAACAGCTCCATCAATGGTCCAAACTATTGTAGTTAAATTCTTATCTCTGATATCAGATCCTCCTCTTGGCTCTATCACTAATTGTATATTTTTAGGTCCATTCCCTGTGCTTCTAAAACTTGTTCTTAAAAACAAATCATTACAAGTTAATTGTACTGGTGGAGCTGAAGGTGTAGGTGGCGTTTCTGTAACTGGTTGTGCTGGAGTTACTGGCGCTACAGGTGCAGCTGGCTCTTCCTCAACTGGTGTTACTGGCGCTACAGGAGTAGCTTCATTTTCAAATACTACTTCTCCTTTTAATACCACGCCTTCGGCACATGCACTTGGTGTAGTTACTTTTACTTCTACTGTATTTAATCCATCTTTAAACTGCGTAAAAGTAAATAAAGAAGTATTTGTTCCGGGCGATTGACCTAATTCTTCTCTTGTAAATACTTTTCCATTAATAGTCCATTCCACTACAGTTTCATTAACCGTGTTTCTAAAGAAATCTCTTGGCTTAATTTCTAATATCGCTCTATTACCTCTTTTTTCAAGTTTAGTTATCCCTAATTCTAAATCATCACAAGAGGTTTCTGTCTCTGATGTAGGCTCTTCTTCTTCCTTAGATTCTTCTTCCTCTTTTTCTAATTCTTCTTCCTCTTCAACTTCTTCAGCTGGTACTTCTTCTATTTTTTGATCCGAAATAGTTACTGCTAAATTTGCATCAACAACTGCGGTTACACTTAATTGTTTTCCTTCACATGATTCTGAACTTGCAACAACTTTTATATCATAACTACCCGCTTCGTCAAATCGGTATACTGTAATATTATTTAATACGTTTCCAGAACCAAAAGCTTGTCTATCTTCGTTTGAAAGCGCTTCGCCATTTAAAAACCATTTGATAGCGGCTACGTCTGCTCCCTTAACTTGCACTGGAACTGACACTAAACCTGACGCATTTGCATTTAATCCTACAATTGGCGAAAACTCGATAGTCTCACAGCCTTTAGTTGCTGCTTCTTCCAACTCTAAACTATCAATAGTTAAACTTGTACAAATACTTTCTACTACACAACTACTCCCATTTTTTGGTATTGCTACAAAACAAACTTCAAAAGTTCCATTTTCTGTAAATGTATTTTGAAATAATGAATTTGTAGCTCCTTCTACAACCTGACCATTAATAGACCATGTGTAATCTAAATTTAAAAATTTAGCATTACTTGGTGTAAATGCATAAATTACAGATTGCTTATCTTCACTTGCTTTAATTTCTGTTGTGTTTACCTGCATGGCGTTAATTGCTAAGCAATCTTCGGCAGATAACTCTTGTTCACATGATGTTAAGCCCAAAAGCAACATCAAAAATGAAATTCCAAATAAAAAAATGTTCTTTTTCATAATTTTAGTTTCTAAATTTAATTTTAAATTTTCTGTTAGTATATACACAACACCTAATAAGCAACTTACCCTATTTTTTTTTACAAAAATAAAAATGTGCCTATGCGCCAATGCACACACCCATTTAACACTCTCTTTGCAAATACTAACTGCCTAGGCTTTTCTATTCATTGCTATTATTTTACATAAAAAAGCCCTGATAAAAATTTAATATCAGGGCTTTTATTAAAATATTTATTATTTCAACGTTATCAACATAACATTAAATTAATCTACCGTAATTGTTGTAGACAATACTCTTCCTTCAGAACATAAATCTGGAGAGTTAATTCTTGCTTCTATAGTATAGGTCCCTGGATTTTCTAAAAAATTTATTCTTGTAAAATCACCAAGTGCGCTTGCTATTGGATTACGCCCATTATTAGCTAATTCTTCATTAGAAAGTATTACTCCATTAACTGTCCATGTTATTGCTAATGCATCCCCTCTAGTTACACTAACTAAAGATATGGGCTCAAGAGCTACTACAAATCTTGCTTGTCCATTAAAATCACTTCTTTGTCTAGCTGTAATTACAACATCACTACAATCTTGCACTGCGGGTGTTCCTTGTCCCACAGGCACTTCTACTACTGGCTCTGTTGGTGTTACTGGTGTTGTTGGCTCTTCAACTACTGGCTCTGCAGGAGTTGTTGGCGCTACTGGAGCAGCAGGAACTTCTACTTCAGGAAGCGTAATGCTAGTTTCAATATTAACTCCAGTATCACATACACCTGGTACAGTTGCAAAAACTTTAAAAGTATGCACTCCTGGTGCTAAATTTGAAAAAGTAACTAAACTAAAGTCATTAAATCGATCATCATCAAGTTCACTGATCTCATCTTGTGTTAACTCTTTTCCGTCAACAGTCCATACATATACTGACTGTGATAGATGACTAAACGTGCTAATATTCCCTTTTCTTTGTGGAATTTGAACTATAGTTGTACGACTACTAAATCTTATTGCCTCTAATGTTAAATCATCACAAGTCAATTCCGACTCTGAAGTAGTCTCTTCTTCTGATTCTTCAGATCCTTCCTCCTCTTCAACTTCCACAGCTACTTCTTCTAATTCTAAACTATCAATAGTTAAGCTAGTACAAATACTTTCTACTACACAACTACTCCCTTTTTTTGGTATCGCTACAAAACAAACTTCAAAAGTTCCATTTTCTGTAAATGTATTTTGAAATAAAGAATTTGTTACTCCTTCTACAACCTGACCATTAATAGACCATGTGTAATCTAAATTTAAAAATTTAGCATTACTTGGTGTAAATGCATAAATTACAGATTGCTTATCATCACCTGATTTAATTTCTGTTGTGTTCACCTGCATAGCGTTAATTGCTAAGCAATCCTCTGCAGACAACTCTTGTTCACATGATGTTAAGCCTAAAAGCAACATCAAAAATGAAATTCCGAGTAAAAAAATGTTCTTGTTCATAATTTGGGTATTTAATTTTTTATAGTTAACAATTAGACAACCCTTGAAAGAAAATTCACCCTATGCTTTTAACATTTTTTTAACATTTTAAATATTTCAAAAACTCTTTTTGTCCTACCATAATCGATAGCTAAATTTGTATTTTAGCCCTGTTTTGAAACTAATTAGATACAAAGTCTTATGAGCGCTGATAAAGAGAAAGATGCTAAATTAAAAGCCTTAGAATTAACCCTTGCAAAGCTTGATAAAGCCTACGGTAAAGGAGCTGTAATGAAAATGGGAGATGCTGCAATTGTTGAAGTAGATACTATTTCTACAGGTTCTTTAGGACTAGACCTTGCTTTGGGAGTAGGTGGATTACCACGTGGTCGAGTAATAGAAATTTTTGGTCCTGAATCATCAGGTAAAACTACATTAACATTACACGCTATTGCCGAAGCCCAAAAAACAGGTGGTATTGCTGCTTTTATTGATGCTGAGCATGCCTTTGATCGCTTTTATGCACAAAAATTAGGTGTTGATATTGAAAATTTAGTGATTTCGCAACCTGATAATGGGGAACAAGCACTTGAAATTACAGAAAACCTAATTAGATCTGGCGCTATTGATATTGTTGTTATTGACTCTGTTGCTGCCTTAACGCCAAAAAGTGAAATTGAGGGCGAAATGGGAGACTCTAAAATGGGTTTACACGCCCGATTAATGTCACAAGCACTTCGTAAATTAACGTCAACTATTAACAAAACCAACTGTACTGTTATTTTCATTAATCAATTGCGTGAAAAAATTGGAGTAATGTTCGGTAATCCTGAAACTACTACTGGTGGTAATGCCTTAAAATTTTATGCTTCTGTCCGCTTAGATATTCGCCGTTCTACTCAAATAAAAGATAGTAACGGAGAGGTCAAAGGAAACAAAACTCGAGTTAAGGTGGTTAAAAACAAAGTGGCTCCACCTTTCCGTACTGCCGAGTTTGATATTATGTATGGGGAAGGCGTATCAAAAGTAGGCGAAATTATTGATATAGGTGTAGATTATGAAATTGTCAAAAAAAGCGGTTCATGGTTTAGCTACATGGATTCGAAACTAGGACAAGGTAGAGATGCCGTAAAAAAATTACTTTTAGACAACCCAGAATTAATGGAAGAACTAGAAGAAAAAATTGTTACTGCTATTAAATTAGCTAAAGAAGAGGCTTAAAGCCTTGATTGTTTTATATTAAAAAAGACGATGTTTAGCATCGTCTTTTTTATTGTAATTATTTATGATTATCTGTTACTGCCTCAATACCTGAAACAATTAACTGCCATTGTAATCGCAGTTGATCTTCCCAAGGCATTGGAATAACTTTTAATTTTTTTGCTTCAATAAGGCATTGTTCTGGTGTTATTTCACCTGTAATCAATTTTGATTTCCAGGAACCAAATTGATCGTTCCATTTTTTTAAAAAAGGATCTGGCCATTGCAATACACGTGTTTCTTTAGGGTAAATAAACAAAGGCATTTCAGAAACAAGTGTTAAACAATCCTTACTTAAACTACGAATAGATTCCATAGAACTTGGATGAAATTTTTGTGCTGTTTCTAAATCATCAAGGGCTAAAAAATGACTTTTCATGTTCTTACTATCTGGACGGGTACAAAAACCTTCTGTAATACGCTGAAACCCTTTTTCTCCTTTCCTATCTAAATCAAATAAATGATAATCCAAGTTTTTAGTTTGCCAAGCACATTGAGTTCTTAAATTTTGGGTACGATTTATCCAATTTTGATCGATCAAAAACCATGGCCCATAGGTAGCACTCATTCCATGTAATGAAACATGTAAATCAAATGATGTATTTGCATTTTTCCAAAAATTATAAACTGCCTCATTCTCTGGCCTTAATGCTTTTACCTCACCTTCGATAGGGAAACCAAACTCTATATCATTACCAGGCAATTCTCTATTTACATTAATCAAATAACTTGTCAAATCCGTTTTTTTATCATCGTAATTATACCAAGTTAAATTACGCTTTTCTCCATCGGGATTTGTGTGTGGAACAATATACCAAGTATACTTTTGTAGCAATTCGTGTTTCTTATGTAAAGTACCTAAAAAATTCACTAACTTTTTAAGTAATAACGGACCAATAGGTTCATCGGCATGATTCCCTGCAATAAGACTTATTTTTATAGAACCATTCCCAAGTGTATAACTTTCAATATTTTCACCCTCTACAGAAACCCCAATTTTATTTCCCCAATTATTTGTAATTGAAGCTTCTAAAATAGAGGATATGTAACTATAAAGCTGCATTACAAAACTTCAATCAATGTAATTTCTCCTTTGGAAACCACTTCCGTATTTACGGATTCATATTTTTCAAATAACTCAATACGCCCATCATTTAATAATTTAGGAAAAGAAACACACTTTCCTAACTTAAATTCCATTTTAGCATTTAAGTGCTGATAATGCATATGCAGTGTATTATCATTGTCCACTTTAGCAATTAAACTTCCTTTAGTAACTCCACCTCCTTCGTACTCTCCCCAGACTATATCTCCTTTTTGAAAGTATTTAAAATGAGTTACCTCATCACTATCTCCAGCTACTTTAAAAGTTTTATTATTATAATTTATTTTCATTACAGAATTCTATTTAATATTACATCCAATATTTTTCATATTCATCTTGAAAAGTAAGTGTTTTCATGGAATCCATTCTATCAATAAGTAATGTTCCATTTAAGTGATCTAATTCATGCTGTGCAACAATAGCTGCAAAACCACTTAATTTTTTTTCAAAATACTCACCCATTCGGTCTTTTCCCTTAAGTTTAATATTTTTATGGCGCTTTAATTTTCCTCGTATGTTAGGTATAGAAAGACATCCTTCCCAACTATCAACCAATTCATTGCCAATGAATTCAATTTCTGGATTAATAACTACCTCCAGTAAAAAAGAATCTTTATTAGGGTACCTGGGATTATTTTGCATTTCCATAACAAATAGCCTTTTTAAACAAGCTACCTGAGGCGCGGCAATACCCGCACCGTTGTAACTGCGCATGGTATGAATAAGGTCATCAATAAAAGCTTGAAACTCAAAAGAACTTAGCTCCTCCCCTACGACACCAGACTTCATCCGTAAAGTAGGGTTCCCCATTTTTATCACTTTTAATATTGCCATATTTTAATTAACTACAAGCAATGGATCATTAGAGCACTTTTTCACAATCCTACTACTTTTTATGCAAACAAATTTTCATCTGCTGACGATACATAACTAGCAGGAACACTTAAGTTATTTAAACGCAAATAAAGCCCCATTTGTGCCCTGTGATGTATAGTATGGTTGATAATCAACTTCCTTAATACCGCATATTTAGGCAATGTAAAAAAAGTAAAATCTCCTTTTTTCATTGTCCATTGCGCATTTAAATCCTCATTACTTATCGTACTAAATGCTTTTATAGCAATGGATACATTATTTTTATAAGTAGCTACCAAATCTTTTGCATTAGTAATTTTAACTGGAGGTGTGTATTGCATCCAATCTAATTCTGATCCTCCTAATATTCCAGCAACCCAACTAGGAATTTCTGTCATATGATTAGCTAATTCTGCTACTGTTTTTGATTTTTCATGCGGTGTAAAATCAAAAATATTATCCGTAACAGCTTCAAAAACACGAATAGTAGTATCCATTTCGTCTTTAAATTCTTGTAAAATTATATCTTTTAGTATCATAATTATTTGTGTTATTTTAACGTGATTGGAAATTCAGCAAATGTCCTATCCCAACCTATTTTTAAATGTATTTTTTTTTCTGAAACTTTATATAATGCTATTGATAGTTGCTCAATTACTTTTTTAGCTTTTTGGATTGGCACAGTAATACTTGCAATATCTTGCGAAGGTTCATAACCATAATTACCCCATCCATCGAGCAAGGTATTCAATTTAAGAGTCCATTGATTTTGTTCTGGAATAGCAATGAGAGAATAGCGCCCAGCCTGGATATTTGTGTCTCCAAAAACAACATCTGTCATAAAAATTATTTCTGTAGATTCGTTTGCTCCGATACGCCATGGTTTATTAAATTTCAAAAGCTCACCAAAAATGTTTCTTCCTTTTTTTGAAGGTCTCGAATAACTTACTCTAATTTTAGGTTCAGCTGCTTTCTTTTTTTCTTCCGTTTTTTCAAAAAAACGAATAGCTGCATTAGCAGGATAATACGCCCTATCCATAGGACTTTTATCCATTTTATCGAATTTTTGAGCTTTTATTTGCAAACAAGTAAAAGCAAAAACAATCAACATTAAATATTTTCTCATAGTAATAAATGCATTATTTAGTTTTCATATTTACAATACTTTCTGTTTCAATTCTTGATAATTCTTTAAGCCTTTCTTGTTCAAACAAAACTGGCAATTCTTTTAAAGGAGTGCCTAAATCGGCTTTCCAATTCACGTAATCTTGAAAAGTAACTCCATCAATTACTCTTCTATTATAAAAACTTCGAAAACGAACTCCTCCATTATTTACACGATAGTTATACGCTAAATAATCTATTTTATTCGTTTTTTGATTAATCCAATAATGAAACTCATCATCATGATCTTTACCTCCACCTTGCTCATCAAATGTCACTTCAATTAAGTCGTAATTTTCATTTTTTATAACGGTATTTTCAATAAATTTTTTGTTAACCGAAGCATCTTTAAGTTTATGAGGGAGTGTAGCAAAATATATTACAGAATTTAATGCTCCCTTAGCTGCTTCAATTTGCCTATTACTCATATTTATTTGTTGTCCATTAACAAAGCGTTCAAATTTTCCATTAGTAATAAAATCTTTTATGACATGCCCCTCTTTTTCTTGTGTAACCGAATATATATATTCATTGTTTTTATTCGTAAAGCGATACTTCTTTTTTCTAAACACAAATGAATAGTCTGCTGTTTCATATAAAGCACCTCCATGTGCCTGTATTAATTTATCAATAATACGATCCGCTTTTATTTGCTCTTTTTCTTTTTGAACAGACGGAATAACCATACCACTCAATTGCTTTTCATTATTAACATTTTTACACGCCATTAACGTATAAAAAATTCCAATAGAAATTATAATTTTTCTCATTATCTAATTGTATAATTTAAAGCAATACAAGTCCTTTAGGTGTTTCGATCACCATTTTTAAACTAGTTCTTTTTGCTTTATCAATTTGCATTGAAAAGTTAAGCATTTCAAACAAATGAATAAACTTTTTAGGATTTGGGTGTGTCCCATATAATTTAACAAGCCTACAGTTCATATTTGGCAAATAATTTGAAGGATGTATATCACCTATTGACCAATCAATTAAAAAAGGAACAAACTCCACTTCGGGAGAAGCTAAAGGAAGTGTTAACTCCCACTTCAACATACTTCCTTCTAAAGTAGAACGAAATCCATTACTCAAAATTCCCATTTTTTCATCATAATACTTCAGCACCTCTGCATCTTTTTTTAAATCTGATGATTTTAATGCAAATCGGGTTATCTTATCTTTAGTAAGTTCATCAACACCCATCCAACGTGGAGTCGAAATTGCCGTATTTGTATTATCAACTGCAAGTAATTCCAAATAACATTCATTATTTAAATTGATTAATGCATTTTTCGTCCCTTGTTTTTTATGATAACCTCCATAAATTGGCATTACCCCTAATTTTTCTTTAAAAAACTGAACTGCAGCATCCAAATCAACAACCGAATATACAATATGATCAATTAACCGTTTAATATATCTTAATTTATAACAACCTTGTCAAAGATACACGTAAGCACACTGATCCAATAGTACATTTTAGAAAATAGATGGTAGTTTAAGTCAAAAAAAATCATTTTAACTATCTTCTTATATTTAAACAAAAGACACCGTTTATTATTAATTAACGGCTTTATTTTAATTCAAAAAAAACATTTAAAAAAAACAAAAAATAGATAAGCTTCTTAAAATTACCATTTGTTTTCTTTTTCGCACTATTTTATATATACATGATTATCATAACTTTGCCTTACAAAATTTAATTCAAACAAATTATATTATGAGCAAAAGAGCATTAATTATAGGAGGAAGTAGTGGTATTGGACGTGCAACAGCTGAAAACTTATTAGCAGAAGGCGTTGAGGTACATGTTGTAGGAACAAATGATACTAAATTAAATTCATTTAAAAATGAAGCATCTGGAAATTTACACACACACAAAGTAGATATTACTAATGCTACTGAAGTTGAAGCTTTAAACCAACAAGTAAATGCTTGGGATAATTTAGATTATTTGGTTAATGCATCAGGAATTTTTGGCCCTAAATCATTTTTAGATCACACCGTTGCTGATTATGATTCGTATCAAGATTTAAACAGAGGATTCTTTTTTATCACACAATCTGCTGCTAAAAAAATGAAAGAAACCGAAGGTGGGTCAATTGTAAACGTAGGATCAATGTGGGCAAAACAAGCTGTTAAAGCCACTCCATCATCGGCATACTCAATGCAAAAAGCCGGATTACATTCATTAACACAACACTTGGCTATGGAACTTGCTGACCACAAAATACGTGTTAATGCAGTATCTCCAGCTGTTGTTGAAACGCCAGTTTACGAAAGTGTTTTTGGAGGAAAACAAGAAGCACATGATGCACTTCAAAACTTTCATGGCTTTCATCCAATTGGAAGAAATGGAAAGGCAAAAGATGTAGCTGATACCATCTCATACTTATTATCAGATAAAGCAGGCTGGGTAACTGGAGCTATTTGGGATACTGATGGAGGTGTAATGTCAGGAAGAAATTAAATTAAAGAATAAAAAAGCAAAAACAAGCACTGGCATAAAATGCCAGTACTTGTTTTATATTAATAGGTATTAATTCCTTTTTTATGTCAAAAAAAAAATATATTATTATTGGTGCTGGTCTTTCAGGTCTAACTACTGCATACATGTTACATAAGTCTGGCGAATCTGATTTTCTGATTTTAGAATCTAGGGATCGAATTGGTGGACGAATTTTAACCGACAATGGTATTGATTTTGGAGCTACTTGGTTTCATGATCATCACCAAAATGTAACTGCCTTATTAGATGAATTAAAAATTGAAAAATTTCATCAATACAGTAAAGGAAAAAGTGTTTTAGTGTACAGCACTATGTCTCCTGCTCATTATTTTGAAAATGATCCAAATTCGCCATCGGCATACAGAATAGCGGGAGGATCAACAGCTATGATAGAGGCTTTATCAAAAAAAATAAATAAGGACCGTATAAAAACAGGAGTTAGCGTTTTAGAAATTAAAAACAACAAAAATCACTTAGTTATAAATACCAATAACGGTGTGTATACTACAGAAAAAGCTATAATAACTATTCCTCCTAGAATAGCAACACGCATTAATTTTTTGCCTGAACTACCCAATACATTGCATAAAACAATGGAGCAAACACATACTTGGATGAGTAATGCTATTAAAGTTGGACTTACTTTTAAAACTCCTTTTTGGAAAAATAAAAATTTATCAGGTACCCTTATTGGACAAGTTGGTGTAGTAACAGAACTTTACGATCATAGCGATGTAAACAACAAAACTTTTTCATTGATGGGGTTTGTAAATGAAGGTATGAGAGATGTTTCTGCCGAAGAGCGAAAAAAAAGAATTTTAGATCATTTACAAAAATATTTAGGAGATGAAGTATTAGACTACCTTACCTATGAAGAGAAAGATTGGTCACAAGATAGAGACACCTCTTGCGATAAAATAAAATCTATTTACATGAGTCCTAGATATGGCGATCCTGAATTTAGTAATGCTTATTTAGGAGGTAAACTTATTTTTTCGGGTGCGGAAACTTCAACAGTGTATGGTGGTTATATGGACGGCGCAATATACAGTGGACTATTAGCTGCAGAAAAAGTATTAAACAACTAATGTATACTATCTTTTTAAATATAATTATAAAACTGTATTTTAGAAATATTGAGGCTTAACACTTGTGATTTGAAAGAGCAAAGGAATAATATCGAAAAATATCATCTTCATAAAGCGCACCCAGAAAAGCTTCAGTTTGCGGTATATGATTTAAATGAATATCGAAAACGCAGTGGCAATATGGCCGCAGTGGCCCATTCACACAGTTATTATCAAATTATTTGGTTTTTTAACGAAGGGGGAAATCACATTGTTGATTTTAAAAGTTATCCTATTAAAAAAAATATGATTCTTTTTATATCAAAAGATCATATACACGCTTTTGACGAAAACTTAAATGTTCAAGGCTATCTCATCCATTTTAATGAAAGCTTTTTTATGCATAATGATGTTGATATTTTTTTAAAATACAATATTTTCAATGCTATTGAAAACCCTTGTTATATTATTGATAACGAAACTACCAAAATTGCCAACTCCTATATGGATTTGATAAAAAAAGAACTTTCCTCTAAAGGCGCTTTTGGGTATGAAGATATCATTCGTTTCTCATTAAAATCATTACTTATTAATTTAGAACGCATTCATCGTAAAGGAAATAACACACACCTTAAGTTTAATAGTCACTACGAGCTTCAATTTGCTAAATATAAAGAGTTAATAGAAGAAAATTACCAAAAGAGCCTATCCGTAAGTGACTATGCTAGATTATTAAGTATTTCATCAAAAACCTTAACCACTATTACCAAAAGTGTAATCGGAAAATCAGCTTCAGAGCTAATTTCTGAGCGTATTATTTTAGAAGCAAAACGTTTGTTAAGATTTACTAGCTTACAAATAGGGGAAATTGCTTTTAAAATTGGTTTTGATGACGCTTCTTATTTTGTTAAATATTTTAAACGCTTTGAAGGAGTATCACCAAAAATATACAGAGAACAAATCCTTCCAAAAATATAGTAACCTACACATTTTTAAATCTACATTTAATCCTGTATTTTTAATATTAGTTTCTTTTTAGAAGACTTTTAAAAAACCATGAAAAATACTGAAACCCAAAATTATTGGACAAAACGTTATCTGGATAAAAAAACAGGTTGGGATATTGGATATCCTTCGACACCAATAAAAATGTATATTGATCAGCTTACAAATAAAAACATTAGCATATTAATCCCTGGAGCTGGTAATGGGTATGAGGCTGAGTATTTACATCAAAAAGGATTTACCAATGTATCTGTATTAGATATTTCTAAACCACCATTAGAATCATTTTCAAAACGAAATCCTAATTTCCCTAAAGAAAAATTAGTATTAGCTGACTTTTTTTTGCATCATGGTCAATATGATTTAATTTTTGAACAGACTTTTTTTTGCTCATTCTCACCAACTGAAACAAATAGATTAGCCTACTCTAAAAAAATGAATGCATTACTAAAACCAAAAGGAAAACTAGTGGGTGTTTGGTTTGATATTCCATTAGTAACTGATAATACAGAAAACAGACCTTTTGGGGGAGATAAAGAAACGTATTTAACTTATTTTACTCCTTATTTTAAAGTACATACTTTTACTACTTGCTACAATTCCATACCTGAAAGAGCTAATCAAGAATTATTTGGAATTCTTAAAAAGCTTTAATTCTTTGTATAAACAAGCATGAATAACTATAATAAGAAAGCATTTTTTTGAATACATTCTAAATGGCAATCAACACTATTTTGATAGTAAATCAATAAACCAAAAACCCATAGATGTATTAGTGTCAGCATCTTTATTTCCTAACTTATATTCTCGGTATACTTTTTCTCCAAGAGTAAAATTAATAGGTTTCTTAAAAATAGGCCCATCAAAACAAAAGGTATGAAACTCTCCATTTTCTCCACAAGGATCCACATTGCTAGGCAAATCATTAATAAAATTTTTATCTATAATACGACCTAAAAACGAAACATCTAATAAATTTAAATCTATACAAATTACAATAGATTTAAAACCTATACTTAAAAAGTCAGTTATAATTGTTTTAGTATTTTTTTTCCATAAAGGAAAAATACAATTAATAGCATAGGGCGCTAATTGATTTTCGCGATAAGTACGTAAATCTTCCAAAAAAATATCTCCAAATCCTGCAAAAGCATAGCCTCTTTTTTGCAGCTTCAAAACACATTTTGTCAAAATAGCGTTATACTCCTCCATATTTGGTTGTTCTGGTAATTCGACAGTATGTAGTGGCAGGCCTATTTGCTTAGCTTGCTCTTCCAATAACTCACGGCGTAATCCATGCATTGAAACCCGATTAAATTTCGAATTAACACTAGTTACCAGTTGCTCGATACCATACTTTTTATCCTGTTGGAGAAGGTAAAAAGCATAAGCGGCATCTTTGCCAGAACTCCAATTGAAATATGTTTTTTTAGGAAAAACCATGCTCAAATATACATTCTTAATTATTGAGATTACTAGTTCAAATCATAAAAAACAGCGTTATCTACTGATGCTAGATAACGCTGTTTGTATATTTATAAAAATCACTTCTTAACAGAGTTACGAAGCCTTTTTGTTCTGTTTTGCTAATTCAATTAAATCAACATCATTCCCAAGTAATACTTCGGTAGGGTTGATACGTCCTTCTTCGGGACCATTTTCTAATTTTAATACGCCTCGAGGACAAACGGCTGAACAAATTCCACAACCTACGCAACTTGAACGCACAATATTTTCTCCTTTTTGTGCATAAGCTCGTACATCAATTCCTTGTTCGCAATAGGTAGAACAGTTACCACATGATATACATTGACCTCCATTGGTGGTAATACGGAAACGAGATTTAAAACGTTGCACTAATCCAAGGTAAGCTGCTAATGGACATCCAAAACGACACCAAGTACGGTTACCAAAAATAGGATAAAAACCTGTTCCAATTACTCCTGCAAACCAAGCTCCTATAAAAAAGCTATAGGTATCTTTTATCCATTGCGATTTAATTCCAATAAATGAATCGGCTCCCGAAAAATAACAGTATAAAGTAACCAATGTCATAATCAATGAAAGTGCCAATACACTATGAATAATCCAACGCTCAGTTTTCCAAGCTAAAAGTGATTTGTTTGAGTTTTGACGGTACGGATCACCTAAAGTTTCAGCTAATCCACCACAACCACATACCCATGAACAATACCAACGTTTTCCAAAGAAATACACCATTAAAGGAACAACCACTAAGGTAAGTACAATACCCCAAACTAAGATAAAAATACCAATACCACCACTACTTGTTAAAGCATCTATATTCCATTCAAAAAAGAAATCATAATCTAAAGGGAAAGCATTTTTAAAATCATAACCAGGCATATTAAGGCTAGTCATAATTTCAGGTATTAAAAAGGCAAATACAATTTGGAAAAACAATACCGATGTAGTCCTCATAATTTGGTATTTGTTATGGCGGTATTTGATATACATACGCACTCCCATAACAATCATGATAACACAGTATAAAAAGCCATACACAAACCATTGACTTGCTGGTCCGCCATTTAAGGCTTTACTAATAGGGTCTAGTATAAATGTCCAATTGACTACATAATCGGGAGCAAAATATAATAGTAAATAGAATACTACTAAATAAACCAATACTCCCCAAGCAATCCAACCACGATTAGTAGCTGCATTGTGGTAAATATGGTCATTTTTAATTCCGGGTTTACCTAATAGGATAAGGTTTGGAAGTATAAATAATAGAGCGCCAATAATACCCATACCAAAGGTAAGCCACCAAAGCAATCCTTGATTTTCGACTACGAATCCTTTACCTGATTTTTTGGCTAATTGGAAACCAAAAGTGTGTGGTTTTTTCCAAATCACTTTATCCCATTCTTGCTTTTCTTTATGCACGCTATTGGAGTTTTCTAATGCGGCACGAACGGCAGAAGAAAAACTAAAGGGACTTGTGAAATTTTTATCCGTTACGCTTTGTTGTAATTCTTTTTCAAGGAGTTCACTTTTTATCCCATTATCGGAAATAAATTTTGATACTGTTTCTTTTGAAGCATTAAACTCTCCAAGAAACAAAGTGGCTGTAAAAATGCTAAGTGCAGCAATAAAAATTGCTAGACCTGTGTATTTAATTGCTTTCATGTCTTTTGATTCTTATTATTTATGCAAAAATGCGTTTCCAGCTTTTTGATTTAACTTTAATTTGTTTATTGTTTTCGCTATTGTATTTAGCTACAATTTCTTTTTCATACTGACTGTAAAACTCAGGATCAAAATTGGCATCTTTTAAATGTTCTAAAACAAAGTCCACGCTGCGTTCTTCGGTAAGCCAACGGTCAAATATTTCGTGTCTCATTCGAATTCCAAACGTATTTATACCAATAAATTTATTGCTGCTTTTATTAAAGTTGATATTAATACATTTATTTCCATCGGCATGTTCCCAATAAAAGTTTGTTTCTCCATCTTTAGGTTCTGCCCATACCCATCCATAGGTTTGATATTCGATATCTAAAAACTTAGCACTATTAAACCAATGACCAGGATTGTATTTAGTCGGTGCACCACAAATGGTTCTAGCTAAAGCTTCGCCCATCATACGACCAGTATACCAAACGGCTTCTATTGGTCTACGTTGTCCAATGCCTTGATGCTGTTCGGCACAATCACCTATAGCATATACATTTTTAATATTAGTTTCTAAAAAGCGATTTACCTTAACTCCTCTGCCAATTTCTATGTTAGATTCTTTTATAAAATCAATGTTTGGCGAAACTCCAGCGGTAAGCCCAACCACATTACATTCAATTTCTTCACCTGTTTCGGCAATAACTATGCTTTTTACATTGCCTTTTCCATCGTCTTTGATTTCTTTTAAATTTACTCCAAGACGCAGATCTATGTGATGCTCCCTAATATGTCTATTAATCATGTCTGATTCTCCAGCAGGTAGCACACCATTCCAAAAGCTATCTTCTCTTACTAAAAAAGTAACAGGGATATTACGAGTTAACAGCATTTCAGCCATTTCAATACCAATTAAACCTCCGCCAACAATTACTGCACGTTTACAGGTTTTATTATCAGGGGCATTTTTTTCGAGCATATCCAAGTCTTGTTTTGAATACAAACCTTGTGCTCCATTTAAATCCTGACCAGGCCATCCAAATTTATTCGGTTTTGAACCTGTTGCAATAATTAATTTATCGTAATTTAAAGTACTGTTATCTGAAAAATGAAGACTACCGGCATCTGTATCTACATGTTTTACAAATCCTTTCTTTAATTCGATACGGTTTTTTTTCCAAAACCAATTTTCATAAGGTTGTGTATGTTCAAATTTCATATGCCCCATGTAAATGTACATAAGTGCAGTGCGCGAAAAAAAGTAATCTGTTTCGGCAGATACTACTGTAATTTTTTTATCAGATAATTTTCTGATATGTCTAGCAGCAGTAATCCCCGAAATACCATTTCCTATAATGACTACGTGTTCCATAGTTGAGAGTCTTAATTATTAGCATTTTCAAGTTAGGGATTATGTCGAAAATAAATGGAATTACTTATACCACTAAACTTAATTTAGAAAAGTTATAAAGTAGGTGCGCTATGGTAATTTTTAGAAAGCAGCTTCGACTAGCCTGCGTAATCATCTTGAAATATTTTCGACTTATCGAACAGTATTTTAAAAAGAATTTAAAGTGATTGATATGAACATGCAGATAAGACTATTACTATTTTTATTTATTACAGGTGCCTTGAGCGCTTTTTCTCAGCAGGATTTAAAAATAAGTGAATTAACTATTACGGGTAACAAAAAAACAAAGGCAAGTTTTTTGTACAGAATTGCTAAAGTAAAAATAAACAGCACTTTAGATAGTTTAAAAATTCAAACAGATATTGAACGTATTAAGCGTTTGGATGGTATTGCCTATGCCTCTTTTACTGTTGAAAAACAAAATGATGGTTATAAAGTGAATTACGATTTAAAAGAAAACTTTAGTATTATTCCGGGCTTACGAATTGGAGAAGCCAATAACGGAGATTTCTCATTTAGGGCTTCGTTATTCGAATTTAATGGACTTGGGAGAAATATTATTTTCGGAGGTTTTTATAAACGTGAAGTTTTTAATTCTTTTGGAATATTTTTAGAACACCCTTATTTATTTACAAACAAATTTGGCCTTGGTTTTAATTATCAGGATGACAGTACGCAGCAGCCTATTTTTTTTCCAAATGATCAAGTAAATTATATTTATACAAGGCGTGGTCCTGAATTAACTTTGTTTTATGAATTAAATTTCAACAATCGTTTTGAGCTAGGAACAAAAATTTTTAAAGAACGTTATCGTGTAATTGAGGGTGATCCTGAAAATGAAGGAGTAACAAATTTAATAGAACCCGAATTGAATAAAACACTGGTTAGAGGATCTTACGAATATGTAGATATTGATATTAATTATCAAAATTTATCGGGATTTAGAAACTTTACTGATGTTAATTATTTTATTGGCGGTGAAGGTTTTTTGCAAACTGAGTATATTTTTAATAACACCAGTCAATATTACAAACGTATTGGCACACAAGGGAACTTGGCCACCCAATTACAAGTTCAAATTAGTAATGCTGTTGAAAACACTCCTTTTGTGCCTTTAACTGTAGATAATCAATTAAATACGCGTGGATCGGGAAATACCATTGATCGCGGGACTAGTTTAGTTGCTTTAAATACCGAATACAGACATACCGTTTATGAAAAAGGATGGTTTGTTATACAGAGTAATGCTTTTGTTGATGTTAGCGGTGTGCAGCGACCAAATAAAAATTTTGGAGATATCTTTGGTGATGAAACTTTTAGGGTATACCCTGGTTTAGGAGTGCGTTTTATTCATAAACGTATATTTAATGCTGTAATTCGCTTTGATTATGGTGTTAATGTAACCGGGAACGGAGATAATGGTTTTGTATTTGGAATAGGACAATATTTTTAAATAAGGGTATTAGATTAAGGATTTAAAAAATATCTATAGTTAATACAACAATTAATAAAAAAGCCACTTTATTTTACTCAAATAAAGTGGCTTATGCCTATTAATATTATAGTGCTTGACTTTTTAAAAAACTTAAAACACTTGTATTCAATTGACAATCAAAATTTTAAAGTTTTTTCTTACTTATGTTAGATAACTAACATTTGACATCTTTTTTTTACAAAATTTTAAATATTTCCAAATTATTTTAATGTTACTTTGTTAAGTATTCAATTTTTAACACAAAAAATTGACAAATTTCAACTTATTATTAATTTTTAAATTTTTCAAGCTATGAAAAATCAATTTACTATCTCAAAATTACAATCTAATTTTGCAAAATCATTATTTATTCTATCATTACTATTAGGTATTAATACGTATGCTCAATCAAGAGCTTCTCTAATCAATACGGGCACAGGTGAGTTAGCTTCTCCTAGATTTAATGAAGAATTTGTGTCATTTGGACAAGCAGGTACATTTTTTGAGCAAACTCCTTTTACTGCTATTGGCGAAAGTTTAGTAGCTCAAACAGCTAGACAAGTGGTGCAATCAAGTCGTACCGAAGATTTTCAGACCTGGCGATTAGTTCGTGCAGGAAATAATGCTGTTCAAATTATCAATTTTGTTTCTGGGAATGCTATTGGCGCTCAAGGACAAAATGGAGTACGTCAACAAGCAAATAACAGAGGAAATACTGCTCAATTATGGAGACAAATAGGTAATGGTAGTGCGACAAGGTTTCAAAATGTTAGAACAGGTAAATATCTATCTGTAAATAGAGCTGGTTTTTTAGTTCAAAGAAATTTTTCGAGAAATAATAGATTCCAACAATGGGCCGTAAATGGTTTCGTTGAAGCTGCAAATATTGATTTTGTTGTTGCTCCTAACCCGGCAACCACAGGTACTACAACAGCATTCATTACAAGTGATACCGCTATCGAAAACTTAACTGTTAGAGCTGTGACTCAAAGTGGGAGAACTATCTTTTCTACCGTAGTAGATATACAACAAGGATCTAACGAAATCGCAATTGATGTTAGTAGAAGTCCTAGAACGTTTACTAATGGTGTGTTTATCATATTAGAATTAGAAAATGGAGAGCAATTAGCTTTAAAATCTATTGTTGTTTTAAACTAATAGATAATATTAATTATCTAGAATTAAATTTTATTACATAATAAAAGTGCTGCTAAATTCTTCTGTAAAGAAAGTAGTAGCACTTTTTTTGTTTAAACCCAAATTATGCATTACAAAATTGAGCTTTTAGCACCCGTAATGAAGTTCTAATAGATAAATATTGCAGGTTTAATAAATTACTCTAGAGTAATTTTTAAACTTCCTTTTGCATTCGCATTATTTCGTTTTCTTATTACTACGGTGTAATAATAGATTGGTGATAATCTTTTATCATTTGATATAATTCCTCTAGAATTAGAATCAAAAGTATAGCCAGAATCAAAAGCAGAAACCTTTTCTCTAATAACGATATCTGTTTGCTCCAGTCCAGTACCTATTCTGTATGAAGCATCTTGCGATACTGTAAAATTAAATTCGATTTCATTATCGACTTGTTTGCTAAAATCAAAATCAAAAGATTCACTGTATGGAAAACTGGTAATAGTGCCTAAGTCAATATTTTCAATAGTATCTTTATCAGTGATAAAAATACTAAGGTTAACATTATTAGAATTAAATTCATTTGAAACTTCTAATGAATAAATTCCTTTATTTAATGATAATCCATTTGAATTAAACACATCGTTTCTTGTAGAGTTTATGGTTGATCCAAATTCATTTTTTAGAGTAAAGGATACATTGCTATCCGTTTTAAAAACATAACCAGCATCGCTTGTAACTTCAAAATTATAAATAAAGGTGCTGTTATTAATAAAGTTGGTTCCATTATCAAAATTTAATATAAGCTCATTTTCATAAGGAAATGAAATTATACCTAAATCAGTGGTTTCAACAATGGCTTTACCGATTTCTAGTAGAAGTGTATAATTGTTACTATTTCTGAAGTTATTATTATTATTTACAATAGTTAGTTCATATACACCAGGAGTTAATGCATTATCAAAACGCGATGATATTTGAGTGGTAAAAAAATCTGACTTAACGGTAGATCCAGTGTTTTTATTTCTTAAAAACATATCAAATCGATCTGAAGTATTTAAGAATTCAAATCTATAAAATGCAGCTTCATCAACTTCAAATGTATAAGTTATATTTTGATCAATTTCAGTAATTAAATTTAAATTTTTAGAAGTATTAAATGGAAGACTGATTAATCCAAAATCTTCATCATTATTATTAATAGATAAAAATGATAGGTCAATACTTCCCATTGCTAGGTTGTCATTGGTAAATCGAATAGTGTATTTCCCAGCGGTTAATGTGTTGTTAAGATAAAATTCATCATTATCCAAAATAGAGCTACTGCTAATACGATTAGTAGTTTCATTAAAAACATCAAAACGAATTGATTCACCGTTTTCAGAAGTGTTTTTTAATTTTAAAACTGATGTTTCGGTAAGTTCAAAATTGTAGATTATTGCATTGTCAAATTCATTTCCAAAATTATAAGTTTCATTTGTAACAAAAGGAAGAGTAATTTGTTCAAAATCTTTGTCAGAATTTGTAACTTCAAGTACACGCATTGAGAATGTATTTTTTGATGTATCAAATGAGCTGTTAATCACTTCAAGTTCATAATTACCAGTTTCTAATGTTCTTTTAAGAGAAAGATTATTAAATCTACCAAAATGTTGATCAATAATATCACCTTCAGAATTATAAAGAATAAAGTCTAAGTTATTATTTTTAGATTCTAAATTAATCCCTGTATTTTCCGTATCTATTTCAAAAGAAAATCTAATTCTATTATCAACCTCATCGGAAGTAAACATGACTTCGGTATTTTTTTCAAAAGGAGGGGTTATTTTACCAAAATCAACATCTGTTTTAGTTAGGTTAAAAGTACGTTCAGTTTCACTTTTTCCTCCTTCGGTATCTTTTGCTATGATTTTTAAAGTAATATCATCATTAATATTGGATAAAAAATCATATGCAAGATTGATTGTTTGTAAAGCAGGTCTTTGTACGCCGGCAATATTGTTAGGATCGGTAGAGTTGTTAGTATCGGCTGAACCTTCATTGAATGTGATATCTTTTTCGATTAATTCATCATTAATTAAAAAGTCGTAGGTAAGAACATCATTGTCTTTATCAATTGGTTTTGTAAAAAAAACTTCGATAGCGTTAAAATTTGTTAGATTGACGTTTAAAGAAATAATTTTTACTTCGGTAGGGTCCGAATTTAATTCAATAATTTCCGTAGCATCAATTTTAAACAATTGATTTTTTTCTTCTCCTTTTGAAAAAGTAGTTATAATGATATCTAATATTACAGTAGATTCTTCCTCTTCTTTAAATTGAAAAGCATCAAACGCATAACTACTACTTTCAATGTTTTCGGCTAAAGTTGTTCCGTTTACCGCAATAGTGTGTGTAACTTCGGATGTTTCTAAAGTTTTGTTAATTTGCCAATCTAAAAGGACATTATTTCCACTTATTGGAGTAGTTTTTAAAATGAATTGTTCATTTGAAGTGTCTTCAGGGAGTTGTATATTGTTAATTATTTCTTCATCTTTAGTACATGCAGTAAGTACTAAAAGCAATAAGAAAATACATTTTGTAAAAATACCTTTCATATAATATGTTTTTTGTTAAAGGTTTCAAAAATAGAAAAATAAGTAAGGTGCATTTTCATTAACAAAAGATTTGCTAAAAAAGGAAAAATAACGGCAATATTTTTTTATTGTTATTAAAAAAAAGCCTTTGTGGTAGTATTTTCTTACAAAAATAGCTAAAAAAAGAAATTTCTTCAATTTAGTATGTAAGCTTAAAGACTTAGTTTTTATGGCAGTGGATTATCTGTAGAATAAATTACTTAACATTTTTTTTATAATAAGCAACTAAATTATCTGTTGGGACACCCAACCATTTTTTTATATACATCATCCAATAATGGTATTGAAGTTTAGCAATACCGTTTTCAGTGTATCTTCGGGAAGATGAAGTGATCCATTGTTGAATAACAACAAACTCCTTTTGTTTATATAGGGTTCTAATAAGACTAAAATCTTCAAAAATAGGATGTAATTCTGGAAAGCCTCCTAGTTGTTCAAATAAAATTTTGTCAATAAATAAAGATTGATCTCCACCTCTAAAAAACTTTACATTAAATTGTGTAAACCAACCCGCTAAATATAACCACCAATGCGAATGATCAAATTTCATTTTAAAACAACCTGCTAAGTTTTTTTTTGAAATTTCGGTATGTATATACTCATCAAAATAATGAGGAGGATAACTATCCGCGTGTAAAAAATATAAAATATCCCCTTCAGCATGCTTTGCTCCAAAATTCATTTGTACAGCTCTTCCTTTAGATGAATTTAGTAGTATTACATTATTTAAATTTTCAAATTCATTTACTAATTGTTGTGTACCATCAGTACTGCCACCATCAACAATTAAAATTTGTGTGTTTTTAGGGTGTTTTATATTTTTTTGTAAATGAAAAAGCAACTCACTAATATGAGCTGCTTCATTAAATACGGGTATAATAATCGTTAATTTCAAAGAGTTATTTTTTACTAATGCAAAAATACTATTATTTTGAGGCGTTTATTGACCAGTCGTAAGTTTTATATCCTCTTTCCTTTTGTTTATTAATATTCACTTTTGAATATTGATTTATAAAATTAATAACTGTTCCTGATTTTGCTTTAAAATCTTTTTTATACCAATCAAATAATTTTGAAACATTTACCGTATAATCGGTAATCGTATTATAAAATGGATCATTAATAAATTCTGTCGTTTGTCTTTCTAGCAAACGCTCTAAATTTTTTGAAGTGTAAGGTATTTGTATTAATCTTGGGCAAGACGCCGAAGCACAATTGATAGCAAAGTGAATTCTAGGTTCGTTAAAATTTCTTAAAATTTCATGCTCAACTTGTCCTAAACTCATTGATTTCCCATTTATAATAAAGAATTTTTGCTTCCATGGACCACTTATTGACTTGATACTTGATACAGGATAATTATTCACAATCAATTTAACTGTAAAAGCATTATATACATTTATCCAATAAGAAATTTTGTCTGATCTGGTCCAAGTTCCATCGATTCTAGTGCTCGATAAAAGTCTTAAAAATTGGTTGAATTTTTTTATGTCATTTTGAAAACCTTTATAATTTACTTTACCTACTGTTGATACATTTTTTTTTAATAATGTACCCCATATTTCGTAATCAACTTTTGACGTTTGAGCATTATATTTTGAACTGCTTTTAGCTTTCGGAGTATAGGCTCTTATAGAATATATTGGGTTATCAACATCTATAGATGCTAATTTATTTTCTTGTGCATTTAATTGTACTGAAGCTATAAAAACAAAAAGAAAACTTGCTATAGTATATATGTTTTTCATAATAATTTTTTTTAATCTATCTATACTTTTTGTCGGAAGTAACTTTCAATTATTACAAAAAACAAAATAAAAAGTAATTGTATTTAATGTTCTGTTTAATCATTTGGTATTTAATAAAAAGGGAAAAAGCGAAAAAAATAATTTTTCGCTTTTTCCCTTTTTTTAAGTAATTATCTAAAAAAGGACAATCTACTATTTTTAAAACTAACAGTTTTATTTGTTTTAGCAGCAGCCTCCTCCATCATAATGAAAAGTAGATTCGCTAAAATAAATATCATCTCTTCCTAAAGCTTTTAAGGCATTTGCTGTTTTGTCACAAATAGCTAAAGGCTGGTTTTTTAAAAGGATATGTCCTTTTTTATCATCAAAATAATCTTCATCACCATAATAAATAGCTGCTTTTCCAGTAAAAATACAAGGACCATCTTCAGGCATTGGATCTTTTATTGCAGCAACTTCTATAGATTCAATATAAATCAATTCATCTGTTGGATAATTTTTAGGATCTAAAATACGATACGGTTTTCTAGCTCTAATTTCAATGGTTCCAAAACCAACATCAGTTAAGGCTTTTACATATTCGGCAATAGGTAAACTTCCACTTAAGCATAAAGCACGTAAACGCTCATCATTTCTTAATGTTTCGTTCATAGGCTGTTCGCAAGTAGGGTCGCTCATTACTAATCTACCATGTGGTTTTAAAACACGATACATTTCTTCAATGGCACGCTTCAAATCTTCTGCTTTAAAAATATTGAACAAGCAGTTTTGCGCAGCCACATCTATACTATTATCATCAACAGGTAAATTAAGTGCATCTCCTTTTTTAAGATCTACGAATTCACTTTTAAACCAATCGTTAGTAGCTTCTGCTTCGATAAAATTTTTGCGAGACGCCTCTAGCATCTCATCCACTACATCAACACCAACAACGCCTCCTTTTTGACGGTTGAAATACGAAAATTGCAATAACTCCATACCACCACCAACACCAACATAAAGCATTTTAGGATTGTTAGAAAGATCGCGAGCGTGTACTGTGCTTCCGCATCCATAATTCATTTCCTGCATTATTTTAGGAATCGATAATCCTGGCAACTCCCAAATAGGGTTAGTAGTACAGCATAAGCCTACATCGGGTGTAAGTGCAGCTTCCTTATATACATCGTGTGTAGTATCTAAATAACTCATAGTTCTCTTTCTTTATTCTTTTTCAAGTTAGGGATTGAGGCTTTGTTGAAGCTCTTTATTAAAGAAATAAAAGCGACTGCCGAAAGCCCGACCCCGATGATTATCGGGGAAACTCCCTAATTATTATAATTGGGCAATTAAATTTTTAAATAATGTAATCATTTGCGGCTCTGCCTTGTGTGCCATTTCAATGATCTCATCAATGTTTACAGGTGCTAAATTATCCGGATCACATTCGTCTGTTAATACAGATACTGCAGTAACCTTTAAACTCAAATGATTGGCTACAATTACTTCGGGTACAGTACTCATTCCTACGGCATCGGCACCAATAATTTTAAGGAAACGGTACTCTGCTCTAGTTTCTAATTGTGGACCAAAAACAGAGGCATAAACTCCTTGATGCAATGGTATGTTTTCTTTTTGTGCAATTGCCTTTAATTTATTGTTTAAATCCTTATCGTACGGAGCGCACATATCTGTAAAACGGGTACCCATATGCTCTACTCCTTTAAATGCTAATGGAGAATTTCCTTGTAAATTGATATGATCATCAATTAACATTAATTCTCCTTTTTTAAAATTAAGGTTAATTCCTCCAGCAGCATTTGAAACTAATAAAGCCTTTATTCCTAATTCATTCATGATTCGAACAGGGTAGGTTACATCCTGTAAGCTGTAGCCTTCGTATAAATGAAAGCGTCCCTGCATAACCACAACTTTTTTGCCTTCGATGGTACCATAAATCAATTTCCCTTTATGGAATTCAACAGTTGCCGTAGGAAAATGAGGAATATGGTTATAACTTATTTCTATAGGATCTTCAATATGACTAGTTAACTGACCTAGTCCAGTGCCTAAAATAATACCAATTTCGGGCTTATGAAAGCCTTTACTTATTAAGTATTCAGCCGTTTCGTTAATGAATTTAATCATTTGTTACGTATTTAATGAATGGTTTAAAAACCGCTATATCCTTTATGTCTTCTATATAATCGACATCATTTTTAGGTGTAAGCTGCTCGTAATTATATTTTTCTAAATCACCAAGTGTATCCTTTAATACGGTATTGGTCCCCCAGGTTTTATTTTTAAATATATTAGGTATCAATTTTGAAAGGCCCAATAAATAAAAACCTCCATCGGTAGCTGGACCAATTATGGCATCATTATTTTGTAATTTCGCAAAAGCGTTTTCAATATCATTTTGAGAAATATCATATAAATCACTACCAATAATAATAATATGCTCATACCCATTTTTAAATCCTTTGTTAAAGGCATATTCCATACGCTCACCTAAATCGGGAGTATCAGGTTGCAATTTTTTCACATAACTATTTGTGCTCCAAATATCATTTTTACCTAAAGTTTCAGAATACCAAACTTGTTTAGCAACATTTACATGTTTAGTCACTTTATGTGTATGATTTAATAAAAACACATAAATATCTAAAGCATTCTGCTGACCAATATCGGCGGCTAAACGTGATTTTACTTTACCTAATTCGGGATTACGGGTAAAAATGAGCAATAGATTTTTAGTATTGGAGACTTGCATACATGTAATTTTAATTAAGCTACTGTTCCTTGACAACTACTTCCTGCACCAGCAGTACAGCCATAACAATGTTGTGAAATTACAATATTTCGATTATTTAATATATCTTCATTGTATTCACTTATATGCTTAACTTTTGAAGCCACTCCCAATCCCAGCATTTGGTTAAAATCACAATCATACAAATAACCATCCCAACTTACTGATATCGTATTTGTACACATTACATTACTTACTGCTGTTGGATTATAAGCCTCAACAAGGCTATACATATAATCCTCATAATTTTCAGAGGCTATCAAGTAATCTAAAAAACGTGAAATAGGCAAATTCGTAATCGCAAATAAATTATGGAATTGAATATTAAAATCCTCTAATAAGGCTTTTTTAAAGTCTCTTTCCATACTCATTTGATCCCCTGGTAAAAACGCCCCCGATGGATTGTATACTAAATCGAGTTTTAAATTACTGCCTGGCATTCCGTAACCTCTTTCATTCAGCTCCTGTAGCGCTTTGATTGATTTATCAAATACTCCATCCCCACGTTGTTTGTCTGTTTTACCACGAGTCCAATGGGGCATAGATGACACCACATGAATGTTATGTTTTTTAAAAAAATCGGGGAGATCGTAATATTTTTTATTAGCTCTAATTATTGTAAGATTAGAACGCACAATAAAATCCTTAACACCAGCTTTGGCAGCTTCTTCAACAAACCATCTAAAATTCGGATTCATTTCGGGAGCTCCTCCTGTTAAATCCAGTGTATGCGCACCTGTATTTTTCACCACATCCAAGCATTGCTGCATGGTTTCTTTAGTCATGATTTCTTTGCGATCCGGACCTGCATCAACATGGCAATGCTCGCAAACCTGATTACACATATATCCTACATTAATCTGCAGAATTTCAATTTTCTTAGGCTTTAAAGGAAATTGATTGATTTCTGAAATTTTTTCTTTAAACGTGGGAAGCTCTCCATTTTTAAAAATTCCATTACTTAAAATTTCTAGTTGGCGTTCCGCATTTGCAAGTTCATTTTTTCTTTTCTGTAAAGAAATTGTAGCCATATGGGGGTGTTAAAAATTACAGTTAAATATAAATTAAATATACTATTTACATGGATAGTTTATCATATTTGTTCATCATTTGTACACCATGAACTAAAGTTGCTCCCGACTCAATTGCAGCTCCAGCGTGTACAGCTTCCATCATTTCTTCTTTGGTAATTCCACGTTGTAATCCATCTTTTGTGTAAGCATCAATACAATAAGGACACTTAACTACATGTGATACAGCTAAAGCAATTAATGATTTTTCGCGAGCTGACAATGCTCCGTCTTTAAATACGCTTCCGTAATAATCAAAAAATTTATCACCTAATTCTTTATTCCAATCGCTAATTTTACCAAATTTTCGCAAATCAGCTGGGTCGTAGTAATTACTCAAAGTATACCTGTTTTAGTTATTAATCGCTTTTTTGTTATAAAACTTACACTAGTAAAGCTTAAAGTTTTTTATAGTTGCTAAATTAAACATCTTTGATGTTTTTAATTTATTAATACGCTAAAAGAATTTACAACAGCTGATATACATTATAGAATATTCCCCCTCTTCTTTTTTTAGCTTAAAATAGATTTTTTTACTTTTTAAGCTTATTTTTAAGTTATTATGTAAGTTATTATGTTTTTAAACGTTTAATTTACTAGGTTATCTTTTAAAGAAAAGCATCATGAAAAACACTATTTTAAACCCGATAAATTTTATTATTGCACTCTTTTTAGTATTGTCTTCATGTGAAAAAAAAGATGATTTTTCCGAAGTAGACTCTATTACTTTTAATGAGATGAATGTAGCCTCAATAGCCATTAAAAAAAATAAAGAATCGGCACTTTATGCTTTTACTCCAAGTAATGTCGATTATTTAAATTTAGATTACAAATGGTATGTAAACGGAGAATTACAATTGAATACCCCTAGCATAAAATCATTATTTCAATACACCTTTACCAAAAATGGAAATTTTACTATTTGTTTTGAACCTTCTAAAAACGAAAGTGACAGCGGTGAACTACATAGAATATGTACAGAGTTGAATTTTGAAAATTTTAAGAATTTTGAAAATAGTGCTATAACTAATGCCAACACTGTTACCGACTGATAAAAAAGACCATCCTTTCGGACAGTCTTTTAAATAATATAAATAAACATAAAAAAACTAAACTATCTTATTCAATTTCTATCAGACTAAAATCGTCTACATAGAAAATAGCATTTTGTCTTATCGGAAACAAATCAAAGTGCAATCGCAATGGATTTCCTGATAAGCCTACACCCATAAACTCTTTTTCCACTTTTATCCATTCATTTTCGGGACTAAAGACTAAACTAAAAAACTTTCTAGCTACATCATTAAATCGACCATCGGAATAAATACGAGTATTGATTTGTGGCTTTACTCCCTCAATACTAGGAGCTTTTTGACTAATATATATCCAATAGGAAACACGGTAATTTTTTCCTGCTTCTACTTCAAACAATTTATCTGTTGTTAGTTTTGTATCGCCTGTTGTTTCGTTTGTAATAAATTTTAAGCTATACCTACCAGAATGTACAATTTCATCACTTATAGCAAAAACTTCACTAGCCTCTGATGGTACAAAACCTGTCAAATTACCTCGTTCAAAACCTGAATTTTCAACAAATAAATTTTTTGAAAAAGGCACCACTCTTACATCAGAAAAAGAAGCCGCTTCACCATTCACTTCAGACATTAAACCACCCGATGTAAAGCTTAAGCTAGCTAATGCCCTTTCTGAAATTTTTGTGTCGGTAGATAAAATCAATTGTGTTAAATTATCAGGATTTACCACCACATCGGTTACTGAAAAAGTTTCACCTTCGACAACTAAACTAAATTGTGAAGCTATCGAATTCGATAATTCAGCCAAATCTCTTGAAAATTGAATAGCAATTGCCCCATCTTCTTGCTGGACAATATCCCCTATAACTACTGGTATTGGAGTAAATACTTTAGGGGTTAACACATCACTAATTTCATGTATAATTGCATTCTGCTTTGTTTCTAAATTTCGAGATAAATTATCTATTTCAATAGTCGTCCCATTAAAATTGATAGTAACTAATTCCCTTAAAAGTTCGGTATCTGTTTCAATTGTTCTAAGTGTATTAATTTCATCGCTTCCGCCAGAAGATAGCGGAATTAAACTTTTGCCTAGCTCATCAACTTTTGTTTTTCCAGATAGGATATGATATAACAACAAATTCCCTAAAGCTGCTCTAGATTCAACACTAGACATATCAATCTCAAAATTATTTTGAGGTTTTGGCACAAAAATGGTTAACTCCTCTTTATCTTGATTTAAAATATCTGCCACACTAAAATAGGCTCTTTCTTCACTCTCAAATGCCTGCTTTTTTATAGCGTACCCGCCTTCATCAGCTCCTAAAGTTTCGAACCCAAAAGACTTGGCCAATTCATCTGTAATAATTGAAGCCTCTGCCGCTTCAAAAAAGCCTGCATATTTTTCGCTAGTCTTAAAAAATTCAAATGCAGTTATAGATTTTTGATCAATTCCTTTTAGACTATCATCTTCATTACAACTAACTAAAGAAACCATCCAAAAAGCTACTAACTGAAATAAAATTATTTTTTTCATCATTTAAATATCTTAATTATCTAATTACCCCTACCGTTATTAATCTTTCATCTAAAATTCCACTTTCAAATTCAAGTGTTAGTTTTAACAATACACTAAAACCGTCTTCTTGACTTATAGCTTCCATATCTATTGGACAATCATTATTTTCTTCACACAATAGTGTTCTAAGTATTCCTTTTACAAAAACTGTTCTTTCATTTTCAATCACATTAGTACCTAAACTAAGCCCTGTTTCATCCGTAAAAATGACATATTTACTCCCGTCTGCAATATTTGGTGTATTATCAAAAGTCCAAGTACTCTTAACAACATTTTCGTTATTCCATCTCAGCAATGCTAAATCATTAACTCTTAATCCAAAACGACCAGAATTTAATAATACATTGCCCTCTCTATCCATTCGCTGTATTGCCTGTACTTCGGGAGTTAGCTCCACTGTTAAGTTAATTTCTTCAGGAATAACAATGCTTGTATCCAGAGTTTCATCGCAAGAAAAAACGCAAACTAACAAACACAAAAACACTAGTTTATTTATAAATTTTGTTATCATAAGCTTTTAATTTTCTGCTCCAGCATACCCAGAGTTTTGTTTTAATCTTGAATTTAAATCTCTTTCTTGTTGCGGAATTGGTAAACGGTACATATGAGGTTGAAAATTAAGTCCTGGTATTTCGGGGTTGGTTGCATTCCCGACAACATTAAAAATCAAACCATCTGGAAACTGTCCCGTTCGAGCTCCAAAAATTGAAGGTGGTGCCAATGCTATATTTGACACTACTTCTTCCAGTACTCCATTTCTTACCAAATCATCACGCCTATGCCCTTCATAACAAAGTTCTTTTCTGCGCTCTCTTAAAATAGCGGCTATAGCGTCTCTTTCCGATACTATATTTGTCATATCAACATCAACCGCTAAACCTGCTGTTACTTTAATTGTTGGATCAGCTCTATCCTTGTTATTTCCATTCAAGGTCATTCTTAATTCTTCGTCCGTTACAATTCTGTGTACATCAGGATTTATATTCATACGGCTAATATCACCTGGTGTGACACCTCCTCTTTCATTAAAATCATCTAAGGCAAATGCGCGCCTACGCACTATGTTCACAAATTCCATAGCCTCTGCCAAATCACCTTCCATACCTACTATAGCTTCGGCTTGCATTAATAATACATCGGCATACCTTAAGTAAGGAAAATCAAAATCTCGGTCACCTACGTTATTGGCATTTGCCGGTAAATCCCTAATATATTTATAGGTTGACCAAGCACCTATGCGTTCATTTTTTCCAATATCATTAATATCATTAGTTCTATTTACATCTCTAACATTAAAATTGGATACATTAACTAAAAAGCGTTGATCATTGATCGGCAATGGATATTTAATACCGAAAACCTGAGCAAAATTAGTTGTATCATCTATATCAAAACCATCAAAATAACTTAGAACAAATTCATATTGTGTTGATCGTGTAAAAAACGATCCATTAGGCGGACCTGTAAACACCCCAAAAGTATCCCCTAAACTACTTCCGTCTCCTGCTCCATTGCTAACAAAACCTACACTAAAAATCATTTCGGTATTGCTACTTTCGCTAGCTGGCTGAAATATGTCTTTATAATTTTTCATTAATGAGTATTGCCCACTAACAATTACCTCAGAAAATAATCCAGAAGCCTTTGCGTATAATTCTTTTGCTGTATAATTTTCACTAGCCTCTGATAAATTAGCTAGACCTATTTGCTTAGGAAAGTTAAAACCTTCTTTTATGATATCGTTTTTAATGAACCCTGCAATTTGAAGGTATACCTTACCTAAAAGGGCTTTTGCCGCTAAATTTGATGCCACTGATGCTCTTCCTAACATAGGATCTGGTAAGTTTTCAATTCCAAAAAGAAGATCTTCTTCAATGGCCTTATATACTTCAGTTGGCGTAGCATTGGTTTTAGGACTTAAATCAACATCATTAATATCACTTATAAAATCAGTTTCTAATAATAGTACTGGACGTTCAAATGCTTTTACCAAATTGAAATATAATACCGCCCTTAAAAAACGCGCTTGCGATATGGAAGACATAAATTCATCTGCCTCCAACTCTCCAGAATTAAATTTCTGATTTAATAAACCAACACTTCTATTTACAGTAACTATACCCTCATAATGGGCACGCCACATCCTTAGGTAATCAATATTTTCGGGTCTAATATTATTAATACGAATTGAAGAGGGATTAAATCGTGGTATAGAAAAAACATCAACTCCAACATCTCCCCAAATAAAAGGATAACCCGAAGCATCAAATACAAATTGTGATCGTAAAGAACTATAAGCTCCTCTTAAAATTAGTTCTGAAGTTAGATCACTAGTGTCATTTACCGATGTATTTTTCTCTTCTAAATCTCCACACCCGAATAGGGTAAACAAAAATAAAAAACACCCTATTGCAATCGTTTTTAATTTGTTCATATTTTTAGTATGCATTTTATATATATTTTTAAAAAGTTGCCTTAACTCCAAACCTAAATGATCGCGCTCTGGGGTAGGCGTCAAAATCTATTCCAGGGGCCAAGGCATTATTCCCTACACTTACATCTGGATCATAGCCCGAATAGTTACTCCAAACGTAAATATTATCTATGGCTCCATATATTCTTAATTGGCTTAATGACAAGGATTTTACTAATTTCGAATTCAAACTATACCCTAATGAAATGTTTGCTAAACGCAAATAAGATCCATCTTCCACATAAGTGTCATCTGACACAATGTTATTAGAGCCTTGAACATCAATTAACCCATTAATACTAGGCACATTTGTGTTTATGTTTGAAGGAGAAAATCTATCGTTTATAATGGCTAACTTATTATTATTAGGCAGGTGGCTACGCGTTCCTAAAAATCTATTTTTATTATAAATATCGTTTCCGTAAGACCAATTCATTACAAATGAAAAATCGAAATTTTTATAGTTAAATGTATTAGTCAATCCACCAAAATGATCAGCTTGAGTCCGCGCTATAATAGTACGGTCATTCTCATTATCTACAACTCCATCACCATCTTGATCTTTATACTTACGTAAACCTGGTCTGTAGCTAGTTACTCCACTAATTCGGGCAACACCTGGCTTTAGTGTGAATGAAGAGGAACTTGTATCACCATTTTGAACACGTGCCGCGTTACGCACACTGGCAATATCTGCATCAGAATTTGCATTTGCGGTACCTCCTTGCAAATACAAACTGGCTGCTTCGGCATCGGTTAACCCATCAAATTCAACAAAATCACTATAACGGTATATTCCATCGGATTGATACCCAAAATAGGTCCCAATTTCTTCCCCAGGTCTAATTAATAAATCTTGATTTACACGTTGCTCAAATGGAGCATTTAATATAAATTGATCATTATTACTTCCTAAATTTTCAATCTTATTTTTACTAAATGTGATATTAAAGTTCGTATTCCACGAAAAATCTTTTGCTTTTAGTACTGTAGCATTTAGTGAAAGCTCCAATCCTTTGTTTCTAATTTCGCCCAAATTGGTAAAAAATCCAGAAACACGTTGCCCCGACACATTGATAAATAACCCTAAATCGGATGAAGTTGGAAGAAAATACAACAAATCACGTGTTGCTTTTTCAAAATAACTCGCTTCAATATTTACCCTGTTATTAAATAAGCCTATTTGAGTTCCTAAATCAATAGATTCTGTAGTTTCCCAAGTAAGCGCCCTATTACTTAATCGAGTAACTACGCCTCCATTTACTGGATTAATGCTTACTGCCTCTCGAGCTATTCCAAAAGGAATACGATCATTACCCGTAATACCATAACTTGCTTTAAATTCTAAATTACTTACTACTGGTGCTAATGGTTTTAAAAACTCTTCTTTAGATGCTATCCATTTCCCTCCAAGTGCATAAAAATATCCCGTTTGGCTTCCTGGTAAAAATCGAGATGACTTATCTACTCTTACGGTAGAGTTCAAAAAGTATTTCCATTTATAATTATATCTAGCTCTAAAAAAACCAGACTTTAATGTACTGTTATTTATTCCACTCGATGTTTGATCTGGTGTACCCTCTCCTAAATTATCCACATTCACCGAATTTGTACTAAATTCAATAGTCCTTGAACCTCTAAACTCAAAAGTATTAAACCATTGGTTAGCACCTAATTCTGTCGTAAAATTATGTTGTCCAATCTTAAAATCGTATTGTAGTTTATTTTCATTTACTAGAGTAAAACCTTGATTATTACTTGTAAAAGCAATTCCGTTAGAAAATCTTCCAAAACCAAAATCCCTATTAAAAAAAGCTTTTCCACTATTAATAAAAAAGCGTCCTCCTAGACTAGTTGTTAACTTTAATTTAGGTAAAATTTCATAAGTCAACCGTGTATTAAATCTACCACTTGTAGCAGTTTGCACATTTGTATTGTCCGAAATTAATCGATTAGGGTTAGGTACAATTCTACCATCAATTTCTTCAATCAATCCAGATTCTTCACTAATTACTATATTAATATCTTCTCCACTATCTCTATCTCTAAACCTGATATCTGTTCTTCCTTGTACGGGTTGAGCTATGGCTAAATTTGTAATAATACCACTACGTTGTGTCCCTGTACTTCCTTCACTTGCAGCCGTAACAACTCCATTTCGTTTTACAAATGCTGCATTTAAGTCTATATCAAATTTTAATTTGTCATTTACTGTACTCGAGCTTCTTAGGTTTACAGCATGTCTTTCAAAATCGGATTGCTTGATTACTCCTTCTTGATTAGTATAACTATAATTACCTGCATACGTAAATTTATCAGTACCTCCTTGTACATTTAAAGAATACTTTCTTAACTGTGCATCTCTAAAAATTTGATCTCTCCAATCATTTACCACCAACCTAGGATCATCAAACCTAAGTGTATTACCAGCATTGTCTCTATAAATTAATGCAGTAGCATTAAAATTACCTCTATCATTTAGCACATATGGATTAGCATCATTATAAAAATTTATATATTCCTGCGGACTCAAAAAATCAACATGCCTTCCTATACGTTGTATACCTACTATAGATTCAAAACTCAGTTTAGGTTTATCCTTTGTACCCGACTTTGTTGTAATTAAAACCACTCCATTAGCTCCACGTGTTCCGTATACAGCTGTTGCCGAAGCATCTTTTAATATGGTAATTGACTCAATTGTAGAAGGATCTAAATCAGCCAACGGACTTGAAAAACTATTTCCTAAACCTACACTGGTACCAATAGAGTTACCACCCCCTTCTGTTATAATAGGCTGACCATCTATTACATATAAAGGATCCGCGTTAGCTAAAAGCGATGTTGTTCCTCTTACTCTAACCTTCAACCCTGATCCTGGTCCTCCTTCAGAAGAAATTACTTGTACTCCAGGAGCTTTCGCCTGTAATGCCTGCTCAAATGAAACAGCTTGTACTTTATCAATATCTTCTGATTTTAATGACACAACAGCCCCTGTTAATTCTTCTTTTTTCGAAGTACCATAACCAATTACAATTACCTCATCTAATTGATTTACATCTTCAATTAAATTGACATTGATGTTTTTATTTTCTTTTACTTTTACTTCTAGATTTTCGTAACCTATATAGGAAAACTTTAAAATATCACCTTGGTTTGCATTAATGAGATATTGGCCATCAAAATCAGTTACCACTCCTTTATTTGTTCCTTTAATAATAATTGAAACTCCTGGCAAGGGAATATCATCGCTAGAAACTACTCCCTGAATTGTTATTGATTGTGCCTGGACAATACCATAACTCAACAACAAAAATAGTAACCCTAAAAATCGAGATTCCTTTGTACTATGTAGACTTTTAATCATTGGCTTGTTTAGCTTTTAACATTTTTTTAAAATTAAAAAACACTAACAAACTAATGACTTACAGATGTTTATATAGATACTTCAAATGTTCAAAAGACCAACTATTAGAATTCTTTATTGAAAAAGGTTTTTTTAAACATTTGTTGCAAACAGAAAAATCTTACAAAAAAGAGAATATAAAACAATTGATGAGCTTGTATATAGCACAAACATTACAAATAAAGCTATTATTAAAAATCAAATAAAAATCCATATATAAAACAAATGATTCATTTTTTTTACAAAAAAAATAGCATTTACACAAAAAAACCCACAACACAATACAAAAATCAGCGATAACGATATATTAATATTGTTACTTTTCTTTAGTTTTTTTTTAAAGGAAGAATGGATGGAATTACTTTATTAATTCAACATCAACTATAACCTCAACTGCTTCTGCAATTTTATAGAACATTAATGAAGGTATTTTGATATTAAAATCTTGTAGCAATAACTTAAAGCGAGATATTAACTTATAGCCACCTTCCTTTTTCATCAATGTTATAGGAATAGTAAGTTCTTTTTCAATTCCATGAATTACAAAAACTCCTTGGACATCAAACAATGCATCTCCTTTAAGATCTAAATCATCTATTTTAGCTTTAAAACTTGCTGTCGGATATTGATCACTTTCCATATAATTTTCATTAAAATGCTCTTGCATTAATGAATTTGGAAAAATAAAATCCTCTATTTGCAATAAACCAACTATAGCCCCATCACTTAGTCTTAAAACAGTTTTTAATTTTTTGTTTTTTGCGTGTATAGGCTCTAACGCAGTTTTTGCTGCATTAAATATAATAGTACCAGAATCTGTTTTGTAAATTTCCTGTGCAAAAAGTGTAGAAATGTTTACAGAAAGAAATACAAAAATAAATAGAAAACCCAGTTTGTTATTTTTCCAATTTACCATCATCAATCCATTGTTCAAAGGCACTTATAAATGAAGCTGATAATGCGCCTTCGGATGCTGGTGGCATCGTTCCATTACTCATTCGAGCTAACATACGATCAGCATTGGCATTTACTTGATCAAAAGTAACAAAAATAGCACTAGCTGGGGCGCCAAATCTAGGTGTTGTACCATGGCATTTAGAACATCTTCCTTCAATTAAAGTTGATATATCTTTTTCAAAAGTAAGGGGTACTTCCGAAACAGGCATTCCGCCATTATCAGGAACATCTTGTAAATCCTCCTCACTATCACCACTACAACTAATTAATAAAAAAGCACCTATAATTGTATAACTCAGTAGTTTCATAGTATTTTGTATCAAAATGTTAAGTTTTAGTCAATAACGACGACTTATCCTTACAAACTAATTACTATGAAATTTATTGTATTTATACTATGCATCGCCATTAGTACACAGTCTTTTGCACAAGATGATCTTTTACAATCGTTAGAATCTTCCACCGATGTTTCAAAACAAACATCAATTTTGTCAACATTCAAAAGTTATAAACTTATCAATTTTGAAACCACTAAACTTGTTCCTAAACAGCATTTAGATTTTATAATTGCGCATCGTTTTGGCACTGTTAAAAATGGGATCGATGATCTTTTTGGTTTGGATCAAGCATCGACAAGGATACAGTTTATTTATGGATTAACTAAGGCTATAAATATTAGCTTTTCGCGAAGTAAATTTGGAAAAACTTATGATCTTGCTACTAAATACAGGCTAAAAGCTCAACAAAAAAATGGCTTCCCATTTAGTGTAGTAGGCTATAATCTAATTGCTATTGACACCGAATTAGACAAGGAGCTATCTGTTCTGCCCAAGCTAGAATTTGAAAACCGCTTACGCTATGCCAATCAACTTATAGTATCGCATAAGTTTAGCTCCAAGCTTTCCCTGGAAGTAATTCCCACTTTTTTTTATGATGGACTGGTCAGAAACCCCAAACAAGACAATGCTCAATTTGCGATCGGTATGGGAGGAAAATATCAATTAACAAAACGCTTTGGTATTATTATGGATTATGGTGCTCATCTGAATAGAGCCAGTAATTCAAGATTTAGAGATCCCTTATCAATTGGTGTTGAAATAGAAACTGGAGGCCATGTTTTTCAGCTTCATTTTTCAAATGCACAAGGCATGTTTGAAAATGCTTTTTTAGCTAATGCTACTGGAGATTGGAGTGACGGAGATTTCTTTTTTGGTTTTAATCTACATCGTGATTTTAATTTTAGTCGAAAATCAAAAAAATAACTATATCAACTTTAATCTACATTACAAATTAAAACCTCGTTCTATAAATATAAAGTACAACCAATACAATACAATCTAACCTTTATATTTAAAGCAAAGTAAGCCGTAATCTGTTTTCTAACACTCAAAAATAGCTTTAACTAGCCTTTATTTAAATAACACGTTCAAACAATGCTTTTGCTGTAGCAATAGGCCATTTTTTTTTATGTATAAAACTTTCCGATATAGCCCCTTCAAACATTATATAAAGTTGCTTTGAAAGCATTTTACACTCTCCTTCTATTAAATCTGATTTATTAACAGTAATTAATGTTTCTAAAAAATTCAAGAAATTCTCTTTATGCTTTTGTATTGAAGACAATAACATATAATTCTCTTCAGGAATATCAGATAATATTTTAATACGAAAACAACCACCAAATTCTTGTGAATCATATAATGATTCTAAAAAATCAAAAACACTAATGATTCTTTTATTCCCCAAAGGCTTTGTTTCTAAAAAATTACTCAAATCCAATAAAAATTTTTCGTTTTTCTGTGCTAAAAAAGCAATACAAATGGCTTCTTTAGATTCAAAATTTGCATGCAAATCCGTTTCCGTAACTTCTGCCTTTTCAATAATTTGATTAACGCAAGTTCCCGAATAACCGTTTTTATAAAACAGTTTCGAAGAAATTTCTAAAATATGTTGTTTTATCTCTAAGGGGTCCATAATACTAATATAAATAAAAAGCTATAAGAATTGTCTTTTAAAATTTACAAACATTACAGCTTTTTCTAAAATTAACATTATATCATAAATCAATATTTTATATAATTACAATATAAAAAATAGCATTGTAGAATATACATTATGCAAACTAACTTAAAAAGTTATTTTTGTACAAAAATTTGATATGAGCACAAACAACCTTGAAAACGAATTTTTTGGTATTGGCATTCAAAATGGTAAAACTCCAGAAAATTTAGGAGTACTTTGGCGAAGCGCTCAAAATATGGGTGCAAGTTTCATTTTTACTATTGGCAATCGCTATGCTAAACAAGCTTGCGACACCCATAATGCAGTTAAATCTATGCCTTATTACCATTACGACACTTTTGATGATTTTTTTAAAAATTTACCTAAAGGAGTACGTTTAGTTGGTGTAGAACTTGACGAAACTGCTAAAGATTTAGAAACTTTTAAGCACCCCAGACGATGCGCCTATTTACTAGGAGCCGAAGATCATGGACTTTCTAAAAAGGCTATTGAAAAATCTCATTTTTTAATCAAATTCAAATCAACACTAAGCCTTAATGTAGCTGTTGCAGGTAGTATCATCATGTATGATAGAGGTATTGACAAAGTTAGATGTTAGATGTTAGATGTTAGATGTTAGATGTTAGATGTTAGATGTTAGATGTTAGATGTTAGATGTTAGAT
>CANMLG010000032.1 GCA_947498765.1 uncultured Aquimarina sp.
TTAGATTTTAGATTTTAGATTTTAGATTTTAGATTTTAGATTTTAGATTTTTTTTGAATTCTTCAAAAAAAATCTAACAACCAACAACCAACAACCAACAACCAACAACCAACAACCAACAACTGACAACTAAAAAAAACACTACTCTGGATACTCAATACGTAAATGATACATATTATTTAATTTACGTTTCATCACCTTTTTAATTTGCTGAATTTCCTTAAAAGTAATATCTGCATTTAAAAATTGTCCTTCGTCCATTTGTTTATTGATAATTTTTTCAACAAAGGCATCAATCAATGTACTTGTTGGATTTTTAATACTTTTTGAAGCAGCCTCTACACTATCACTCATCATTAAAATAGCAGTTTCTTTTGAAAAAGGAATTGGACCAGGATATTGAAATAGTGAAATATCTACATCGGGATTATCCTCTTTTGCTTTCACATAAAAATAATACACCGTACTTGTTCCATGATGTGTCCGTATAAAATCAATAACTCGATCAGGCAACTTATTTTTCTTTGCTATTTCAATTCCTTTCAATACATGATCTGTAATAATCTTAGCACTTTCGGCAGGTAATAAATGATCATGTGGATTCATCCCGCTTGATTGATTTTCGGTGTAATACGTTGGCGCATTCATTTTTCCTATATCATGATATAATGCCCCCACCCTAACCAACATCACATTTGCTCCTATTTCATTAGCAGCAGCTTCAGCAATATTTGCCACATTAAGTGAATGATGAAATGTCCCAGGAGCAACTTCCGATAATTCTTTTAATAACTTGGAATTGGTATCACTTAATTCCAATAAAGACACATCCGAAACTAAGCCAAAAATCTTTTCAAAACCATAAATTAACGGATGCACAATCAAGGTAGCAAAACCACAAAGTACAAATAACAAAATAGGTTGTAATTCAGCTATTTTTTCTGAAAAAGTATCTGCATCTTTACTAAATAGGCTTCCTTCTTGAATAATATGAAAAGCTATATAAGCAATTATATATACCAAAGTGATTTGACCTACCGAAACAAATAAATTAGCTCTTTTATACAATTCAGATACGGTAAGTATGGTCACAATACCCGCTATGGTTTGTAAAAACATATATTCATAATTATTAGGCACTAAAAAACCTAATATTAAAACTGTTATCACATGGGTAAATAAACCTAAACGAGCATCAAAAAAAGCTTTTATTACTAATGGTAAAATACAAATTGGAACTACATATACAAATTTGGAATTATACTTGATTACCAAAGTAGTAATCAAAACCATTAATAACATATTGAAAATTAAAAAAGTGACTTTCGTATTATTTTCATATATGGCATACCTGTATTTTTTAATAAATAAAAACAACATTAATAACGCCAATGCTACTAATAGTACATATCCAAAAACAATCCAATTTTGGTTATTATCACTCCATACTTGAGATTCATATTGTTCCTGTAATGATTTTAATATTTGAAATGTTTCTACATCTACAATTTCACCTCTGGCAATAATTCTTCTATCTTTTTCAACACTACCCCTACTATCCAACACATTCGATAGCTCTTGAGAAATAGCTCTTTGTGTCAACTCCTTATCTAAAAAAACATTTGGCTTTAAAATTTCAAAAAATAAAAATGTTAATTTATCTGTATGATCTGGATATGCTGTTTCAATTTTATCATTAATAAATTGAGTAACCTGATCAGTTGAAAAAATAGTTCCAAATGTAGATTCAGAAACATTATTCCCTTTTTTTATATAAATAATTTTTTCAGAATCATATGTAAATACTTGATCGTAAATTCCTCTTTTGTATACTGATTTCAAGGTTTTTTTTACAAAAACAAAAACTTCTCGATCTTTTTTTTCTTCTAAAATATCAGCAAAAACACTGGAGAATTTTTCTTCTAGGTTTTTTGTTATTTGAACTAAAACTTCTGAATCAAATTTAAAGTAAGGTATACTATTAGCTATAATTTGCTCTTTTTCTTGAGCTAAATCCTCTTTGGATTTTAATACCCCAAAGTCAAAAGGTGCATATAGATTTTCATATTGCCAAGGCTTCCCTTTAGAGAAATTGTATTTAAATTTTCCTTTTTTTGGAAATAAATATACAATAGCAATAGTTGTTACAATAAAAATCAACAGTTTATACAGCGTTGATTGGTTTTTATAAAATGATGCTTTTATTTGATTCATGAAATAACGTAATTCAATTCAAAGGTACTAATTATAGTCAACCAAGTAATATTCAGTTTTTTCATTTAATTAAAATACTTGTAACCGATTAAAACACAAGACCATCATAGCCATTAAAATATACTTTTAACAAACTTAATTGACATACACTTTAATTGAGCACAAATAAATTAAAACTTAAACAACAATTTACCTATTTAATTTAATTTTCCATTTTTTTATTGATTAACTATTAAAGTTTATTAATAATATTCAAAATTTTGAAATTCATTTTCATCAAGCATCAAATTACCTCATAAAAATTCATAAATTCGCACATATGAGTAAGTCAAAATCCATAGCAATAGTCTCAGCAGTAAGAACACCCATTGGAAGTTTTTTAGGAAACTTATCCAAAATACCTGCTACTGAGCTTGGGTCTATTGCCATTAAAGCAGCAATTGAAAAAGCTAATATTTCATTAAGTAGTGTAGACGAAGTTTTTATGGGGCATGTTTTACAAGCTAATTGTGGACAAGCACCGGCAAGACAAGCTGCCATGGGAGCTGGACTTCCCGATAGTGTACCTTGTTCTACCATAAATAAAGTATGTGCTAGTGGACTTAAATCAGTAATGCTTGGTGCTCAAGCTATAGCCTTGGGAGATTCTGATATTGTAGTTGCTGGTGGAATGGAAAACATGAGTCAAGCCCCCCATTATGCTCATTTACGCAATGGCTATAAATTTGGAAACACTAATTTTGTTGATGGATTAATGAAAGATGGGCTTACTGATGTATACAACCAACAAGCCATGGGAGTTTGTGCCGATTTATGTGCCGACACTAATGCTTTCACCCGTGAAGATCAAGACGCTTTTGCCATCGAATCATACACCAGAGCTAAAGCAGCTTGGGATACTGGAAAATTTGATGAAGAAGTTATTCCTGTAAGTGTGCCTCAACGTAAAGGTGAACCTAAAATAATAGCTACAGATGAGGAATATCAAAATGTAAATTTTGAAAAAATACCATCATTACGTCCTGCTTTTTCCTCAACAGGTACAGTAACAGCTGCTAATGCTTCTACTTTGAATGATGGAGCTTCGGCCATGGTGTTAATGAGTACAGAAAAGGCAAAAGAATTAGACTTAACACCACTAGCAGTAATAAAAAGTTATGCTGATGCCGCTCAAGAGCCTGAGTGGTTTACTACTGCCCCATCCAAAGCATTACCTAAAGCATTAATAAAATCTGGACTACTTATTGATGATATTGATTATTTTGAACTAAATGAAGCCTTTGCTGTAGTAGGTTTAGCAAATCAAAAAATATTATCCATCCCAAGTGAAAAATTAAATGTTAATGGAGGTGCTGTTGCTCTTGGTCACCCACTAGGCTGTTCAGGTGCCCGAATTTTAACTACTTTGATTCACACTTTAAATCAAACCAAAAGCCAGTATGGAGCTGCTGCAATTTGTAATGGAGGTGGTGGCGCTTCTGCAATGATTATAGAAAACCCTAATCATAATAACGCTTACTAATTTATGCAATACGGAATAGCTCACCTAAGCATGATTTCGCTGCGAGAAAACCCATCAGATACTTCCGAACAAACCTCGCAAGTTTTATACGGAGAACTTTTCAAAGTACTTGAAGTCCGTAAAAATTGGAGTCGTATACGTTTAGCCTATGACAAGTATGAAGGTTGGATTGACAATAAACAATATACATTTTGCGAAGAGGAAACATATAAAGCCCTAATTAAAGAAAACCCTATATTATCCACCAATTTAGTTGATTTTATTTTACTCCCTAATGAACAATTAATGCCTGTTCCTTTTGGAGTAACCTTAAACACATTAGCTATTTTAGGTCATGATTTTGATGGAGAAAGCACCAATAGTAAACAATCCAAAAATCAACTTATTGAAACAGCTTTAATTTATTTAAATTCACCGTATCAATGGGGCGGAAAAACTTCTTTTGGTATTGATTGTAGTGGTTTTACGCAAATGGTATACAAAATCAATGGCTATAAGTTAAAACGTGACGCCTCACAACAAGCCACCCAAGGCGATCCTTTAAGTTTTATTGAAGAAAGTGAACCTGGAGACTTAGCTTTTTTTGATAATGCCGAAGGAAAAATTACTCATGTTGGCATAATGATGAAAGATAATTACATTATCCATGCTCATGGAAAAGTACGTATTGATCGCATAGATCACACAGGTATATTTAATGCCGAAAAACGTACACACACGCACAAATTACGTGTTATTAAACGCATCATTGATTAACACATTCTAATTTCCAAATATTTATTCCTAAAGAAAACTCTGAATAGCTAAATCGTAACTCTGTAATCCAAAACCTAAAATTACTCCTTTTGCATTTGGTGAAATGAATGAATTATGCCTAAAAGCTTCACGTGCAAATGTATTTGATATATGCACCTCAACAACAGGGACTCCAACTGCCTTTATAGCATCCCCTATAGCCACCGAAGTATGTGTATAAGCCGCTGCATTTAAAACAACTCCATCATACACGCCATCTGCTTGTTGAATGATAGTCACTAATTCACCTTCGTGATTAGATTGTTTATATGATAGCGCTACCTCTGAAAACTTTTGAGTCAAATTATTAAAATAATCTTCAAAAGTTTGGCTCCCATAAATTCCAGGCTCTCGTGTTCCTAATAAATTTAAATTTGGGCCATTTAATACTAAAAGTTTCATAAGCAATTACATTTCTATAAGGTTCAAAAATACTAAAATTATGTACAAAAAAACCGAAAGCTTTACGGGTAAAACTTTCGGCTTTTATACATCTTATTAGTAAACTCTAGAAACGATATCCTACAGACAATTGGAAATTGTTTGATTGCACATCTGCGTTATCTTGAATATCCGTAAATCCATAATTATATCTAGCCTGTGCAAAAACTCCTATAACAGGAAATTTGTATTCTAAACCAACCGCTCCATCAAAATTAAAATCACTTAAATCATCCTCAAAACCTGCTTGTGATTCTTCTACATCAGCATTTGTTCTTATTTTAAATTGTGGTCCTATCTGCAAACGTAAGCCTGGGATAATTTTATAAGTAAGCAACACAGGTACGTTTAAATACCCTAGATCAGCCACATCATCAATTTTTTCTACCGAATACATTGCTTCTGCTTGAATTCCTATCTTTTTAGGAAGTGGTACATGCAACACAATACCCGCATGAAATCCTGTACTTGCATCAATAGAATCCGAACCATCACCATTTAATTCTGTAAAGTTCAATCCGGCTTTAAGTCCAAATGACGGCTTACCCTGGGCAGTAGCAAGCACAAAACCACATACACTTAGTATTAGTGTTAAAATTATTTTTTTCATAATCTTGTAGGTATTTAATTAATTTCATCTAAAATAGTCATATTTTACAACATACTATTTTTAATAGGTGTAATTTGACAAATTACTTATTATGAATTGGAAAAATAGCTTAATCGATTACACAAAATACTTAGCTATTGAACGTGGATTATCGGCTAACAGCATTACAAATTATTCGTTAGACATTTCTAAACTTATCAATTACATAGAAACAAATGAACTTAGGGTTTCTCCTATTACAATTTCAAAAACAGACATTCAACAATTTATATACGAAATAGCAAAAATTTTACATGAACGCTCACAAGCACGTATAATTTCTGGTCTTCGTGGTTTTTTTGATTACCTGATTTTTGAAAATTACCGTGAAGACAACCCAATGGACTTAATAGAAACTCCTAAAATTGGCCAAAAACTACCAGACACATTAAGTCTAAAAGAAATTGACCTTATTATAGATCAAATTGATTATTCTAAAGCTGAAGGCGAACGTAATCATGCCATTATTGAAATGCTTTATGGATGTGGATTAAGAGTAAGTGAACTTACCAACTTAAAGCTATCAGATCTTTATTTTGAAGAAGGATTTATATCCGTAACAGGAAAAGGAAACAAACAACGCTTAATACCTATAGCCGAACACACACAGAATATACTACAAAATTACCTTCAAAATAGTAGGATAAAAATTACAATAAAAAAGGACTACACAAATACCGTATTTCTAAATCGACGAGGGAACTCTTTAACCAGAGCAATGATCTTCACCATAGTTAAAAACTTAGTTAAAGCTGCTCATATCCAAAAGAATATAAGCCCTCACACATTTAGACATTCCTTTGCCACTCATTTACTTGAAAATGGCGCCAACCTAAGAGCCATACAGCAAATGCTTGGACACGAAAGCATTACCACTACTGAAATCTATATGCACCTTGATAGAAAACATCTTTCTGACACTTTATCCAAGTTTCACCCAAGAAAAAACATGTAATTCTCATAACTTTAACGTTTTCGCTTATTTAAAAAAGACAAAATATCCACTACTTAAGTACACTTAAACGAAAAAAATAAGCACAACATCTAAAATATAAAAATTAATGTCTAAAAACTTCACTTATCTCATACATTTGTTGCGTATTTAACCAGCAACTATGAAAAAAAACTACACATTAGTACTTACTTTTTTACTTTTTTTAGGAAACCTAACAGCACAAAATTTTGCTGACATTACTGTATGGGAAGCCAATACCAAAAGTGGCGGAAAATTTATTGGAATTGCCAATGACAAATATGAAGCCGAAATCGTTATTGATGAATTACGCTTTGAATATGAAGGCACTAAATATGAAGTTGACATGATTAATATTAGCGAAGCTAACATTAACATATACAATGAAAACACAACCGTTTTTGATGACTTTATAAGTGAACATCCAGAACTTGAATACAAATATATTTCTGAAATTGAACTTATTGCTTTACAGTACATGGAAGACAATAGTTACGATACCGGTGTTAAATTTTACATGAACGTTAGCAGAGTTAAAAGTGAAACCAGAGCCAAACAATATTTAGAAAATTTATATTCAAATTACTCCAAATATTTATTTAATATACAAACACCTGCTATGCTAGTTTCTTATTCCGAATAGTTTTTTTGATATTTAACTAAAGTTATAATGTTTCAAATTACAGTCAAAACCTAAACCGAATAAAAATAAAGGTTAAGTTTATTAATTATTGCTAAAAAGACTGTTAATTTGTGTAAAAAAATTATGAATAAAGGTTTACAATGGATTAATTGGTCTCATTCATTTATTTCAAACCCTGACCAAATTGTTTACCCATCTAACGAACAGGAACTTGTAGCGCTTACAAAAAAAGCCAATCAGACCAATCAAAAAATAAAAATTGTTGGATCTGGACACTCCTGTTCCTTAATTGCAGCAACCAAAAGTGGTTATTTAGTTGATTTAAAAAACTATACTAAAGTTATCCACTTTGATGCTTCAAACAAACTACTTAGTGTTCAAGGTGGGGCTTCATTGAAACAAATAGCTGATTTTGCTTTAAAAAATAAACTCGCCTTAGATAATTTAGGAACCATTGTTGAACAATCAATAGCTGGCGCAATAAGTACAGGCACACATGGATCTGGATTAAACTATGGTGCTCTAGACCAAGCCGTTGTTGCTTTTACAATAATTACTGCTACTGGACATTTAAAAATTTTTGATAGGCGTCTTAACCCTTCAGAATTCAATTTAGCTGTAGTTGGATTAGGAGCTTTAGGAATTATTTCAACCGTTACACTACAATTAGTTACTAATTATCATTTAAAAATTAATACAACTACACTTAGTTTTAATGAAATGATAGACAAACTTGATGTTGCTTATACAGATGAGTACATGAGATTTTGGTGGGCTCCTCACACTGATAAAGTACAATATTGGAGTGCTTCTAAAACGCAACAAAATATTTCTAAAAAATCTAATTTTTCTGAATGGTTTAACAATATTGTTAAAGGAAATATGCTTCATGAATTGGGTTTATGGCTAACTTCTTTTAAGTTAAAAAATATTCCATCACTTAATAAAGTGATGTACAAACTATTGTTAGCGCCTGAAACAAAAGATAAAGTAGTAAATTTTTTAGATGGTTTTACTTTACCCATTTTAGTAAAACAAAAAGTAATGGAATACGGCATCCCAATTGAAGAGACCAAAGCTGTTTTAATTAAAATAAATGAATTACTTAATACTAAGAAACATTTAGTTCATATGCCTATTGAAGTACGCTTTTCTCCTAAAAACGAATCTGCAATGAGCATGGCTTACGGGCACAAAACATGTTACATTGGTATTATCGCTTACAAACCTTATGGCAAAGTTATTGACTTTGGCACTTATTTTAAAGATGTACACGATATTTTTGCTGCTCATAGAGGCAAACCTCATTGGGCTAAAGTAACTTATTACACTAAAAAAGAGTTAGCATCACTTTATCCAAAATGGAATGAATTTAAATCCTTAAAGCAAAAACTAGACCCACAACAAATTTTTACAAATAATTTTTTAAAGCGTTTATTTGACTAGTATACAGATTATAACAAATAAAAAAGCAGCTTTAAAGCTGCTTTTTTATTTGTTATAATCTGTCGTTTATTATTTATTTTTTTAACACCTTAAAAACAGCTGCTGTAGTCTTTGAATTGCTAATATCAGAACTACTAGTTTGGCAACTAATAATGTATAATCCATTTGCTAGATCAGACAAATCTATAGTAACCGTACTCTCAAATTTTTCAGTAATTCGTTGAACTACTTCTCCCGAAAGGGAATAGACCACTATAGTATCAATTTGCTTATTTTCGTCTAAGTTAGCTATGTTTACCACATTAGTGGTAGGGTTAGGATATACTTCAATATCAAAATCTACCTCTAATTCTTTTGCTCCTTTTACTGCTATTAAATTAAATTGTTGGTTTTTATTGTTCGAATCAAACTCCCACAACTTAACATTTCCATTATTTCCAATACTCTTATCTAAAGTTAATTCTTTACAATGTAATGGGTGTAAAAAGTACTTCCCATTTACTTTTTTAATTGTCCATTTTTGATGATTTGAATCGGCATTAGTCCAAGTTTTAATATTTATACCTTTATCACACTGCCCCCTATATACATCCAAATAACGATTTGTCCCTACATTCTTTATTTTATGAACTCCATTACCTATATGCTCAAATTGCCATTGCTGATCTTTAGCACTTAATGACCTATACATCCTAGCATTGTAGTTATCCCATTTAGGGCTTATTACATTTTGCTTACTTTCAACATTTTGAATAGTATATACACCATTAATTTTAATTACTCCACTCGTATTCGACTTAACTGCAATCAATTCAAATTTTTGATTCGCATTATTTTTATCAAATTTCCATAACTTCACATTTCCATCATTCCCATTACTTTTATCTAAGGCATGACTACCGCAATGTGTAGGACGTAAAAATATATCATTACCATTTTTTGTAACAAACCATTTATGATGATTAGCATTGGCACTTGTCCATGTATTTACATTGGCATCATTAGTACATTTAGCATTAGAAACTTCTAAAAAGCGACCTGTTCCTTTGTTTTTTATTGTATGAACTTTATTACCAATATGCTTAAACTCCCATATTTGATCATTAGCCGAAGCTATAGTAAACATTCTAGCATTATGCTTATCCCATACCGGTGCTATTATGTGTTGATTTGTTTGATTATTTTTTATGTGATGAGCTCCGTTCACAACAATATTATTTTCTTTTGTATTTGAAGCAGAACTCGTTTTTCCCGAAACTTGTAACAACAATACTTGTTGAGATGCTATTTCAAAATTGTTTGACAACTTATTACCCGTTATTAAATTAGTAATAGTCACATTGCTATTCTTTCCTAGTGATAATTTAGCTTTAGACTTCTCTTTACCCACATTTGCAAGCGTTATAATATTTTTACCATTTACACGGGTTGATCTATGTTGAATTGCTTTAAACCCTTTTTTAGGATTTGTCTCATCCAGATTTACTACTAAACTTTTCCCCTTTCGTTTTAGTTGAGAAAGTACTTGAGATTTTAAATTACTTTCATTTACACTAATGATATTTCCGGCACCTGCTACTAATTTCTTATTTATTTTTTTACCGTATTCATTCTTTTTCAGACTTTTGCTATCTAGCAAAATAGTACCTCCTTTATTCAAGTATTGTTGTAAGGCATTAAACTCTGCAATAGTTACATATTCCGTATCTGCAACTACAATAAATTCCCAATTTTTAGCATCCTGTTTTTTTATGATATTTTCGGTAACAAAACCTAATCTATGCCCTTCAAAGTACAATGATTCATATATATCAAGCAATTCTGTCATGTGGTCATTTTTATTTATTGCTGAAGTTTCAGAATAAAATAACCTTACTGGATTTTTTACATTTTGAAGTGCTGTAATTTCCTGTGCAAATGTATTAATATCAATCATTGTTGAATGAAACTCATTAAGAACCTGAGGCATCATTAATACTGATCCTGCCAAAAGATTATTCCCTCTAATAGAACCATCTTTTTCTCTTAACCAAGCCCAGTTTGTAGTTACATCCGAACCATGGATAGTAGCTAACCATTGCGCTATCCTAGCATAAGATTTATCTAAAAAAAGATTTTTAGACTTACCAGTATCTACGGAGTGACCTTCTGAATTGTAATTTATAGCATCAGGACTTACCGAATGCATAAAATCATACTGCGCCGACATCTCAGCCCAATTTAAAGCATACTTATCTTGCCAAGGTTTTCTTCCTCCAAAATTACGAGCATGATCCATATGACCATCATTACCTATGATTTCTGTTAGACTCGTTAGAGCCTCAAAATCTAAACCGTATTTTCTTGAATTTGATGACCAATGACCTGGGATTAACTTTATGTGACTTTTCATTTTAGAGTCAAGCCTTTTTATTTCATCATGCAAAAACGTAAACCATTGTATTACCCTAACTTGATTAAACCTAGCAAAGTCATACCATTTTGGCGTTCCTATTAATGATTCATTTACGGGTGTTGATACTGAACCTGCAGCTTGCCTAAAATTACCAAAAGATGTTCCCCAAATTTCATTTAATTTGTTTATGCTTTTATGTCTTTGTTGCAACCATTTTTCAAATTTTCTTCGGGTATGAGTTGTGATATCAATAACATCCCATGTTCCTGAAATATTCCAATGAGGCTCGTTAGAAAGCATATAACCTAACTTACTCATGTTTTTATTTTTAAATTGAGGCACGTATAATTTAAACAATTGCTTATGTAACTCTCTTGCCTGAGGGTGATCTATATCAAAACCTGTAAATGTGGTTGTTCCTTTAGCTAAATCAGGATATTTTTTTCTGGCAAATTCTGGAACATTAGTCATTCCAATAAATGGCGCTCCAAAATTCCCTGTTTTTAAATTTTTCAATCTTCGTTTTTGACCTGCCGAAATATCATATTTGCCGTTACTATTTTGTGTTAGCATTCCAATATGAAAGAAATAGCCATCTATGTCACCAAAAAAATCACTTAAATTATAGTTATCTGTTTCATTTGATTTAAAATTCCAATCTAACAAAAATAAAGGTTGATTACCTTGCTTTACTCCATTACCTGCTATTCTTATTTGATCCCATTTAATTTGAGGGCCAGCCTTTCTTTTTTCTTTACCCGAAATAATATTATTAATTTGCTTAATACTATTATCTAGTAATTTAACGACTTCTCTACGCTCGTGATTGGGTAAAAAATTTGCATATTCAGTACTCGTTCTTTTTTTAACATTTGGAGGTACAACTGTTGATTCTACTCTTTTAAAATTTTCTGCAATTTTGGATTTATTTTTTTCATCCCATTTAGCATAATCTAAAAAGATCTCTGCCACTCTTACAGACATCCTTTCTTTGGTAACATCTATACCTTGCTTTTTTGCTTTGGTTATTAATTGGTTAAGTTGCTTGATTTTTTGTTTAGCCTCTTTTTCTGGGTTTTGAGCTAAACCAGAAAAAACAATTAGCAATAGTATTGCTAATGATTTGAATTTAAGTCTCATAAATTAATTTGATTAAAAGTTAGTTTTTTGGTTTGTTGGTTTTGGTTTGTTTTGAAATTATTTGAGCTTACTAATTAAACTATATCGATTTTACATTTAAATGATAAATTAATTGCAAATAAATCCATATTATCCTAATATTATTATCATATATGTTTTAAAATGCAACAATAAACAACATTACAATAAATAAAAAAACAATAAAATATGTATTATTTATATAACTAACGTTTTAATTAAAAAAATCAACTCACTCATTTTCAGTATTGAAAAAAACAAAATAATTGATTTGTTCTATAAAAAAATATGGTCATTTTGTAATTAAAATCTTTAAGTTTAAAAAAATTAATCCTAAAAAACTTCTTTTGGTTTTTTGCATTAAATTTCACTATTACTCATTTCCTTTCCAAAAAAACAAGAATATACCTACTGCTATAATCCCATTAATTGATTAACCATAGCTTAATCGACTCTAAACTTATTTTAAAAGGGAATTCTGATGGTATTATTAAAACAGATCTCTAAAACAAATGGTTTTTGCGCACTATTTCAGGAACTACTCTATGGTATTTTTAACACCATAAAAGTCTATCAAACAAAAAAAGCTACCCTAAAAAGGATAGCTTTTAAAAAATATCATTACTTACTTATTGGTATATTTTTATCGTTTTAACCTTTTAAATAGTCATTCACATTAGCCTCTATACGCTTTTCAATATTACTAACATCCGCTTTCACAAAAGTTTCGCCTGTAATTTTCTCATATAATTCAATATAGCGTTCCGATACTGAATTGATATAGTCTGATGTCATTTCTGGAATCTGCTGTCCTTCTTTACCTTGAAAGCCATTTGATATCAACCATTGACGTACAAATTCTTTGGATAGCTGACGTTGAGCTTCGCCTTTATCTTGTCTTTCATGATATTCATCGGCATAAAAATAACGTGAAGAATCTGGGGTGTGAATTTCATCAATTAACACTATTCGACCATCTTTAGTTTTCCCAAATTCATATTTTGTATCCACCAAAATTAATCCGCGCTTAGCGGCTATTTCTGTTCCTCTTTCAAATAAGGCTTGTGTATATTTTTCTAATATAATATAATCAGCTTCGCTAACAATTCCTTTACTCAAAATTTCTTCGCGAGTAATATCTTCATCATGCTCTCCATTCTCCGCTTTTGTAGATGGCGTAATTAATGGATCTGGAAATTTATCATTCTCCTTCATGCCTTCTAACATGGGCATTCCACAAATAAATCGTTTTCCCGCTTTGTATTCGCGAGCGGCATGACCAGACAAATACCCTCTAATCACCATTTCTACCTTAAAAGGTTCGCACAAATGTCCCACTGCTACATTTGGATCTGGAGTAGCTACCAACCAATTGGGTACAATATCCTCGGTAGCCTTCATCATTTTTGTAGCAATTTGATTCAGAATCTGCCCTTTATATGGAATTCCCTTTGGCATTACTACATCAAACGCTGAAAGTCGATCAGTAGCAATCATCACTAATTTATCATCATTTATAGCATATACTTCACGTACTTTACCTTTATAGATTGATTTTTGACCAGGGAAATTGTAATTTGTATCGTTAATTGTATTCATCTGTTTTGACCAAGAATTTTGAAAACGCAAAGATAGTCAGTTTCCGAATAACCTGTACAAAATCGAGTTAATTTCCTATTAGCCTTAATTCCAATACAAGTTTTTGGCTTGGTACCATTTAAAATAGTAATTTTACAACCTAATTGAGTTTAATTTAAAATTGCTCTTAATGGCTAGTTTTTATAGTAAAACATAGAAATTGAGGTGTAATTTCTATATATATTTTAGAATATCATTTTAACGAATAATGTAATACCAAATTCGCATATAGTATAGATCGAATTTATACATTTTTCTTACAATTAAACTCGAAATAATTAAAACTACCTGCATACCAATACTTTTTTGATGAAAAAAATATTTTTAGAAACCCACAATATCAATAATTTAAAATCTGGATTTGGTCAATTTAATTTAAACTTGGTCAAAGCCTTATCCGAACAAACAGATTTTTTGAAAGAGTATTCTATTGTGTGTAGTTGCAATAAAAATGAAGTTAAAAAGGAAATTGGCAAAACAATCTCTTATAAAAAATACTGGCAAATTACCCGTTATCCTTTTTTTAGAATTAGAAAGAAATTTGATTTATGGCATTCTGTAAATCAAAATACTAAAATTGAACCTTTTTCGGATACTACGCCTTATCTACTTACTGTTCATGATATTAATTTTATGGAGGAAGATACGGGGGAACGACTGGAATTTAGAATAAATCAGTTTAAAGAAAAAGTAGCACGCAGTAGCGCTATTGTATACATTTCAGAATTTGCAAAAAAAAGCACTCATGCCCATTTTAACATACCCAATATTCCCGAGTATGTTATATACAATGGAAATACCTTTAACAATTCTGGTGAGTTAACACCACTTACGCAGGAATCTTTTACTAATGTTTCTCCTAAAAAGCCTTTTATTTTTTCAATAGGGCAAATGGTTGAAAAAAAGAACTTCAGCACATTAATTAAAATGCTTGAATTTTTACCTGAAATTGAATTAATACTTGCTGGCGACAACAGAACTGAACATACCAACGAACTTAAAAAATTAATACAAGATAAAAAACTTGAACACAGAGCGCATATTGTTGGGCGTATTACAGATCAAGAAAAAATTTATTACTACAAAAACTGTTTGGCCTTTACTTTTCCTTCATTAAGGGAAGGCTTTGGCTTACCCGTTTTAGAAGCAATGACTTTTGGAAAGCCTGTTTTTTTAGCTAATAAATCATCATTACCCGAGATTGGTGGTAAACACTCATTTTACTGGGATCATTTTGAACCTGAGTATATGGCACAAGTTTTTAATAAAGGCATGGAAAAATTTAATGCCAACAAAAACTTTTATATTGAGGAGTACACCACACATTCAAAAAAGTTTACTTGGGAAAATGCGGCCAAACAATATGTTGAGGTTTATAGGAGTATTCTTCAGTAAAATTTAGATTGTTTTATGCATTTTAGTATAGCAAAACTTTTGATAATTATTAAAGCGTATTCAGGCGTATTCAGAGAATAGCCTGATTCTCACAAATTATAGATAAAAAATCCAAAATTTGACAAATTCAAGTTTTGGATTTTTATTTTTTAGGTCATTTTAGTCTAAAAATATTGATTTCAATACCGACAGGGCGTAATTATCCCAAGAGCTCTTTTTTTTTTCTGAATTTAGGCAGCCAGATTAACTTGACTTTTCTGGATTCTTCTACCTATTTCTAAAGCATTTGCTGTTTGTATCCCAAAAAATATCCAGAGTTTTTCTGTAGCTTTTGTTTTTGCCTTTATTTTTTTGAGATGGTAATATTCTTTTCCAAAGCTTTCTTCTAATCGAGTGGCTCTTTCTTTTGTAATTAAAGCTTTTAACTTCTTTTCGTCTTTATAATTTTTAGGAAGCTTGCCTTTTCGTTTAAAGTCTGTTTTGATATCATGTTTTGTAACAAAATTCCTGTTTTTATTTGTCGCATATATAGCATCTGCTCCTAATACTTTAAGTTTTGTTTTGGTGAGTGACTGTGCTTTATATACGGTGCTTTGTAAGCGTGTACCTTCATTAAAAGCATTAAAACTTAAATGCTCTATAAAATTGATACCATCAATTTGAAGTTTATTGACCTTAGCTCCAAAGTCAACTGGTTTTACTTCTTTTCCTCTTACAATTGGTCTGAGGTAATCTTTAGCAATACTAACAATTCTATTTTTAGGAGATATGCCTGTTTTAAAGTAAGCTTGTTGTTGCTCAAGTATTTTTTTGATCGTAACTACTCTACGATAGTAAGCAACACTATAGCATAAATTGCATCTATCCCACTATTTTGAGTTTAGTTTGTTAAGTGATTGTGCTTTGATGAAGATACTTTTAAGTCATGCACCTTCATCAAAGATATTGAAGCTCAGAGGTCATAAAGATATTTTTTTAGAAGCTTAAAGCGAAATGTATTAAAGTACATAGTTTTAACTATTCCTGAGACCAATAAAAAAGGCTTTTTAAACACCAAATTTGGCTATATGAAATAGCATGCCTGCTATATTTAACTCCTAATTTATATTACTCTAACTATACCTCCATTTATTATTACCTATTTTTTAATTCTTTTACCCTATTTTTTAAAAAAAGTATTAATCTAACAACCACATTTTTTTTTAAACGACGATTCTCATTACGTAAATTACTAGCTTCTGCATTTAATATTTGTAATTGACTTAACAAATCATAACCTCTTTTTTTATCAAAAGATAATTCTTTAAAATTTGTGCGTATTTGTTTTAATCTATTACTCATTATAGATCCTACTGCGGTGTATGACAATTTATTTTTTATATCTTCTTTAGCTAAACGGGATTTTTCATTTCTTAGTTGATCATTTTCATGAACCAATTTCATTTTATTTATTGTGTCCTCTAAAATTGGATACCCCCAAATGGTTTTATCAGAAAAAATAGTATCTGGGTTTTCAATTAATCCTACTTCACAATCTACCAGGTAACTATTATTCTTATTCATGTACTCTTTATTTCCTGAATAATTTGAAGCTAAAGTTGGTTTCCCAAAATACATGGCTTCCGCAAGTGTTAAACCAAAACCCTCTGAATGATGCAAAGACAAATAGCAATCACAATTATTTATTAAATGATCAACACTATTACGATCTAAATCAACGTCAATTATTTTAATATTTTCACTCCCCTTTACAAAAGAATGTATTTTTTTTTCTAATTTCTTGTAGTCTTTTGAACTTGATGTTTTTATAATTAATTCTACATTTTCATTATCATAAAATGCTTTTTTAAATGCTTCAATTAAATGAAATGGATTTTTCCTTTCTACAGAACTATGATAATTAAAAATAAATAAAAAACTAAATTTATCCTTTGAAAAACGTATTGGCAATTTATCGTTCTTTAAAGGCTTTAACTCTACTCCCACAGGATGAGGAACTACAATAATGGGCCCTTCATAAACTTTTGAGAAAATAAATTTACAATAACCAGAAGGTGTCCATACTTCATTAAATAAGTTTATTGCTTTTGTTAATTTATCAGGAATATATTCTGATTCCCATGGTAAAAATAAAATGGTATATCTATCAATAAAAAATTGCGGATTAATAACACAAAAAAAATTATCAATATCGTTTAATGAAATTTGTACTAAATTTACCGAATAACTAAAATCATACTCATAAGCACGACTTCGCTTTAATAATTCGTAATCAATTTCTGAAACAGATACTCCAACAGATTTTAATGCTTTTAAATTTAGTCTTACCGCTTCTCCTAGACCAAACTTTCCATTTATATAACCTAAAACATTTATTCCATTCATCTACCAAATAATAATTTACAGCTAACAAAGCTACAAATTAAATAGCTGTTCTGCGTTGAATAAATTAAATTGTTCTCACAATTGATTTTAAACTTTATAATATATACTAGTATGATAAAAATGTCTAATAGGTATAGTATATTTGAATAGAACAATAGAAATCATATGCCTAAAGCAATTTCAATTTTAAAAGAAAAAAGGACTTGGTCATTTTTTATACTAATGACCACAGTAACTACATTAATTTATTTAAATCATTTTGATAATGGGTTTCATTTTGATGATTCGCATACCATAATTGATAATGTAAATATTAGAAGCTTAGCTAATATTCCTGACTTTTTTGTTGATGGTACTATGAGTAGTTCTTTTCCTCAAAACCAAACCTATCGCCCTGTAGTAACCACTACTACTGCTATAGATTATTGGCTTGCTGGCGGAAACAACCCTTTCTTTTTTCATTTAAGCAATTTCATTTTTTTTCTATGTCAAGGCGTTCTCATTTTTCTATTTGTATTTAAAATTTGTGAACTTTCGCAAAAAAACGCCCTTAACTTTTATATTGCTGCCTTGAGTACTGGCTTTTATATGATACATCCAGTAATGGCCGAAACTGTAAATTACATTATTTCTCGTTCCGACATTCAATCTACCTTTTTTGTATTATTAGCCTTTGTGGTATATCAATATTCGCCAAAAGCTAAAAAGTATTATTTCTATTTAATTCCAGTGCTTTTAGGAGCCTTAGCCAAGCCAACTGCAATTATGTTTGCTCCTTTACTATTTGTGTATATAATGTTAATTGAAGATAATTCTAGCGCTATAAAAATCAACGGATCTAGCTTATTTAATGCCTTAAAATCGAGTCTAATTTCATTTATATTTTGCGGTGCCCTTTATCTTTTTATTAATTACATGTCGCCAAGTACCTATGCTACAGGTGGTGGTCAATTATTTAATTATCTAATTACACAACCAGCTGTACTTAGTTACTATTTTGGTAGTTTATTTTTCCCTATTTCTTTAAGTGCAGATACCGATTGGATACCTTTTGAATACTTATTTTCTATGCCCACATTTTTAGGCTTTATCTTTTTAGTCGGATTTATCTACACTACTTTTATTTGCCTAACCAAAAAAGAATTAAAACCAATTGCATTTGGATTACTTTGGTTTTTACTTGCTCTTGCACCCACATCTAGCTTAATTCCTTTAGCTGAAGTGTTAAATGATCACCGAATGTTTTTCCCATATATTGGGCTTATTTTGGCATTGGGTTGGGCAATGGGACAATTTTATTTAAAATTTAAAAATGAATATTCTTGGAAGTTAAATGATAAAATCATCGCTATAGTAATTTTGTTTGGCTTATATGGTTTTGGTACTTTTCAGCGTAATATTGTTTGGGATAATGATCAAAGTTTGTGGAAAGATGTTACCCAAAAAAGCCCAAAAAATGGTAGAGGTTGGATGAATTATGGTTTATCCCATATGAGAAAAGGGAATTATGATTTAGCTGAAGCTAATTTTAATAAGGCATTAAAATTCACTCCTAAATATCATACTTTATACACTAATTTAGGGATTTTAAATAGTGCAAAAGGAAAAATTAATAAAGCCGAAGAGAACTTTAAAAACGCTATTTCATATGGATCTGTTTATTATACCTCTTTTTATTTTTATGCAGATTTCTTAACTAAACAAAATAGGCATACAGAGGCTATTGAAAACTTAAACAAATCACACGAAATTGCACCGACGCATATACCCACCCTCAATTTATTAATGCAAAACTATTTAGAGTTAAATGATTGGGACAATTTAAAGAATATTACTGAAAAGGCTAAAAAATTACAACCCAACAACCCAGAATTGGTTAAGTATGAAGTTGCTGCCATAAAAAAAATTAATAAACTAACTATTGAAGAACAATTATTAGAAAAATCTCCGAACGAAAAAGCTTTATTGGCATTATGCAACAAATACTATTCAAAAAATAATTACACAAAAGCTATTGATATTGCTAATAAAGTTATTGCTATAAATCCTAATTCTGCTGCTGCTTATAATAACATTTGCTCCATTAATAATACAATAGGCAATTTTGAAATAGCAAAAAAAGCTTGTCAAAAGGCTATTTACATTGACCCTAATTTTACACTTGCAAAAAACAACTTACAAAGTGTTATAGCTCGTAAAAAAGATTTAGAATCTCATTTTAGTGATTTGAAAAAAAATCCATCTGAAGCTAATTATATAAAAATAACCTTAGCCCTTTACAATTATAAAAAAACAGAAAAAGCAGTTACATATGCTCAGGAAGGTCTGACTAAATACCCTAAATCTTTAGTACTTTATAATAACATTACTGCTTCATACAATGGACTACAAAAATGGGAAAAAGCAATTGAATACGCTAAAAAAGGCCTAAAAATTGATCCTAATTTTCAATTGCTTAAAAACAACTACAACTATTCTCTTTCCAAAATTAAACAATAGTTTTTTTTAAGAAAAATGTCCAGAAAAATACATATGAAAAAGATAAAGAAATCCAGATATAACATGTAAAAAAAATAATCCTGATATAACAATAAACTTATTAGTATAGCGCTCTTTTGTAAATAATTTAGGTAATAAAAACAAAATACAAGCCAAAACCAGCATATACATACAAATTATATTTTGCCACGTAAAATTACCATGAAACTTTCTTGGTCCTTCTTCAATAATAAAAGTGCCAATTATAAATCCAAAAAAAGAATATGCCAAAGCATATAAAAATGGCCTAAACTTTAAAATCTCTTTATAACAAATTAGTACTGCTATTGGAAAAACATATGAAATAATCAGACCAACTGGAATATACCAATAAGGAATATAAACGTTTAAAAATTCAAAGGCATATCCTATTACAACTTCACTTTTCCCTTCGTAAAAAGAACCTATTGTTAAATAATATATTGCAATATATTGCAATATTAAAGCAACAGATCCTATTATTAAAGGAATTGATTTAAATACAGATTTTTTAAAGTTGTTTAGATTAAAATATCTAAGAATGGATAAAAAATAAACTGGAAAAAAAACAAAAATAAATGATGGTTTAATAAAGATGCTTAAAATTGTTAATACAGTTATCTTAATAATTTCCTTATTAAAAAAATTGACTTTTTCTAATTTAGAAACTTTTAAATGTTCTTTGAATAAAGCTAAAGCAAATGGAGTTACAAAAATTAATGTCGAATTATGCCAAAGTACAGATGGAACTCTACTTAAATACATATACCTTAAAGTATAAAAATTATATATATCGGGTATTGAAAAGAAAAAAAGTAACATAACAGCTATAAATACTATTGCATTTTTTTTAAATCTATGATTTATATCTGTACTAAAACTATATAAAAACTGTTTAGTTATATAATATTTTGCTACCGTTGAACCAGAAACAATAACCACTGTTGCTATTCTTATTAAAGAGATTTTACTAGTAAACCCAGACATTAGGTTTACTAAATAAAAAAACATAAAGTGTGGAGTATAACTTACTTTTCCTGCATTTACTCGCAAAATAAAATCAGTATGCTCATTAAAATCGGTACTTATAAATAAAAATAAATACCAAAAAAGAAAGTAGAAAAAAACAAAAAGAACTACTAAATCAATATGTTTAAAACTTAGATTTTTTTTAAAATCCATAATTATTTTAGATGTACCATGATTACTCTTATATTCATTATTTTTTTGGAGTTGAATTCCAAATTAATCTAGTCTGGTTGTTTTCCCAAACTAATTTACCAACGGATTCCCACTTTGCATTCATATTTTTTGTCAAAAGATTCTTTTCCCATTTTTTAGGAGAAATTATCTGTTTTTTAACAATTTCAAATATATGTTTATTACGAAGGTTAATATTATTATTAAACGCCCAAAATGAAGAAAACCGAGTAAAACCCTGCCTCAAAGAATATGAATTTTGTTTTACATAAGGACCATTAACTCTCCATATCCAATTAATCCAGGTCCCCCCTTTTAGATATTCGCCAGGCATTCCATTTTCATCTAAAATAGGCAAAAATTGATCTTTATATTTTAAAGTATAAAGATTTTGATATCCCCTAAAATGACTATCCATAAAAACCGGATGTCCTGTTATACCTGTATAGTGCAACAAGTTTATATTAAAACTTGTAGTTACTTTGCTCTTTTTAAAAAAACTATAATAAAATTGGAACTGAGCTAAAATAGCAAACAATAAAATTAAAGTTAAGCTTACATTTCGTAATTTCTCTTTAATATTATATCGAAAACTATCTTCAACGATGAATCGTTTAAAAAAACTTAAGTTATACCTAGCTACTGATTCTATTTTAGGAGTGACTACTACTTCTCCACTAAAAAAAACTTTTTTTAAATCTTCTATTTTTTTTTCGGAAGTTATGTTCTCAATATTTCTAAAAAACAAAAATCTTATTTTTTGCCAATAAGAAATCGGTATAACTAATATGTATATACTTAAACAACCTAATGCAAAAAAGGGTATTGGGTATGATATATATATCCCTATATGTAAAAAAAAACCAATAACTAAAATTGGTATTCTGAACTTTTTAAACCAAAAAAGGAAAATAAACAAAAGTTCAAAACCGAATACAAAATATGACAAAAATTTAATTAATGATTCTTCATTTAAAATCCATTGAAACTTTGATATTGCTATTTGCGGTAATGATGATGGCAGCCAAATTCCTAAACCATTTAACCACCCTGGAGAGTTTAATTTAAAAACATATGCTGAATCAAAATAAACTAAAGCTAAACCCATAAATACAGGTAAAAAATAGTTAAGTTTAGATACGTTATATGATTTTTTAAAAATTCCCGCTTTAATTAAATAACGCTTTTTCAATAAATAATCGATAGAAAAAGCATTCCCTACAGGCAAAAAAATCAATAATAAATTTATCCCTGTGTAAGTATAAAACATGTGATATTCATAGCTAACAGCACTCGAAATAAAAATTAAAGTAAAAATATAATTGATTATGGAAATCAAAAAAGTCCTATATCCTACAATTAATAAAATAATTATACTAATCCAAAGACTTAACAATAATCCATTATTTGGATAGTTTGGCCCAAAATAGGGAATATCATGAAAATAAAGCTCTCTAAACTTATACAAATGCCTTGCTTCTAACAAAAGAACTAAACTATAAACAGCTCTAAAAACTCCTAATCCAAATGGAGATACTTTTTTGAAAAAAAAATTCTGTAAAAGTTTAATCATTAAAAAAATTTATAAATGAGTATCTATACTATTTTCACTATAACTTTTTGTTCCTTCTTGCGAATACACCTCATTCTCTTTAGTACTCTTTTTAATTACCCCTCCACAACCAATAATGTTTTTTTTAGCAATGACAAGGTTATCCCTTACTGTGGCATTAATACCTATAAAGCAATTTTCCTTAACTCTAGTTTTCCCTGACACAACTGCTCCAGGGGCAAAAAAACAATGAGCTCCAACTTGTGAATGATGTGCTACAATACTTCCCGACCACATTATAGTATTAACCCCTATTGTAGCCTTAGGCTCTACTATACATCCATCAAAAATAAAACAATTTTCTCCAATACAGTTTTTATCAAAAACTATTGCTTTAGGACTTATATATGTCAAAAATTGATATCCTTTATTTTTAGATTCTTTATACAAGCGCTCTCTAACTGTATTCACTTTGTTAGGCCCAATTAATACTAATAATTTAACCTTATTAGGAGGATACTTTAATTTTAAATCTTCAAAATTAACTACTTCTAAACCACAAAAGTTTTTTGTTTTATTATATAATTTCTCAACAGAAAATGCAATTACATTTGCTATTCGATCTCTTTGCAAATACTCTAATGCAATTTCTGCTAAATTACCTGTACCAATAATTACGATATCTTCCATAATCTCTATTCGTAAATTTTAGATATAATGGTTAAAGGCCTCTGTTTAACTTCGCTAAAAATTTTAGACATATAAATCCCTAAAATCCCCATACTAATTAAAATCAATCCGCTTAAAAACCAAATAGAAATAATGATCGAAGGCCAACCTTTCAAATATTCTTGATAAAAAACAGCTCTTATTGTAAAATATATTAAACCAAAAAAAGATGTAAAACTAACAAAAAGACCTAAATAGAAAACATATACCAATAACCTATTAGATGTGGCCGTTATGGCATTTACTAATAAACTCATTCTCTTTCGAAAAGTATAACTCGTATCTGGCCTTGAACCTTTGGAAATAACTATGGATTCTTGTCTAAATCCTACCATAGCAAAAACACCTGCTAAAAATAATTCTTTCTCACTATACTTTATAAGAGCATTAAGATAACTCCGTTTCATTAATCGAGCCATTAAAATATTTTCAGGAATTTTAATTTCTGATAATAAATTAAAAATTTTGTAAAAAAATTGCCCCGATTTTCTTTCAAAAAACTTTCCCTTTCGCTGTTTTTGTATACCAAAAACAACATCAATATTATTTTCTGAATTTAATTTCTTAAAAAAATCTCTTAAAATTTCAGGGGGTTCTTCCAAATCAATATCTAACAAAAAAACATATGCTCCATCAACAAAATTAAGGCCTGTCATTACAGCTTTATGGTGACCAAAATTCCTCGAAAGTTCAATTAATTTAATATTATTGTCTATCTCTTTTAATTGTAAAACTTTCTTATTTGAAGAATCCGGAGAACCATCATTAACAAAAACAATTTCATAATCATCTGTAATCTCTTTCACTACAATTACAATCCTGCTATAGAATTCTTCTACAAAGCGTTCAGATTTATAAAGTGTTGTAACAACGGATAATTTCATTTTAAATAAAACTCTTTAAGTATTTTTTAGAATCATTTCCTTCATTAAATAAAAGATCTAATATACTCACAGTATGCACAAATGGTAATGACATTTGATTATACTCCTTGTAACCAGAATAATCCATCCATTTTATAGATATATTGTTTGATGTAAACAGCTCTTCCTCTAGGTAATTTTTGGCTGTGGGGCCAGATACATAAATATCTCCATTCAATTTTTTACACGCATCTACTAATCGAGTAACACGATCACCTTCTAGGTTTAAATCTCGACTATTTATCAATTCTGTTGAAATACCTAATAATCTACAAATTAACTGAATGAATATAAAGTTTATTTCACTCAATAAATTGGTATTCATATTCAAATATAATGATTCTAATTCTACTTTATACTTATTAAAATAAGATGCTTTTCCATAAGTAGCTTGGATCATTTTCCAATGCTTTATATTCCAATTAGTAGTTGCTACAAAAGTTTCATCTATTGTTTGATCTAATTTTGCTTGCTTTACAGGAATCGTTATCCATTCTACCCCTTTTTTTGTTTTTAGTAAATTTCTATTTCTCCAATCATTTTTTGTGTATTGCACTTCATCATAAATCACAAAAACGTCTACACTGTTAATCATATCAAAATACCCTTTCCAAGGTATATAATTGGATTGTGAAATAGCTATTTTTTTCATCACTAATATTAAAAATAAGATCCTGTATAGTATATTTTGAATAAATAAAGTACTCCCGACAATACGTGAATAACAAATAATATTCCTAAAAAAATCATTTTATTAGAATACCTTTCCTTTGTCCATAATTTTTCAACTAAAAATGCCACTGATGATAAAATTAATAAATACATGCAAATAATATTTTGCCAATTAAAATTACCATCAAACTTTCTAGAACCATCTTCAATAAAAAATACACTAATCAAAAGCCCTAAAAAGGAATAAGCTAATGCATGAATAAAAGGTCTAAATTTTAGAATCTCTTTATAACATAAAACAGTAGCTATTGGAAAAATATATGAAATTACTAAACCAATAGGAATATACCAATAAGGCACAAAATTTCTTAAAAATTCAAAAGGAATCCCTATAATTATTGAATTTTGAGTTTGATCAAGTGAACCTAAACCTAAGTAAAATATAGCAACATATTGACCTACTAATACTAAAAAACCAATAATTAAAGGGATTGATTTCACAAGAGTATCTTTAAAATTATCTTTCGATATATTATGCAATATCATAAAAAAAGAAATCGGAAAAAAAACAATTAAAAATGCAGGTTTTATACATAAATTTAAAATAATTAACCCTGTAACAATCAAAATTTCTTTATCAAAAACTTTAAGATTCTTTAACTTTGATAATTTAAGTTGTTGTTGAAACAATAATATAGCAAATGGAAACATTAATATTAATGTAGAATTATGCCAAACCGTACTTGGCACTCTGCCTAAATACATGAATTTTAAACTAAAAAAACTATATACATCCGATACAGCAAAGCAAAAAATCATAGATAAACTTAAAAAACCTGTAATTCCTTTTTTAAATTTCTTATGAGCTTCAAAAATATATTGATTAATAAATTGTTTTGAAACAAAGAACTTTCCAACTGTTGATAAGGATAAAATAACTGCCGCTACCTTATACATTATATTTAGATTACTTGTAAATCCCGAAAATAAGTTCACTAAAAAAAAGTATAAAAAATGAGGTGGATATATTTCCTCACCATTGTTAACTTTTGCTGCAAATTTTATATGTGTAGGAAAGTCTGTTGAAAAATTAAGTATAAGAAAATAGTACAGTTTAGTAAAAAATAAAAACAGTATTATTAAATATAAATACTTATAATTAAGTATCTTTATTAAAAATCGGGAGGCATCCTTTTTTTTCTTTATTTCTTCCAAAAAATTATTTTTTAAAAAATTCTTTAACTAATTCAATAATTTTTTTTTGAATCTGACCTTCTAATTCATAAAACAAGGGCAACCTTAATAAGGTATTTGAAAAATTATCACAATTTTTAAGTACTATTTTTTCATTATATTCTACATAAAATGGACTTTTATGCAATGATAAATAGTGAAAAACAGCATGTACATCATGTGCTTTCAAAAAATTAATTAATGCTGAGCGCTCTTCTTTTGATTTACAAATTATATAAAATAAATGACCATTACTACTTCCATATTCAGGTATATTAGGCAATTTTATTACCCCCTCATCTTCCAAAATTTTAAACCCATTATAATAAGTATTCCATAATTGTTTTCTTCTAGATTGTATTTTCCCTAAATTTTCTAATTGGGCATATAAAAAAGCTGCTGTAACATCTGAAGGCAAAAACGAAGAGCCCACATCTACCCATGAGTACTTATCTGTTTCCCCTCTAAAAAAAGCGGAACGATTAGTTCCTTTTTCCCAAATAATTTCAGCTCTTTTATCAAAACTCTTATCATTCACCACTAGCATACCTCCTTCACCTGAAATAATATTCTTTGTTTCGTGAAAAGAAAAGGTAGCCAAATGCCCAATACTTCCAAGCGGCTTATCTTTATAAAAAGAATCAATAGCTTGTGCGGCATCTTCCACTACAAATAAGTTGTTTTTTTTTGCTATATCCATAATAATATCCATATCGCAGGCTACACCTGCGTAATGTACTACTACGATCGCTTTAGTTTTTGAAGTTACTAACTTTTCTACAGCAGTTGCATCAATATTTGGATTATTTTGATAACTATCTGCAAAAATTATTTTTGCCCCACGCAATACAAAAGCATTTGCTGTAGACACAAATGTATATGAAGGCATAATAACTTCATCACCTTTCTGAATTCCTACCAAAATAGCTGCCATTTCAAGAGCATCAGTACATGACGAAGTTAACAGACAATTCCTAAAGCCTATTTTTTCTTTAAAAAAAGAATGACACTTTTTGGTATAATAACCATTTCCAGAAATTTTCCCACGAGAAACTGCATCTTTAATGTAATACAGTTCATCACCAGTCATATAGGGTTTATTAAATGGAGTCATGTCAGTTTAATTTTTTAAAAGTATTCAAGCTAACAGATTTAAAGCAATTAAACAAATCACATTTTATAGTTTTGATATAGAATTGTATCTTTAAAAACATTAAAAGCCTATCAATTCATTTATGAAATACGCACTTTATTTAATGACAAAAAAAGGTTACGAAGTATTAAAAACCTTAATCCATAATAATCTGCAAGATAAAATTTCTGAGGTAATTGTTGGCTTTGATAAAAATATAGATAATGATTTTAGTACAGAAATCACCAATCTTTGTCTAATTAACAATATCCCTGTTTTTCTCAGAAGTGATAATTTTAACATTACTGCCCCATACAGCATATCTGTATCTTGGAGATGGCTTATCCCTACTTCAAAGTCAAAATTGATTGTTTTACATGATTCTTTGCTTCCTAAATACAGAGGTTTTGCTCCTTTAGTAAATATGCTGATTAATAAAGAAAATAAAATTGGAGTGACTGCTATTTTTGCATCAAAAGAATATGACAAAGGCCCTATAATTTGTCAATCTCACACAAAAATAGAATATCCCATCAAAATTTCTGAAGCAATTGATTTAATCACTAAAAATTATTCTGAACTGGTTTTAAAAATTTTAAATAGTGATAAACCTATAAAAGCTGTCCCTCAAAATGAAGCTCTTGCAACATATAGCCTTTGGAGAGATGAAGAAGATTATGCAATTAATTGGAAAAGTGATTCCGAAAGTATTTTAAGGCATATAAATGCGGTATCTACACCCTACAAAGGCGCTACTACTTATTTAGAAGAAAAAAAAATAAGAATTCTCGATGCCCAAATTGTTAAAGATGTTTTTATTGAAAATAGAGATGTTGGAAAATTGATTTTTAAAACAGAAAAATTCCCAGTAATTGTTTGTCAAAAAGGCTTATTAATGCTCACAAAAGTTGTTGATGATGAAACAGGGGAAAATTTGCTTCCCTTCAAAAATTTCAGATTACGCTTTAAATCAAAAAAATAATTAATTTTAATATTTAAAAGAATCACTGTTGAAAATTTCAATTGTTAGTCCCGTTTATTTAGCAGAAAAAATAGTAGATGAATTAGTTTCTAAAATTCACGAATATACGGCTACTATTACACTAGACTATGAAATTATTTTAGTTGAAGATGGTAGTCCTGATAATTCTTGGAAAAAAATAGAAGACTTATGCCAGAGAGACTCTAAATTAAAAGCCATAAAATTAAGTAGAAATTTTGGACAACATTATGCCATAACAGCAGGTTTACAATGCACTACAGGTAAATGGGTCATTGTAATGGATTGCGATTTACAAGACAACCCTGAAGAAATTCCAAACTTATTTCAAAAAGCTCAAGAAGGTTTTGATATTGTATATGCACAACGTAAATTAAGACAGGACAACTTTTTTAAACGCTTATCCTCTAATCTTTTTTACAAAACTTTTGGGTATTTAACGGACAGTGAACAAGATGCTTCTATAGCTAATTTTGGAATTTACAAACAAGAAGTAATCAAAGCGGTTCTTGCCATGAAAGATCATATTCGTTTCTTCCCAACTATGGTACAATGGGTAGGTTTTAATAGTGTAAAACTTGAAGTAAAACACAATTCTAGAGAAGAAGGGACATCTTCTTATTCATGGAAAAGTTTACTAAAACTTGCTTTTAATAATATTATTTCTTTTTCCGATAAACCTTTACGACTCACTATCCAATTAGGGTTTTCGATATCTCTTTTATCATTTATAGGTGGTCTTTTTTATATATTCCAATATTTTAATGGGCAAATCAAAGTACTTGGCTTTGCTAGTATTATTATTTCTATTTGCTTTTTTTCGGGCTTGATCATTTTTATCCTAGGTATTATTGGTGTTTATTTAGGTAAAACATTTGATCGAGTAAAGGAAAGACCTACTTATATAACTTCGAAAAAAATTAACTTTTAACATAAAATAATTTTTAAAGACATCTTATAATCTTTAAACCGAATCCTTAAATTATTTTGAGTTTCTAATGTAGAAAATACAGTTAATTTTTTCAATCCCAATACATTTTCCGAAGACACTGGTAATTTAATCCTTAATTTTTCAAAAAAAAGACAAGCCACTAATAGTAATGAAGTTGGCACGTTAATAAAAGAAACTTTAGCTCTTAGTAATTTAACAATATATTTATAAAAAACTTCCATGCTAATTACCTCTTCATGTGCTAAGTTAAAATTCCCCACCAAATCTTTATCCAACAAGATCTTTTCTACAGAAAGATTAAAATCCTTAATACAAATTGTCTGTAAAGGTTGTTGCCCTCCACCAACTAAAGGAAAAAATGATGAATTTTTAATTCGTTTAACAATCTCAGCTAATATCCCTTTATCCCCTATAACAAAACCTATTTTTAAAACTACATCTTTTTGTAAATCAAATAATTTTTCACAGGCAAATTTATGTTTTCCATAATGTGAAACAGCAGCTTTATGTGCAGAAAATGAAGATAGAAAAACTAACTTAATTTTTCTTTTTTTACATAAATCAATTAATCTTTTTGTCGCTTCTATATTTATCTCGTCTGAATTTTTATCCACTTCGTTTTTCACATAAGCGGTATGCACAACAAAATCAACTCCATCAAAATCGAATTCGTTTAATGGAGATTTCATTTCATAATTACAATAAGTCACACCTTCAAAAAAATCGACAGGCTTATTTCTAACTAAAGCCTTTATCTTCCATGACTTTGATCTAAAATGCGTTACTAATGAATTCCCCAAGTATCCATTTGCCCCAGTAATAGCAATTGTTTTATTCATTTTTTAATACATTTTTTGCGACTCTATTCGCATTAGCCATCAATGTTAATGTAACTCCTTTAGCAGGAAGATATTTAAAACCAGAACCATCGGCTACATATACATTTTTTGTTCCTCCTAATTTGCCATTCTTTAGCACATGAAACAATTCATTATTTTCAGAAAATGGTAACGTCCCTCCATAATGAATGCTTCCTCCAGCGGGTGTTTGAATCGTTTTCATTGGATAACACCCCAAGGTTGTTAAGGCACTTTTGAATTTTTTCTCTCTATTTTTATTTTTAAATAATTCCTTTTCTGATAATATATATTGTCCAACTAATTTATCTCCAGTGTAACTAGTGGTATCTTTTACTAAAGAAATAAATTTATTATCAGAACCTTTTTCGGGATGGTGAATTCCGGCAATAGTAAACGAAGATTGTAAAAACTGCATTATTATTCTAGCATCTGCAAAATTTAATGGAGTTTCCTTAATCAATTTAAATAATAATAATGAACGGTAACTGAACAGTGCAGCAACTCCAACATCAAAGTTATTTTTTTTGTCGTCCAAATACATTACTAATTGAGCAAAGCTTGTTTGGTGTTGATCAACTTTTTTTCCTAACTGACGTCTATTTATACATGGCATATATGAATATGGATTACATAAAATAGGTAATTTTTCTTTTTTATAATCAAAGGATCGTGATACAATCCTAGCTGTTCCCAAAACACCTGGAGATAAAATTAATTTTTTACACGTATACACCTTAACCTCATTAGTATCTGTTCGCTTCACAAAAACACGAACACCCCCATCAAATTCTTCAAATCTAGTTACCAAACATTTTTTATGATACTTAAAATTAGGGCTTTCATTTAATTCATCAATGGTCATCCAAGAACGGTATGCCGACTTATTGGTATCACTCCAAAAACCCATATCACGATATTGAACAGCCTTCCTATTCAATTTACCTTCTGTAAGAAGTGCTAATACTGATTGACCTACATAAATATCTTTTTTATTAAGTTTAGATTTATTCTTTTGATACGCCTTTAAAATTTTTTGATGATTAACATCTAATTTCATTGCTGGCTGAATTTTTTTATTAGATCCTAACCCATATTTCCCTCCATCATCATATATACCCGAAACTCCTATATAAGAAATCACATCTTCATAAGAAGCATTCATTTCATATTCATTCAAACCAACAGCTTCTAATTCCAATTTAGAAAAAACATAACTTCCTAACCCCCATCCACCACCTAGTCCACCCTTAGCTGCACTTTCCAAAGGTTGGAAACTTTCTGAATCAAATGGAAAAAATGCCTCAGAAAAACGAGTTAAAAAACTACGAGGTGGTGTTAATTGCGATCCTACTCGAGTTGTTTCCCAAGGAATTCCTTCAAATTGATCTCCTAAAAAATAACGATGCTGTTCTATATCTTTTTTTCGAATACTTAAAAAATCCGCATTGGGGATTAAATCTTTGTATACTTTATCCTCTTCTCCAATATCCAATAAACCAACTTGTACACCTTTATCAACAAGTGTTTTTGCTGCTATAGCACCTGTTGCCCCAGAACCTACAACTAAATAATCAAAATTTAAATGCACTTTCGCTCTATTTTTTTTACTATAAACACCCCTACCATAGTTCTAAATACAGCTCTAACTCCTATATAAAGTAATTTAAAGTAATAACTAAAACTATACTTTTTAGAAAAAAATTCCGAAGTATAATTAGGTGAAGCCTCTAATATTGCAAGCATTGTAAATAACTTTCTTCGTACTAAACTTGAAGGTTTTAGTATTGCCAAACCAGCATCTATAATAGCCATATTAGTGTTACTTTTCATCATTCTCTTTAAAAGTTCTTTTTCAAAATTCGACAATTTTAAATCAAAATGAATCATTGCTTTATTGTAAAGTTTTTTTTCTCTTTCTTTTAATGGAGAAGACACTAAATAAGCAGTAAATAATTCTGCTTCTCGCGAATAAACTTCTTCCATATTACTCAAACCATCTTTCATCATAAATTTTATCTTCTCAAAATAGAAGACTATTGATTTTTTCTAACTGCAGATAATTGTTCTGCTATTAATCCCAAAAGAAAAATTAATAATCCCATTAAAAGTAAAGTACTTGCTCCAATACTTAAGCCTTTTCCTTGAAAAAAGAAAATACTCCCCCAACTAATTCCAAAAACAAAAAAAAACATTGAAATGGGTAAAAATATTCGTGCGGGATTAAATAATATAATCATATTAATAATTTCTAATACCGTTTCAAAAGCCGTTCGTACACCAATAGTACTTTCCCCCATAAGCCTTTCTTTAATTTGTATCGGCTCTTCTATAACTAAATGTTTATTATGTATAAAAGTCAACGTAATAATATCACTAAAAGCCATTGTATTAGGTGTTAGATTTAAATATCTTTTTACTAAATCAGCATTATAAATTTTCATCCCCGAATTAATATCATATATAGGAAGCTCCATTAATAACTTTGCTATAAATCTGATAATATTTTTACCTATACTTCTAAAAGTAGAAGCAGAAGCTAAACCTTTCCTACTTCCTACAATTAAATCAGCATCCGTATTTTTCACCTTTTCAAACAACTTATCAACATCACTTAAATAATGTTGCCCATCAGCATCAATAGTTACCACATAATCTGTTTTACTTTCCTCTATCCCACTTTTTATAGCTCCTCCATAACCTTTATTTACCTTATGAGAAATAATTTTAAAATCATAATCAGTACCAGCTCGCAAATTATTAAGCACTTTTAATGTATTATCCTTAGATGCATCATTAACTACAATTAAATTATACCCAATTGCTTTACAATGACTTAAAACTTCAGGAAAAAAAAACTTTAATGATTCTTCTTCGTTATAAGCTGGCATTATAATTGTAAGAGTTTTACTCATAAAGATAATTTTATATTAAATAGAAGCAAATGCATTTTTTAAAGTATCAAAAATTAACATTTCATTAAAAAATTGTCATTATTTTATCAAAAATAACTCAAAAAATATTATTTTAGTTTAAATTTTTACATTTAAACGACATTTTAATGTTTTTTGTCGTGTAAAATTATTAAATTACATGCTTAATTATTTTATTTTAAATCCAAAATACTAATTTAAACTTAATAAAATTTAAGGTTAAGGCCTATGAGAGTAAGATTACTATTTACAATCATATTATTTATCTCCTCTTTAGCTAGCTTAAGTGCACAAGTTAAAATAGGAGACAATCCTGATAATATTGATCCTTCCTCTCTACTTGAATTAGAAAGTAATTCTAAGGTGTTAGTAGTTACTAGAATTACTAATGACCAAATGTTTAGTATTACTCCTCTTAATGGAGCAATTGTATATAACACTGATGAAAATTGTCTTTTTCAATATAATAATGATAGTTGGTCTAGTTTGTGTAACAATGGAACTGGTTCAGAAACGATAACTTCTCTTCAACTTAGCCCAGATGGAACTCAATTAATATACACAAACGAAACAGGTGTTCCTAACAGCATCGACCTTGATGCTAAAGTAAAAGAATTCGAAACGCTTACCAGCATAAGAAATAATAATGACGGAACAATTAGTTATTTTGACGAAAGAGGAAACGAAACTATAATAAATATATTAGGCACTTCAGGAATCACTGGTCCTACAGGTGCTACTGGTAGACGTGGCCCTGCTGGCCCAGTGGGCCTTCAAGGACTTGCCGGTGCTACAGGACTTACGGGCGCTACTGGATTAACTGGCGCTACTGGACTTACGGGCGCTACTGGATTTACGGGCGCTACTGGACTTACTGGTGCCACTGGATTTACGGGCGCTACTGGATTAACCGGTGCTACTGGACTTACGGGAGCTACAGGACTTACAGGTGCTACTGGATTGACTGGTGCCACAGGATTAACAGGAGCTACTGGGCTTACTGGTGCTACTGGATTAACCGGTGCTACAGGGCTTACTGGTGCCACTGGATTAACAGGTGCTACTGGGCTTACTGGTGCTACTGGACTTACTGGCGCTACAGGACTTACAGGTGCTACTGGATTGACTGGTGCCACAGGATTAACAGGAGCTACTGGGCTTACTGGTGCTACTGGATT
>CANMLG010000033.1 GCA_947498765.1 uncultured Aquimarina sp.
GAGTCACAAATACTTTTTTATTAAGCACTTAAACATTAAATTTACACTTAAACAAAAGTATTTGCTTGTGCTACGGGCGAAGTGCAACGCACTTCTTCGCGCACAGACATTTACATTGAGCGTTGTAGCACATTTGAATAAAACTTTGGAAATAGTTGAAAAAAAAATACAAGATTGGATTAAACCTTATGCAACAATAGTAGGAGATAAATTAAATGTTGATGAAAGTCTAAGAGAAACTAATCCTTCTGAATTTTATTTAAGGTTAACCTTGCCAAGTCAATTTGAGAGTTATGCAATCGCATTACATTCATTTTGGATTAACCACAGCATCCCTATTGAAAAAGTGGTTGCGAACGAGAACTCTAATGAGGAATTTCCCGAAGAAGAATATTCAAGAATTAACTGGAAAGAATTTTGCCTAAAAAAAGGGCGTGAATTTGACCTGAATAGAGAATTAGATTCCAGAATCAAACATACTGACAGCTATGACAAACAGCTGAATAATGAATTATATCCTGGTGAAGGACTTATGGATAAGGAACACTTATTAAGTCTAACAGAAGTTGTTAAAGAAATGTACGGAAATCAAGTTATCGATTCATTTTACACTTTTCTATCAACAAAAAATTGGGAGAAAGATTTAATTTATTCAGGGCAAATATCTAAACTGCCAAAATTGTTCGAAATTGAGAACTTGAGATTAACACCAAGCCTTATTTATCCAATTGAGCGGAATTGGGTTGTGAATACGGACTATGATTTACCTTTTTCAACGATTGGTGGAGAAACAGAATTTATATCGGAACTCTCTAAAAGAAATCCGAACGAAATAATAATTATTAACCGATAAAAAACGTGCTACAACAATGGCTATAATTAATACGGATTTTGGTGTTTAATCCAAAGTTCAATGTATTTTTATAATGTCCGCCAAATCTTTTGATTTGGCTTTGAAAATGAAAAAATTAAAACAAAATAAAAAGTTTTGGCTAAGTGCTTAATCGGAAAATAATCGCTTATTTATTCCCGCACTAATCATAGCCTGAGCGTTAGCAAATATTAAAACTAAAAACATTTGACAATTCTTTTAATAACAGCTATTCTTCTTTTTGTATTTATTTCTAT
>CANMLG010000034.1 GCA_947498765.1 uncultured Aquimarina sp.
TTAGTTGTTAGTTGTTAGTTGTTAGTTGTTAGTTGTTAGTTGTTAGTTGTTAGTTGTTAGTTGTTAGTTGTTAGTTGTTAGTTGAATTTTTTTCAGATTCTCTGAAAAAAATTCCTGAACTTCTCTAAATAGAATTGATCGTTTTCAATAATTAGAGAAATCTATACTCTATATTCTTTTTTCTTTCCCATCGACAACCTCAAAACTTCAACCTCAAAAAATAAAAACTATTTTTGTACTATGACTACTCCACTTGCCGAACGCATACGCCCTAAATCATTACAGGACTATTTAAGTCAGCAACATTTAATTGGCCCAAAGGGTGCATTAGCTTTTCAAATACAAAAAGGCATTATTCCATCTATCATTTTATGGGGACCACCTGGGGTAGGCAAGACTACCTTGGCAACTATTATAGCCGAAACTTCGGATCGTCCTTTTTATTCATTAAGTGCTATTAATAGTGGTGTAAAAGAGGTACGTGAAGTTATAGACCGCGCCAAAAAAGATGGTGGTTTATTTACTACCAAAAACCCTATTCTTTTTATTGATGAGATTCACCGGTTTAGCAAATCGCAACAAGACTCGTTACTTGGTGCTGTTGAAAAAGGTTGGGTTACCCTTATTGGGGCTACTACCGAAAACCCAAGTTTTGAAGTAATTCCTGCCTTACTCTCGCGCTGCCAAATCTACACCCTAAATGCGTTTAACAAAGAAGAGCTAGAAGAATTATTAAAACGGGCTATTAAAAAAGACGAATTTCTTTCTAAAAAAACGATAAAACTTGATGAAACTGATGCCCTAATTCGCTTAAGCGGAGGAGATGCCCGAAAATTACTTAATATTTTTGAACTGGTTATTGCTAGTTTCAATACCAATGCTATTACAATTACCAATGATTCGGTTACACAATTGGTACAGCAAAATCCGGCTCGATACGATAAAACTGGTGAGCAACATTATGATATTATTTCTGCCTTTATCAAATCGGTTCGTGGTTCGGATCCTAATGCTGCTGTATATTGGCTTGCTCGAATGATTGAAGGTGGTGAGGATCTAAAATTTATTGCCCGTAGACTTATTATTTTAGCTTCAGAAGATATTGGATTGGCCAACCCTACGGCGCTGGTTATGGCCAATAATTGTTTTACTGCTGCCACTGCTGTTGGGTATCCCGAAGCACGAATTATTTTAAGTCAGTGTACCATATACCTTGCTACATCGCCTAAAAGTAATGCTTCATATATGGCTATAAATGAAGCCCAACAATTAGTAAAACAAACTGGCGATTTATCCATCCCGTTACATTTAAGAAATGCTCCTACTAAATTAATGAAGCAACTTGGTTATGGTGAAGATTATAAATATGCTCATAATTACGAAGGTAATTTTGTAAATCAAGAGTTTTTACCTCCTGAAATTACCGGAACTACGCTTTACAAACCTGGAAATAATAGTAAAGAAAATAGTATTAGAGTCTTTTTAAAAAAATTATGGAATAAATATAATTATTAGCTTTCTTCAATAAAAAAATCTGATTATTAATTTAAACGCGCCATAATATCGGTAATCGTTTTTTGATTTGCCGGATTAACACGTTGTAACACAAAATTCCCAAAATCATCAAAAAAACCTTTCCCACTTAAGTTTCCTGCTGTTACTGTAAATTGAGATGTATTAGCTCCAACTATGGCATTTCCTAATTTTATTCCATTTTGATAAATATCATACCCCAATCGAGTAGCTTTAAACAAATATTCTTTACCCTGTAACTCTAACTGTAAATCTCTAGAATTCAACGCAATTTTCTTTTTGGCAACCGCATGATTTGGTTTTGAAATGGATACAGCAACCGTAGGCTCAGCAACTACTCTTGGCCTACTCGTGGGTATACTATTTCCTACTACAAGCGCTCCCGAATTTGAAACTCCAGCTGCCGTTAATGATTTTTCCTCATAATGATGTCGGGCTAACTTAGGGTCTTTAAAAGCATTTCGAATAGCTTCATGATAAGATTTTTTATAATCTTTTTCTCTACTTACTCCCTCAATGGATCTAAACAACACTTGGCCTTTACAATCTTTTAATTCTAAAGTAAGTACTGTTTTTAAAAAGCCTTTTCCTTTGACCACATCAGCTAATAATGCCTCGCATCCGTTTAAATTTTCTGGAAGATTTCCTCCCTGTATTATAGCCTCAAACTCGTATTTTTCAAGTAAAAACTTAGTTAACCGATTAAAATTATACTGATGTTCTTCATTTTGAAATGTAAACTGTGCAGGTACCATTACATATTTATAATTATTTAATGCTTGCGCAGAAACCATAACACTAAATAACACCAATACAATGCTTGAAATAAATTGCCTTTTATTCATGAGAACGCTAATTTTAAGATTTCTAATGTACTCGTTTTGGAGTAAAAAATAAAATTTACTCTCTAAATAGATACAAAATAATCAAATACTTGCTTCCAAAAACGAGAGCGCTGTGCAGTAGTATCAAAAATTTGATTATTTATATGAATAACTAACTTTCCATTTACCTTTTTTACTTGATCAACAAGTACACTTGCTTGCTGTATTGCCTTTTCTGGAGAAGTGATTTTTTGAAATGCGTTTTCAGACAAACAATAAGGCATAAGCAATAATGGTGTTTGAATTTCATACTCTAAATCGTAAAACAAAAAAGGCGTACATGTCCCTGCCCTAAAACCCGAATTATCTTGATATCCCATAGAATAATCAAACATAACCTCTTGCTCTATTAAATCTCGATAAGTAGTGGGTAAATTAATTTTTGAATACTGACACAAGGTTTGATTTAAACTACGATGTGTAATTTTTTCAAAACGTTTCTTTTCATTTTTTAAAGCTATTACATCCTTTTGAGCGTCAAATGATAAGCGCATGCCTATACTACAATAATCTCCAATAGATTTTATCAGTTGCTGATAAGTTTGACTATGGTAATTATGACTCTTTTCATGCAAGGAATAATCTCCTAATCCAAAAAAGAATTTTAAACTTGCTTTTCCTGTTTTAGTTTTATTAATAATGTAATTATAGGTATGATAAGGATCTTTTTGTAATCCCAAAATGACTTTACATTGTATATAAATTCGCTTGAATCGTAATTTTATAAAATCACTACCAAAATTCTCAACACTTCGGAACCATCCCTTTTTCCTATAAGCTAAAGCTTCATTGACTTCGCAAATTATTTCGGTTGAAAATTTATTTGATGAAAATTGAACTCCCTCAAAACGCTCCTCCAATATCCTTTTTATTTTTATAGCCCAAATATCCACTATTGGTAACTGTAAAAATTGATGCTCATAAGCAATACTTGAACTGGCCATAAAACGAACCAAACTATCTTTTACCTGTGGCAAATATTCCTCATACCTACTTAACAAATAAAAACTAGCAGCAAAAACATCAAAAGGCAAAGCACTCTGCGCATGATGTACGCTAAAAAAACAAGGCAAACCTTCGTGTTGTTTAATACTTACCACCTCTTCTGAAATTCCTTTTTCAAAGAGTAAGGATACACTCTGGAAAAACAATTCCCCTCCTAAAGGCTGTTTACCATAAGATAATTTAGGACCGTTGTAAGCTACAAAACTTTCAATTTTAGTTGTAAAATCAACCGAAATACCCAAAATACGTTCAAATAGTTGCTTAGCAATATAGCGTAAACGAGGACTCGTTTTTTGAGTATAAATTAACAACATTCTTTTATTAGTAAAATTACTTCTTATTATTTTAAGCTACAGGAATTAATAATTCCCAATACGTAACATCAATCCATTTTTCAAATTTATAACCTACCTCCTTAAAATGTGCTGCTTTTTTAAAGCCCAGCTTTTCGTGCAAACGAATACTTGCTTGATTTGGAAGCGCAATTCCGCCAATAACTGAATGGATTTTTAAGTGCTTAAGTCGTTTGATTAATTCGGTATATAATTGTGTTCCTACACCTTTTGCTTGTGCTCCATTTTTTAAATACACTGTACTTTCTACCGAATATTTATAGGCACAACGCCCTTTCCATTTTGAAGCATAGGCATATCCTATGATTTGTCCATCAATTTCATATACAAGCCAAGGAAACTCTGTTATCACAGACGTAATCCTATGACTCATTTCAACAGCATCAATACTTGTTTCTTCAAAAGTGATAATAGAATTAAGAATATAATAATTGTAAATTGCTGTTATTTGATGTGCATCTTTTAAAGTTACATTACGGATCATACTTCAAAATATTAAGCTAAAGACTTCCTTTATCTGCAAAACTATAATAATCTTTTTCGGTTACAATTAAATGGTCTAAAACTTTTATGCTTAATACACTTCCTGCCTGCTTAATTTGTTCCGTAATTTGAATATCCGCCTGGCTAGGCATCAATTTTCCACTTGGATGATTATGTACTAAAATTAATGCGACAGCCAAAACTTCTAATGCCGATTTAAATACCATACGCACATCAATCAATGTTCCTGTTTGTCCTCCACTACTTAACATTTTTCGGTGTATCACTTTATTAGCATTGTTTACATAAACCACCCAAAATTCTTCATGATTTAAATCACCTATTAATGGTTGCATCAATACAAAAACATCATTACTTGAAGTGATTACAGGTTGTATAGGCGTATCTTGTAATTGTTGCCTTCGACCGATTTCCAAACCTGCCACAATAGTAATAGCCTTGGCTTCGCCAATCCCTTTAAACTTAGTTAACTGATTTACAGATAACCTAGAAAGCTCATTCAAGTTATTGTTTACACTGGCTAAAATACGTTTGCATAAATTAACAGCAGATTCATTTCTACTACCTGAACCTATAAGTATCCCCAACAATTCGGCATCTGTCAATGATTTTTTTCCACGTTCTATAAGTTTTTCTCTAGGTTTATCTGCTTCACTCCATTGCGTTATTGGAAAATTAAACTCATTCATAAAGAACAAGTTACTTATTTTTCATAAAACACAAAAAGCTATTATGAATCTCTTTAAAAAAACAGTACTGAATTTCCTTTTGAAAAAAAATGTATCGAAAACCTGCCAATGCTTGTTAAAAAGTACATCGCTAACGTTATACAATTAACAAAAAAGCCGACTCGTACCTCGCTCAGGGTAAACTTCTCGACTCTTCATTCATTATCAAATATTTATATATAAAAAAAGCCTCTCGTTTTCTGAGAAGCTTTTTGTTTGGTGCGGGCGGGGAGACTCGAACTCCCACGCCGTGAAGCACTAGATCCTAAGTCTAAATTAAACTAACCTCTGTTATCCTTTAAAAACCTACAATCGTTTATAAATACTATATTTAAAGGGATTATAAATTTATTAAAGTATTTTAGTTTTCGTTAAAATAGTCTAATTGTTTAAACCATGTTTAAACCAATTGATTATATTTGATTAAAATTAATCATAATGGCTACTGTAAAAGCAATTTTATATAAGAGTAAGAAAAAATCAGATGGAAAATATTCTATAGCAATTAGAGTTACAAAAGATCGAAAATCTAAATATTTTTTCTTAGAATGGATTGATGAAAAATACTGGGATGTTAAAAATTTTAGAGTTAAATCAGCCCACCCCAATTCAAGGCGTTTAAATAACTTGATTGCTAAAAAAGTTGCTGAAGCTGATGATACAATATTGGAATACGAAGCTTCTAAAAAGCATTATGCAATTAACGACATTATAAATGTTTTAAAAGGAGAAAAAATCACACTTTCTTTTTTTGGCCTAGCTGAAGAACACATCCTTCAGCTTAAAAAAATGAATAAGGCTAACAGAGCAGTTTCAGACAATAGTAAGATTAATACGTTCAGAGAATTTATTAATAAAGACGAATTATTATTTGACGAAATAACCGAACAATTATTGAATAAATTCAAAGCCTATTTAGTAGCTAAAGGATCTGTTTCTGAAAGATCAATAATGAACATATTTATTTTAATTCGATTATTATATAATCGAGCTATAAAAATGGGTATAGCAGATAGACAAAGGTATCCGTTTGGCGAAAGTAAAATTCGAATTTCGTTACCTGAATCTATAAAAATAGGTTTAGATGAAGATGAAATTAGAAGAATGGAATCTTTAGAACTTGAAAATGGATCACCTATCCTGCACACTAGAAATGTATTTCTTTTTTCTTTTTATTTAGCTGGAATTCGAATTTCAGATGTATTAAAAATGAAATGGAATGATATTAAAGATGATCGCTTGTACTACCGAATGGGTAAAAACAACAAAATAACTTCACTTAAAATTCCTAAAGCTATTTTCGAAATTTTAGAGTATTATAAATCAGAAAAAATAAAAGGGAGTGACTATATTTTTCCAGAATTAAAGAAAGCTGATGAAAACAACCCCGAAGACATTTATATCAAAACAAAAACAGCAATTAAAAAATTTAATAAGTACTTAGGAACTTTAGCAAAAATGGCTGAAATTGATAAAAAAGTAACAACACATATTGCCAGACATAGTTTTGGAAATATCGCAGGTGATAAAATTTCTCCTCATATGCTTCAAAAATTATATAGACACTCAAATTTAAGTACAACAATAGGTTACCAAGCAAACTTTATCCATAAAGATGCAGATGATGCTTTGGATAGTGTTTTAAATTTTTAACGAAATAATCTTTTCAAAAACCCCTTCCGCCTCTCTAGCACTAACGTAAATAAACTATCCGCTTGAGAGCTGTGATTATGGAATTTGATTTCTGCGTAGGCTTTTTTTCTTCTGAAGATGTTCCAGGGTTTCTTTCCGGGTTTTCGGTAGTAGTAGAAAAATTCGAAATTGTGCTGTACTTTATAATCGGCTAGTAAGCTATCCAATTGAGGAATGTACTTACCCGAAAATTGCAAATCTTCATTGTTGATCTCAAAATGCTTTGCCGGTAGTGCGGCTATGGAATCAATGACATAAATTGTATCAACGCTACTTGTTTTTATGCTTCCTTGGGTTGAGGCTTTGACTGATGAATAACTGATTAGATTACGTTTTATATTGCCCACTTCTTTTTTAATCAATTCCTTTAGATCATTACTTAACACACGCTTGGCGTTTTTGGCACTTATCTCAGCAATTTCTGCTCTGGCTCTACTTTTTCCTTCTTTGTCTTTCCATTGCTCAATTTCTTGCTCTTGTACTTTTTGGAAGTTTTTATAATCACGAATTTTGATATGCTGCTTTCTGAAAAAATAAGATTGAGCGATTAAAATCAGTAACAGAATTAATACTGGATAATATCTTTTAAGTCTTGATTGTAGTATACTCCAAATCATAGCTTAGTATGTTAAGTTTTCAAATTCACTTGATTCTATATCATTGTTGTTAGCTTCACTTTCTATTTGCTGATGGTAGATGTTAAATTTAATTCCCGTTTCTCCATACCTATTTTTTGTAGTCACGGCATAATTGTTCTTGAATGAAGCGTCTGCTTTTACCACTTCAATATTAATTCCAGCATCATAAAGAGGAGCTGTGCCTCCACGAATTGTTTTTTGGGTAGTACGCTGAAATATGACAATGAAAATAGTGTTGGGAAATTGCTTTCGTAATGAATCAAAATCTAATGATGATACTCCGACTTTATTCCAGCTATCAATCACAATCACATCAAATTGATTTGCTGCTTTTTTTATGGTGTTGATCCCTTCAGGAAGTTTGTCTGCTATAAAAATACTTGACTGATTTTCTATGGAAATATAGGCTTCTTTCATTCTTCGAATCAAATCCGACTTGCTTCCTATTTCTAATGAAAATATAGCTATACGATGTCCTAATACTGCAAAAGCATTAGCCAATTGATACGTAAACCTGGTTTTTCCACTTCCTTGATTTCCCTCAATGGTAATGGCCAACTCAAATCGTTCCAGGTCGCCTAAAAATTCCCCTAATCCACCTGCTAATCTAAACGTATTAGTTTTGGAACTTTGATCAATGGCATTAATGGATTCAAATAGATTGTTTGTTTTGTTATTTGCATCAATTCGCTGATGGTTTTTTTTAATATTACTTTGGTTCTTTTCCAAACTTTCGAATCCACTCAATGTCTTTATTGAATGTGTATTAATTTGTTTCAATTCGCTTAACCAATCTTTATTTATAACCAACCGAATACTGCCTTTTTGTGGGAGTTTGTTGTACTGCGTTATTAGTTTATCCTGAATTTGTGTAATATGCGAAGCATAGGGCGCATTTTTAGTTATATGCTTGCTTTCTATCGCTTTTTGTAAGTTGGTAATGAATTCTTCGAGCTGCTTTCTGTTTTTTTGTTGATTGTGCATTTTAACAAAAGTTCTTATAAAATATACTGTACTGGGTAGTTCGCCATGCTTTTGTTTAGCTACATGTGCATTCAATTTTTCTAAATACAAATCAATAGCTTCTTTTACAGATGCTTCTTGATGATAAAATGATTTGGCTTCCTTAAAGAAAAGATTCCCTTCTTGCAGTAAATGAGGAAGTATTGAAATATCAAGTTTTTTTATTTGATGATCGTAATTGTGAAAAGAAATCTGCTCCATACTACAAGAGTATCAAGGATTATTTTTCTAATTTCGGATTCAGGGAGTTTGCTTACTTTTGAATAGATTTATAAAATTCAATCTCTAAATTTTCTGCAAATGGATGCTTCAAAAATAGTTGATTTCAATAAAGCCATTATAGATTCTTTTATTGAAGAACTAAGGCCTCCTGCAGACAAAAGAGATCAAATAGACATTGGTTACAAGCTGGTTAGTAAAGCTTATGAATTTTGCGAAATTCGCCCTGATTGGATGGATGCTTCTAAAAAAATGGAATTTCCTTTTGCCAAAATTCGGTATGTAAAATCTCAAAAAGTTTGGAAGCTCTACTGGATGCGTGGCTCTGGAAAATGGGAACTTTATCCAGAACTCAGTGATTCCGAAAGCTTACAGGAAGTATTACAAATCATTAAAGAAGATAAATTACATTGTTTTTTCGGGTAGCATTAACAATTTGATCTTAATTGATTTTGCTTTTAGAATCAATAATTCATTATTATCCATTCCCATTAAACCCGAAGGCATCATTGTAGTAAAATCATAGTTAGCCGTCAGGACTTCTGTTTTTGTTTTTGTTGCCTTTTTGGAAACAGCTACTTTGGAATCTTTTGACCATTGAGTCCATTTGAATTTATCGGTAAACTTATCAAGCACTGTAGATGGATAGCTGCTCAATAAAAATTTGCCTTTTATTTTTCCTAAAACAGTGAGTAATTTTAAAAAGTCTGTTTTTGAATAGCCTCCATAATGTCCCATATCTGAATTAAAATACGGTGGATCGATGTAAAAAAAGCTGTCTTTTGTATCTCTACTTTCAATTACCTTTAATGCATCATTGGCTTCTAAATCTACAAAATCCAAACGCTTGCAAATTTCTGAGGTGAAATTCATTTTTTTATTGAATAAGCGTTTTACGGTGCTATTGCTTTTTCGCTCATAAGCATAACCCCCAAACATTTTAGAAGAAAAACTCATATTGGTCTGCACCCAAAATGCCCAAGCTCTATCCAATGGTTTGTGTTGATCTGACTCCTTCAATATCTGTGCTGCTTCGGCATGTAATTTTCTACTATGCGGGGTGGTTTGTATTTTTTTATTCAGTTTGTTGTATGCTGTTTTACACACTTGATAAAAGTTAACTACTTCACTATTTAAATCATTCAACACTTCTACAGGGCTTGGTACTTTGGCAAAGAAAACAGCTGCACCACCAACAAAAGGTTCACAATATAAATTATGGTCCGGGATTAATGATATGATCAGCTTGGCCATATTCTGTTTGCCGCCATAATAGGTTATTGGTGTTTTTAAATTGGTTTTGGTTAACCCATCAAGTGGACTGTCCATTTTTTGTATTGGTGTTTTTATGGTTTTTGAAATTTTTGAGGCTGAAAATATAGGAAGTATCGAAACTCCTACTGCTTTTACTACCGCTACACTCACTGCATTTCCGATCAACTGATAGCGTTTACTATCACTTAACGCTATTTTTTCATTGTTTTTTATACCGTATTTTGTCCATAAATCTGGAAATCCTTGTAAGCGTTCACATTCCATTGGGGTAAGCCTTCGAACCCTTTCCATATTAGTCAGTAAGTTTTCTTGATAGCCATTGGCGGTTAATGCTCCAGAAGTATCATTTTCACTTAATTTAAATTCTTTTTCTTTAAAAGGCGCGTAATCAATTCCTTTTTTCAAATTGGCTTTTCTAATCTTTTTACCTTTTGCTGTTCTGGTCGTTTTTAAAGGCTTCCAGGGATGGGCTATATAATTTGACTTTTTAGCGCTGGTAATACAATTTGTATTGGCATCCTTTCTAAATTCAATTTGTTGGGTGTTTTTTCTTTTCCGAGTGGTAAACACATATGGAGCATAGGTGCCATAATCACCTACTTTGGTATCGATTGTGGAAGCAATGTGAGCTTGCGAGATTGTTTTTTTGATCCCTTTTGTAAACGCCGTATAGTTTTTTGGGATAGGAAATACTTGGGGTCGGGATTGCTTTCTAAGAGATCCGACAAGGTAGATGCGCTCTCTATTTTGGGGTAAAAACCAGCTAGTATTAAGCAATTGCCATTGGAGGTCATAAAGCCCAAGGTCGGCAAACGTTTTAAGTACGATTTCAAAGTCTTTGCCTTGGTTACTCGAGAAAAGTCCTTTGACATTTTCAAAGATAAAAATACGGGGTCTAAATTTTCTGACAACTGCAATTGCTTCAAAAAAGAGTCTGCTCTTTTCGCCATACAAGCCTTCTCGTTTTCCAGCAGTTGATAAATTTTGGCATGGTGAGCCGAAAGTAATGATATCGGGTCTTTCGATTTTTTGTTTGGTGATTTCTTGAACTTCTCCGACATAAATAGCGTTTTTAAAATTGTACTGGTAATTGGCAATGGCATGGGTATCCACTTCACTGAAATAATGCTTTCGGAATGTAAATCCTGCTTGTTGTAAACCTAATGCAAAACCTCCTGTTCCACTGAATAGGTCAAGGAGGATTAGGTGTTTTTTGTGTAGTGAAGCCATTGCTTTTTAAACAATACTAGCATGAATCCCAATAACGACTTCTATTTGATGTGCTTTTGTGCATTTTAAACTCCTTTGCTTCTGATTTACAATCAAATAAAATAATGAGTACACATATAGAGTTATAAATCTTAATAACAAAAAAATTTAAAAAAATGAAATTAAAACCTAAAACACCAACTCCAAAACAATTCAAAAACTGGTCAATTCCTAGTCAGTCAAGCTTTCTATTATTTAAAAATTCAAAAGGGCAAAAAGCCATAAGTAGGATTGCTTTATTATTTGCTATTCTAGCATTTATATTTACTACGTTTTTAAAGAAACCCATTTATAATTTTTTTTATAATAATAAAGCCGAAAAAACACAAAATATTCTTGCTTCATACAAAGAAAACAAAGACTGGTTTTCTCTTTATTCCGAAATAGAAAAAGTAGATGAAAAATATCATAATGATGATTGGTATAACTATTATTCTGGAATAAGTATACTGAAATCTGACGCTTCAATAAGTTCAAAAAGGAATATGGAATATTACTTTTTAAAAATTGATCCTTCGAGTCATTTTTTTGGACAAGCAATTTTAAGTTTATTAAACGACTATGTTAGAATTAAGGACAAAAAAGCTTTTAACGAAAAAATGGCATTCGTTATCAGTAAAATGGAGGTGTTAAATTATACTGAACCTGAGTTTTATCTATTTAAATTAATGTCTTATCGTTATAATGCTAAAAATAAAGATATCGTTAACGTTTATCAACAATTAAAAAAAACATACCCGAAAATTTTTGAAAAATCAGCCGGAAGCATATCCTTTAATATTAAGCAAATAAACTCATCTCGAGAAGTTGATTTTGATCGATATTCTAAAATATATGGAGTAACATTTATGTGTGCATATCATTTATTTGAAAAAAGCTCCTTGAGCAAAGAAATTAAAACAGATATAAAAACTTTATTCCCAACTACCAAAGAATATATGTTTGCCGAAATGGGAATGAGTAGATTATGGATAAAAATGACTGAAAATAAAAAAGCAAAATTCAAAAATTTTATTCGCGAAATATAACTTTCTATATTATTCTATAATAAGTACAACGGAATACCGATATATTATTAAAAACAATAGTATGTCGATATTTCGCTAAATATTACTTTAGGGAATTGAAGGGATTATGAATGTACATTGAATACTTCTTTAACTATTAAAGTTTACTATATAAATTAGGCACTCTTTGTAATGCTAATAATTTTATCAAATAAAGGAATAAACTCATTGAAGTGAATTGATTCTAAATTTTCAAGTTCTTTGGCAAACTTGCGTTTGTTTTTATTTTTAAATAAAAAAACACTCCCTCCACCTGGCATGCATTGTTCTTGAAAAAAACTATTCTTATAATTTGTAACATTTAAAAATAATGACTCAATAGTCAACTTTGATTTATCTTTAAACGTTTCATTATTTTTCATTATGGCTAAATTTGATATTGGCTGTTTTCTTGAAACTGGTAATAAAAGTAAATATGCATTTCTTCCATTCGATCTTGTTAAACATTTACTAGGATCAGTTTCTTCTACATTTGGAAATTTTTTTTTCCTATTCCAGTTATTATAACCCGCATTATCAAAATCAAATAATGCAATCATTTTCTTTTTGGGAAATTGCACAAAAATTCCATCTGGACTATCATTACCGACCTCGAACATGGTTCCTAAAAAATTGGCAGAAAATGAATCCTGAATAACAAAAGGTCTTTCTCGCTTTTTATATAATTTTTCCCAAGCTATTTCTAATATTATTTTATCTGTAATTCCTTCGGTAAACAAAATATGCTTTGAAGTTTTCTCAATGTTATAAATTAGATTCAAATTTCCATCTTCGATCGATACTGATGCTAACCCATTACTGAGATTTTGTATTGCACTATTTTTACTTTCTTTTATTGGAAAACCAAGTGAACGATCCATTCTATAAATAGATTCTTCGGGAGCTAGAGCAACAGTAGAAGGAGAGTGAGTGGCTAATATGACTTTAACTTTTTGTTCTTCTATCAATACTTTTTTTATTACGGAAATAAAAAGATTTGTAAGCGATGGATGAAGATGAGCATCAGGCTCATCAAATAAAATCACTTCAGGAAACTTACCTTTATTGGAAGAGTGGTAAAGTACAAAAATAAGTGACATTATTGTTTTTTCTCCAGAAGATAGACTATCCAATATCGCACTAATTTTCCCATTCTCATTATCTTCTAATTTTATTCTAGGTGGTATTTCCTCATTCTCTACTGGTTCATAAACGACTTTATATTTGAATTTTGCATTTTTTAAAATATCATTAAATACTTCCCATGGAGGTGAAATATCTTTAGTAAGCTTTTTATAATATTTTTGTTTTAGATAGAATTGATGGAATAAAAAAGCCAAAGCCGATGAAAACAACTTAGTAGAAACTTTATAGAAAATAATAAAATCAATAAAAGTCAAATCAAAAATTGGTTTATTTGCTTTTAAACTAATTTCTTTTAGTTTTTGTAATTGAATTAAGGTTACTTTTTTTGTTGTAGGTGTAGAATATTTTTTGCTAACTATTATATTTTTAGCAAACTGTTCTATTGCTTTGTTAATTTCATCTAGCTCATTATTTTCGCTTTCAAATTTTTTGTTTTTTATTAGAATATATGATTTAGATATTGAACTTAGACTATTCCACTCATCTCTAACTGTATGAATTAAAGGTTTCTGGTTGTAATTTTGAATTTCAGATAGTCCAGGTGTTGAAAAAATTATATTACTCAGTTTTTTTCCATCATCATCGGTAATCCTAATATTTTTTTCAGGTTCTAATTCATCAAGATATAATTCTTCTTCATAACGGTGGTTTTGCTTACTTAAGTTGTGTAAGAGTTGTGTTTTACCTGATCCATTTTCTCCCGTTAGAACTGTAAAATCTGGTAAAAATAGATTACTCTTTTCTTTTAGAATTTTATTATTATTTTCAATATTAATTATCATTTAACTAAATTTAATTTGTATGATTTTTCCTTTTTAACAAAGATTTTATACATAAGAGAATCATTATATGATTAAACTATTAACAACCTTTTTATCTGCCACTGTAGTCGTCTTTTATCAAACCTTGGCTTATAAGTTAAGGTACTAGTAAATAAAATTTGCTTTCCAATTAATGAGCCCTCATTTTTAGTTAAAATAGAGTTTTCATTTTTAGATTTTATAACATCTATTCCATATTCCTTATCAAATTCAAAATCATATCCGTACCAAATATGCTAACTTTATATTCCAAGGATTTATATTGACACAAAACCTTATCAGTCTTTAATAAATTCAATATCTACGTAATTATCTATAAACTTTTTTTCTAGTTCATTAGAAACAATTTTAAGATCACCTATATTCTTATTCCAATATTCTTCATCTTTATTATCTAAGTTTACAAATGGGCATTTATTTTCAAGGCGAGTATTAAAATCCGTATAATAACTACTTAAGGCATTTGAAATTATATTATATTCTTCAATTAGTTCATCAGTTTTTGTAAAAAAAATATCAAGCTTTTTTATATGATTTGATATATCATATACATTAAATGTTTCGCTAGTTCCTAAAACATCTGAAAAAGACTTATCGATTTTAGGATATAAATCTCGATGAGCTGAGTTTTTAATTAAATCTTGCAAATTCCCTTTATCGAGAATAATATTTTGAAAAGTCAAATAGTTTTGTAGTTCAATATTTATTTTTTTATTAAACCTTGAAGCTTTTTGATATACGGATAGTAAATTTTGATTTAATGCTAATGTATTATGATTCTGTTGATCTATTTCTTTAAAGAACACTTTACATTCTTTATAAAATTTAACTCCTCTATTTTGTTCTTCTCTTATTTTATTTTTCTTTATTTTTCTAAATAATAATCTTTCGGGACTATAACCTTTAATTAAAAGAGATTTGAAACCATTTATGAGTTTACTTATAGCTCCACCTGTGAAAATATCCCCAATCCCAGTAGCAATATCTAATGGTTTTTTAATTCTTTCATAAAATCTATTTAAATTTCCTTCTATTTGATCTTCGAAATATAACTTTTCAATGGGCTCTAAATTAACAAATAATGTATCTTTTATATTCTTAAACTTATTATAATTTAAAGGATTAGATAGTTGATTATAATTTCCTAGACTACCAGCTGTACCAGATAAGAGTTCTATTGCATTACTTTTTGATGATAGCATTGTTAATGCTTTCACTCTCTTTTTATAACTTTTTTTATAGGCATTTAAAAGTGCCCTTGCTTCATTATATGATCTATCTACAAGAAAACTTTCAAATTCTTTTTCTCTAACTATCTTGTTTTTTTCTAATTTGATTTGATGTTCAATTTTTATTTTTGCCTCCTCAGAAATAGGCTGATAAGTTATATTATTAATTGATATTACTGGGTTTTCTCCTGTAGCTATAAAAACAAACTTAGTAAATAAAATATCTTTATTACTGTTAACATCTAATGTTGTGGTAGAATAGACTTGAGAAATATTATTAATTGTTACTTTACTTCTTTCTTTCCAGTTAGTTGACTTATTAAATTCTCGGCCTCCAATATAAACAACCACCTCCCATTTCCCAGAACCACTTATTAAAGTTTTTAATTTTACTTTACCTATTTTGTTTTTAGGATTCTTATGAATCAGAAAAAATGAATTATTAAATTGTAGATGTTTAGACGCATTTTCTTTGTCTACTAATAAAAAATTGGGGTCACTTACTTCCCAATTTTGCTTGAGTTCATTTTTAACATTGTATTTTTCAAAATTCTCTTCGAACATTTGACTATAACTTAAAGTGCTAAAAATGAATAGTATTATAATTAAATAAAGTTTCATGTCATTTGTAATGATAAATTAATATCAACAAATTTATTAAGTATTCTGACAAAATTATCCCCCCTCAAGAGGGGGGATTAAAATCAATCGAATAAATCAAAAGCTTTTGCTAATAAAAACCAATCTACTGGTCTATTTATTTTTAATTTACTAATAATGTTTTTTCTATGCCAAGCTATAGTTGAAGTTTCAACAAAGAGTTTTACAGAGATTTCTTTCGAACAATAGCCGTTAACAATAAGCTTGAAAATTTCCATTTCCCTAGGTGATAACGACTTTATATTTGGTAAGTTTTTATTGATACATCTTTGTTCTTTTTCAATATTATTAAGAGTTGTAATAACTTTTGGTAACAAGTCAAAATCTAATTCAATATCTATTTTTGCTTTATCTCCTTGCTGCTCCACACGGTATGCTAATTTGCTTTTACGTGCTACCTCTTTATTTAAAAAGTAGGTTGCAGTATTTTTATCTGTAAAAAAATTCGGTTGTATTACTGATTGTATTTTTTCAAAAGAAGCCATTACTGACAAGTGAGATAACATATCTGCTGATACTGTGAAACCAAGATTAGTCATTCCAGTTTCAAATTGCCTTTTTACAATGTCATTTTCTATCCATTTATATAAAGAAGGTGGTATCTGTAATTTGAAGTTTTCTTGTAACCAAAGCACTGACTTTGGTTTAGTTTTTTCATAAAAAGACAAGAATATTTCAAGTTCTTTCTGAAAGTCTTTTACTGATAAATTAACCTCAATCCATTCTTGAATGAGCATATTATCTCTATTGGTAATCGTAAGGTTTTTAGATTCGTAAATTTTCATTTGTTTTATTCAGCTTGAAATAGCTTACAGCAATGATCTACTATTAGCTTTCTTTTGAAAAAATTATATTTACAAAGAGAATAACAAATATAATAATTTATTGAATTATAATGTATTACAAAGAAAATCAAGGCTCCCCCAACCGCTCAAAAATAAATCGTACCACTTCGGGTCTTAATAGCTTGGTTGTTTTTTTATACCCAAAAGCAGTTAATTCCTCCAGGTAAATATGAATCCAATTAGCAAAGGTTTTGGCGCACACGTTATACATTTTAGCGAGTTCACTTTTGTAATAGGCTTTCACTTTTACGGGTTGTTCTCCTTCAAAATAAGTTGTGTTCATAGGGTTACTTTTTTTAAGGTTTTGGTGCTTTCGGATAGCAATTCTTCAGCAATGCAGGTACCAATAAATCCACCTACTAAGATATAGAGGTAGTTGTCCTTTTTGTTTAGTTTTTTGGCAACGAGGTAGCCGATACTGCTTCCAATCAGTACCCAACCTGCTTTTTTAGTGTTTTTAGAAAAATTCATCTTGTATCAATTCAGATATAGCATTTCTTTTTGTTGATGTTGATAGGCTTTATGCACTAAAAAAGCACCGCCACTAAGCAATGTAAACCAAGCAATTTTACTGTATAAACTTCGGCGTTTGTCTCTAAAATCCATGAGTGTGAGTGTAAAACGATTGCCGTGCATGTTACGGTGTTTTCTTAAAAGCTGTATAAACAACGCATAGTCTTCCGCATTAGCGAACACCAAACATCCTGCAGAAAAATGATCTATTATTTTTGCATTACCTTGGGCAAAGGCACGATGTACATTGATCCCAAAATTCCCTGTGTCTTCAGTTCCCGAAGTGACCCAATTGAATAAGCCTTCGCGGTTGTAATTTCGAATAACTGTTACCGGTTTTGTTTGCACTAAAGCTTCGTACCTACCTTTATGAAAGCCCATCGCATAGCCATTTACATACTGTCCTTTTTTTAAAAAAGCCGTGCCTTGAGGATTCTGAGGATGAGCTAACCAATACTGCCCCGGATCCGTAGTCCCTTTAAAAATGTGATAAATCCATTTGCCTTTTTCGTTTTTGTAAAACACGTGAATTTCATCATCAAACTGATTGCTGCGAATAAAACGGCTGCGATAAGCCACAATATTCAGTTCGTAGGCTCTAGTAAATAGTTTATAACCGTTCTTTCGTAATAATGCTTTGGTTTGTTGTAGCATAATCTTATTCTATTCATTGTGATTTGAAGCCTCTTCAATAAAATTGGTCACTGCCCAAATTTGACGTTTGAGTCTCCGTTTTCGGTATACCCCATCTCCTTCGCGCGAACCATCTTTATTCGTATTTCCTTCTACGGTGCTGACCCACGTAGCTCCCCAATCATCAATAAAACCAATGTGTGCAGCTCTGTTTAATTTTTTGAACCAAATGAGCATCACATCTCCATATATTGGTTTTCGTGTACTAATATGTCCTTGCTTGTAAATCATTTTTGATTTGATCGCATAACTAGGAACCCAAGCGCTTTTAGGGGCAGTAATTTCAACCTGTTGAAAACACCAACTCACAAATGCAGCACACCAAGGATAGCCTTCGTCTAGGCCTACTGCGTTTAAATAGCTTTTTACTTCATGGCCTCGATTGGCACCTCCATACTCGCGAATGCCTATTTGGCTAGTGTACAATTCACGTAAACAGTTTCGTTGACTGTACTTTGATGAGTCTACAGCACTCTGGCCAGTAAGACTACTGCAAATAAAAATCCAAAGAATATAGAAGTAGAAAGTTTTAGCTTTTGCCATGGAGTAATGGTTTTAAAATCGTGAGTGAATTGATTGTCCAGATAATTTTCTGAAGTGGGCCAAATGAGTTTCATTAAAATACGAATGACGCCATGTAAAATAAACAGCCCAATAATGGCAAAAAGATACACCTGAAAAATACCTGCATCATAAGTGCCTGCAGTGGGATCTATCCATCGTAAAAAAGTAGCGCTTTGAAGCCATATAAATAGTCCGACAGCTAAGGATGAAAATTCGCGCCACACTTTAAAATAAGCTCCTAAAGGTTTGAATACTGCTTTGAGTTGTGCTTTCCATTTTTTGATTGTTTCCATAAGGTATTGGGTTTAAAAGTTGAATTAGTATTGAGCTAAATGAATCTTAAATTCACTGAAGGGGCATATACACGCTCTCCTTTGGGGGACCTAATTTGTGTGATTCCGTTGGCACTTTGCTCTACATAACCTACAAGCGTATTGGGATGCAATGGCGGGGTTAAAAAAGTGCCATCTGTCATTTTTAATAGCGTAGGCTTATCGGTAATCGCCAAAGCAAATCGTTGCTGATCATTCATATAAGCCCGCATTTTTTCGGGTGTATCCAAGTTTCCTAAACTAGGAATTACCCATATGCCTCGACTATTTTGCTGCAAGCCCATTCGCCTGAATTCAGCGCGTATTTTATTTTTTGCTGGGGTATTGTTTTTAAATGCTACACTAAGCAAGGCATTGACAAGTGAGGTTACTCGAATAGCATTGATGCGTATATTTTTAAAGAAGCTACTCACCGCGACATACTGCTTCGCATTCTGAATTTGTTGTAAGCCATCTAGGGTACTAAACAGATTTCGAGCATTGGCAGCGGTGATTAATCTCGAAGCAAGTTGTTGAGGCTTTACTGATGATGTGTGGGTTGGATTTGCCTTTCCAGAAATACTGGTAAACAGTGCTTGTGAAATTTGAGTGGGCAAGCTTGCGGCAATAAGTGCTTTTGCTGTTCCTGATCCAAAAATACCGTCTACCTTGTTTCCTTTTAGGCTTGTACTTTTTATAATGGCAGCACTTTTTCCGCCTTTGGCTAAAAGTAGTTGTTGCAGAACTTTCACTAAAGTCCCACGACTTCCTAATCGTAAAGGAAATTGATTATTTTGATTGTTGCTGTTTGTAATTGTTGTCGGAAAAGTAGTATTGTTGTCAGCCTTGGTATCGGGTAAGGCTCTTGATTGTGCAGCTTTATTTTGAAAATAGGTAAATGCTAAATAGCCTACTCCTAATACAATTCCTGCACCTGCGGCATAACCCATTAATTTTGTGGCGTTGTTTTTTGCTACAGGTTTTGCTTTGGCTTGTCGGGTAGTATGCCTAGCTCTTTGAGGGTTTACCTTTGTGGGTTTTGGTGTTGGTTTAGAAGTTGTTTTCATCACTTAAAATTTAGCATTAATGATTTGTAGTACCTGGTTGTATTCTGCTACGGTAAGCTCCGACTTTAAATCTGCCGATAAATTCTTCCCGTAAAGGTCTCGGTAGGCACGTTGTACACTGTTAAAGGTGGCTTTGTTCGGAATTTCTTCAAGGGTACTAAATACAGCCGCTTCATCTGTTCCCCAACCAAATGCATTGTCATTTTCAAAAGCCAGTTTCAATTGCGAGGCAAAGGCCGCTGGGTTATTGGGAATAAGTGCCTTACGCTCTCGAATGCCCTTTTTAAAGTTTTTAGCTACAGCGCGAATACCAAAAAAGATTCCTAAACCTACTCCACCTGCCAATAACACCGTAGTTACTTGATTTGAAATACTGATTTTTGGACGCCTATTTAATGCGGCTTGCAAGGCTAGTTTTTGAAGTGCCATAACTAATGGATTAGATTGAATTCCTAATTAAAATGGAATACTGGTTCAACTGAGTTTTCTCTTTACAATAGAGCGTACAAAAGGATCCGTTTTGAAGAGCTGTGCCATTTTTATAATGCCTTCGGCTCTAAAATTAACGACCATTAATTCAAAGGCTTTTTTTACTTGATCTTCCTGTAGGGCATCTGTTACTTTTACAGGGGTTTTAATTTCTGCTTCTTTCATGTTTTTTTAGGTATTTATGTTATGATGACTCGTGCATTTTATTGACGTAGTACATCACTTTATCCAAAAGTTCGGAATCTGTTTCCATGCCTTCGCCTATTTTGATAACCAGTTGCACCATTTTCTCAAATTGACTTTCCGAAAACAATTCTTTAAAATAAGTGGCTATTTGAAGTAGATGCTGTGCTTCTTCACTAAGAGCATTCGGTAATTCTGCGGAAGCTTCGGCCCCAATGGCTCCCAATGTACTGGCTAGTCCTTGCATTTGATTGGGAAAGCGTTTGGCGAGTCCCTGTATGGCTCCTGGCAATAAGGTTTTGCCTAGCTCAATAAAGCCTAGCTTTTTTAATAAGCTTTTGATTTCTGCTTCCTTTTCCTCGGTTTCGGTTTTGCTTTTTGTTAGCGCATTCTCCAGCTTTTCAATGTCTTTTTTTTGTTGAGCAGTTTCTTTTTGCAGCTGCTCAAAATCCCTGCGTTGTAGTTCTTCTTTGAGTAGGTTCCCTACTTGTGTGTGAATGCCATGCAGTGCCTGATCTTTGATTTGCTCCAAGGCAGCTAACTGTTGCTCGAGCTGCTCATTTTTAAATTCCAAGCCTTGTATGATTAACTGACTTGCCATGGGGGGAGCAGCTTGAGATGTTGGACTTTGTGGCATACTGTTACTTTGTGATTCCGAAGTATGTTGTTTAATCACTTTTAGGTGCTGTTTGGCATGGCCCAATTTGTATTTTACATAGGCGCTTTCATTTTCTATACCTAATTGATCCATTTCCTGATACTGCGCATCGCTTAACCGAACTGAACCCGGACGTCTTATTCTTCTTGCTGATTCTTCCATGTGTTTACTGTTTTAAAGCCATTATGATTTGCAAGCAAGTAATCCGTTGTATGCTATTGGCTCGGTTTAAAATTTCAATACGGTCGGCATGCTCATGTATTTGTTCCGAAAGTTGTTTGTCCGTATCATCATAAATCCCATAATCGGAACTAACTCTGATGCGCCGGTCTATTTCTAAAATGAACCAAAGCTCATTGTAAGCTTTAATAATTTTAGTTTGTCTGGGACGTAATTGCAAATCACGATACACCATTCTGAAATTATCATATCCGCGTTCGGTCACTCGGTTTTTAGCATAGGTTATGGGGCAAATAATTTTCATAGCATCTTATATTTCTTCTTCAACTAACAACCAAATCGTAATGGCTACATCCAATCTGCCATCAAAGGCTATATTTCTTTGCGTAATCAAATCAAAACTTCCTGTAATGTATTCGGTACACCCATCAACCTCCACAGGAATGAATTCATGTTTATCGAGTAGCGCAGCCTTCCCCGCCCATTTGAATTCTGAAAAAAAAGAAAACTCGGAACCCGTAAAAAAGGCTTGTGGCACTTGTAATACTTCGTTGTAAAACAGTCCATCTTTGGCATATAATTTTAAAGTTCCAATAGCATTCATTTGTTAACTGAATTGTGTTTGTTCGTCTGGGAAGCTACTATCTAGGCCATCGCCTGGATTACTAATAATTAATGGTATGGAAACAATGGAAACCACTGGAAGCACCCCGACCACTTTTGCTGTGGTAAAGGGAAGCTTTTGCTCAAAGCGAATATGATTCCCTTGGTTTTTAGTACTGACTTTTATGGGTACTAGTCGACGGCGAAGGTTTTTTACGCTACAGTGTTCTTCTATAATTTTCATACACTTTCATCAATTAAAAAAGTAACAATAAGTTTGTAGCCTCCATTAAATACTGCCTGACTGTGATTTTCATCTTGGTAGCGTATTTTAACGGACAGATCATTAGGCGCTACTTCGCCCAAATCAAAAAAGCGTTCTTTTGGAGCTACGGCCAATGAGGACATTAATAAGCTACTTTGAAATTGATCTGGGAAAATTTCATCGCCGCCAATTTCGATACGTTGACTCCCGCGATGGTATAATTTGTTGGGGCAATCTGAACTTAATTGAATGCCTTTTATGGCTTTGGTTTGTTTGGGGAATTCCCAGCCGTTGGAAGTTATAATGCCTTCACTTTTATCGATATTTAACTGAAACACGATACGACTTTCTTTGACTTTGGATTTATTTACGGTGGTACTCATGAGAGGTGTGTTGGATTTGAAAAATTGGGTTAACAATAGTAATAGGTGACGTATTGAATAAGTAGGCTTAGGGCTATGACTAGGCATACCAAAAATCTACGCAGGTACGGTTGATGTGCCTGCCAACACCACTTTGATAAAGGTTTTTTCTGGGGCATCTTCTCCGAGTTCTATTAGAAATTCAAATTCTTCATCATCACGAATAAAGCGAGGACTCTCCAAATAATAGGTTCCTAAATTGATCATGCTATTGGTGTCGGTAACAAACTCCTGCATGGGACGCTCATCAATAATCAGTTTTTTATTGGCAGTGAGCGTGAATACCCCATTTTGTAAACCCAATACTGATTTGATACTGCCAAAATCGGTGGTTTTCTGTAGTTTTTTTAAGCCAAGTCCTGTATCGGGCAGATCGCCTTCGACCTGAGCCGCCAATAAAATGATGCGATTGCATAAAAACAAACGGTCTTTTTGAAGTTTGGCTTGAGTCACATTGGTAATCCCAATTTCTTTGGAATCCTGAGTTTCGAACATGTGAATGGTCGCTTTTTTTCCTGCGTACTTGATGGCGTAATAAGCCGCATCGGCTAGTTGCAAACGACTGTCCTTAATGCCCTCGGCTATTTTAACCATTGATGGATCGTGTTTTTTTCCTTGATCTCTCAAAGAAAGGTGTGCATTAACAATTTCCAAGAATTGCGAACGAGATGATTTTTTCATATTCATGATTTCTGTTTTTCTTTTGTTTTTTCTAATTATTTGATTCTTTATAGCGCAGCTGTAAAGCGAAAGGTTTTCAACATTTTCATCAATCCAAAAACCCACAACTCACAACTCACAACCGACAACTATCAACTACCAACCAACAACCACTACGCCACTGCATTGAGTTCCATAATATCATTAGCGCCTTGTAGTTCTTCGATATCAAGGTTTCCGAATTCTTCCATGCCTTCCATAGGTTCAGCGGTCATTGCTATTTGTGGTGCGCCTTGGATGTCGGAGGTATCGCCTTCAAAAGAGCCTTCTTCCAACTGACGGATGATTTCATCTACTTCCGAAGTATCGAAATCTCCAGTATCTGCTACTTCCGAGCCTACAAATACTAAGGGACTATCTTCTAAATTCCCTAAGCCTAATTTTTGTCCTAATGAAGGAGAAAGCTTATCCAGGTATAATTTTTTCCCCAAGGCTTTTAAAGAACTCGTGGCTCTTTCTTTGGCATTGGTCAGTTCATCTTGAAATCCATCAACACCATTAATTTGCGCTTGTGGAGCTGTTTTTGAAAAACCATTAGATGCCACCATGCCTACGCCTAAAGAAGTCAGCCAATCTTTTTGGTAATACGCGCCTCCAAAAGTAGTGGCTACTCCAATGAGTAAAGAATACCTCCCCACGGCTGACCCTGCGAGCATACCCACAATTCCTGATCCTACATTTTTGCCCGTTTCTATAAAACTATGTTTTGTATGTGCTTTCATTTCTTTGTTTTTTTATAATTCCAGTTTCTTTTTTTATGAATTTTGAAGCCTGTTTTCAGGTTTACAGCAATACTTTGGGAACAAACTTTTTAGAAGTCTTTCGCTTAGTGGACGTATTCTTTTTTACAGTTCGTTTTTTTGTGGTGCTTGCTTGACTCGCAAAGCGTCCTAATGCATCACGCTTTTTACGCGTCTCTGGTACTCCATTTACACTTTTAGTAACCTCCCTTTTTTTATTTCGGGTAACCGCATAAATGATTCCACCCGCAGTTAGAATTCCTGCCCCGATGAGCAAAGGTGTTTTATGTTTTTTTAAAAAAGATTCCTGTACCACTGTCGTTGTTTTTATCTGTGGATTGAAACTCCGAGTAACCTGACTTCTTGAATTAGTTATCGGATGATTATTGGGGTGATTGGGGATAAAACTTGTGGTTCGTTTTAGTGTATGTCTTGGACGTGACGAACTACTGGATCTTTTGGGTCGTATCAATTGGTTGACTTGATTTTTAACCTTTTTAGCCTTATCAAAAACTCCTGTTACTTTACTAAGCAATTTCCCTACACTGGCTACCGCTCCAGAAGCTGCGGCAATGGCAGTGCCAGAAACTACCGCTCCTAAACCTTCGATTTCGATACCTTCTTCGGCAGTTACAAATTCTTCTATAACCTCAATATCTCCTTCGGTAACAAAGCGTTCAAAATCGTCGGCATAACTTTCATTTTCTGATAGCATTCCCAAACCAATTCCATTTAAGGGAACGGCTCGATTGCTGTTCCCTTTTCCTTTTAAAATGGCTTTTTTAAGGTTGCGTTTCTTACCTCCAGCGCCTTCATAAATACGTTCTGCTTTACGCACAATTCCTTTGAGTTTGGCAAAACCTGATATGCTCATACCTCTCTTTCGGGCTTCGCTATCACTTAGGTAGCCAAAACGTAAGCGTTCTGCTACTTTAAACAAATTGAGTTTCATGGCTAATAAAAAGCCATTTCTAAGTAAAATGGTGGCTGGATTTAAAAAGCGATTGAAAAATTTAAATGCGGGTTTGACTACTTTTTTTCCGACGAATTTTACCGCCTTTCGCACGGGTCTTACTACAGCTTTTTTTACAAAACGCCCCGCTCTTTTTAAACCGCGTCCTATCTTCTTAAAAAAACCTTCCAACCCATTGAGTCGATACAAATTTTCATGGGCATCGGCGTACATGACTATATTTCCGTGTTCATCAAGGATTTCATGGGTGATTTCGGTATTGTCTATGGTACCTAATCCTTCCAAGGTGGCTATGGAACCAATGCTGTACACTGCCTCGTCTACCAACTCATGGTCTATATCTTGTATATCCAAATTATCTAAGCCTGTTGTATAAATGCCGTCTAAACGATGTAGTTCCATAAGCTGTTATTTTGAAATTTTTGTTTTAGTTTTTTTGGTCACTGTTTTCTTTTTGGGGCTAAATAAGCGGTAGGTGCCATACCCCACTCCGAGTACCAACATGGTTTTTATAAGTAGTTCTGAGGTACTTGGTAATTCGGGTACTTGGTGACCTTTAAATAATTTTGGAGCCTTACTTTTTAGCAAAGACACCTGCGCTTTGGCTTGTTTTTTTAGCCTAGCTGCAGGTTGTCTATTCATTTGGGGTTGAGTTTTAGCAATAATTATAGTGGATGCCGTTTTACTTGGCGGTGGACAGCAAGGCATGCTGTATTTGGGTCTGCAATTGATTTTTTGAGGTACTCGTAATGCCAATGTTGGCTGACAGTTTCCTGATAAGTTTTCTAGTACATCCAAAGTATCAACACCGCTTAAAGTTGCCGAGGCTATTGGTGAAACTTTAAAATCTTTATGGTCCGAAAAAGGGACTTCGTGATCAAAGGCATCGGTAACACAATCTAAAGTGATATGTTTATTCCCATGGGGAACAATAGGATAAACGTGTTGGAAATTGGCCCTTCCGTTGTATTTGGTAATTCGAATGGCATGTGGAATATTGAGATTGCTCAAAATACTGCTGATAAACACCGTGTAGCAATCGCAATCCACCCCTTGTTTACGGTCTACCCAACTACGAGATGGTCTACGTACTTGTTCTATCCCTGTTTTGTCACGCTTGTACTGGATATGATGGTATACAAAATTCCAAATCGCTTCACAGGTTTGAGCTATTGATCCTCGTTTTAATTGTTTTGCGATGCTTTTGGTATCTGCTTTGGTTTCTGAAATGATATGCAGCATCAAACTAATCGTATCATCCAAGCCTGCATTTTTACGAATCACGGTATCGTGATTGGTAGTCCTAGGAAAATGTCCATTGAACTGTTGACCTGATTGGATATGTCTTCTTTTTTGCGCTTGCATTAAATCGATATTTGAATATGATCTTCCTTTACAAAAGGGAGGTTATTTACCCGTGTTGAAGTAATCGCCGTTATTCCAAAGTGTACTTTTTTACCTTTTCTAATTTGTCCCGCGAGTTCAGTGCCTAATACTTGTACTAGACTAATCCATCCTGCCGATCGGATGTTGATGTTAAAGGTCTGTTCACTATGCGGATGAATAGTCAGCACTTTATTTTGAATGTCCGAACTTCCAAGTAAAGCCTCTTTGTATTTTATTTGTACAAATGGGTGCTGTAATTGGAGTTTGGCAGGATTGGGGTTTTGTAATTTAATAATGGCTTTTAGCTCTATGCCCGATAAGGTGACTTTACGGATTTGCACGCCTACTTTTGCCACTAAATTTTTTGAGGCTACTTGCAGTTGAGAAAGATACCTCCCTGCAAAAAATACGGCTGCTCCACCTGCAATCCATTTTAACATGACCATAGAATTCCTTATTGTTTTACTCAAAGAAATGCTATGGAAATCCCTATTCCAAATAGGCTTGTTACTGCTTGTTTAAGCTATGGAATACGAGTGTTTACTGGGTATTTTTGGTTTGTTGAAGGCTTTTGTATGGCATTACTGCTTTTTATGGGAACTTCAATTTTTATTGGTTCTAAAAACACTTAAAACTTCAGCTTGATATGGATGACTACAGCAATATACGCTTTGTAAGTAAAGCCGAATTGGCATTTCGATTTGGGATTAGCCGTGAAACACTACGCAAAAAACTAAAAGAAATTAAAGGCTTAAATACCGGGAAAAGACAATTGCTCTATCCTTGGGAGGTGCGCTTGGTGTGTCGGGTGTTTGGGGAGGGGAGGTAACGAATTGAAAGACTAATTAGTAATTACCAATCAAAACCTTTGGTTCCTGATTTTTTTGTTGTAGAGATTGTAACTCCGAAATTAGTTAGCATCCTTTTGTAGTCCTTTTCAAAGCGAAACTGTAATACCCTCAATTTTTGAGTTCTCAATGTCCAATCATATTCGTAATATTCAGTATACATTTTTTTATTGGTATTATATTTTAATAACAAGGCTTTTAAAGATTCTTTTTGCTCAAAGCTTAGTTTATTAAAATTATACACTTTACCAGCTTGTTTTAAATGATTGTAAGCATCTCTTTTAATTTGTTCTTCTAATTGATCTTTGAACATAGCATTAAATTGATTCAAAGTAATTAAGTTTGCTAAGTCCTCTTTAAATTGTCTATGTGCTTCTTCTTTACTTGTTGCCTTATCATGAAAGTTCAAGGCGTATTTAGCGTTATTTTTCGCCCATATACTTGGGTAAGCCGCTATTTTATCATCTCTTTTAGCAATTAAACTTATTAATTTTTTTATTTGCTCTTCAGTTAAGAAAGCTTTTTTAGCTTGCTTTATTAAATGAGCTATTTTAGAGTTGTTAACTGTATCAATAGTTTTAGTAACTCCTAATTTCTTCAATAACTCATTAAATTGTTTTGCTGAATTTGTTTTACTTTCTTCTGTTTTAGCATAATTTAAGTTTGGGTCATACCTATAATATTCTTGAGTGTAAATCTCATCTTTTACCGCATTATTAATTGATAAACGTATTACTTTTTTTTTGCTTTCGTCAAGACTAGGGTACAAAGGAATAATTTTATCATATCGAGTTGTTGTCTCCCTTTCAATACGCTCTGCAAACTGTTCTGCAAATAGTGCTCCAAATTCATTTTTATTAATCACTTTAGCTAAGCCCTCTTTAAATTGCCGTTCGGCTTCTTCTTTACTAGTTCCTTGATCATGAAAATACATTGAATACTTTACATCATTTTTTGCCCAAATACTTGGGTAAGCTGCAATCAAGTCATCTCTATTTGCTAATAAGACTAATATTTTTTGAATTTGCTCATCATTTAATTGAGCCTTTTTTGCCATAGAAATTAAATGAACAGTTTTGGCGTTATTATATGTTGATGCTTTTTTCTGAAAACCAAAACTCTCAATTAGGTCATTTAATTTTTGAATCTTTTTTACTTTGGATTCTGTAGTTTTTGCATAACCTATCTTTGGATCGTAAGTGTAATATGCCCAAGTAATAATTTCATCTTTAATTAATTCCTTTAATACATTTTTCAATGTTGCTTTTTGAATATCATTAAGCGGGTAAGTCGCTATAACTTCTTCATATTTTTCTATTGTCTCGAAATCAATACGCTCTTCAAATTGAAATCCAAATAATTGAGCAAACTCTTCCTTACTTATTACTTTGGCTAACTCTCTTCTAAATTTTAATCTAGCTTTATCCTTACTTGGCATTTCGTCATAAAAATAAAGTATTGTGGATCTTTGAAGCTGTTGTTGTTTTTTATCTAAATAAGCAATACGCTCATTTAAGTTGGTATACAATTCTGTAATTTTAGCAATCTTGGCTTTTGGTAGTTTTATTTTTTTAGCTAGTGCTATCGTTTCATGATATTTTTCATCATCATCTAGTTGAGCTATACTCGAAATTGATAATATTAATGTGAAAAATAAAGTAGTGATAAACTTTAATTTGAAAGTGAACATGTAGTTTTTTTCGGGCAAATATAATTGGAATGCTGCATAATAGCTGTTAAAACTATTTTTTTGTTTTAGTAAAATTATATTTCATAAGCTACATAAATGAGGAATATTATATATTTATTGAACATAAGTATGCTTTTTTTAATGGCCAACTTTCAAATAGGTTATTCACAAGATCTGGGAAAAACCTTAGAAGTAGCTGTTTTTTTTAATTAACAATATTAATTTGGCTTTTTAAATTTGATATACGTCATTATTAATTCTTTATAAGTAACCATTCGTTATAAATTTATATAAAACAATCAATTTCAGGTCATTCCAAACTACTTACCAAAAGGTTAGTCGAAGGTTTTTTCTTGTTAATTTCTGCGTAAAAATTTAATATTAAGGTATTTGTAATAATTTTCTTTTTTTTGGTTTAAAACCTACTTAAGTATAGATTTGTTAACAATATTTTAACTAACAAAATAATTTCAATTTTCAATGGTTTTAAAAAAACTACGTAACAAATTCCTCTTGTGTTTTTCATTAGGAATATTATCAATGCTCACCTATGCCCAAGCTCAAGTTAGTCAGGACTGTGATCAATTAGTAAATACAGCAAAAGCCTTGCTTGTAGGTTCTGAAAGCGTTATTAAAGATCAAGCTGCAGCAATAAGTTTATTACAAAATTGTGCCGAAAAAAATGATGCGCAAGCACAGTACATACTTGGTTTGATCTACAAAATAGGTATCGGCATACCTAGTAATGAGAAAGAAGCCTTTAACTATATTCAATTAGCCGCTGCCCAAGATTACCCTGAAGCAGTCTGCGAATTAGGCGTATTGTATAAGGATGGTATTGGGTGTACCCTAAATTTTGATACAGCCATAACTTATTTTTCCAAAGCCGAAGCCTTGGGTTACAGTAAAGGATCTTATAGTATTGGTTACTTATATTTTAAGGGACTTGGGAGTATTGAACAAGATTATGCTAAAGCCATTGAATGGTTTGCCAAAAGTGATTACCCTATGGCACAACATTGGTTAGGGATTTGTAATTATTTTGGCTATGGTATGCCCGTAAATAAGCAAAAAGCTATGGAATTGCTTTTAACTAATGAACATGCTACTAATAGTGCAGTATTGGCTGAGCACTTAGAAACAAATGCTGACTTATTAGATTTAGGTATCCAAAAAGAAAACACTTTAAAAGCTACAGAGTTTAGTACTACTAAAATTAATCAGGTAGTCAGCTCTGCTAATGAGCAAGGAGAAGAAGAAATTATTGAAATCACCAAAGCCACTTTAGCGGGTGAGTGGAAAGGAAAGTTGATAGAATTGGATTGGGCTGGTAAACGTATGAATCGTAGTTTTTCTATTAGTTTAGCCTTATCTAAAAACGAACAAACCCAAGATTTAGATTATAATGTTGCATTGAATAACACAACAAGTAGTAGTTACGGTATTTTTTTAGACGACAATTTTTATTTCGATGACTTTAGCATGCCTTTGCCAAGGTTGTATCAAGATGATGCAGTAAAATATACATTAGACTACAATGTACTCTCCATAAACACAATTGAAATTAAAGAGATCAATAATATACGTTATTTAGTAGCTAATGTAGATACTCAAGTAACAGATTGGAATGAGCCCGGTCCACCGATGTTGTTAGTATTAGGAAACACCAAAGCTTTAACCGATAATGGACAAGAAATTGACGAGGATTTAATTGAAGCTTTAGCACAATTACAAGATGATAGCTTTATTACACTATATCCAAACCCTTTTAAAAACGATTTATTAATTCAGTATGATTTAGCAGAAGACAGTATTACCAGTGTAGAGTTATATAGTTTTGGTGGTGAATTTACAAAAACTATAGTTGCTGGCGAATCTCAAAAAGCAGGGAATCATTTATACCACGTAAATGGTAGTGCCTACCAAAACGGTCTTTATGTAGTACGTGTAACCGCTAATAACATGGTACATACTAAATTAATTATTAAAGAATAACCAACTGAACAACACGTAAACATGAAAAAAACATTAAAATATATAGTAGCCACACTATTGTTGGTGTCGGGTTACACTACCGTAAATGCGCAGTATGGAGAATTTGGGCCACCTGGTGACCCATGGTTTGGTCAAGGTCCTTATGGAGGGGGTTATGGAGGTTCATCAGGAGGGGGTTCCGGCGGAAGACATTCGGGTGGAGGCTATGGTAGTAGTAATTCTGGAGGAGGCTATTCTGGTGGGGGTAATTTCTCAGGAGGGTCTAGTCCTAATGCTGGAAATAACAGTGATGATTTATGGAATGTTGATCAAGCTGGTGGTCATGACCCAGGAGATTTGAAAGAAGTTATCATTTCAAATGATAATGATTTTGATTTTGAACCTATAGTAACGTTTGGAAACTCACCTCCTGTTAACGATGTTAACCCTGGTAATAGTGGTAGTGGATTTGTTGGCAGTTCTTCTGGCTCAAACAATACTTCTTCTTCTGGCTCTAATAACATAGATGAAAGAGAGGATCTTGGTAGATGCGACGAAGGATTTACAAAGAATATAAATGGAGAATGTGTTCCTTGTCCCGGAGGTAATTGCGGTGATTGTGCAGATGGTGAATTTAGAGATATTTGTGGAAAGTGCTCAAAAAGTTTAGTGACAAAACCCAAAATTGTTAATGGAAGATGTAACGCTATACAAACTATGAAAAAAATTCAAAAAGAAACTGGTAAAGAAATTGCAGGTTTTTTTACATCAAGCGGAAAAATGATTATTTTGCCTAATAATGACCCTAGACAAAGCTCAAATAGATCTATTACCGAGGATAGATATAAAAACAGTTCAGGAATTACAATAATAAATTTTTTTAAAAATGGTAATGGACAATGGCGTGTTAATTATTATGATTCTGATGGTCAGTGGGAATCGGCAGAAGATGTAGTTGGACATTTTCATACTCACCCTCCTGGAGGTGGATTTAGTGACCAGGATAAGGCGTTTACTCAAGGAAGTTTTTCTGGAATAGATCATTATTATAACATTCAAGGTAACTCTATAAATGAATTTAATAGTACTGGAGTTATAAATACAGAGACAAAAAATTGTAAAAGAAATCCTGAACCTGTAAATAATTGCAATTGATATGAAACTATATATAATCACAAGCATGCTGATAAGCACTCTTTTTATAGGGTGTAAAGAATCAACTAATGTTGTTAACTTAAAAACTGAAGTAGCTTCAACTAATACTTTTAAATCTATTCCCACCCTACCTTGTAAGGAATATGAGGCCATTGGAAAAAATCTACTGAAACAAAAAGTAATGAAGGAAACTATTAATTTTTTTCTTATCAAGAATTGTTTTATTAATAATAGAGGTATTATAAGACTGTTTATATCATTCGATGAAGACAAAAATGAAGTATGGAGTATGTATTCTTCTATAGACGATAGACATATGTGGGGTGTAACAATTACTCCTTTCTTTGAAGTTTTTAATGGTGATATAGTATTGATTTACAAGGATGATTATAAGTCGGTTAATAAAAAAACGTCTAAAGAAGAAAGAAAAAAAATAAGAGAATGTATAGATCAAATTATAGGAAATAGAGTTTATCAAAGGCCTACAAGAAAGGATCGATGGACTAATGAATATTTAGGTCCAAATAATCCAAACCCCCAAGGAATCAATCGAGGGGAAACGGGTACAGATTGTAAAAGAAGAGTTATATTTGATGGAAACGGAGGATACAAAGTTGTTGACGATTTTTATTAAACTGTATAAATTCAAATGTATCCTATTTTTAGTCAGTTAGTGAGAAACATCATTAATATAAAGTTGAAAACTGAACTACCTAGTAAATTTGGCATAAATCACTAAGCGACTTTTATATAGACGTATTCAGAAAATAGCCTGATTCTCAAAAATTATACATAAAAAATCCAAAATTTGATAAATTCAAGTTTTGGATTTTTGTTTTTTAGGGCATTTTAATCTAAAAATATTGATTTCGATACCGACAGGACGTAGTTATCCCATCAGCTTTTATTTTTTCTAAATTTAGGCAGCCAGCTTAACTTGACTATTCTGGATTCATCTACTATTTCTAAAGCATTTGCTGTGTGGAGTTGTTGCAGCTGCTGTTGGATCAACTGAAGTAATAATTTCTAGTTTTCAAGCTGCTCAAGGGACTCAACCCAGGAAAACAACTTGACACTCTAAGGCTCAAGCTAAAAACTTGGGGATAAATGTATCTTTGTAGTTAAAAACAGATCACTTGAATATAGAATTAGCGCGTTATTTTTTACCAGAAAGGATATTAGAATACTTTGATATAGTAGATCATAAATCTACCTCAGAAAAGATTCACTTTTACTTAGAAGAGAAAAATATTTTACCCCA
>CANMLG010000035.1 GCA_947498765.1 uncultured Aquimarina sp.
TCATTGAAAACCAATTTAAAAAAGCCTTTAGCCTTTTTCTTCAACTGAAAAAAATTGAAGTAAATGGCCAAGATTGTAACGATAGTCTGTTTGATGAAGAGAATGATTGTGAGGAGCAATGTACTAGAGTTTGTACTAATGCAGAATTTGAGACACAACAATTTAAAGCCAAAAAAGCTAGTGCCAAAATACTTAGTGGAGCAACTTCTACTAGTTCAAATAATGATGATTGTGAGTGTGTCTCCGATAATAAAGCTCCATGTGAATCTTTAAATAAATTAGTAAGTAACAGTATTACAAATGCTAAAATTAAAGAACTTAAAGGTAAAACTAATCTTAAAGAAGAATCTGGTTACAAACAAGATAATAATGGAAAATTGGATGCTCTCAAAAAAGCAAAAAATGGACATAGTTTAGGTTTTAGAGATTTAGAGATAAATACGGTAGGGTATTTGCATACACACTTAGATGATTTCACTAATGATAAAGGAAAATCTGAAAAACCTTTTAGAATCTTCTCTCCTGGGGATATTGTTCAGTTTTTTAGATTGTTAGATAATATAAATTCAGGAAGAACAGCTATTGAATTATCAAGTGTCTATGGAGGTGTAATAACTAGTTCTGGAAGTTATTTTTTCAAATTCACTGGAGATAAATCTGAAATTAAAAGTGATTTAGCCAAATTAAAAAGCAATTATGCTACATTAAATAAGACTTATGTTAATGTAGTTAAAAAAACAAATTTAGAAAAAGGTCTTTTAAAATTTTTGAAAGAAGAAGTTAATATTGATGGCTTGCGTTTATTTAAGTTGCAAAATAGTAATATAGGGAGAATAAAAATTAGTGAGTTGACACTTAGTAGTAATGAGAAAAAAGTAATTAAATCAGAATGCGAATAAATATGAAAAATTTAAAAATAATTTTAAGCCTTTTTATACTTTCAGTTACGGCAAACTGTCATTCTCAAAAAATACTTCCTATTGAGAAATTAGTTGATTATATGAGGGGTAAGCAAGGTGGTTTAGAAAATAATGGCTACACTTATGTAAAAGATGTAAATAATCTATTGGATAAATTTATTGGAACATGGAAAGGAAAGTCTGTAAACGGAAGAACTTATGAAATAAAAATTAACGAAATATCTGAAACAAGCTATGGAATAAAACAAGATCTTTTAATACTTAAGTACAAAGTTTTAGACGCTAATGGAAGAGAGATAGATAACACGCTTAGTTTACCAAATGATCATGCTTACGTTGTATCAGGTAATTATTTAGACAAACAAAACAACTATGTTTTTAATTTTAATGGAGGTAAAAAAGATTGTGGATTAGATGGCAGTTTATTTGTAAAAATTCTTGGCAATGGCAAAAAACTTGAAATAAGTTTACACCCTATAGGTGAGTCAGTAAGTGTACGATGCGAAAGTGGAGATGCCATAGAAATAATGCCAACAGAAATAACCATATTGGATAAAAAATAGACTCTATCACTCAGATATGATAGACTGGAATTGCATTCCGTTCGTACACAGGGTGTAAAACAATAGTTATATGAAAACCGAAGTTTAAAAAGCTTCGGTTTATTTGTTTTTAGTAATAATTTCTTCAGGAGGGAAAGTAAAGAAGATTAGCAAGGATAAAAAAGTAGTCATACTTATGGGGAGTAAAAATAAACTAGCCTTCCAATAATGTTCTTCTGGATTTATAGGGAGGTGATTATTTTCTTTTATGGGATTAATTATTAAATTTCTAATAAAACATTTTTTGAAAATAGTGCTACATTTAAAAAAGTGCTTCGTGACTTTAATAAGAAACATGGCGTAGGTATAAGACTTAAGTATTTAGCTGAATAGCATGGAATTAAAACCAGTTTTTGAAAAAATTAATTTTGTTAATCGTTATCAAGAAATATGTGAAGAGTACAATGATTTTGATAAACGAATGAGCAACTCTAAAAAAACACTTCAAGAGAGCGTTATGAAAAAAATGGGATATGATTATAAATACATATCTAATGGAAGTTTTTTTCAAGTCAAAGAAGAAACAAATAACTGGGAAACACAATTCAATTTAGTTCTTAAAAAAGGAATAGTTGAAAGCCTGTTTTATATTTATAATAATAAAGGATTTGATGATCAGCTTGGTAGATTAGATTTTATTCCAGAAAAAATTGGAATACCTTTCGATAGAAAAAAATATAATTTAGTGTTCTACAAAACTGAGAAAGATTTAGAAGAAATACTTAAATCTTTATTTAGTATTTACGAAGATCTAAAGATTGCTTTGGTGGAGCATTTGGAGTCAGTTTAATAATTAGTTATAATTTATGTCATTATTTAATTTTTTTAAGAAGGATAAAAAAGAACAAGCACTTGATAATACATTAGAATTACAAGTGTCAAGTAATGCTGATAGACTTGTGGATGCCTACAATGAAATGTTAGAAGGTGCTCTAGATTATTCAGAAACCAGCTTAGCTATTTTGGATGAGTTACTAGATCAATTTCACCAAAATAGTAATGAGGTTGATAAAGAGATGAAATCAGACCTAAAATCACAAGCTGGTAGTTATATTTTAGAAGTTGGACGAAGAAACTATGGAGGAAAATATTATTGGTATGATCAATATGAACAACCAATTTTAGTAACAGGGGAGCCTAATTTTAAAATTGCTCTACTAGCTATTGAAAAAGTAGGTAAGCGTATCGAAAATGGTATTGAAGATAATATCCCTTATTTTTTTGAAGGCTACTCCGAACGCGTAAAAAAGGGACACTATCCCTTAAAATGTGTAAGTTTAAAATATAGAGGGTTTGACTTTTTTAAAGTTGAACCCTTTGTTCAAAT
>CANMLG010000036.1 GCA_947498765.1 uncultured Aquimarina sp.
TCATTGAAAACCAATTTAAAAAAGCCTTTAGCCTTTTTCTTCAACTGAAAAAAATTGAAGTAAATGGCCAAGATTGTGATGATAGTAAAGCCGATCCTAAGAATGAATGTAAAGCATTCGATAAAGATGACCCTTGTGCTAATAAAGATCTGAGAAATAAAAAAGTATCTCAAGATGTGAAAAATCAAATAGCTCAAAGAATACAAAATATCGCTGACATTCCTAATTCGAATACAACCCCTCCTATTTTATTCCTTAATGAATTTGGAATACAAGAAATTGAAGATGGTACTGGTGAAATAAATGTAGATTTATATGAATTGGATATTACTAAATTACCTAACGGTGTTTCTGCTCAACAATTATTTGAAGAAATTAGAAAAAACTTTGATAAAATTGTAAGTGGAGGAAATACAATTTTAGATAAGGCAAAGTTTAGTGCATATGAACCTGAAGATTTTAACACATGGAATTCTTCAAATCCAACAGGCGCAGCTATGGTCTTTAGAACTCCTCTTGATAATGCAACGGTAATTGCAACAGAATATAGTTTAGAAGAAATGTTTTGGACTTTTACAACAGTTACTAGTTTCAATCATTGGGGTCACCCTGTTAGTGGTCATAGACAGTTTAAAATGCGTGATAATCAAAACGGAACCTTTACATTTGAAGTAAGAGGGGCAGATAGATTAACTACTCCTATCGATTTTTTAGCTAATATAGGATTAGATTTATTTGGAGAGAGAGATTTTGCTTTTGATTTAGCAGATGATACTTGGAAAAATCTAATGGAAACAGTAGCTAATTTTATTAAAGAAAAGCCTGGCGCAGAAGTTAAACCTTTTAATAAAAATAAAGAATATGGCAAAAGGCATCCCTACAATGAAAATGACTGTAAATAAACTGAAATTAAGATGAAGAATATAAAAATAATAGTAGTACTAATTTTATTAGTCAACTACACAAATGAAATGTTAGGGAATAACAAAATACCTAATAATATTACTTTCAATAATTTGGAAAGTGCAACTTTAGCAGAACAAGTTTATAATAAACTGAATGTATCTACTGCAATTGTGGAGTTCACTAATAATTATATTGATTCTAAAAAAGAAGAAAATAAAGGTATTTCAAATAGCGTTTGGAATAAAATCAAAAATAACATTGATTATAATTTTTTCAAGTCTGAAGTTGTTAATATTCTTAATAAGAATTTGTCTAATAGTCAACTTCAAAAATTAATTAATGATTTTTCTAATAGACCTGTAATACCTATCCCTACTTTAAAAATAAAAAAAGAAATAGGTGAACTAATAAATAGCTTCAATGATTCTGTTGACCAAACTATAGCAAGTTTTATTTAGAGATTAAGTTTGGAAAAAAATGAAAGAAATTAATCAGATAAGAATAACAAATCTAGTATCAATAAATTTACCTCTTTTATTGATGATGCCTTATTATATAAATCAATTGGGCTATGATATAAGTTATGCAAGCTATGCTATTTTAAGTAGCTACATGTTTATGTTTTTTTCTTTTTGGTTTTTTCTTATTTTTATTTACTCTGAAATTAAATATATAAAGAGAAATAAAGTTAATTTTATTACGCATATTACTTCTAATAAATTAGTTTTTTGGGGTATATTCCCTTTTGGCGTATATTTAGCTTTACAATTATTAAGAATTTAACAACTTGTTCATATTTTTAGAATAATAGAGACAACAGTATAAACACCCCCAAAGCTTTTGCAAGCTTTGGGGGTTGTTTTATTATAGGAGTACTAATGGTATTTTAACCTTATTTAAAATGTACAAATAAGCGTACAAAACCTTTTGAAACTACTACAAAATAAGGTGTTGTTAAGATGCTGTAACTATCATGGCAATTTTCAATAAGTTAAGAAATAAGTAGCAAAAACGATAATTGTTTTAGAAAGTAAATAGAATGGTTTTAGCGGTTGTTCTTCATTTAGCCATTTACAACATTTGGAATACATTCTAAAGAGAGGGACTAATAAATACCATAAAAATAA
>CANMLG010000037.1 GCA_947498765.1 uncultured Aquimarina sp.
GCTAAAAAAGCAGAAGAAGCACGTATAGCAGAAGAGAGAAGAAAAGCAGAAGAGGCAGCACGTATAGCTGAGGAAAAGCGTTTAGCTGAAGAGGCACGATTGGCTGAAGAAGCTAAAAAAGCAGAAGAAGCACGTATAGCAGAAGAGAGAAGAAAAGCAGAAGAGGCAGCACGTATAGCTGAGGAAAAACGTTTAGTCGAAGAGGCTCGTTTGGCTGAAGAGGCACGTATAGCCGAGGTGAAACGTTTGGCAGAAGAAGCCGCTAGAAAAGCAGAAGAAGCACGTATAGCAGAAGAAGCACGTATAGCTGAAGAAGCCAGATTGGCAGCAGAGGCACTTAAAAGAAAAGCTACATTAAAGCAGGTTACAAAAACAGTAGAAGACAAGAAAAAGAACACTGCCGAATTAAAGCGTGTAACGAAAGTGCTTAAGGATGAGGATAAAAAAGAAGAGAGAAGAAAAGCCGTACAAGCAGCTTTAAAACGTACTACCACAACAGTAAAAAAAGAGGGTGGTGGAATCATAAGAAAAACAACCAAACAAGAAGGATCTGGAGATAGTGATTCTAACTCCAATGGTATGGGTTTTAATGAGCTTACACCGGATGATTTAAAGGGTGATTATTTTCTTAAAGAATTGTTTATCAGTCCTAAAATGGAGATATCTAATGTAAATATTTTAGATGTAATTAACTCGCTGGTTGTTTCGGATAATAGTGCTAGTGATCGACAAACAGAAAAATTAATCGATCTAAACAAAAAGAACAAGGTGTTGCTAAAAACTAAGCTGAAAGTTGTTAAAACTTCAGATCAAGAATAAATTCGTAAGATTTTTTTTACCATATTACAATTTTGTGTTGTAAATTGAAGTCCCCAAACTTTAAAAGTGTTGACCTATGGAAAAACATTTACTCAAATTAAATAGTAAATTATTAAGTTTATTATTATGTCTACTTGTTCAGAATTTATATTCTCAAGAAGTTATCCCTTTAACAACAAGAGCTGGTTCAGAAGTCACACTTCAGGGTGATATGGCAATAACTGGAAATAGTATTTTGGGAGTTCAGGGAGATTTTAATGGTACTTTCTTTAATGCTGATGATGCTTTTAATATAAGCAGTAATAATGGTCAAGGGCAAAGGCGAGGTTACATTGACATAGATAGTAACAACTTTTACAGAAATAATTTAGATGCTGATCCTAATACACCAGGAAGGCAATCTCTGTTTAGTAATGGGTTTTTAGCTAATAATTCTGAATCTACTTTTAGTGGATCTGTAAATACTTTTGGTTCACCCGATTCATCATCATCATGTAGCGCAAATGAAAATGGAACCTTTAGTTCAAGCTCAGCTTTTTTAGAATTAAATGCAAATTGTTCTACTGTTAAAAAAGCCTTTTTATATTGGTCAGCAGCTTATTCAGGGGAAAGTAGAGAAGATAATAATATTTTTTTACAAAGATTAAATTCTTGTGCCGAGGGAGGAACTATCAGTAGTGCTAGTGATAATGTTGTAGTTGCAGATTTTACAGAAATAAAAATATTGCCTCCCATGGCAGATAATTACTATGATATTAGTGCAAACCCAGCCAATACTACTGGGAATCCTAATGGAATTCAATTAAAAGCCGAGGTTATCATCGATGGACTTCGAAATTCCCCATACAATAATGTAATACCAAGAGCGTCAGGAGGAGGTAATCCAGGAGATAATATTAAAGATGAACCATATGTTTGTATTGCAGATGTAACAGAAATTTTTGAAACATTACAAAATGCAGGAGATCCAGTAACAGGTTTTTGGACAATTGCAAATATGAGAGCTACAACTGGAAGAAGAAATCCACAAGGTTTAACTGGAGGATGGACACTAGCAGTTATTTATGAGGATTTAAGGCCATCTGTAACTAATAAATTATTTTCATTTTATGATGGTTTTAGTGTTATTTCTAATGGAGATACACCTGTTTCATTTGATACACCTACATTCCAGACTATACCTAACGGGCCTATTAATGCGTGGTTAGGAGCAGCAAGTTTAGAAGGAGATAGGAGACTTAGTGGAGATAGTTTTTCTATTGAAACACAAACAACTTTATTAAATCCTAGAGGAGGAACATCAGGGCCAAATGACCCTCCTCTTTCAGCAATACCTTTAAGAGAAGGCCCCACGGACAATAGTAGAAACTTTTTTAATAGTACAATTACCGGTCTTAATGCAAATACGTTAAAATGGCCAAATTCTACAAATACGTTAGGCTATGATACAGATCATTTTCAATTGATTAATAATAACAATAGAATTTTAAATAATGGGAATACTTTTTCGGGTGGACAAACTGATACACAAGCAAGATTTTATCTAAGTACTAATAGAGATAGTTATTATAACTTTTTTACAGCATTTGCGGTTGAGGTTATTGCACCTGATGTAATAGTATTAAAACAAGCTAGAAATGCAGATACTGGAGCATTGTTGGCAAATAATGAAATTGTAGATTTTGGTCAAGAGATTATTTATGAAATGACTATCCGTAATTTAGGGAATGATATTGCGGAAAATATATTATTTGAAGATTTGTTGCCGGGTAATACGGAGTTATTAAACAATCAATTTACAGATGCTAGTGATTTTTCAGGCTTTGATGTGCCAGTTCCTAATGTGCAAATTACTAATGAAACCATCACAGATAGAGCAGGTATTACATATAATACAAGGAATATTCAAATTAATATACCAGATCTTGGAGCCTTTGATTGTAACAATCAACCAAGTGATCCAGTAACTGGTATTACCATTGCAGATCCTGCTTGTGGGCAGGAAGTTACTATACGATTTAGAGTTAGAATTGTAGAGGAATGTGCTGGAAATAGAAATGCTTGTGTAGAGCGTGTAGAAAATATAGCTTTTGCTTCATTTGACGGAAGGTTTAATGATAATAGAATAAATCAAAGAAATAGTGCTTTTGCTTTTGATAGTACCTGTGATGAAGCTCCTATTGAAGGACCTACAGTTGAAATTACTCAAAAAAGAGAGCGATGTGAATCTCAAGTAACTGAAATTTGTACAGGAGCGCAAACCCTAACGGCAGCTTTAGGTTTTGATACCTATGTATGGTATTTTATACCTGGACCTATAGCAGATCAGAATAGTAATGGTATTATTGATGATGCCGACTTTGATATTACCGATGGGACGGAAGTGCGTAGATTTACTTCAACAGCTACTACACCAGCGGAAAATAGTTTTGAAGTAACAGAAGTGGGGTATTATATTGTTGATCAACTCAGGGAGCCGCTTTGTGCCAATTCGCGTCAAACATTTAATGTAGTCGATGGTTCGGAATTAATTGCCAATCCGTTTGAAGATACAACATTAAACCCTTCACGTCAAGATGCATGTTCTGTTGATGGGGAACAGATTACTAGATTTATATTATGTAATACAGATTTAACCATAAATACAAACTATTCCGACGGAACCTCTTTAGTTTGGGAGCGTTTTGATGTGGGAAGTTGTACGCGTCCTGATGGTAATAATGATTGCCCTTTTATAGGCCCAGGCTGTACTTATACGGCTGTGCAATCATCAACTGTTGATATTAGTGACCTTTCAACAAGTCAATTTGTAGTTAATGAAACAGCAAGTTTCAGATTAACCGTTACCGAGGGTGGTTGTACCAATATTTTTTATTTTAATACTACAAGAATAGATTCTAATTTATCATTAACAACGCCTACAGGTACCTTATGTGGTAATACAAATGCCACAGTGGCTGTTAATGGGTTAACAGTTGCTGGTGTAGGGGTGGATTATGAATTGGAATTACTAATACAGGATCCAAACAATGCCTCAAGTTTTATTTCTCAGGATACACAAGTGGCTAGTGATGCTGATTATGGTACATTCACTGTTAATAGACCTTCCCCTTTTAGAGAATTTGTAAATATTAGAGTTACAGCAACACCAGATTTATCCCCTGGAACCGATGCTAGTGCCTGTACATTTACATTTAATGAAACGATTCGTTTTGGGAATCCATCCATTGAAGTTTTTGAATTTAGTAGAGAGCCTTCATGTGGAGTAGATCAGCCCGTTACCACTTTTGATGATACGTTGGCAGATATTTTAGTAAGAGCTAATCCAGGGCTGCCAAATTATTTTTTCCAATTGATTAATACCAATGGGACACCTAGTTTAGCAGATGATGTGGTGGTGGCTACTGAAAATACAACCAACAGACAGTTTGCATTTACCAATGTTGATCCTGAAATTGAATATAAGATAAGAGTTTTTGCCAATAGTGAGGCAGCTTCATTGCCTACGGTAGCATTAAATACATCTCAATGTCAGGTTGAAGCAGGTCCAATAAGCACTAGTCCATTGCCAACATTTACGGCTAATTATTCTATACAAAAGCAAATTACATGTACGCCTGGTGAAATTTTAATAAGCATTGCATCATCTGATCCAACTTTTGATTTAAGTACAGTGAACTTTGATTTAAATGCGGTAAATACTACAACCAATACTACTACACGTATAATCGGAGGTACAGGCGCATCAACAACATTACAAATAAACGATATAAGTCAACAACCAGCACCTGTAACCGAAGGAGATCCTTCATCAATACCAGATGATGGTACAAATTATATAGATATTGATAGTTTTGATCAGTTTTCATTGGTTGTATTTGTTTCAAGTACCTGTACTAATGTGCCTATTACACTCACAAATACCTTTACAGCTTATGAAGGTATTCAATTAGCAGAAGATGTAGTAGAAGATATTGACTGTGATGGGGATACTGATGGAAGTATTTCGGTGACGCCACAACAAGCAGATGGTTCGGCTTATCCTTCGGGAACTAGTCTGGTGTATGAACTAATTTCTGGACCAGCAACACTTGATGCGTCGCGTTTAAATGTAAGGCAAGCTGATCGTTTATTTACCAATCTTTCTTCGGGGGATTATGAAATTATTGTGACCGATATTACCAATGCGACAGATGAGTGTCCGTCGGAACCCATAACAGTAACGATAGATGCAGCAAATCCATTAAGTGTTCCGGTAATTACGGCTACGCCTTATACATGTGAAAACCAAGCTACCACCCGAGGAACTATAAGTATTAGCGGTGGAGCAGCGGTTGATGTGGGTGGAGCTACTCCGTATGCGGAATTTAGATTGTTTAGAGATGATTTGGATACAACTAACCCGCCTAATCCTATACAAGTTGCTACAAGTACAGACCCGAGTTTGGCTTTTGAAAATTTAATAGAAGGATCGTATACTTTAATTGTTGAAGATGCGAATGGTTGTTTATCAGAAGCTTCATTAGCTGTCGAGATTGCACCATTATCCATAGTTACTTTTGGAACTCCAACAAATCCAACATTAACCTGTGATAAAGAAACCGCTACGGTACAAGTAATGGCCACTGCTGATAATGGCGATACCATTGAAGGTTATCGCATTAAAACGTCGAATCCAAGCGGAACACCTACAACGCCAGTTCCTGTAACTTCTACATTTGATAATACTACCGGAGAGTTTGAATTACCAGAAGGAAGTTATACCATTGAGGCAAGAAGTGCAATTTCTCTTTGTGTGGAAGAAATAGATGTTACCATTGAGCCATTGGTTAGTATTACAAGTACGCAGCCTGCAACAATTAATACAACTTGTCAAGGAGCTACGGATGGTTCAGCAACAACTAGTGTGTCAGGTTTTGACACAAGTGTAGGCTATACTTATGTGCTTACCCTATTAGATAATTCAGTTACACCGGCAGGTAGAACCGAGATAAGTAATGTATCTGCCGAACTAAATGGAGCATTATCATTTACAGGTTTAGCGGTTGGGGATTATGAATTGGTAGTAACGGATACCCAAACTAATTGTGATGAAACAGAATTGTTTAGCATTGGTGAGCCAGCAACAAGGCCAGTAGTAACTTTTACACCTGGAAATTTCAATTGTGCTACGAAACAATTTAATATTAGGGTTTCAGGTTCTGGTGGAGTGCCAGGAGCTTATCAGTTTCAGTTAGATGACCCCGCGACAGCTGTTGTTGAATTTCCTTTTCAAATAGATAGAAATTTTAATTCAATTCCAACTCCAACAACTACTTCGTTGACTTATTCATTAAGCATCAGAGATGTTAATGGATGTATAGGAGATCCAGTGGATGTTACTATTGACCCTGCAACAGATTTGGATGCTGAAATTAATATTAGTGAATCTAATTTTTGCTATACTGGGACAACTGATGCAAGTATTGTAATTGATATATTATCAGGGTCACCTCCTTTTAGGTATAGAAGAGTAGGTGAAACAAGAGTTAATAATATAATGGGAACAAAGTTTACGGTTGTTTATGATGCCCCTGGAACATATGAAATAGAAATTATAGATAGGGCTAATCAATTATGTCCACTACCTATAACTATAGAAATTAACGAGCCTTTAACAGTTTCAAATATTGTTCAAAATCAACCAGATTGTAGACCAGCAGGAGCGGTACCCAATACAGGAGCATCTATCAGTTTTGATGTTGCAGGTGGTGATGGTACATACACCTATGTATTACAAAATACTTCAGGAGGTACAGATGCTTCGGGAGTAACCAATTCAGGAACAGCTACAGCTCCAGTATTTGCTTTTAATGATAGTTTTAATGGAGATACTATTGAAATTAATGTAATTGATGGAGGTAATTGTGCTGTTGCAGCGCCAATTACATTTACACCTACCTATCCAGAAGCACCTGTTGTGTTAAGTGATAACACTACACCAGTAAATTGTAGTGGTGATGATTCGGTTATTACATTAATACCCGCAGGTACGTTACCCGTTACCGCATACGAGTATAGTTTTGATGGAGGTACAAACTATCAAGACGGAAATAATGAAGCCATAACTGTGGTAGGTACCGTTGCCGTGAATTATGTAATTAGAAATAGAGTGACGCAATGTACGGTGGCTGGTACCACAAATATTACAGCACCTGATCCTATTGTTGAAGTGAGTAGAAATATCACTCCTGTAAATTGTGATCCAGTAACCTTAGGAAGTTTTGAATTAACCATCTCTGGTGGAACAGCTAACTATACCTATGAATTGTTTAATGACATGGGTACAAGTCTTGATGTTCAATCAGGTTTAGGAACAACGGTAACCTTTAATAATTTAGATATTGGAAGTTATTCTATAAGAGTAACGGATGCCAATAATTGTACTAATGAAAATCCTATTCAATTTATAATCCCACCAACGCCAAGGGTGGATATTACTAGAATTAGAACCTTAGCAAATTGTGTAGATGGAGTAACCGTGTTTTTCCAAATTGAAGCCATCATGGGCTTAGCAAATCCTGATTTATTTAGAATTTCTCCTTTTTCGTTGGATGTTGCTAGTCATGTATTCCCATCGGCTCCTGGTGATAATATAGCGAGAAGTGGTGATTCGGATTTCCCGATAGTAAATATACCTGCTGAAGTAATTGCTGCACCTGGATACGACCCAGCAGAATTTGTATATAGAATATCAAACCTAGACTTTGATATTTCTTATTCAATAGGAGTAATTGATGATGCTACAGGATGTTCATCATCTTCGTCAACTGTTCCCGAGCCATCACCAAACGTTACTATAAATAGTCTTATACCTACACCAACTGGAGCGTGTAATCCTAATTCAGGTTCAGTAACAGTTAATTTTAATGTAAGCGACCTTACAAGTGTAGGAGAAGATTTTAACATAGAGGTATTTAGAGTTTCTGATGGGGCTTTAGTAAGTCCTACACCAACAGTAGTCGTAACTTCTGCAACAGCAACAAATAATGAAGCTACCGTTACAGGTATTCCTGAGGGTATTTTAAGAATTAGAGTACAACAAGTTACTGGAGGTAGTGTGTGTAATGCTACTCAGGAGTTTAATGTAGGTAGAGCAACACCACTAGAAGGACCTTTTATTGTAAATAATGTAAATGCAAACTGTAACACCGATGCACAAATTGAAGTACGAACATCTGGGGGTCAGCCTCCTTATGAATACAGAGTAATTGCGAATGGAGCTGCTGCACCAAATGCAGCAAGTAGTTTCCCGCTTTCGAGTAGTTTTAGTATAGCTATTGATGATCCTCGTATTGTGGGTGGTGAAGTTGATGTATATGTTAAGGATGTTAATGGATGTGTTTCAGGTCCTTTAGATGTACCCATTGAAGAAGACCCAGCTCCAATATTAAATGTAGCAGCTTTTAGTGCCGATGAATGTAATGAGACAGGACCATTTACAGTAAACTTTACTATTGAAAATTACGATCCTAACCCTAGACCGACAGTAACTCAAACTTATGATTTAAGTGTTAATGGTTCGCCCATAACATATACCACTACGGGAACTACAGCTACAGAATTAATGGGTACGTTCCAAGTAACTTCGAGACAGCCTTATACGGTTGAAGTTGCAGGAAGCTTACACCCTACGTGTACCGATACGGATAGTTTTAGAATATTTGAGCGTTTGGTAGTGGATACAAATTTAGCAGAACCCGATTGTGCGAATGAAATAGCAACAATTACAACTGATGTTAGTAATGGTTTTGCAGGAGTGCCTACCCGAAGTTTAACTTACGAGTTGGTAGATGCCGCTAGTCCTGCAACAATTTTAGCCACACAAACCACAGCGAGTACTTCGGTAACATTTACTAGTGGCACGGGTAGCCCCGTATTAGCTTTACAAGCTGGAATTACTTACGAAGTTCGTGTTACAGATACGTTTGATCCTTCTGCAGCAGCGCCAAGACTTTGTGCTGTAAGTGATTCTGATAGTAAAACAGCCATTACAAACCCAGTGTTAACAACTCCAGATACGCAACCGGTTAGTTGTGAGGGAACAGCGGATGGTGAAATTAAACTTAATATTGATGTTTCAGTACTTAGTGATACGCCTCCATTAACGTATCGATTATATGAATTTGCAACACAAGCCGACGCTCAAGCTGCTATTACAGCTTCGAATGTGACTTCGGCAGGAACACTGGTAACTACAGTTGACGGTTTGGATGCCACTTTATTTACGCAATTAAAAGGTATGCCTGTGTATTATGTACCAGTTTTAATTGCTACAAGTAGAAATTGTGAAATTACAGGTGCAGAAATTGGTTTAGAAAACCCTGTAAACACTACTCCAGGCAATTTTACCATTACAGGCGTAGATGGGAAATGTGATGACTTAGATGATGCGAATAATTTTAGTGCCGAAATTGAAATTACGGTAACTTCGTTAGCACAGCCTACTTCTGCATATGTATACACTATTCCAGGAGTGATAAATTCGGAAACGGCTTTACCAGCAGTGGGTACTATGATTGAAGTTTTAGTGGGGTCGGATGGTAATTTTCCAACCACCTATAATGTGTTAATTAGAGATACAAGTACAACTTGTGATCCAATAAGTATACCCGTTGAAATTGCTCCATGTCCACCACCAGTACCATTACCACCACCATTAATAGTAGGTAATCCAGTGACAACGAATATTGATTGTACAGGAGATGCAGATGGAACAGTAAGTATAGCTATTTCAAGAGCAGATGGTGATCCTTTCATTTTTGATTATACCATAACTGGTGGAACGCCAAGTACTACAACAACGGTAACTGGACAAACTACTTCACCAATTAGCGAAACAGGATTGACTCCAGGGAGTTATACGATTAGTATTGTTGATAAATCGGATAGTCGAAGAGATGTTTTTGCAGGTACGGTAAACTTTACGATTACAGAACCAGATTCATTACCAGACTTTACGTTTAGTCAAACAGCCTATGATTGTGTATCCAATACGGTAACTATTGTAGCTAATGCCGTTTCGGGTTCTGGGACACCAGATGCCATGGGGAATTATACCTTTAATTTGGATGATGCCGCAACCGCAGCTAATCCAGATTTTACCAATACTACAGGAGTATTTGCTAATGTGCCAGCACCAACAGTGCCTGGAGGTACAGCAATTACCTACCAATTAACAATGCTTGATGCCAATACTTGTGATACGGTAAAAGATGTGATGGTTGATCCGCAACCGCAATTAGCAGCAACATTAAATACAGGATCGGTTTGTTTGCCAAATGGTACGACTACCGCTGATGCTGAAGTGGAAATTGCAATTACTAGTGGAACACCACCGTATAGATATAGAAGAGTAGACACGGCAGTAGGAGCAACACCTACCACACCAGCATTTATTACTTTAGGTGCAGGAGAAACAGTAATAACTGATGTAGTTACTGCTGCGGGTAATTACGAATATGAATTAGTAGATGCGAATGGTTGTCCTTTTGTAATTCCATTCTCGGTAAATGATCCATTGTCATTAAATGGTCCAATTAGTAGAGTAGAACCAGATTGTATAGTACCGGCAGCTATGCCACAATTACGATCTAACGGAACGTATAATTTTACTGTACAAGGGGGTACAGGAACAGGAACTTATCGTTTTGAAGTAGCACAAGGTTCAAGCCCAACTACTTTAGGAGCTTTTATTCCTTATACAAGTAGCTTCCCATTTATGGTAGATAGTACGCAAGATGGCGTGTTTTTCCAATTTAGAGTATTTGATGGAAATGATTGTCCGTTGAATTTAGATCCTTTTGTGTTTGATTTCCCTGTGGCGCCAACGGCAACGGCAACCGCTACAGATATTTTATGTGTGGGTGACTCGGGAGTAGCAACCATAACTCCTGCTGGAGGAATGCCTCCTTATACCTATAGTTATGATAATGGAACAACATATGTTTCAAGAAATACCTTAACTGAAATAGGTGGTACCTACGATTATATTGTACGTGATGCTAAAGGCTGTGAATTTAATGGTCAGGTAACTATTGAAGATCGATCGATCAGATTGAGTGGAACGCCAGTGATAACAGACATCACCTGTTCAGCGGGAGTACCTAGTACAAATAACGGTGCAATTGAAATTACTATTGTAGGTGGTGACAATTCAGGGTCTGGATTTACCTATACTTTATTTGATAATACTGGAGCAAATTTAGGAACACAAGTGATTCCTGATAGAACGGTTTCGTTCCCAATGTTAGAAGCAGGTACCTATAGTATTGAGGTTACCGATGCGAACCCTTGTGCGCCTGTGGTTATTGATAATTTAACTATTGAAACGATTACACCATTAACCTTAACAGATGCTACATTTGATATTGATTGTACCTCACCAACAGTAGGGACACAAATGGTATTTTCAGTATTAGGAAATACAGGAACCATAACGATAACCGATCCTAAAAATACAGTAGCTGGTTTTATTAATCCAACTACAAATACTACAGGCGGTGATAACATACACAGATTTGGGGATGCAGATTTTCCATCATTCTTTGTACTTGCACCAACAACACCAGTTGCAGTAACAGATACTTTTTATGCTATTACAGGTTTGGATGCCAATACGACCTATACTATTTCTGTATTTGATAGTGGTGGAAGTGGATGTATTGCGCAAAGAGAATACACCACACCACCTTCGGGAGTATTGAATATTACCAATGTGAGTACGGTACCAGAATCGAGTTGTTTACCAAATTCTGGAAGTATCGAAGTTACCTTTGAAACCGATGCTGGTTCAACGGCTACAGATTTTGATATCGAAGTGTTGGATGGTTCCAACACAGTAATTGCTACAGGTACAGGTTCGCCAATTAATGTGCCTGGTACAGGTGTTAGAACAGGAATGGGTACAGTGACTGGATTAGGTGCAGGCGTAAATTATAGCGTACGTGTTACCGAATCGGGTAATATTTGTGGGGATTCACAAGCCTTTACGATTACTACGGCAGCACCATTGGGTATGCCAAGAGTAGATAGTCAGCAATCAGTAAATTGCGATAGACCAACTAATGTTGAAATTGAAGTGAGTGCTACGGGTGGAATTATGCCTTATAGTTATGCAGTAGTCGCGGGTACAGATACCACAACACCACCTGTGGCAGGAGCCTTTACTTTTGACGGGACCACACCTATAACTATTGATACTGCTACAGGAACGAGTTTGGATTGGGTACTTTGGGTATCAGATACCACTACATGTACTCCAACAGCAACAGCATTTACTATTGCTAATGATCCAACACCAGACTTAATAATAGATCCAGAATTCAGTATAGATCAGTGCGAAGATGGGCCAAGTTTTACCGTAAATGTGCGTGTTGATAATTACGACCCAGCTTTTGAGCCGTATACATTTACTATAGATGATGGAACATCAATAACAACACAAGCATTATTGAATTCTAACAGACCAGTACCAGGAGCAGTATCTGGATCTATTCCAACAGGTTTAAGTCTTACGGGTGAATTAGAAGTACCAAGAGGTACATTTACGATAACCGTAGCTAATAAAGATAATTGTAATAATAGTGATTCAATAACAGTATTTGATGCCTTAAGCATAGTAGCTGAATTAGGCGATGTACAATGTGATGATACTATTACTACTATAACCGCAGCAGTTACAGGAGGATTTACTGGAACAAGAAACTTGACTTATGAGTTGTTTGAAGCAGGAAATACAACGGCAATCAATAGTCAAACCATAGCAGTTGATAATGTTACCTTTTCAGGAAGTGCATCTGGAGCAGCTTTAGCTGTAGATACTTTTTATACAATAAAAGTAACGGATGATTACGGAGCAACTACTGGAGCGCCAATGTGTATGGTGACTTCGGATCCTGTACGTAAAGAAGCGATTAATAATTCAAGTTTAGCCCCACCAACAGTAAGTCAAATTACTTGTAATGGAGATACAGATGGAAGTATCACACTAAACCTAGTAACACCAGATGCGGGTGATGCGCCATTAGGTTATCGTTTATTTAGGTATCCAACACAAGCAGCTGCAGCTGCGGCAGTAGCAGCAAATGCGCCAGGAGCTGGTGTAGTTCAAACAGCTTCGGCAACACCTAATGAAAATGTGTTTACTGGATTAGCAACTGGTTTTTATGTGGATTTTGTAGTGAATTTGGATGGAACATTAAATTGTTTAACGGCAAATACAGTTACCGAAATTACAGAACCAGAAGCATTCACTGGTGGAAATATTTCTCAAACACCAACAGCAGGAACATGTGCACCAGACGTGAGAGGGCCATTTATCACGATTAGTGTAAATGCGAACACAGGGGTAGGTACAGGTACACCTCCTTATTTCTATAGAATACCTGGAGTGATTAATGAGTTCACAGAAATTGTAGGTTCCGATATGCCAATAGCATCAGGAACAACTATTGATGTAATCATTCCTGTGGATGCAAGTCCAACTGGGGATATCACATATACAATTGAATATCGCGATAGCGGAAATACAGCATGTAATACCATACCAAGTAGGGATGTCATTATTACACCATTTACACAACCTGTGGTAAGTATTGATGAGACAGCTTCTTTTTATACTTGTTTAGATCAGGAAATTAAAGTGGATGTTACTGGATTGACAACAGATCAATATGAGTTTGTTTTAGTAGAACACACAGATACTTCGGGAACAGCAACAGCAGTTGGAACGGTTAGACCGACTACACTGGCACCTGGTACTTTAACCTATACATTTACCCAAGCTGAATTATTAGGGGCTGGTATTTATACCTTTGTGGTGAGAAATACCGTGAGTGGTTGTTCCGATGAAATTGATTATGAAGTAAGAGATTTAGACCAGCTTTTAGTGTTAGGAACTGGAAATACTTTAGAATGTCCAGAAGATCAGCGCACGATTAGTTTTGATGTAGTGGACTATACAGGTTTCTTTACCTACACAATTACGCAAGAAGCTTCAGGTGCTACGCCAGCAACCCTTATTGAAACAGCAACAGTTGATACACCAAATGTTACTTCAACAGCAGCGAATCTAAGTTTAGGAACTTACCGAATTGATGTAACTGCAGTAGCAGATGCTACCGGAGCTCCTTTGAGTACCTTGCCATTATGTATGGCTACGGATAGGGTTCAAATTACTGGACCAGATACACCAATCACCGTATCGGAGGACGAGGTGATTCAGCCTACCTGTGTAAATATGTTTGGAACTATTAGAGTTTCAGCAATGGGAGGTACGCCACCATTTACTTATGAGTTGACAGAAGCTGGAGCGCCAGCAACAATTATAGCTACTAATACTAATGGGTTCTTTGCATCTGACTTGAATTTAGGAGATGGAACCTATACGGTGACTATTCGAGATAGTAAAAATTGTGTACCAGCTACACCATTGATACCTATCGAAATTACCACGCCAAATAATCCAACGGTAACATTAATGGCTGATGTGGTTGTGAGTTGTCCAGATGATTCAGCAACATTGACTGCAACAGCTATGATGGGAGCAGTTCCTGCTGCGCCATTAGCAAGTATACAATATACCTTAACAAGAACGGATGCAAGTGGAGGTGATCCTGTAGTAGTTCAAGGACCACAAGTTACGGGAGTGTTTAATAATGTGCAAGCAGGTGAGCCTGGAACACCAAATTATTATGTGGCAACAGTAAGAGATGCTAATGGATGTATAGCGGCTTCAACACCTGTTGTTACCGTTGAAAAACCAACACCGATTAGTATTGAAAGAGAATTAATTATTGATATTACTTGTGATGATAGTCGAGCAACTCGTGGAGGTGTACCAGTAAGAACGGCACAGTATGAGATTACTGCTTCTGGCGGAACTGGAACATCATATACGGTAGATTTATTGAGTGCTAATCCATTACGAACTACACCAACGGTAGTCGAAACAACTACAGTAGTTGGAACTGCAGCTGCAGTTTTCGAATTGGAATCTGGAACTAACTACATACGTGTAACTAACAATCCGAATGGATGTGAGGCATTTACAACCATAAATGTGGGCGATTCTCCAGAGGATATTGACTTTAGTATTATTGCTACAACAGATCTTTTATGTCCTGGTGAAACAGGTTCGGTGCTATTAGAAGCTGTAAGTGGAGGTTTACCAGAGTATACCTATGAATTATTTATTGTTACCCCTTCTGGCGGAAGCTTTACAGAAATTTTAGGACCACTTAATGGGGCAACAACTCCAGAGGCAAGAAGAGAAAACGATACGCAATTCTTTGACTTAGTAGATATCAATACAGTTGCCGGATTACCTTCAAATGCAACTTATGCTTATAAAGTTTCTTCTGAAGGAATGTGTACACCAGCTTACCGTACCTTTGAAATTAATCAAAGAGAGCCACTTAGCTTTATTTCTGAGGCTGCCGAAATATCATGTGCAGGCGAAGAGGATGGTATTATTACGGTAACACTTGATACTACAAATGGAGTTGGTCCGTATACGGTAACCATTATTCCAGAAGCAGGAGTAACTGGAAGTGAAATTTCTGACAACACGATAAATCCATCATCAATATTTGATATTTTACAAGGAGTATCATTCAATATTCCAGTGGGACAGAATGTAGCAGAATTTATGAATTTGGCTCCTGCAGATTACCGCGTGTTAATTAGTGATTTAGGAACGGGATGTAATGTGATGCCAGGGTTGGAAACTATTGAGAATAAACAAGAGCTTCTGTTTACCGAATTAACAAGAATGGGCCCTGATTGTAGAGGTGATAATGATGGTATGATTACTTTTGAAATCCAATTTGGAACACCTCCTTATTACTATGAAATTGTAGAAAATAGAGATCAGGATAATGATCCAGAACCAGATCCTATTACAATTTTTGGAAATGCAAATATTATTGATACACCAACAAGCACAGACATTAATGGGAATAACATTTATGCTTTTGATTTAACAGGCTTGAGTAGTGAAGTGGATTATGAGGTATTTGTAGTAGATTCAGGTAACAGGCAAACAGGTGCAAACCTTTTAATTTGTGAGGCGAAGTTATTAGGATTTAGATTTGACACACCAGATTTAAATCAGTTTACAGCAGAGGCTACTCCTGATTGTCCAATTACAGGTGCAGTGGCTGGAACATATACGATATTATTAGATAATGAAAATACTGATTTAGATGCTTCGTTGATTAGTTACACAGCAACTAGAACAACTGACGGTGCTGTATTTATGTCTAATCCGGGTAGTAATCAAATTTTAGGAGTGGGAGATGGTGAATATACAATTGTATTAAATTATGAAGTTAGACCTGGTGTTTTCTGTACATCAGATATATTAACTAGCTTGGAGCCATTAGCGCCTTTTACAAAGGTGCAGTTTGATAGAGATATTACGACTAATGCAGGTGTGTTTGCACCATATGTACCACAAGCCACTAATAATATAAATGTATATCAGTTGGCAGCAGTTGGTGGTAGAGTAGCTGACGGTGATGCTAATCCTTATATTTTTACAGGATCATTTGTAAGAAATGCTACAGATGATATGAATTTTGCTGAAGAAATTGAAATTAACTCCGATGGTACTTTTGAAATTACTCAAGGGGGATGGTATACATTTACAGTGTCGGATAAATTTAATACAGAATGTTTTGATTTTGCTGCGGGTATCCCATTAGATTTTATGGATGTAGATATTCCAAATGTATTTAATCCAGATAGTGGAGAGCCTGGTACTAATACCTGGTATCCTGATGATATTACTGTAAATTCGCCTGAAGGACAATTAATATCAACCACAGTAATTGTAACCACTGGAGGAACAACCGTTGGCGGAGTCACCACAGGTGGTACTACTACGGTTACAACTACTAGAGCTGGAATTTCTGCGGTATCGGTAATTAGTAATACCACTATAGTTGGAGGAACTGTAAATTCAAATGGAGTTATTACAGGAGGTACTATTTCTGGAGGAAATGAACCCATACCAACTTTTGCTGATGTATCTGTAATTGGTGGAGTAACAACAATTACAGTAATTACTGCGGGTGAAACTACTGGAGGGGTAACCTCAGGAGCAACTACTGCAGGGGGTACTACCACTGGAGGGACGGTAATTGACAATACTATTGTTGGAGGTGAAACTACAGGTGGCACAACCACAGGAGGAACTACCACAGGTGGAACGTCTATTGGAGTAACTACCTCGGTAATTACTATTGATAATTCTGGGCCAGTAACACGTAGTTCGGTAGCAGTTACAACAGGCGGTACTGTTACAGGAGGAACGCTGCTAGGAGGAACTACAACAGGCGGAACTACTAATGGAGGAATTACCACAGGAGGCACCATGACAGGAACTGTTATTACCAATGGAACTACCGAAGGTGGAACCACTACAGGTGGAATTACCACAGGAGGTGTAATTATTGGTGCTACGGTGACTGGAGGAACTACTACTAGTTCAATTAGTACGGGTGAAACAACAGTAACTACCGGAGGTAGCGGCGAAGTTGTTTTTGAAGAATTTGAAAATATTGAAGTCATGGTCTTTGATCGATACGGTCGATTACTTGAAGAACTTATAGGTGTAAAACAACGTAGAAATGGCGAAGGTTGGGACGGTACATATCAAGGAACCAATATGCCATCTGGTGATTATTGGTATCTAATTAAATTAAATGACGATAAAGGAAGAGAATTTACAGGGCACTTTACATTATACCGCAAACAATAATAAAGATGAATAGACACATTATATACATAACAGTGATGTTCTTGGGGTGGTTCGGTGCCTATGCACAAGAATTTAACTTACCAATTATTAATCAATACATTACCGATAATCCATTTTTAATATCTGCATCCTATGCTGGTATTGGCGATTGTTGGCAAATTAGAGGAACAGGATTTGAACAATGGGTAGGTATAGATGATGCGCCAAGTACGCAAACTTTATCTATAGATGGGCGTATCGCTAACAGATCTGGAGTTGGGGCAATTTTGTTTAATGATAGCAATGGAGCAACTTCTCAAAAAGGGTTTCAAGGTTCATTTGCTCATCATTTAACTTTAAGCGAGTATTCTAGGCAGTATTTGTCTTTTGGTATTAGTTATAAGTATACGCAGTTTAATATCGATTCTTCGCAATTTAACCGTCCATTATTGGCAGCAGCAGGTGATATTAATACGGTGGATCATAATTTTGATGCCAGTGTGTTATACCGTTTAAAAACCTTTTTTGTAACCCTTAATGCTATTAATTTACTAAATAAACCATTAGAGGATTTTAGTGTAAATGAACCAGGTAATTTGACAAATTATTATGTGTATTCAGGGTTTACCTTTGAAAATGTGTTTAAAAAATTACAATTCGAGCCTTCGGTGCTTTACCGTCAGTTTTCAAGTGATCAGCGTTCTACATTGGATACTAATTTTAAGGTACGTAAATTTTTTCAAGACAGCTATTTGTGGGGTGGAATTTCTGTGCGTAGCATTGTAGATCAAGATTTTAAACCTTTATCTGTTTCGCCAATGATTGGTATTAAAAAGGCTAAATTTTACTTTGCTTACGGGTATCAAGCCAATGTAAACGAAGTATCTGGTACCGACAATAGCGGTTCGCACTTACTTAGTTTAGGAATTGATTTTGGTTGTAAGAAGAGTACATGTGGTTGTACCTACTAAATTGAAATATAAATACTTTTAACCAGTATTGTAGCATTTTAAATGATGATGCGTAATAACAAAAAGCCGAAGCAATATAAAATTTGCTTCGGCTTTTTGTTATTACGTAGTAGATTTAACAATACTTTAAAGTTAAAGTATTGTTATAATTGATTGCTATATTGTTAATTATATTTTTAAATATTCTTTTTTAGATAAGCTTGTTTTTGAAAGCAACTAATTTTAAACAAAAGTATATGACATATTTAAAAATTAAAGAGAGCATTAACAAATGAAGGATTTTTCCTTCATTTGTAAAAATATTCTTCAAAAAAGCTTAAAAAATTGTGGATATAAAGTTTATTATTTTTTGACTTCCAGTATAATAATTACCATAAATGCACGTTACTCCGTGAATTTAGTAATGAAATATTTTTTTTGTAAAATTTAACATTCTGTATTTTAATCACTTGTGCTTTTTATTTTTTTGTAAAACGCACTATTAGAGTAAAAATCAGTTTAAGGCGACTCAATTTTTTTTTAAAATTTGTGAGTAAAAAGAATCGTTATGTTGTTTACTTAATACGTTAAAAGTATTTGGATTAAATACATAATAGTAGTATTTCAGAACTAGCATAATTCATCAGTTAATAACTAATTTAAGGTAATTACTATGAAAAAACAACTACAATTCAATAAACTATACATATTTAGTCTTGTTTGTTTTTTGCTTACAGCTAGTAATTTGTTTTCTCAAGCAAAAGGAGAATTAATAAAATTTAAAACTGTAGCTAATGAAACCATACAGGGAGACATGGCTATCACTGGTAACAGTATATTAGGTGTAAAAGGTGTTTTTCCAAATGCAGATGCTACAGCTTTAATAAATTACAATCCAAACGATGACTATAATGGATTATTAAGTAATGGTTTTGATAGAAATATAGGAGAAGATTATAATAGAGCTTACATTGATATTGATAGTGATAGGGCTCCAGGTTCTCGATTTTCAGCAATTTTTAACCCTGCTTTGGGTAATTCACAAACTGAATATGGCGGAACAACTAATGTTAATGGGTCTCCACTTTCTGCTAGTAATCAAGGAACATTCAGTTCAAGTGCGGCAAGATTAGATACAAATATTGATTGTGCTACAGTTGTTAAAGCATACTTGTATTGGTCAGGTTTTTATTTGGGTAATACATTCGATTCTCGTGATGGATCATTAACAACTCCTCGAACTAATTTTTGTGGTTCTGATTGCGAAGATTATACCGAAATAAAAATTTTACCTCCAAATGGAACTGAATATTATGATATAAGCATTAATCCTGCTGGCACATCTAACCCTAATGGTGTACAAATACAAACAGAGGTGCTTATCGATGGGCAAGTGGGTTCATTTTATAACAGAACTATTCCATGGGATAGCCCAGTGTCTCAAAAAAGGATCCAAGGAGATGCTTATGTGTGTAAGGCAGATGTTACGTCACTTTTTAAGAGTTTAGAAGCTAATAATGTTGAAATAGATGGCTTTTGGACGGTAGCTAATGTAGTGGGTTCAACGGGGTACAGAGCTGCCGCAGGTTTAGCTGCAGGTTGGACTTTAGCAGTAATTTACGAAGATCCAACACCATCTGTAACATCAAAAAACATTTACTTTTTTGACGGTTTTGCCTCAATAAATTTTAATGATACTCCTGTAGCTTTCGATTTACCTAATTTTAATACGATACCTAATGGGGAAATAAAAGCATGGATTGGAGCTGCTTCATTGGAAGGTGATAGAGGCTTAAGAGGCGATCAGTTTTTAATTGAAACAGAGTCTTCAAAAGTTAATTTCCCACAAGTAGGGCCATTAGACCCTGCTAATGTTCCTACATCGGCTAGGCCCCTTTCAGAAAATTCAACACCCGATAATTCAAGAAACTTTTTTAATAGTACCATAACTAATTTAGCAGGTGATACTAACTTTAGGTTCCCAAATTCGCAAAACACATTAAGTTATGATACGGATCATTTTCAAATAGTAAATACAAACAATAGGATTTTAAATAATGGAACTGCTGTAGGTGGAGGTATGACAGATACTACGGCTAGAATGTATTTAAATACAAATCAAGATAGTTATAGTAACTTTTTTAATGCCTTTGCAGTAGAAATTGTTGCGCCTAATGTTATTGTGGAAAAAAGATTTTTTGATAGAAATGGAAATGAATTTCCCGATTCAGCAATAGTAAATTTAGGTGATACTATAATTTATAGCTTAACGGTTCGAAATATTGGTAATGACACAGCAACAAATTTAGTTCTGGAAGACTTAATACCTATTAATACCAATTTGGATGCAAGTTCATTTGCTTATGATGGTTTTACACCCACAAATTTTTCTGTTACTCCTGGGCAACCTATTATCGACGATTTAACAGGCTTAACATTTTTAACAGATAATATTAGTATTGGTATACCAGACTTAACAGGTTTAGATTGTGGCACACCAAGTTCTCCAGGACCGTGTTTAAATGAAGTTAAAATAGAATTTAAAGTACAAGTAGTTGCCCAATGTAGTGAGTTGCGTAATGCTTGTAACAACGTCGTTAAAAATATTGCCACTACAAGTTATACAGGAGTGTTAAATACAAACACTTTCGATTCTAAGAGTGTACCAAGTTTTGATGATACTTGTGGGGCCTTAGCATCTGAACCTAGTATATTTTTATCTGACCAAGAACAATGTCAAGATGTTACAGATTCTGTTTTACTGTGTGGTAGCGAACAAGAATTAGAAGCTGGACTAGGTTTTTTAAGTTACGAATGGTTTAAGTTGCCCGAAGGTTCAACCAGTAATAATCCAAATGACGGAGTATTGATTCTGTCAAAAACTAATTTAGATACAGACCCAAATAAAATTGTAGTTACCGAAACAGGAAGATACATTGTTGTTGAAAAAACAGATAGTCCTTGTTTGAATATCACGCAAACTTTTGATGTAGAAATTTTTGATCCAACACTTTCTACATTCAGTCCCTTTAATAATCCAGCTTTAAATGGAACTAAATTGGAACCTTGTAGTGTTGATGGTGAAATCGTCACACAATTTTTGTTGTGTAATGGTGCTATCGATATTACAGCAGATTATGTTGATCCAGATACTGGGAATAATATTTTTTACCCTAATGGAACGGAACTAACCTGGTCAAAATTTACAGAAGGCTCATGTCCAAGACCTGATAATGATAATAATTGCCCCTATGTTGGTGATGCTTGTAATTATGTAGCGCTTAAGAATTCGATTGTAGATACTATGGATGATGATACATCTATATTTAACCTAGCAGAAACTGGAAATTACAGGTTAGAAATAGTTTTGCCTGGAGGTTGTAGTAATATTTTTTATTTTACAGCTTCAGAAGTTGATCCAGGCCTAAGTATTTCTGTTCCACCAAATGCTATTTGTGCTGGTGATGCTTTGGTGCAAGTAAATGGACTGCCAATTACTACCACTGCAACAAGTTTACAATATAGTTTAGAATATTTAGTGGATAGGGGTAGTGGTTTTGTTTCTGAATTAACCCAAACCCCAACAAGCACTAATTATGGTAGTTTTACCATGCCAAAACCTAACCCTATTGTTAGGTTAGTGAATGTTCGCGTAGTAGCTAAACCTTTAATTATAGGTTTATCTGATACCTCAAGCTGCGAATTTATTTTTGAAGATACTATTGAGTTTACTGATCCAATTATTGAACGATTTGAATTTACTAGATTACCTTCATGTAGTGTAGATAATTTAGTAAGTAGTGAAGATGATACCAAAGCGGATATTATTGTTGAAGTAGCTCCGGGGACCCCTCAATATTATTATCAATTAATTGATACCAAAGGAACTCCTTCATTAGCAGATGATGTTATTGCAGAAGAATCTTTGCCTACAAGTAACTTTGTATTTCCATTTTTTAATGTAGATCCTAATGGAACCTATAAAATTCGTGTATTTTCAGGTAACAGTGCTAGCATTGGTTTAAGTGAACCTATTAGCAATGCTGAATGTGCACAGGAAGCAGGACCTATTCAGACACCACCATATCCAACATATTCAGGTGTTTTCTCAATTGAAAAGGAAATTACGTGTACCGCTGGAGAGTTCAAGCTTGAATTAACAACACCAAGTGCCACATTAGATTTATCACCAGCAGTATTTCAAATTCTTGAATTAGGCATAACAGGTAGAGGAATAAGTACGATATTTAGAGTGGATGATATAAGTAATCAACCACCAGTTGTTGATGATACAGCAGGAGTTGGTACACCTACAGGACCTGATGTTTCTGATGTTACCTTTGTTGATATAGCAGCGCTTCCAGCAGAGTTAACCTTAGAAATTGACTTAAATGGGTGTATTGTTACACAAAATATACCTAATCCATTGGTAGCAAACGAAGGTTTAGACTTAACTATAGCTGATGCCTCAGTAAATCCGATTTGTAATGGCGAGAGTAATCACCGCTTTAGAGTTACGGCTACAGAAGCAGATGGCAGTGACTTGCCAGCCGGTAGAATTTTGGAATACGCCATAGTATCAGGACCAGTAACTGTTGCAAGACAGCCAGACCCTATTTTTATCAATTTACCTGCAGGAGTATATACTGTTGAAATTGCAGATATTACCAATCCTGATGACGAGTGTACGGCACAAAAAGAATATACAATAACAGATCCTGCTCCTTTAGTTGCACCTGAGTTAGAAGTAGTAGATAACTTAGCTTGTGATACCGATGGAAGTATTACAATTAAAGATGCGGCAACCTTAGATATTGGCGGAACAGGAACCTATATAGAATTTCAGCTTTTTAATGGGGGATCAGTACCAATACGTACCATAACATCAATTGCGGATCTCCCTTTTAGAGATCTTAAAAAAGGAAATTATACACTTGTTATTATTGACTCTAACGAATGCGAATCACCAGTATCTAACGAAATAGTTTTCGATTTGTCTGGGGATATCAATTTTATACCTGCTAATCAAATAGAAATTACTCCAGAAAATGGTGTTGTAGAATGTTTTAATGATCGTACAACTATTAGTTTTAGTATAAGTAATTATACCGGTTTTTATAGGTATGAAATAAGTGATGGTTCGGGAACTGTAATTGATAGAAATGTTAGTCCATTAAATACAGCAACTACTACAAGAGTTACTACATCAAACACATTAGAAATAGGAACTTATACCATAGAAGTAATAGCTACAGATGGAGTTACAGATACATCAAAAAGCTTGTGTTCTGATATAGATATAGTTCAAATTACAGGCCCAGATAAGCCTTTGGAATTAACTATTGATGAGGTAACACAATTAACTTGTGATCGACCAGTAACTATTTTGGCTTCGGCCGATGGAGGAACAGCTCCTTATACCTTTGAACTAGTAGAAACTGCTAATCCATTAACTGTTATTGCGACTAGTACCACTGGTTTCTTTGGAAGTGATTTAAATATTAGAGAGGGTAGCTATACCGTTCGTGTAAGAGATAATTTTCCTGCATGTCCAGCAGATGAAGAAGCATTACCAGTAATTGCACCTGTAGTACTACCTAGTGTGTCAATTACAGCTACGCCAATTGTATGTAAAGAAGATGTATCCACAATTGAAGCAACACCAACAGCTGGTGATGCTCCTGTAACATCAATTAATTATACGTTGTTAAAAGTTGATAATGCTGCCGGTGATAATCCAATATCAATTGCAGGTGTACCACCACAGAATAGTAATATTTTTACAAATGTTATACCAGGCGAAAATGGAGCTGCCAATTTTTATTTAGTAAGTGTTATTGATAGTTTTGGTTGTACTGTAAATTCAAATGTTATTTCATTAGAAAAGCCTGCTCCAATAGAAATAACTAGAGATTTATTAATACCTATTGCCTGTGATAATACAAGGTCAGACAAAGGTGTTGAAACGGCACGCTACCAAATAGGAATTTCAAGTGGTACCTCAATTACTACTGTTGAATTATTAACTGGCGATCCTAGAGAAGCAACTACTGTAGTAGCAGAAACGAATAATAGTACTGGTTTGGCTTTGGGTGTCTTTGAACTACCAACAGGTGTAAATTATTTTAGAATAGTCGATAGTAATGGTTGCGAGGAGTTTACTACAGTAATTGTAAGTCCGCCACCAACAAATATAGTTTATGATATTGTAACACCAGATGGCAGGTTATGCGCCGATAGTAGTGGTTTTGTGGATATTGCGGGACCAGTTACAGGAGGCGTAGGTGCATATACCTATAATATTTATTTGGCAACAGATACTGGTTTTTCAAATCCATTAAGTGAAACTACTACACCTGAGGTGGTAAAAGAAACGGATACTAGATTTACCGGTTTAGACGAAGGAGATTATGTGTACAGAGTAACTAGTGGACCCACAGAAATATTAGGTTGTACTCCTGTGGTGAAAAATTTTAGTATTGAAAAACATCCAGCACTTACTTTTGAAACATCAGCTACTGAAATATCTTGTTCTGGAGAAGAAGATGGAAGCATAACAGTAAAGTTAGACGAAGGTTTAGGTATAGGTCCCTACACTGTTATTATTGTTGAAGAAGAGGGGGTTACTGAAGGTTCTGCTGAATTTGCAGATGGTGATATACAAGGAACTATCGATTTAGGAAAGGGGAATTCAATAAGTATATCTGCAGATACACTACCTGCAACTATTGAAAATTTAGCAGCAGGTGATTATGTGGTTTTAGTAAGTGATTTAGGGACAGGCTGTACTACACAAGAAAAAATAGAAACCGTAGCCACCAAGGAAGCTATTGTGGTAACTGAAGTGCTTCGATCTACACCCGATTGTTTAGGTGACGAAAATGGAATGATTACATACGAAGTTAGTGGAGGTAGACCTCCTTATTATTATGTAGTTATTGAGGAGCGGGATGTAGATACTGAAGCTGAACCATTAGCAACAGCTATTTTTGGTGTTCCTGAAAATTTAGTTGCAGATACAGGTGTTGTAGATCAGTTTACTATAATGAATTTAAAAGCTAATGTGTCTTATGAAGTATTTGTAGTTGATTCAGGGAACGCATTGCCTGAACCAGATTTATTAATTTGTGAGCCTATTTTACGTGAATTTTCACTTGAATTGCCAGATATAAATAACTTTACAGCTATAGCAATTCCCGATTGTAAAGAAATTGATGATGCCGAAGATTTTGGAACATATACTATTATAGCTACCAATGGAAATGAGTTAATTGATGTAGCAGATATTACTTATGTGGTAGTTAATAAAACTGATGGATCTGAAGTGGCTAGAGGTGTAAAAGGCGAAGATACTGTAGAGGGTGTGCCAGCTGGGGATTACAATGTAATATTGGAATATGACGCTCCAGAGGGAACTACAGTTTGTCCTTCAGAACCTTTTGAATTAGATGTATTAGTTCCTTTTACAAAAGTAGCTTTTGTAACTCAACCTGATGAGTCTGGTAGTTTAATTCCGTTTATACAAACCCGTCGTGTAAATAAATATAAATTAGAAGCAACAGGAGGTATTGTAGCTCCTGGTGATCCAAATCCATATATCTTCACAGTGTTATTTACTACAACCGAAGGAGCAGTACCAGATAGAGAAATTCCTATAAACGCCGATGGTACTTTTGATGTAAAAGAAGATGGTTTTTATACCTTTAGGGTGACTGATAAAACTTTTCGTGGTGAAGATGCAAGTAATTTGTGTTTTGATCAGGTGGATGGAATTTCTATTAAAGTGATTAATTTAGAAATTCCTAATGTATTTAATCCAGATAGTAGTGATTTTGCAGAAACTACATGGTATCCAGATAGGCTTACTGTATTCACCACCAATACCATTGACCCTGATCCATTTATTGATTACGAAAATATGGAGGTATTAGTTTTTGACCGCTATGGAAGAATGTTAAAAGAATTTAGAGGAATTAAACTTAGAGAAAATGGTGAAGGATGGGATGGAACTTATGAAGGTTCGTTAATGCCCTCGGGGGATTATTGGTATTTGATAAAATTAAATGATGATCGCGGACGTGAGTTTGTAGGGCATTTTACACTTTATCGTAAATAAAATTTATAGTGAATAAACATTTTAGCTTTATATACTTTTTGTTCATTACATGTTTCTGTGTTAATGCGCAAGAATTTAATTTGCCTGTAATAAATCAATATATTACTGATAACCCTTTTTTAATATCGGCATCCTATGCAGGTATAGGAGATTGTTGGCAAATTCGTGGTACAGGATTTGAACAGTGGGTAGGCGTGGATAACGCTCCTAGTACGCAAACCATATCAGTTGATGGTCGAATTCAAAACAGATCAGGTGTTGGAGCGGTATTGTTTAATGATAGTAATGGATTTACTTCTCAAAGAGGGTTTCAAGGCTCATTTGCACACCATTTAACCTTGAGTGAATACTCACGCCAGTACTTGTCTTTTGGTATTAGTTACAAATACACACAGTTTAATATCGATTCTTCGCAATTTAATCGCCCTTTATTAGCTGCAGCTGGTGATATTAATACTATAGATCATAATTTTGATGCCAGTGTACTATATCGAATAAAAACCTTTTTTATAACGTTAAATGCTATTAATTTACTTAATAAACCATTAGAGGATTTTAGTGTTAATGAACCTGGGAATTTGACAAACTACTATGCTTATTCAGGCTTTACGTTTGAAAATGTATTCAAAAAGTTACAATTTGAACCATCGGTGCTTTATCGTCAATTTTCAAGTGATCAGCGTTCTACACTAGATACTAATTTTAAGGTGCGTAAATTTTTTCAGGATAGTTATTTGTGGGGAGGTATCTCAGTGCGTAGTATTGTTGATCAGAGCTTTAAGCCTTTGTCGGTTTCGCCAATGATTGGGATTAAAAAAGCTAAATTTTACTTTGCATACGGCTACCAAGCCAATGTAAACGAAGTCTCTGGAACAGATAATAGTGGTTCACATTTGCTCAGTTTAGGGATTGACTTTGGTTGTCGAAAAAGTACTTGTGGCTGTACTTATTAATAATTGTTTAGACGTTTATTGTTTTTTAGAATACTTAAAGTCGATATCCAATTACAAAAATGTCCAAGCAATAATTCTACTTACTTTATTTCCTTGTCCCATAGGAATTACTTTAAATGAGGTTACTTCGGCTTCTTTTAAGGCTTTTTTCAAAGGACGAATATGATCTTTTTTGGATACTAATGAGCTGAACCAAGTGCAATTATTTTTGTAGTTTCTACTTTGGAAAATGATATTTTTTATAAATTTCAATTCACCACCTTCACACCAAAGTTCATTATGTTGACCGCCAAAATTTAGTTCTGGATTTTCTATTTCCTTACCTGTTAAGTTTTTTACTTTTCTGAAATTGCTACTTAATGCCGCTTCTGCAGAAGCGTGAAAAGGAGGATTACAAATACTTACAGCAATATGCTCATCTTGTTTAAGGATATCTCTAAAAATAGAGTTTGGATTGCCTTGCAGGCGTAAATCAACCATAGTTTTTAGCTGTGGATTTTTGGTTACTATACTTTTTGCAGAAGCTAAAGCAACTTCCGAAATATCGGAACCAATAAATGACCAGCCATACTCACTATTTCCAATAATGGGGTACACACAATTAGCGCCTACACCAATATCCAAACATATGGTTTTTTCTCCTTTTGGAATTTCATTATTGTTATGCTCGGCCAATAAATCGGCTATGTAATGTATGTAATCCGCTCTTCCAGGAATAGGGGAACATAAATGACCTTCGGGAATATCCCAAAAATCAATATTGTAGTAGTGTTTTAATAAAGCACTATTCAATGCTTTTACGCCTGTAGGATTTGAAAAATCAATAGATAAATCTCCGTATTGATTAGGTCTAACAAACTCTTTTAATGCAGGTAATGCCGTAGTTAATACATCAAAATCGTAACGTTCAATATGTTTATTTCTGGGATGTAAATTTGCTTTTTTACTAGGTTGTGGTTTTTTTGTTGTCATGATAATTTTGTTTTTTATAATTAATCCATGATGTAAAACCACAAATTGGGAATAGTATTAATGTTATAATTTGATAATTGAAATTTTACTGAAATTAAAAAGTATATTCAGCAAATCGATCATTAATTTCATCGAGTATACCAAATACATCTTCGGGTGCATCGGTAGTCACTAAGCGCTGTCGGTAAGGTTTAATATCTCTAATTCCTTTAAAATAATTGGTATAATGTCTACGCGTTTCTACAATACCAAGCTTTTCACCTTTCCAGCCTATAGACATTTCCAAATGACGTTTGGCCACTTCAACACGTTCGGCAATAGTTGGAGGAGCTTTATGCTCGCCGGTTTCAAAAAAGTGTTTTACTTCATTAAAAAACCAAGGATAACCAATACTAGCACGCCCAATCATGGCACCGTCTAGTCCATATTTGTCGCGCATTTCAACAGCGCGTTCGGGAGTATCTACATCGCCATTTCCAAATACAGGAATATGCATACGTTGATTATTTTTTACTTCGGCAATCGGCTTCCAATCGGCGTCACCTTTATATAGCTGTGCTCGGGTACGTCCGTGGATAGCAATGGATTTACAACCTACATCTTGTAATCGTTCGGCAACTTCTACAATACGTATGGAATCGTGATCCCAACCTAATCGTGTTTTTACGGTTACAGGTAAATGGGTGTGTTTAACCATGGCTTCGGTAAGCTTTACCATAAGGTCGATATCTTTTAAAATACCAGCTCCAGCCCCTTTACTAACTACTTTTTTTACTGGGCAACCAAAATTAATATCAATAATGTCAGGTTTGGAGGCTTCTACAATTTCTACCGATCTAAGCATAGAATCTAAATTGGCACCAAAAATTTGAATACCCACGGGACGTTCTTTTTCATAAATATCCAGTTTCATCACACTTTTTGCAGCGTCTCTAATTAAACCCTCCGAGGATATAAACTCGGTATATACTACATCTGCCCCTTGTTCTTTGCATAAAGCCCTAAAAGGGGGATCGCTAACATCTTCCATGGGAGCTAACAACAATGGAAAATCGCCTACATCTATGTCTCCTATTTTTGCCAATTGATCTCGAAAATTATAATTGCTGCAAAGATATTACTTTTTAATCCGCTACGGGCATTTGAAAAAAAACAAAAAAGTTGTCCCCTAATTGAATAATGGCTTCGTCATAGTAGTAAATAAACCAATTAAATAAATTAAAATGAAAAAATTTATTGCCATTTATTATTCAACACCCAAATCAAAAGCGATATATGAGTCATTAAGTGAAAGTGATTTAAAAGCGGTTAATGAGTCATGGAGTTCATGGGAGGCGAAAAATCAAAATTATATTATTGATTTAGGTCATCCGTTACTACCAGGAACGCCATTGGATCAAATAGCCTGCATGGAGGATCCAAATAAATTTATTGGAGGATATTCAATAATTAAAGCCAAAGATTTAGAAGATGCCAAATTATTATTTTGGGGGCATCCATATGAAAATAAGGGAATTCATATATTTGAGTGTATAGCTATCTAATTCTATTAAAGTATTAAAAAAATTGTTTTGGAATAATTTGTTAAAACTTAAAAATAAACCAATTAAATATAAATATTATGAAAAAATTCATGTTAATTTTTACTGGAACTAGTTATGAAGACTTAGGTTTTTCGCCTGAAGAAATGCAAAACAGAATGGATAGATGGTTTACTTGGCACGAAAAAATGTCGGCAGAAGGAATTATACATTCTGGAGAAGCATTACATGATTCAATAACGCGTATTTCAGGCCCTGATCGTGTAACTACAGATAATGTAGCTATTGAATCCAAAGAATTAATAGGGGGTTATTATGTAGTATCTGCAGCTGACCTTGACGGAGCAAAAAAAATAGCACAAGATTTTCCGGATTATGATTTAGATAGCAGTGTTGAAATTAGAGAAGTAATGGAGTTTGATAATTAATGGAGGGCCAATCAAGCATAGACCATCTTTTCAGACATCATTATGGAAAGATGGTCTCCATATTGACACGTATTTTTGGATTGCAGCATTTAGAAACTATAGAAGATGCGGTACAAGATACCTTTGTAAAAGCAGCATTGAGCTGGCGCAATCACCCACCCGATAATCCCGAAGCTTGGTTAACAAAGGCTGCCAAAAATAGAGTGCTGGATTTGTTTCGGCAAATAAAGTCTACCAAAGGGAGGGAGCATATAGTAGGCTCAAGTTCCGAGGCTATGTTAATTACTGAACTTTTTTTAGATACCGAAATTGAAGACAGTCAATTGAGAATGATTTTTACTTCATGCCATCCAAAATTGCAAGTAACAGATCAAATTGCTTTTGCATTAAGGACTATATCGGGGTTTAGTAGTAAGGAAATTGCTTCGGCGCTATTAACTAAGGAAGGAACCATTAAAAAACGATTAACCCGAGCGCGTAAAGTAATTAAAGAACAACAAATTTCATTTAAAATTCCAGTTGGTAATGCTTTGCCAAAACGTTTGCATAGTGTATTAACGGTACTGTATTTAATGTTTAATGAAGGATTTCACTCCAATAAACAAGATATTTTAATTAGAAAAGACTTGTGTGGCGAGGCCATGCGTTTATGTCAGTTACTATTAAAAAATGAAAGGGTACGTAATAGTGATACCTATGCGCTTTTTGCATTAATGTGTTTTCATTCGGCCAGATTAGAAAGTAAATTAACTACCAAAAATGAGATTGTCGATTTAAAAAATCAGGATCGAAGTCTATGGTATTTACCTTTAATTAAATTGGGGAATGATTGCATGTTTAAAGCTGTGGAGGCATCTATTTTTTCGGTATATCATTACGAAGCTGCTATAGCCAGTGAGCACCTAAAGGCTTTAAGTTTTGAAAAAACAAATTGGAAAAAAATAGATGAATTGTACAAGCAGTTGTATAATTTGAATCCATCTCCAATGATTTTATTAAATAGGGCTATGGTAAAATTACAGCTTCATGAATTTACAGCTGCATACCGTATATTAAATGAGTTGTCTGTATCAGATTTTAATCAACGAGCTTATCTTTATTATGGAGCTTGGGCAGAGTATCATTTGGAAAAAGAACAAATAGGCTTGGCTCTAATTCAAATAGAAGAAGCATTAAAGCATGTAAAAAATAGCGCTGAAAAAAACTATTTATTGAAAAAGAAAAAAGCAGTAATAATTAAAACAAGTAATTAAACGTAATTAAATGTTAATTTTTTGACATTTAGTTCTGTTTTTTAACACATATGTATTGATTTAGTAATTTTTTGTTGTGTATTTTTGATAATTAACAACGTTCAAATCAAAAAATTATGAAATCAAAAATTCTTACGCTCTTATTTTTAGGCTATTCATTATTCATTTTTGCTCAACCAAGTCCTCCTAATGGAAAACAATGGACCAAAGTTAATGAGTTATCAGATGAATTTTCGGGAGGCCAAATTAACAGTCAAAAATGGTTCGATTACCATCCTTTTTGGAAAGGAAGATTACCTAGTCAATTTAAAAAAGGCAACACCACACAGTCGGGTGGTTTTTTACGCTTAAAATCAACACTTTTTAGAAACCCTAATTCGGTAAATGATAAATTTAAAGACCATTGGGTGGATGCGGCGGCCTTAGTTTCAAAAAACAAATCGGCTAAACCTGGTTATTATTATGAGTGCCGAATGAAGGCTTCAGATTTATCCATGACTTCCTCTTTTTGGTTTCGGGTAGGGGCTTTTTCAGAAATTGATGTGATAGAGCATATTGGAAACCCTGCTAATAGGAATGTGGCCTCTAAAGAATTTCAATATGATGCCAATACACATTATTATGGAAGATTTGCGGGGATTCGTCCTTTAGCAGCTAAGTGGACAATGCCATTTAGAGGGAGAGATAGATTTCACAATTTCGGCTTTTGGTGGAAAAGCCCTAATGAATTACTTTTTTATTACAATGGGAATCAAGTAATGAAAATTGTGCCCCGAAGAGCATTTAATGAACAACTTCATATGATTTTTGATACCGAAGTATTTCCTTTTGAAACTGCTGGTGTTGCCAATATAGGATTACCAAGAGTAAGTCATTTAAATGACAATTCTAAAAATACCATGTTGGTGGATTGGGTACGTGTGTACAAATTAGAAAATGCAAGTCCTAGTAATGGAGGAAATACTCCAAATAATGGATCGGCTCCTATAAATCAGGTCATTTCATTACGAAAAACTGGAGGAAACAGAGGCTATGTAGCAGCTGAAGCTGCAAATAATAGATTAATAGCTAATAGATCTGTAGCAAGAAGCTGGGAAAGATTTAGAGTAGAATCACACCCTAGAGGTGGCATTGCATTAAAAGCATTGGCAAATAATAAATATGTACAAGTGCCTAACACGGATATTCAAGCATCGGTACGACCTAATGGAAATGGAAAATTTGCTTGGGAGCAATTTGAATGGAGGTCTAAGGGCAATGGTAAAGTAGCGCTAAAAAGTTTACATACCAATAGATGGTTACAAGCAGCTTGGACTGAAGATAACGGAGTGGTAAGAGCTAGAGGAACTTCGGATCAAGGATGGGAAACTTTTGATTGGCAGGTAGTATCTGGAGCCAAGCAATTAACTACGGAAATAGCCTCTAATGACATAATAGTGTATCCTAATCCCGCAAATCAATTTATTGAAGTAAAAGGGACATCAAGTGTTGATGTTCAAGTTGCCGATGTTGAAGGTAAACTTGTGCCAGTTCGAGTAACTAAATCGGATAATTCAACTAATTCGATTTTTATAGAATTTGAATTATCAGTAGGCCCTGGCGTATATTTTATTAAAACAGCTTCTGGAAAAACCAAACGTTTTGTAAAGCAATAATTTTTTCAACTTTAATACAAATAGGTGGAGTTTTATTTTAAACTCCACCTATTTGTATATACTCCGGAAAGTATCTCAATGTATTCTTTTTTCTTTATGTGCGGCTCTTATGTTATTTTGAAAACCTTTTTAAGTAACCTATTGATTTATATTTGTAAAATTAAATTCAAGTATAGTCTTGGCTATAGCTTAGTTTTGCAGCAATAATATAGGAGATAATGGATTGAATTGTATCCGAATTATTACTTGAAAAAGTGTATATGCTTGATATGTAAATAGTAGTAAATATGGAGGATTTTTATCCAAATCAAAGATGGGCAAGTGAAGGAGAGCCAGAGTTGGGAGTAGGTGTTGTAGTTGAGGCAACTAAACATCGTGTACGAATAGAGTTTTCTACTACAGGAGAAACACGATTATATGCTTTAGCCAACGCACCATTGCGAAGAATTGTTTTTAAGCCAGGTGATACGGTTATTGATACTAATAAAAACCCCTTAATTGTTAAGCGTGTGCAAAATAAAGATAATTTATTAATGTACATAGGGGAAAAAGGCGTTTTGTCCGAGGCGGATTTAGGTGATGTTTCAATACAGCATGGTGCCGAAGATCGTCTTTTTATGGGAGATGTAGAAACACCAGAAGCATTTGCCTTACGAAGAAAAACATTGGAATACAGTCATATGCGTAGCGTTTCGCCTATTAATGGTTTTGTTGGTGGGCGTATCGATCTTATTCCGCATCAGTTGTATGTAGCACACGAGGTGAGCTCTCGTTATGCTCCGCGTGTATTGCTTTCCGATCAGGTAGGGCTTGGTAAAACTATCGAGGCTTGTTTAATCATACACCGTTTATTATTAAGTGGTCGAGCATCACGTGTATTGATATTGGTACCGGATTCTTTAATTCATCAGTGGTTTGTTGAACTATTTAGACGTTTTAATTTATGGTTTCACATTTTTGATGAAGAAAGATGTGCTGCATTAGATGGTAATGCACCTAGAGGAAATCCTTTTTTAGATGATCAGTTGATTATTTGTAGTACTTCATTCTTAGCAAATTCTCCGAAAAGGGCAAGACAAGCGATTATGGCCGATTGGGATATGCTTGTGGTAGATGAAGCACATCATTTAGAATGGTCTGAAGATACGGTAAGTCCAGAATATGCGATTGTTGAATTGTTAAGTAAAGTAGCCAATGGGTTATTATTACTAACGGCAACACCAGAACAATTTGGGGTAGAAAGCCATTTTGCAAGACTAAGATTATTAGATCCCGATAGATATGCAGACTACAATACATTTATTAATGAATCTCAAGACAATGCTACTATTGCCAATATTATTGAAAAACTATCTTTAGGGAATTCTTTAATTAAAGAAGATATAGCTTTATTGGAAACTATGTTCGATGGAGAAAGAATGTTCAGGATTAAAAAAGGAGGCACTGTTGTTAAAAATCAATTAATAGAGGACTTACTAGATCAATATGGCTTAGGTCGTGTGGTGTTTAGAAATACCCGAGCAGCAATTAGTGGTTTTCCAAAGCGAAAGGCACATCTAATACCTTTGGCATTAGAAGAAAAGCGAGAGCTGTGGATAAAACGTTTATCTAAAGAATACGCTATTGATAAAGAAGCACAAGTTAACGAGGTTATAAAACAGAAATTTTGGTTTTCTGAAGATCCACGAGTAAAATGGTTAGTTGGGTTATTAGAGCAATTAGAACCAGCCAAAGTAATATTGATTTGTACAAGTAAAGCTAAAGTTTTGGGGTTGGAAAAAGCCCTAAAAAAGTTAAGTAATGTAAAAGCAGCTGTGTTTCATGAAGATTTAACTATTGTACAGCGCGATAGAAATGCGGCTTGGTTTGCAGAAACCGATGGAGCTAGCATATTATTATGTTCCGAAATAGGTAGCGAAGGGAGAAACTTTCAATTTGCACATCACTTGGTATTGTTCGATTTGCCAGCACACCCCGAATTATTAGAACAGCGTATTGGTCGTTTAGATCGTATTGGGCAATTGAAAGATATTCAAATACAGGTCCCATATGTAAAAGGGAGTCCGCAGGAAGTGTTGGTACGTTGGTTTCATGAAGGATTAAATGCTTTTGAAGAAAATATGGAAGGAGGCAATCAGATAGAACAACTGTTTAATGATCGCTTGGAAAGTGTTGCTTTGGAAGCTTCTACCTCAGATATAAGTTTGAAATTAGATGCTTTAATTGAAAAAACAGCAGTATTCAAAAAAGAGTTACAGGAGCTATTAGCTAAAGGGAGAGACAAGTTGCTCGAAATGAATTCATTTAGACCATTGGTAGCTGAGAAGTTAATAGAGAACATTAAATCTGCAGACCAAGACTTATCTCTTGAAATATATATGACCCAAGTATTTGAACATTTTGGGATTGAAATGGAAGATTTAGCAGCTCGAACGTACTTGTTAAAACCAGCGCAGGAAAATAGAGAGGCATTTCCATCCATTCCTGATGAAGGAATATCGGTAACTTTTGATCGCAAAAGGGCTTTGAGTAGAGAAGATATTAGCTTTATTACCTGGGATCATCCAATGGTAACCAGTGCTTTAGATAAAGTGCTTAGTTCAGGTACAGGAGAGACTAGTTTTGGAATATTGAAAGGTACAAAGCGGAAAGGCCTTTTGTTAGAAGTCATTTTTGTACTTGAAGCAACAGGTAAAAAAGAAGATAAAAAAGAGGTTGATGTGGATCGCTTTCTACCAAGCACTCCTTTACGTGTTGTTATAAATCATTCTGGTGATGAGGTAACCGAAGATTATTCGATCAGCTTATTTAACAAGCAATTGATGTTGGGCCGAGTGGATGACCTAATTGAAAATGAAATGTTGATTGATACGATACTTCCTAATATGATTAGTACAGCTACAGAAGTAGCAGAACAATTGAAGCTTGAGGAAGTAAATACGAGCCTCGAGCGGATGAATGAAACATTGGAACATGAAATTGGTCGACTAGCAACTTTATACCAACGAAACAAGAAGATAATTAGACCCGCTGAAATTAGAACGGCATTAGATGAAAAAAATATACTGACAACACTGATTAAAAATGCGCGAATTCGAATAGATTCACTACAGCTTATTAGAGAGGAAGGGGCATAGTAATTTGATTGATCCATTTTTAAGTAAAAATACTACATAAGCCTGATTCAAGGTGTTAATTTAAAAATACTAGTAGTGCAATGAATATATACAAACAAATAGAAGCAGAAATTAAAGCGGCTTCAAATATTGTAATCACATCACATAAATCACCCGACGGAGATTCCATAGGAAGTACATTAGGGCTGTTATATTTTATAGAAAAATTAGGGAAAACAGCAACTGTTTGCCATCCCGATCCAGCACCTGGTTTTTTGTATTGGTTGGATACATCATCTTTTCTTTTAATGACAGATCAGCCAGATGAGGTAGCTGCCGCTTTTACATCAGCAGATTTGGTATTTTGTTTGGATTATAATGCTACCAATCGCATAGGACCAGATATGCAAGCTTTACTCGAAGCAGTAACATGTAAAACAATAATGATTGACCATCATTTGAATCCAGAAGAATTTCCAACTTTAATAGTGTCTGAAACAACGGCTTCATCAACTTCGGAATTGATTGTTGAGTTAATTGAACAGTCAGATAATGGAGCCTTACTCGATGAAAGAATTGGAACACCATTATACCTTGGTATATTAACTGATACGGGTAGTTTCAGATTTCCTTCAACAAAGCCACGCACCCACGAGGTATTGGCAAAATTGTTACGTGCCGGGGTAACTCATCATTTAGTACATGAAGTACTAAGCGATAACAACACTGCAAGCCGCTTACGTTTACAAGGTTATGCCATGTCCGAAAAGCTTGAAATTATGGAGAACTATATGGTATCGATTATTTCATTATCGAAAGAAGAATTAGCAAAATACAATTACCAAAAAGGAGATACAGATGGTTTGGCAAACCAAGCATTATCAATTAAAGGAATGAAGGCAGCAATTGTTTTTACAGAAAGAGACGGCATTATGAAAATATCTTTCCGCTCAAAAGGAGATGAGAATCCAGTAAATATATTAGCAGCAGAACATTTTAATGGAGGAGGGCATGCAAACGCTTCGGGCGGTATGAGTGAATTGACAGTAATAGAAACCTTAGCAAAGATTAAGAATTTAGTACCTAAGTATTTTTCTATTCAATAATATGAGGCGCATTTGCAATTTGTTATTATTGAAAACAGAACTAACTGTTATTTTCATTGTAGGCACTGAAAAAATTACCATGCTATCTGGTTTTACTATTTTGGCATGTTTGATTGGCACGATCGCAAATTAGCGATCGGGGTTGAAACCTTTGAAAAAAGCAATCTATTCATTTTACTATTTTATAAAGCTTTATTAAAAGTAATATCGAAGTGAAAATTAATAATTTTATTCTAGGTAGTTGTATTACTGTTATGTGTTTAAAAAGCAGTAATTAAAGAGATCTAAATTTAATTTGTAAATATCAAAAATGATTAAATCAAATAGTATATTAGATATAAATAATCTAACTCAAATTTTAAATGAAAAAACTTATTTATTTATCACTATTGCTTTTATTATCATGTGATGTTGATTCTGGTGAAACTCCTAGTGTTGTTAATTTTAATGAAGCTAATATTGAAGAAAGTTTTCTATTAAATGAAGAATGGATTGTTACATCTATTTTATCTAACAAAGCAATAGATTATAATAGGAATGGAATGAAAAGTGTTAAAATTCGTGAACAATTATCGAATTGTTTTTTAGATGATATTTTAATTTTTGAAAAAGGCCTAGATAATTCAAATAAGTTAATATTAAAAAAAGGAGAAAATATTTGTATGCCTAACACTAATGAAAATTACACATACTCCTTAGATAGTGTAAATAAAAAACTTAGTGTTGATGTATTAATAAGCGATTTAGAAACTTCTCTTGTATTAAATAAAATAAAATTTTTTAATTCTAATTTTGAAGATAAAGGGAAAAAAATTACAGGAGAAATTACATTTATTTTTGAAGGAGAAGAAATTGGTGCCTTATATAGTTTAGATTCAAAATAAAGTAGATAGTTTTTAGCTATCTACTTTTTGTAAATATTATAATTTAAAAATAACACGCAGTTATGTATTTATAACAAGGCAATCCTGTAGGAAATAAATCTATATCTGTTGATTTTTCATTATTCGGAAAGGTTGATAAATTATTACTTCTTACTAAAAAAGGAGCAAAAATATCATGTTGAATAGGTAAATCTTCAGGTATAGGAATAATACAATTATCTGAAATTTTCACCCTTTTTGATGGGCCTATTTCACCTTTAAAAAATACTGCAGGGTAGTATCCTACCAAATGTGTAAAGTTTAAAATATCGGGGGTCATGACCCCCGATATTTTTTTATTAATTTTAAAT
>CANMLG010000038.1 GCA_947498765.1 uncultured Aquimarina sp.
GCCGTATGATGGGAGACTATCACGTACGGTTCTGTGAGAGGTTTAGGGGTGAAATTCCCCTTTACCTACTCGACTGTAAAACGTACTTAATCCATTTTCATAGTTCGAAAAAAACTTTCCAATGTCTCTTTATTCTTTGAATATTTATAATAATTTTTTTCTTTTAAAATTGAACCTAACAATAAGTTTTCACGTTGTTTTTTATACTTTTTCTTTTGATTTAGACACATCATATGATAAAGTAAAGTTTGATAGTATTTGTTTATATAGTAATGCTTATAACTCTCAATTCCTTTATCTTTTTCTATTTCCATCTCGAAGTCTTCAAATCCGAAATCTAAATATTGATAATATTGTTGTCCATTAAATTTTGGGTAATTATTTATGTATTGTAGTGCTTTTTTATAGTTTGGTGGTTTTACAACATTCATATAACCCCAAATTGTTGTTCCACAAAATTGCATAGTTTTTAAAAAGAAAATTCCTTTTTCTGTATCATTTTTCAGGTCGTAGTTGTCAATCCGAAAATCTACTTCTGATAAGTCAAAAGGCTGGTTCTTATTCCCAATTCCACTAAACAACATACTGTAATAACTGTCGATTAATTCATAACGAGGCACATTTTTATTGCGTAATTCAAGTATTAATTTGTCATTGTCTTTTGGTTTTTCCTCTCTTAAATTCCAATTTATTCTGCGTATAATATAAATCTGATATAAAGTTTCTTCATCTGGCAGGATAAGAAATTTTTCAGTCGTTAAATTGTTGTTTGTCGTTATTGTTTCTTTAATAAAGGCAACTGTTTTTTGAAGTTCAGAAGAGTTTATTTTCTCCAATTTTTCGAAGGCGTAATCTGTTGCACTATTTCTAAACATAAAATTCCGATAAACTTTTGCTAATTCTATCAGTTCTCCATTAATTTCGGATGCGTTAGTCAATTGAATATTAGAAATTAATACTAAAATCAGTAATGCAATTTTTTTCATAAATGATTGTTTTTCGTATGTTTTACAATGTTAAGGCTATGATTAGTGCGGTGCGGAAATTCAGGGAATTTCAAGCCAGCATAAGTAAAAGCTTTTAGCGTTTTTTAGTTTGAGTTTAAAAATAAGAAAAAAGCTTTTGCGACAATGCAAATCAGCCAACATTTCGGTTCGCACTTACTCCCGCATTAATTATAGGTATTGTGGCTGTTGCACAAGTATTTTTTTAAAGTACGATTATTTGTTATTTTTAGATATGCAAGGTAAAAAGAATTATC
>CANMLG010000039.1 GCA_947498765.1 uncultured Aquimarina sp.
CCTCAGAACCGACCACGCAGTCTGGCTTACTTCAGTCATTGGGTCACCCCAATCAACCTTGCCACTTGCTTTACTTAAGAGCGTTACTTCCTCGTATCGGGGACTCGCACCCTTTGGGACTTTCTTTAAATGAACTATATTTACCATTCAAGGCACACACAATGTGTAAATGCAATGCTTGGAGATTTGTGCCGCGCGAAGGTGATTCTTCTCTACCGAGTCGCAAATACTTTTTTATTAAGCTCTTAAACATTAAATTTACACTTAAACAAAAGTATTTGCTCGTGCTACGGACGAAGTGCATCGCACTTCTACTCGCACAGACATTTACATTAAGCGTTGTGGCTAATAAAAAACTTTGTGTAAAATACCTAAAATTGGTATCTTTGAATTAAAGATTCTAATTATGAGTAAAAACACTTCTATAACACTTGGTAATCACTTTGAAGATTTTATAAAAAGTAGTGTATCTAATGGTAGATATAAAAATGCTAGCGAAGTAGTCAGAGCTGGATTAAGACTATTAGAAGAAGATGAAAGTAAAGTTTTGATTCTAAAAAAAGCTATCAATGAAGGGATTGAAAGTGGAATCAACGAAAATTTTGACCCAATACTTCATTTACAAAGCTTAAAAGAAAAAAGAGGACTTTAATAAGTATGAGTAAATACAAATTAACTAACAAAGCTACTGAAGATTTAACCTTAATCTGGGATTATACATTTGAAGTATGGTCTGAAAAACAAGCTGATAAATACTATAATGAATTAGTTTTAGCATTCAACGAAATAGCTCTAAATCCAACATTGGGAAGATCTTACAATCAAGTCAAAAACAAACTCTTAGGAGTTAAATCTGGCAGACATATAATATTCTATGAAATAATAAATTCTGATTACATACTAATTGAAAGAGTGTTACATCAACGAATGGATTTGAAAAATAGAATTCTAGAATAAATTACTAGCCACAGTCGAGTAGGTAAAGGGGAATCTCACCCCTAAACCTCTCACAGAACCGTACGTGATAGTCTCCCATCATACGGCT
>CANMLG010000040.1 GCA_947498765.1 uncultured Aquimarina sp.
ATTGAGGCTTATTTGCTGCAGCACAAAAGTTAGAAACTTTATGTTACAGTAAAAAATGTCCTATAATTTGGGTTAAATATTTACCTTTCCAAATACCAAGTATTTAGTGAGACATGGCATTTACCAGAGTTGAACCGATAATAAAGTTTACTAATTCATAAGATAATTTTTTAGATGTTATTCTTATGTATAAATCGCGTTTTCAGCAATACTTCTAGTTTCTTCTAGCTCCGATTTTATACTATCTAATTTGCTCTCGATTGTCAAAATAGCAACTTTACCTAAAGGTAAACGAAGTGTTGGATTTTCTGAATTAACCAAGTCGATAATGGCTTTAGATGCTTTTATGGGATCACCTTCTTGTTTTCCGTCAACGGATTTTAATTTAGTTCTAAATAATCCTGCTGTTTCGGAATAATCATCAATTAGTTTTTTTGCTTGTCCAAGTCCATTTCCGGCAAAATTAGTGCGGAAAGGGCCAGGTTCAATTATTGAAACTTTTATACCTAAAGGGGCAACTTCAGCAGCCATAGCTTCGCTAAATCCTTCCAAAGCAAACTTACTTGCATTATAGATACCAAAACCAGCAAATGATTTTATCAATACTCTTTTCAATAGCATTTTCATTGGTAATGTCTAATAAAATTGCTTTTGCGTTTTTGATGTTCTTTTGGTTGTATTCTAATACCTGCGATTCCTCTCTAAATGTTCCGATTACAAAGTCTCCTGTTTCTATAACAGATTCGGCAAGGGCTTTACCTAAACCGCTTGATATCCCTGTAATTAACCAAATTTTATTTTTCATTATATAATTTAATTTTTAAAGTAGTTATGATATTCACTTTGTTGTAAATGAATTAAAAATTTACTTTACAAATTTGTAATACTAGGCTAAGTTTAAAAATGAACTGGATTAGGAAATATTATTGAACTAGTTCAAGATTTTAGTGTAATACGTTTTCGTATTTTGCTTAAAAACTCTGGTGACATTCCAAGATATGAAGCCAAAGTATATTGAGGTACCCTTTGTACTATTGAAGGATAAAGGTTAAAGAATTCTAAAAACCTTTCTTCGGCAGACTTTCCTAAATTAGATAAAACTCTACGTTGAGAGTAGGCAAATGATTTTTGTGCAACTAACCTAAAAAAACGCTCAAATTTTGGGTTTTCATTGCATAATTTTTCGACATCAGTGTAAGTAATTTGCTGAATTATTGAATCCTCCAAGGCCTCAACAAATAGTGATGCGGGTTCTTGATTTATATAACTATTAAAATCACTAATAAACCAATCTTCAATGGCGAATTGAATAGTATGCTCAACACCTTCATTATTTACAAAATAACTTCTGAAAGCTCCTTTTAAAATATAAGTTTGATGAGAACAAATAAAATTCGGTTGCACAATAAACTGTCTGCGTTTAATTTTTGTTGTTTTTATTATGGAAGTAAATTGTTTTTCGTCATTTTCATTTAAAGAAACATAACGTTTAATATTGTTTAGTATGTTATTGTAATCTTTCAATATTTCCTCTAACTTATCATTATAATTACATGTGTATTATAAATATAACCAAATTAATTTTTTTGAAAATTTTTAAATGAAGATTCAAAACAGTGTTTAAAAAAGCTACTTATTTTGTTCTCATACGTAGATTATATATACAAAAAGCTCCTTAAAATTAGAATTTTAAGGAGCTTTTAAAACAATTACTATTTAATGATTTTTTTACTTTGAAGCTGAAGTGGCTTTTTTCATTCCATCTTCAATCATATCATAAAACTGATCTAATTTTGGTAGTACTACAATTCGAGTACGTCTATTAGCAGCTTTATTGCTTTTCGTAGTGTTTTCCTTTAATGGAATATAGTGACTACGTCCAGCAGCAGTTATACGAGCAGGATCTACGTTAAACTGGTTTTGAAGTACACGAACAACAGATGTAGCACGTTTAACACTTAAATCCCAGTTATCAAGTAATACGCCTTTTTTGTAAGGAACATTATCTGTATGACCTTCAACCATAAAATCTATGTCTTTTTTATCATTCACCACTTTGGCTACTTTACCTAATACTACTTTCGCTTTGTCACTTACATTGTAGCTACCGCTAGTAAATAAAAGTTTATCTGAAATAGAAATAAAAACAACTCCTTTTTCAACATTCACTTCAATATCCTCATCATTTAAATTACCCAATGCACCTTTTAAACTAGTAACTAAAGCTAAAGTAACCGAGTCTTTTTTGTTAATAGCATCACGCATGGTTTTAATTTGCATGTCCTTTTCTTTGATACTTTCCAAAGAGCGCTCTAAGTTTTCAGCTTCTTTCTTAGAAAGGGTTGCCAAATCACCTACATTGTTTAATAGAGATGAGTTTGTGTTTTTTAGTAAGTCAACTTTTTCTTTATATACTTTTAATGAACTATCAGAAGCGGCTTTTTCTTCATTACATATATTCAACTTTACAGTAGCTTTATCCAATAATTCTTTGGTACGCTTCTGTTTTGCTTCTAATTCAGCAAATTTCTTTTTAGCTACACATGATGAAAACAGTAAGGGGATACATGTTCCAATGATTAACAATTTCTTCATAAATAAGATTTTAATTTCTCTACAAAAATAGAAACACTATAATAATAACGACTAACGGAATTAATAATTACGTTTTTTTTTAACAAAATAATCGAAAACAATACTCTTGGAAAAGTATTTTCGCGTTTTTTTTTGAATTTTTTTTCTTTTGCTCAGTACTTGAGGTAAATGTACGTAAAAAGAAAGATGTGCTTTTAAAATAACATAGGATTGTTTTAAGTTTCCTTGAATTAAAAAGCGTAATGCTGCCACACCATCCAATATCATTCGAATAAAAAGAATGTATACCACAGAAATACCTTTATGGTTTTTTAAAATAGAAAATAACGAGTTTCTAAAGTTTAAAAAGGTCTTTTGGGGATTGTCATATGACAAGGAACCTCCACCAACATGAAATACATGTGACTTCCCGGTATAAAATACTTTTTTTCCTAGATTATGTAGTCGCCAACATAAATCGATTTCTTCCTGATGTGCAAAATAATCAATATCTAAACCACCTGCATTCCAAAAGTCATTTTTTCGAATAAAAAAACAAGCACCTGAAGCCCAAAATACAGGAATTTCATCATTGTATTGACCTTCATCTTTTTCAATGGTATCAAAAATTCTACCTCGGCAATAGGGATAGCCAAACTTATCCATAAAGCCACCACCAGCTCCAGCATATTCAAAGTAATTTTGATTTTTATAATCTAAAATTTTTGGTTGAATAGAAGCAATATTTTGATCTGAATCAAATAGTTTTTTAATAGGTAATAACCAATTTTTAGTCACCTCAATATCACTATTTAATAAGCAATAAAAATCTTCATGTATTACTTTAAGCCCTTCTTGATAACCTCCTGCATAGCCTTTGTTTTCTTTTAGTGAGATAATCTTTGTCTTAGGATAATTATCAGTTAACCAAACAACAGAATTATCGGAGGAAGCATTATCTATTACATAAATGCTAGCATCCTCACTATGTTGAGTAACACTTGGTAAAAATTGTGATAAAAATTGTTGCCCATTCCAATTGAGTATAACAATGGCAAAATTGGAAAAACTTGTATTTGGGACTGCTGTCATTAGTCTTTGTTGAGTATTTTTTAATACTTGTTAATAAGTTGAAAATGGTTTTCCATAATAACGTACAACATATTATTTTTAACAAATGTATGTTTTGTCTCTTGTAATCCAAATTTTTTGTAGAATGCTATTTTTTCTATTCTAGCATTACACCAAATTTTAGTTATTTTTTGGTCTTTTGCTTCATTAATAACATAATTTAACAATTGAGAGCCATATCCTTTTCCCTGATAATTTTTTAATGTAGCAAACTTTCTAAACTGAGCAGTTTTTTGTTCAGGAAAAATAAATAATGATACAACGGAGATTAATTCGGAGTCGACAAATAATCCATAATGTATTCCTTTTTCATCGTTAGTTAACTTAACATAAGCTAATGACATGTTGGGCCACATTACTTTATGTCTTATTTTCCAGGTAACTTTAGCAGGTATCGTTTTTATTAAGATCAAATTATAAAAAAATTAATGCTGGAAAGCAGGAAGTTCAGGAATAAAATGATAGGCTTCATTTTCATAATCAATTTGACAATAATAATGAAATAAACCATTAGTGACCATTTGGTAGTTTCCTTTTAAGGTAAGGTTATAACGTGCAATTTGATCAAATACTTGTTGTGTTATTTTAATTTTTGGGGCTTTACATTCCACTAATAAATGAATACTTCCATCGGAATTATATACAACCACATCATAACGTTTAATGGTACCATTCACCTTAATTACTTTTTCAACATTAATAAGTGATAGTGGATAGTTTTTATCCGTTATCAAAAAATGAACTACGTGTTGACGCACCCATTCCTCAGGGGTTAAAACAATGAATTTTTTACGTACTACATCAAAAATAGAAGTTTTATTTTCGCTATTTTTGACTCGAAATGAATAGGCAGGAAACATTAATTGTTGCATGCCGTAATAATAGTAAATTTAACATACATTTACTCTAAAGTAATTTAAGATTTTTGTGTTTTAATCAATAGTGTGGACGAAGCAAAACGAATTATAACCGATATTAAAGCTGGGAATATAAAACCTATTTATTTTTTAATGGGTGATGAACCCTATTTTATTGATAGGATTACAGAATACATTCAAAATAATATTTTAGCAGAGCACGAACGAGATTTTAATCAAACGATTGTTTACGGAAAAGATACTACTGTCCCCGATATTGTTTCCATGGCGAAACGTTTTCCGATGATGGCAGAACGACAGGTGGTAATTGTTAAAGAAGCTCAGGATTTATCTAGATCTATTGATAAACTGGAAAGTTATGCCGAAAATCCTTTAGCAACTACAGTATTGGTTTTTTGTTACAAATATAAAAAGCTAGACAAGCGTAAAAAGATAAGTAAAGTAATTGCAAAGAATGGACTTGTTTTTGAAAGTAAAAAGCTTTACGAAAATCAAGTAGGTGATTGGATTCAACGAGTACTTTCAAGTAAAGGTTTTAGTATTGATCCTAAAGCCGCACATATGCTTGTTGAGTTTTTAGGGACAGATTTGGGGAAAATTAATAATGAGTTAGAAAAACTTCAGCTTATTTTACCAGCTGGAACTTCTATTACACCCCAAGCTATTGAGCAAAATATTGGAATTAGTAAAGACTTTAACGTATTTGAACTTACCAAAGCCTTAGGTACTAAGGATGCTGTTAAAGCACATCGGATTTGTAACTACTTTACTCAAAACCCTAAAGAAAAACCTTTGGTAGTTACGGTTTCCTTATTGTTTAGTTACTTTTCTAAAGTAATGCAGTATCATGGTTTAAATGACAAAAGTGAAGCTTATGCTGCATCGCAATTAAAGGTGAATAAATTTTTTGTAAAAGACTACATCACTGCTGCCAGAAATTACCCTATGCGAAAAGTGAGTTATATTATCGAAAAAATTAGAGCCGCTGATGTTAAAAGTAAAGGAGTAGGAGCAAGCCCTTTAGCACAAGGTGATATTTTAAAAGAATTATTGGTACAGATATTAAATTAGTTTTAATTACCAAAAACCAAAAACTAAAAACCAATAACGAACAACTAACAACTAAATGAATACAAACATTACATCTTGGTTACAAGCAGCTCGATTACGAACGCTTCCGCTTTCCGTTTCGGGAATTATTGTGGGTTCTGCTGTAGCTGCTTTTCAAGGATTATTTAATACATTTATTTTTGTTGGAGCAATTATTACAACTATAGGTTTACAAGTGTTATCTAATTTTGCGAATGACTATGGTGATGGTGTTAAAGGAACAGATAATGAAGACCGTATTGGACCAAAAAGAGCCTTACAAACTGGTGCTATTTCTGTTAAGGCCATGAAAAAGGGGATTATAATAACTGCTATGATTACCTTACTTGCAGCCCTAGTTTTAATATATGCCGCTTTTAAAAATAGCGAAATCGGTTATTCCATACTATTTATACTTTTAGGTTTGGCTTCTATTGCAGCAGCTATTAAATATACCGTGGGCAAGTCAGCGTATGGGTATAGTGGCTTTGGTGATATTTTTGTGTTTTTATTTTTTGGATTATTGAGTGTAATGGGGAGTTATTTTTTATATGCCAAACAAATTTATTGGCCCTTATGGATGCCAGCTATAAGTATAGGTTTATTAAGTACTGCTGTGCTTAATTTAAATAATATGCGAGATCGTGAAAATGATCAAAAAGTGGGTAAAAATACACTTGTAGTTAGTATGGGGTCTGCTAAAGCTAAAAAATACCATTACAGTATAGTGATCATTGCTATGTTAAGTATGCTAGTATATACATTTTTAACAGCTACAGAAATTAGTCATTGGATATACATTGTTTGTTTTGCTCCACTAATAAAACACTTACGTTTTGTTCAAGAAACGAAAGCTCCAATAAAATTGGATCCCGAACTTAAAAAAGTAGCTTTAACTACCTTTAGTTTAGCCTTATTATTTAGTTTAAGCCTATTAATTTGGTCCTAATCTAGTCAAATTAGATCCTTTTTGTAACATGAAAGCAACTTATTTTAAGCATATATTAGAATTTAAAAGGCCTAGTGGCACTTCGCGTGGTGTATTAAAAATAAAGGAGACTTGGTTTATTAAGCTTACGCAAGAAGCTAAAATCGGTATAGGTGAGTGTGGTATTTTAAGAAGTTTAAGTGTTGATGATCGTCCCGATTATGAAGATAAGCTACAGTGGGTTTGTAAAAATATTCATTTAGGAAAGGATAAATTGTATTCAGAATTACGAGAATTTCCTAGTATTCAATTTGGAGTTGAGCAAGCATTTTTATCATTAAATGCTCAAACTCCATTTGAATTATTTCCATCAGCTTTTACAATACAAAAAGCTCAAATTCCAATTAATGGATTAGTTTGGATGGGGGATAAGGATTTCATGAAACAGCAAATTTTAGAAAAGCTTGAACAGGGGTTTAATTGTATTAAACTTAAAATAGGTGCTATTGATTTTGAGTCTGAAGTATTGCTATTAAAATTCATTCGTTCTCAATTTTCAGAAAAAGAAATTGAAATAAGAGTAGATGCTAATGGAGCCTTTTCTTCAGCGGAAGCCTTACAAAAGTTAGAAACACTAAGCAAATTTAAACTACATAGTATTGAGCAACCTATAGCTGTAAATCAACATACCGAAATGGCGAATTTATGTTTAAAAACCCCTTTGCCAATTGCTTTGGATGAAGAATTAATAGGTGTATTTGATAGGGAAGCTAAGCAAGAGTTAATAGAAAAAATTAAGCCACAATATATTATATTAAAGCCAAGCTTAGTAGGAGGTTTTAAGGGGAGTATGGATTGGATTTCAATGGCAACAGAACATAAAGTTGATTGGTGGATTACTAGTGCTTTGGAAAGTAATGTAGGCTTAAATGCTATTTCTCAATTTACGTACACACTTAATAATTCATTGCCACAAGGTTTAGGAACTGGTGGCTTGTATACTAATAATATAGATAGTCCTTTAACTGTTAAAAATGGAACTATTTTTTATGATACTGAAAAAATATGGAACCAAACAATTCTTAATAACTCGTGTATAAAGTAAGTTTTTTTCAAAACTTTTTTGTGGTGAAAATGGTATTTTTAAAAGGTTATTTAAAATAGGATAGGTAATTTAATTCAAGTAAAGAATGTTTTTAACACAAGTAAAAGCTTTTCCAAGAACCGAATTTTGGAGGTATATTTTAGGTTTTATAATCATTGCAGTATTTTATTTTATAGGTCAAGCACCAATTACATTAGCTTGGGTAGCTAAATTAGGTATTGAAGAACTTCAAAATACAGCACAAGATCAATTATACTTTATTTTTGATTCGAACACCACCTTGTTTTTAATGTTATTAATGTTTGTAATCACGCTTTTTGGAATTATCCTAGTGGTAAAAAAAGTGCATAAACAGGATTTTGTATCCCTAGTAACTAGTCGAAAAAAAGTAGATTGGAAACGGGTATTTTTTTCTTTTACATTATTGGCAATTTTTGTATGTGTCACCACATTTATAGGTTATAAAACATCTCCTCAGGATTTTGAATGGAATTTTAATTTACCCAAATTTTTAGGACTATTTGTTATAGCTATAGCATTACTCCCTATTCAAACCAGTGTTGAAGAACTTATTTTTAGAGGCTATTTAATGCAGGGGTTGGCTAAATTTTTAAATAATAGATTTTTTCCTTTAATGCTAACATCAATCATTTTTGGTGCCATGCATTTGGCTAATCCAGAAGTGAGAGAGTTGGGATATATCACCATGGTGTTTTACATTGGTACAGGCTTGTTTTTAGGTATTATTACGCTCATGGATGAAGGTATGGAATTAGCGCTGGGTTTCCATGCTGCAAATAATTTAATTACCGCATTGTTAGTTACTTCGGATTGGTCTGTATTACAAACCAATTCGGTATTAAAAGATATCTCAGAACCTTCGGTAGGTTTTGAAATACTAACCCCTGTTTTGGTATTGTATCCAATATTTATTTTTGTTTTCGCTAAACGTTATCATTGGAATAACTGGAAAGCCAAATTATTTGGAAAATTATAAATATGTAGATAAATGTTTATGATTAAGTGTTTTAACATTTTGATAACAATAATTTTTTTCAAATTTCACAGTTATAAAAATTTCAAAAGCTATTTTTAACATATGTTTATTGAAGATAAATTTATAACACCCGATCTACATCCATCTTTTTTATTGAATAACAAGTCGTATTCTAAAATCACATTAGAATCTCATGCGCATCATTTAGTAAGAACGGGAGAGGAGTTTGAAGTTGAAATTGGTGATTTTTTACTAGATTGGTTAGATGATTCAGAAATTATTGAAGTTAATACCTCGGGATCTACAGGAGTTCCTAAAACGATAAAAATTCATAAAAATCAAATGATTAATAGTGCCAAAGCTACGGGGATTTTTTTTAAAATGCCCGAAGAGTCAAATGCATTATTATGTTTGTCGGCAAAGTATATTGCCGGTAAAATGATGTTAGTACGTGCTATGGTTTTAGGGTGGAAATTGGATGTAGTAGCACCAAAATCAAATCCTTTAGATGAATTGTACAAGCAGTATGATTTTTGCGCCATGGTACCTTTACAATTAGATAATTCCATAAATCGATTACATTTATTAAAAAAATTAATAATTGGAGGAGGAGCGATACCTGAGCATTTAATAGCGCTTATTCAAGGTTTACACACAAAAATATATGAAACTTATGGCATGACCGAAACGGTAACGCATGTAGCAGTACGTAGGGTAAATTCAAAAAAGAAAGAAAGAAAAGATTGTTATTTTAAAGCTTTACCACAAGTAGTTTTATCTACCGATGAACGTAATTGTTTGGTAATAAAAGCTCCTATGTTGAGTAATGAAGTTATTATAACCAATGATATTGTTGATTTAATAACCTTTAAAAAATTCTTTTGGAAAGGTCGTTTTGATAATGTTATAAATAGTGGAGGAGTTAAACTACATCCTGAACAGATAGAAAAAAAATTACAGTTAATAATTAGACAACGTTTTTTTATTACTTCTCGTGAAGATGCTAAATTAGGTGAAAAATTAATTTTAATTATAGAAAATGTAAATGAAGCCTATACTATTGATACTTATTTTTTTAAAATTAATAACTTAGATACGTTGGATAAATATGAGGTTCCAAAAGAAATTTATTTTCTTGAAAATTTTATAGAAACTAATACAGGTAAAATTCACAGATCAAATAATGTAGCACAACTTTTTGCTCCGTTACGAAAAGCTTAAAAAGGCTTATTTTAGTGATACAATTTAATTAAATGAATTTATTCAAGTTACGAGGTATTATTATTTTATTCATACTATGTATTAGTTGTATTTCTGAACAAAAAACAATTGAATTAAAGGAGTATCCAAGACATGTTGATGATATTTCTTTCGATTATTTAATTGATAATAAAAATTTCGAACTCTGTAATGGTGAAAATAATATTATGCAATATTTCAATAATGGTAAAGGATTGGAATATGAAGGAGAGAAAATTTCAATTATTCGTGAATTCAAAAAATACTATAATTCAGAAAATGTAGTTAAAGAATCGGGTCTTTTGCGAATTAGATTTGTTGTAAATTGTAAAGGAGAAGCTGATCGTTATAGATTTTTGTCTATGGATTTAAATTACAATGAGAAAAAATTTGACAAATCCATAATTGATCAAATACTAACAATTACCAAAAAGTTGAAAGGTTGGAAACCTAAAGTTTATGCTGGAAAAAAAATAGACTATTATCAATACCTTATTTTTAAATTGAATAATGGAGAAATTGTTAAAATATTACCATGAATAAAATAGTTTTTATTCTTATGTGTTTCTTTTTAAAAATTCATGCGCAGCCTAACTGTAAGGCTTTTTTACATGAAGGCGATAGCCTTAAATATAGAGCTTGTAAATTGGTAGAAAAGCTTACTGGTAGTTATTATCAATTTTCTAAAGAATATCAGAAGGGGATGGATGAAGCTTTACTAATTTGCCCTTATTTTGCTTATGCATACAGAGAAAAATCTTCGGCTTATGTTAAAAGTGGGGATTTTTTAAATTGGAAAAAACTAATTGATTTAGCTGTTAAATATGAGCCACTTGATTATTTGAGTGTTAGAGCTTCATTGCGGTATAAATTTTTTTCTGATTATAAAGGAGCAATTTTGGATATTGAAAAATTAGATGATATGGTGAGTTATGACATTGGTGAAACATCAAATGGAACTTATCATCTTAATGTTGTGAAAGCTTTATGTTATAAAGAGATTGGACAAAAACAAAAAGCTATAAAAATACTTGAAAAACAGATTGAAAATGAATCATATATTGGTGTGTATGATTATTTGCACCTTGGAGTTTTATACTTAGAAACCGAAATGTATGATAATGCTATTATAGCTTTTGAAAAGCAGGAAAAACTAAATGATTTGGCCGAAAATCATTATTACTTAGCTTTAGTATTTAAAAAACTCGGATTATCAAAAAAATATATTCAACAACTAGTTATTGCAGAAAAATTCTATTTAGATAGAAAAAAAATGCATGATTCATATAATCAATTAATTGATCAAATCTATTTGGAAGAGATTAAATCAGAGAGATCAATAGCAAATAACAAATGAAATTAAATAGTATAACGGAATTTATGTATTGAAGTGGGATTACAGTAACTTTTTAACTATTTTTGTTAAAGTCCAGATTGGAAAAACATTCTTATGAGTCAAAAAGTACTACTTACTGGTAAAGAAGTAAATATCATACTTCATCGATTGGCTTGTCAACTTATTGAAAATCACACACATTTTAAAGAAACAGTTCTTATTGGTTTACAACCAAGGGGAAGCTTTGTGGCCGAACGTTTAAAGCAAATTTTGATTCAAGATTATGGAATTGAAAATTTAAAGCTTGGCTTGCTTGATATTACTTTTTTTAGAGATGATTTTAGAAGAAGTTCACAACCCTTAGAAGCTAATAAAACCACCATTGATTTTGTTGTTGAGGATAAGCGGGTAGTTTTTATTGATGATGTTTTATATACTGGTAGAAGCATTAGAGCAGCTTTAACAGCTATACAATCATTTGGAAGACCAGCAGAAGTGGAGTTATTAACTTTAATTGATAGGCGTTTTAGTAGGCATTTACCTATTCAACCTAATTATAGAGGAAGACAAGTTGATGCTATAAATGAAGAGCGAGTAAAAGTTAATTGGAAAGAAAACGCAGGAGAAGACGTAGTTTATCTGATAAAATAATAGTTGTATGAGCGAGTTAAGTGTAAATCACTTATTAGGAATAAAGTATATCAATGAAAAAGATATACAGCTTATTTTTGAAACAGCAGATCATTTCAAAGAGGTTATCAATAGACCTATAAAAAAAGTACCATCATTACGTGATATCACTATTGCCAATTTATTTTTTGAAAATAGTACACGTACTAGGCTTTCTTTTGAATTAGCAGAAAAAAGACTTTCTGCAGATGTTGTTAATTTTTCTGCAGCTTCATCTTCTGTAAAAAAAGGAGAAACCCTAATTGATACGGTTAATAATATTTTAGCGATGAAAGTGGATATGGTGGTCATGAGACACCCCAATCCCGGTGCAGGAGTATTTTTATCAAAACATATCAATGCCTCTATTGTAAATGCAGGTGATGGCGCTCATGAGCATCCTACTCAAGCATTACTAGATTCTTATTCAATTAGAGAAAAATTAGGCGATGTAACAGGAAAAAAGGTAGTTATAGTAGGAGATATTTTACACTCGCGTGTGGCGTTGTCAAATATTTATGCCCTACAGTTACAAGGAGCAGAAGTAATGGTATGCGGACCTAAAACATTAATTCCTAAATATATTGATAGTTTAGGGGTAAAAGTAGAAACAAATCTTAAAAAGGCATTAGAATGGTGTGATGTTGCTAATATGTTACGTGTACAAAATGAACGGATGGAAATATCGTATTTCCCTTCAACAAGAGAATACACTCAGCAGTATGGAGTAACAAAACCCCTATTAAATAGTTTAAATAAAGAAATAGTAATCATGCATCCAGGTCCTATAAACCGGGGTGTTGAAATAACAAGTGAAGTAGCTGACTCTAACCAAGCCATTATATTAGATCAAGTTCAAAATGGTGTTGCCATCCGTATGGCTGTGATCTATTTATTGGCTTCTAAAATCAAATAATTATGATTATAGAACATATTAAAAGCACAACAGTAATTACTCAAGAAAAATTAACTTTAGCAAAATTTGTTATTCGTTTAAACGAAGTTTACGATGAATTGAGTAATAATAATCTAGTAATTAACCTTTTCTCTTTAGCTTCTTTAAAAGCTAGTGATTTAAAGGAATTTGCGCTTTTGTCAGAAAAGCATAAAACAAATAATCATTCATTTGTACTAGTTACTGATGCTGTTCCTTACGAAGATATTCCTGAAGCATTAACAGTAGCCCCTACTTTACAAGAAGCTCATGATGTTATTGAAATGGAAGAAATTGAACGAGATTTAGGCATATAAAAGTATTTTATAAGAGTTCAATATAAAGCAAGACTTAGATTATAGAAAATAGAAGAAAGATTCTAATTTCATATACCCTATTTTCAATAGCTTATATGTTCCATTTTTTTATTCTATTTTCTTTACTCTTAAATGTAATTATGAAATTAACCATCTTAGGCTGTTATTCGGCTACACCTCGTATGCTTACTAATCCAACATCACAGGTGTTAACTATTAATAATCATTTATTTTTAATTGATTGTGGTGAGGGTACACAAGTACAGCTAAGGAAACATAAAATTAAATTTTTTAGAATAAAGCACATTTTTATTTCTCATTTACATGGAGATCATGTGTATGGCTTAGTAGGTTTGGTTTCAACTTTTAAAATGTTAAAAAGAGAAACTCCATTACATATATATGGGCCTAAAGGAATCAAGGAAATGATTACTGTGCAGTTAAAACTATCTAATTCATGGACAGATTATCCATTACATTTTCATGAACTTGAAAGTGATGAGTCGGAAGTTGTTTTTGAAGATGAAAAAGTAACGGTAAAAACTATTCCCTTACAACACAGGATATATTGTAATGGTTTTTTATTTACAGAAAAACCTAAAAATCGAAATTTAAACCTAGGAGAAGTACTTAATTATGGTATTGATGTCGCTTATTATAATTCTATAAAAAAAGGTAAAGACATTACTTTAGATTCTGGTAAAGTAATTCCAAATGATGAGTTAACTTTTGATCCAGAACCAGTAAAAAGCTATGCATTTTGTAGTGATACTAAATACGATGAGAAAAAAATTCCGTTATTAAAAAATGCGACTGTACTTTATCATGAATCTACTTTTTTAAAAAGTCATGAACATTTATGTGATTTTACAGGACATAGTACAGCCAAACAAGCAGCTACAATAGCAAAAAAAGCAAAGGTTGCTCATTTAATATTGGGACATTTTAGCACACGTTATGGAAGTACAACTGCATTTAAAGATGAAGCAAAAACTATTTTTGAAAATACGGAATTAGCTGAAGATGGAAAAGTTTTTGAATGGAAATAATTTTTTGCAAATTGCTAACAAAAAGCCTTAATATAAATGTTAAATTGCATTAAAAGTAAACTATGAATTCTGATCTGTCGGATTACAGGAAATCTTACGAAAAAGGAGCTTTACTCGAAAGTGATTTATCAAATAATCCTTTGGATTTATTTAACAAATGGTTTACGGAAGTTGATAAAACTGATGGAGTAGATGAAGCAAATGCTATGACTATAGCAACAATTGGTGCAGATGGTTTTCCAAAAAGTAGAGTGGTATTGTTAAAGCATTTTGATGAGAATGGTTTTGTGTTTTATACCAATTATAATTCAGAAAAAGGAAAAGCTATTTTGAATAATCCCAATGTATGTATTTCATTTTTTTGGCCCAATGTAGAACGTCAAGTTATTATAAAGGGAATAGCATCAAAACAATCCGAAGAATTGAGTACTGCATATTACCATTCTAGGCCTAGACAAAGTCAATTAGGAGCTTGGGCTTCGGACCAAAGTTCCGAAATTGATTCAAGAGAGATCCTAACTCAAAATTTAGTAACATTAGAAAATGAATATAAGGCTAAGGAAATACCTAAGCCTCCACATTGGGGCGGTTTTATAATAATACCTAAGAGTATTGAATTTTGGCAAGGAAGACCTAATAGGTTACATGATAGAATATTCTACGAAAAAACAATAAATAATAATTGGAATCATAAACGATTAGCTCCATAATTACTAGAATAACTTAAATGAAAAAAATATATTTTATTAGGCATGCAAAATCATCTTGGGAAGAACAAGTTGATGATCATGATAGACCTTTAAGTGAGCGTGGATTTGATGATGCTTCATTAGTAAGCAATGAGTTAATTAAAAAAAAATTAAATGTTCAAAAGGTATTTTCTAGTACAGCTAAAAGAGCTAAAACTACAGCGAAAATTATAACATCAGCTTTGAAGATACCCGAAGAAGAGGTAGTATTTCTTGAAAGATTATATAGCTTCAACGGAATATCAGTTAATAATTTTCTTAAGGAGTTACCAGAGGAGTTGGATACGGTACTTATTTTTGGTCATAATCCAGCTTTTACTATTTTAGTGAACAGTTTAGGAAGTCAAATTTTTGCGAATATTCCTACATGTGGTACCGTAGCTATTACCTTTGATACAAAAAGATGGTCTGCTTTAATAAATGGTAAAACTGAATTTCATATTTTTCCTAAAGACTTAAAATAAAACACTTAATTTCCAAAATTCACCCATGGTTAAAAATAACTATCGATATATTAACAGAGAAATTAGTTGGTTACAATTTAATGCGCGTGTGCTTCAAGAAGCAAAGGACAAAAGTGTTCCATTATTGGAAAGATTACGTTTTATAGGGATTTTTTCAAATAATTTAGATGAGTTTTTTAAAGTACGATATGCCACAGTACAGCATATTGATTTAGCAGGTAAGTCAGGAAAAAGAGCCCTTAGAGGTATGGAAGCCAGACAATTGTTGGAACAAATAACCAATATTGTTATAGAACAACAATCGGAAAGTTTATTAATCATTAGAAAGATTCAAGAAGAACTTCAAGATCATAATATTTATGTAATAAAAGAACATCAAGTAACCAGTAAGCAAGGAGAGTTTTTACGATCATACTTTTTAAATAAAGTAAGCCCTGCTTTAATGACTTTTATGCTAGATGATTTAGAGGATTTTCCTCACTTAAAGGATAGTGCAGCTTATCTGGCTGTAAAATTAACATTAAAAGAAATCGCCAATAAAGTTGTACCAAAATCAACAGAGAGAGTTGACGAAAAAGGAATAACAGAAAAAGATAAATTGTATGCGCTAATAGAAATCCCTAGAACTATTGAACGTTTTGTAGTACTCCCCGTAAGTGATGATGGCAAGGAATATATTATTTTTTTAGATGATTTAATACGTTATTGTATAGATCAATTATTCAGTATTTTTGAATATACGTCAATATCTGCGCACATGATAAAAATCACTCGCGATGCTAAATTGGATATTGATAATGACTTTAAAAAGAGCTTTATTGAAAAAATTTCTAAAAGTGTTCAATTAAGAAGAAATGGAGACCCTGTACGTTTTGTGTATGATAAAACTATAGATGCTGATACATTAGCTTTTTTAATGGATAAAATGAATATTGAAGATACCGATAGTATAATTCCAGGGGGTAGGTATCATAACCGTAGAGATTACATGAAGTTTCCTGTTTTAGGACACAAAGATTTAGCATACGCATCCATAACACCACTTCCAATAAAGGGATTGGATTTAAATACAAGCTTATTTAAGGCTATAGCTGAAAAAGACTATTTGCTTTATGCGCCATATCAAAGTTTTTCTTATTTAATAAAATTTTTGCGAGAGGCCGCATTAGACCCAAAGGTGACAAGTATTAAAATAACCATATATAGACTATCCAATGTATCTCACATAGCAAGTTCTCTTATTAATGCTGCAAAAAATGGAAAAGAAGTAATTGTACAAATTGAACTTCAAGCTCGTTTTGACGAAGAGAATAATATTAAATATGCCGAAAATTTACAGCGTGAAGGTGTTACTCTTGTTTTTGGAGTACCAGGTTTAAAAGTGCACTGTAAAACCTGTTTGGTGGAACGTAATGAAGAAGGAAAATTAAAACGTTATGGTTTTATTAGTACGGGGAATTTTAATGAATCTACTGCAAAAATTTATACAGATTATACCTTATTTACATGCAATACTGCAATTTTAAAAGACTTAAATAAAGTATTCAATTTTTTCAAAATTAATTACAAAGTAAGTAGATACAAACATTTAATTGTTTCGCCGCATTATACGCGTAAAAAAATGTATGAATTAATTGAAAAAGAAATTCAAAATGCTTTAGCTGGTAAAATAGCATTTATTAGGTTAAAATTGAATAGTTTGAGTGACTATGATATGATTGACAAATTATATGTAGCTAGCAATGCAGGAGTAAAAATTGATTTAATCATTAGAGGTATTTGCTGTTTAGTACCCGGAGTAAAGGGAATGAGCGAAAATATAAATGCGATAAGTGTGATTGATAAATTTTTAGAACATCCTAGATTATATATATTTGCTAATGAAGGAGAACCTAAAATTTATATATCTTCGGCTGATTGGATGACACGAAATTTAGATCGAAGAGTAGAAGTAGCTTGTCCAATTTATGATGAAGATATTAAAAGAGAAATAATAGAAACCTTTAATATATGTTGGACTGATAATGTGAAAGCACGTGTTTTGAATGACACACAAGATAATACTTACGTAAGAAATGACTTGCCTAAAAATAGATCACAAATCAGTTTATATGAATATTACCAGAATAGAGTAAATTAAAGTATAGTGATTGAAATTAAAAAATACGGAGCTATAGATATAGGTTCTAACGCAGTACGACTGTTAATAGGATCAGTTACTACAATGGATGGAATTAAGCCACGATTTAAAAAAACGAGCTTAGTACGAGTTCCTATTCGGCTTGGAGCAGATGTTTTTGTGAAAAATAAAGTTTCTGAAGCTAATGTTGAGCGTTTAATTGATGCTATGAAATCGTATCAATTACTTATGAAAACACATAATGTAACTAAATTTAGAGCCTGTGCTACTTCTGCAATGCGTGATGCCGAAAATGGACTTGAAGTGGTTCAAAAAATTAAGGAAGCCTCTGATATTCAAATAGAAATTATTGATGGTAAAGATGAGGCTGCAATTATAGCTATGACGGATTTAACAGAATTAACTAGTTCTGATAGTTCGTATTTATACGTGGATGTAGGTGGAGGAAGTACAGAATTTACTGTATATCATAAAGGAGAAAGAATAGCTTCTAAATCTTTTAAACTGGGGACGGTACGTTTGTTAAATAATTTAGTTTCCGATGATCAATGGGATACGGTAAAAAAGTGGATTAAAAAGCATACTAAAAATTTCGAAAAAATTTCTTTAATTGGATCTGGAGGTAATATTAATAATATTTTTAAAAATAGTGGTAAAAGTACGGGTAAGCCATTAAGCTATATGTACTTGGTTTCTTACTATCAATTACTTAAATCATTAACCTATGATGAACGCGTTTGGGAGTTAAATTTAAATCATGATAGAGCAGATGTAATTGTACCAGCAGCTAAAATATTTTTGTCTGCTATGAAATGGAGTAAAGCACAGCATATTTATGTGCCTAAAATAGGATTAGCAGACGGAATTATAAAATCATTATACAATGAGGATAATAAATAATTTTGTAATTAACTGATTTTTTGTACATTAGATCGGATTTTAGTATTGAAAATGCATTTATTTACAAGATTATTCCTCGAAGTAATCTACTTTGTTTTAAATTGTAAACGATAAAAAAGATTTTAGATATGAATAAAAAAATACTATTACTTGTAGTTTCATTATTTTTAGGAACAGTTGTAATGCAATCTCAACAAAGTAAATATGGTTTCAGGCTAGGGTTAAATTACAGTGAAATTGATTTTGAAGATAATAGTTCAGGTCTATTTGTTGGAGATGAAGATGCTAGAATAGGATTTGCAGCAGGTTTTTTTGCAACTTATTTTTTATCTGAAAAATTTAGTATTCAACCAGAAATTCAATATTCTTCTCAAGGTGAAAAAACGCAGGTGCTAAATAAAGAATCTGTAAATGTTCCCGCAGATCAACCTAGATCTTTTGATAGATTGAATTATGGAGTATTACAGATGCCTATATTTTTAAATTTTCATATTACTCATAATCTTCATATTTCAGCAGGCCCACAAGTTGGAATTCTTATATGGGAATGGGAAAGAGCAGGTAATTATGAAATTTTTCAATTCTCTGGTATTGGAGGAATAGGTTACTATATCAATGATAATTTAGGAGTAGATTTAAGGGCCTCATATGGTTTAACAGATGTAATAAAAACAAATAGTACAAGTACTTTTGATGCTATAGGAGTAAATCATTATATACAATTATCGTTATCATATCGATTATAAAATACAATACATTAATTTTTTTAACGTCAGAACATTGTTCTGGCGTTTTTTATTTGTGGGTTAATAACATTAAACCGAACTTTGTTAACTCAATATAATATAATCTATATACATGGAAATTGACTTTTCTAAAAATGGTGACGGATTAGTTCCTGCCATTATTCAAGACTTTAAAACAAAACAAGTACTTATGTTGGGCTACATGAACCATGAAGCTTATACTAAAACTATTGATACAAAAAAAGTCACTTTTTATAGTCGAACAAAAAATAGATTATGGACCAAAGGTGAAGAAAGTGGAAATTTTTTAAATTTAGTATTTGTCAAAAATGACTGTGATAAAGATACTCTACTTGTTTACGTGGATCCTGTGGGTCCTACATGTCATACAGGTACAGATACTTGCTGGGCAGAAGAAAATATTTCAAATTATGGGTTTTTATCTAATTTAGAAGATATAATTACGGACAGAATAAACACCGCTGATACTAAAAAAAGTTATGTAGCTTCTTTATTAGCAGACGGAATTAATAAAGTAGCTCAAAAAGTAGGAGAGGAGGCAGTAGAAGTAGTTATTGAGGCCAAGGATAATGATGAAGAATTATTTTTAAACGAAAGTGCAGACCTATTGTTTCATTATTTAATTTTGTTACAAGCTAAGGGTTATAAATTAGAAAATGTGGTTAACGTCTTACAAAAAAGGCAAAAATAGAATGTGCTTTTATATTTTTTGATCTGATTTTCAGTTTTTTTAGATAATTTTCAATAAAAAGTAAGACCATATTCAAAAGTTTTGTATTTTGGCTCAATCTTTGAATACCCAGAGATAATAATTAAAATACATTACAATGAGTAAAGGAACAGTAAAATTCTTCAACGATTCAAAAGGATTCGGATTTATTACAGAAGAAGGTTCAAACAAAGATCATTTTGTTCACATTTCAGGTTTAATTGACGAAGTTCGTGAGGGCGACGAAGTTGAATTTGAATTAACAGAAGGTCGTAAAGGATTAAATGCAATAAACGTAAAAGTTATCTAAACATATACGCTTAAAGTTTTTTCGAAACCCATCACAATTGTTGATGGGTTTTTTTGTATGTTGTATTGGCGTAACCATGACTGTAAAGAGTTTTAAGTTTTAACGTCTATTTTATTATAAATATGAACTATGAAAAGTAATTTTAAAGATATAATAAATTCAAAAACACCTGTTTTAGTAGATTTTTTTGGAGAATGGTGTGGTCCTTGCCAAACACTAATGCCTATTTTAAAAGAGGTTAAAGACGAACTTGGAGATACGATTAAAATAGTTAAGATTGATATTGATAAAAATCAAGCTCTAGCTCAAAACTTTCAGGTGAGAAGTGTACCCACTTTAATTTTATTTAAAGAAGGAAAAGCCCATTGGCGTAAGTCAGGTGCGTTGCCCAAAAATGCAATTATTGATGTTATTAAAACGCATGGCTAGTGTAGCATCTATTCATCCTGGTTGGGAAAAAACCACAATAGCTAAAGATAATAACATAAATGGTAATTTAACTCCTGAAGAAGCTGCAATTAATATCTGTGATTTTATTGGCAGTGATTACAAAAATGGGGTGTATTGGGATACAGAAACTAATTCAGCGCTTTTATGGTGAAATAATTACATATACACTTTAGTTTAATAGTTTTAAAGATTCAAGGTCTGAAATCCAATATTATTATAAAAAGAATCCAGAAAAACCTTTTTGTAAAAAATATATAATACCTAAATTATTATTTTTACAGGATGAGTTTTTCGCATATTTATAAATGTGATTATTGATTTTTTTTACACTATGGCAAATAAACAAATTGTAATTATTGGTGCAGGTTTTGCAGGGATTTCGATGGCAAAAGCCTTAAAAAATAAAGGCACAGATGTATTAATTTTAGATGAAAATAATTTTCACAATTTTCAACCTTTATTATACCAAATAGCTACAGGGGGGTTAGAGCCTTACAGTATTGCGTATCCTGTACGTCGAATTTTACGAGGGTGTAAAAATATTCGTTTCCGCATGGCAAAAGTGAATAGTATTGATGCTGAAAATAAAGTATTGGATACTTCGCTAGGGAATATTAACTATGATAGTTTAATTATTGCAACTGGTAGTAAGACCAATTTTTTCAATTTTTCAGAGGAAACAAAAAAGCATTTACTTTCATTGAAAAGTGTGCCAGAGGCTTTAGATATTAGAAGTTTTATTTTTCAAAATTTGGAACGTGCTTTAGTAAAATGGGAAGGTGAAACTGTTGATGAAATTATAAGTATTGCTGTTGTTGGAGGGGGGGCGGCCGGAATAGAAGTAGCTGGAGCATTAGCAGAAATGAAAAAACATGTTATTCCCAGGGATTTTCCAGATTTAGATGTTTCTAAAATGAAAATTCATTTATATCAATCTTCGCCTAGGCTGTTAAAAACAATGTCCGAAGAGGCTTCTTCCAAAAGTTTAGAATTTTTACAGAAAATGGGAGTTGAAGTAAAATTAAATTCGCGTGTAACAGATTATGATGGAGATTTATTAGTTTTAAAAACGGGTGAAAAATTTAAAACAGATACGGTTATTTGGGCAGCAGGTGTAAAGGGAACACTTATTAATGGCTTATCAGAAAATATTATTGTTAGAGGCGACCGTATAAAAGTTGATGCGTATAATAAAGTAATAGGTAGCGATAGTATTTATGCTATAGGAGATGTTGCTTGTCATATTACCGAAAAAGCCCCTTATGGTTTGCCAATGCTTGCTCCAGTAGCACAACAACAAGGGGAATTATTAGCCAAAAACATAGTAAATGCTTTAAAAGGTAAACCAATGAAAGCTTTTGAATATAATGATAAAGGTTGTATGGCAACTATTGGCAGAAATAAAGCAGTTGTTGATTTACCTAATTTTAAATTTCAAGGAGCTTTTGCATGGTATGTATGGATGTTTGTACATATTTTTTCTTTAGTCGGATTTAGAAATAAATTAGTGGCTATAATTGACTGGATGTCAAATTACTTCACTTATGATCGTCCTTTAGGTTTAATTATTAGGCGTTTTGATAAAAAATAATTCCAGAAAATATGTATAGATATTAATAAAAAAGAATGTCCTCGTCAAAAGATTTTCCCTTAATCTTTACATCATAACGAGCAATGGGTAAATAAACGTTACTGATATTACTTTTTAAGCCTTTATATACAGATTTTCCGGATCGATCATAAATCAATATTTTAGGATTTCCATTTATTTTTTTTAGATACTCAACTTTGTCTAAACTAACACTTCTAAGGTTAGTTTTTTTAATGATGCTTTTTGACGATATTCCTTCTGCATGTTTACAAAAAATGTAACTATCAAGTAGTTTAGGGTAAATTTTACTATCCTCTTCAACAATTATACTGCCAGTTAATTGCACAATTATGTTATTAAAAACAAAACCAGACTTATTTCTAATCTTCATGTTTTTACCAGTTATAATTATTTCTTCTCGGGTATTATATTCCTTTTTTAAAATATTTCCATCAACTATAAAATTCCCTTTTATATTGGCTAGTTGCTGAGTCATGTCTATATATTTTTGCGAAAAAATGGGAAGAGTTGTTAATGTAATTGCATAAAAAATAATTTTTTTCATTGTAAAATTAAGCTTGTTTGGGGTTAATAAAACAAAAATATCAAACCTATCCACACTTGCAAATTACTATGCGTGCTTAATAAATAGTATAATAAAAACTTAATATTAAAGATTATTTTACACAAAAAACTAACCATTAAATAGCTAAAAAATAACATAGATAATTTTTTAAAAATGTCTAATATTAAAACACTAAATGGAGTTATTTTGTAATGTACTGAAAATAGGTATATTAAATTTTATTAAAAATGATAAGCTATTTTTTAAATTTAATTGGAGTTATATTTTACTATACATAGTAGCTTTTCTTAATTTTATACATACTATATCTAAAATTAAATTAAAAAATGAAAATAATTATATGTAAAAGTTAGTTAGAGTGTTTTGAGAAGCGAAATAAAGTATTGAAGTAAATTCATTTAGAAAAGGGTATAAAATTTATCTAACTCTTTGTTAACATTGCAAAAAATGTTTTGATAAAATCCGATTATCATCTAAATAATTATAGATATTAAATAATAATCGGATTCTGATTAATAACTAAACCTTTAAAGTGAATTTAAAATTTGTTTTGATGCTTAAATAGTGTCAAATTGAATTTTACGATATTGAAAAGGAGTGTGACCTACAATTTTTTTAAATTGTTTATTAAAATAGGGAGTTGAATTATAACCGCATTCAAAACCAATTTCTTTAATGGCATAATCTGTATTCGCTAGTAATTTTTTAGCTACATCAATACGAATAGCATTTAAATAATTGGAAAAAGTTGTATTAGTTTCATTTTTGAAGAATCTACAAAATGATGAAACTGTCATATTAGCGATTTCCGCACAAGTTTCAATATGAATTTCTTTTTTATAATTCTCCATCAAAAATTCATGAATTTTAAGCATTCTATTTGATTTAAAATAAAAACTTTTCTTTAAATAATTTTCTGAAACTAATAATTCATAATCTGAAAGACTTATTAAGTTTAAAATTTTTAGCAACTGTATTAATTGATCAAATGGATTAAGTTTAGGGATTTCTCTAAGTAAAAAATTAATCTCTTTTTTGTGTTTTCCGGTAATTTTTAAGCCTCGTTCAGAATAACTAAGAGCTTTTCGAACTCCTTTTAATTCGGGAACACTAACAAAAAAAGAACCAAAAATTTCTTTATTAAATTGGACATAAATGGATTCGCAATATTTTTCTGAATTTTCTTTCAAAAAACTGTCATCTGGAATCCAGGCATGTGGCAGCAAACCACCCAAAAGAACCAAATCATCAGGTTCAAATTGATCTACGTGATCGCCTACTAATCGTTTACCAAACCCTTTAGTAATTGATAAAAGTTCAATTTCGGGATGATAATGCCATGCACCACTAAAATAAGGTTGTTTATACACTCCAGTGTGAAAAGAAGAATGTAAAGGTGTTTCTATTTTTTCTAATGAAACAGAAATTTGATCAGACTGACTCATATCTAACTGGTAATTAAATGTAATTTAGTGCAAATATAGTGCAATTTTTAGCAACTATATTGTTATAGATTTACACTACATTATCATTTTATGGGTTATTTTCTGAAATTTAGGCTTACTTTTTTTATTTTTTGTGTTTCCACTTTTTTGTTTGGATGTACTAATTTAACATCCCAAACTAGAGAAATTATTGACTTTAATGATGAATGGAAATTTCATTTAGGAAATGTTAAAGGTGCTGAATTACCTAAGTATAATGATGCCTCTTGGGAGGTACTTAATGTACCTCATGATTGGAGTATACATTCTGGCTATATAAAAGAGGGAGCTAGTGCTTGTAGTACTGGATTTGTTGTTGGTGGAGTGGGGTGGTACCGAAAAAACTTTACACTTACTACTAATGATAAGGAAAAACAAATTCATATCAAATTTGATGGTGTTTACAACAATTCAAGTGTATGGATTAATGGTCATTTAATAGGAACCAGGCCTAATGGCTATAGTAGTTTTTCTTATGATTTAACTCAGTATCTTAATTATGATAACACACAAAATATAATAGTTGTAAAAGTAGATCATACCGCTTATGCAGATTCTCGTTGGTATACAGGTTCAGGAATTTATCGAAAAGTAACTTTAATAAAAACAAATTCCTTACATATTGAGGAATGGGGAGTACAAATTCAAACCAATAAGGTTTCTTCAAATAAGGCTTCTATTTCAATAAAAACACAATTAAACAAGGCTATTTCTTCCGAAAAGGAAAATGTAAGCTTGCAATTTCAGGTTTTTGACGCATTGGGCAATGAAGTGATAAACAATAGTAAAGCGATTGTATCTAAAGACTCTGAGGTAATAGTAAGTATTGATCAACCAAATTTGTGGTCTGTAGTATCCCCTTATTTATATCATTTAAAAGTAAGTTTAGTTTTAAATTCGGTTAAAGTTGATGAAATTACAGAAAGCTTTGGAATCCGTTTCTTTGATTTTAATGCCAATTATGGGTTTTCATTAAATGGAAAAAAAATGAAACTGAAAGGGGTTAATTTACATCATGATGCGGGAGCATTAGGGGCAGCCGTACCCAAAGCCATATGGAAATATAGATTACAAAAATTAAAAGCAATAGGGGTAAATGCAGTGCGTTTATCGCACAACCCTCATGCAGTAGAATTGTTGGAGGTTTGTGATGAATTAGGTCTTTTAGTTATTAATGAAGCCTTTGATGAGTGGAATATTCCTAAAGCTAAAAGTAAAGTGTATTTAGGTGATAATGCTGCTTCTGGGGAGGCAGCAAAAGCATATCCCATTCATTTTGATAAGTGGGCAGAAAAGGATTTAAAAGATTTAATTAAAAGAGACTTTAATCATCCTTCTGTAATTATGTGGAGTATTGGAAATGAAATTGAATGGACTTATCCGCATTATACAAAAACCTACAATGATGTTAACGGTAAGCAAGAGTATTTTAAACACACTCCAATTTATGATTCGTTAATTATAAAAAAAGCTTTTGCTAAAAATTTAGAAGGCAAGAAGGACCCATTAGTTACTTATGCTAATAAATTAAGTAAGTGGGTTAAAGAAATTGATACGACAAGACCTGTAACCAGTGGTAGCGTACATCCCTCTATTGGTATAGCAAGTGGTTATGGTGCTGCAGTAGATGTATATGGGTTTAATTACCGAGTGGTGGAATATGATGCTGCTCATAAAGCCTACCCAGATTTAAAAATGGTAGGTTCAGAAAATTGGGGAGCTTATTCGGAATGGAAAAATTGTGTGGAGCGCGATTTTGTTGCTGGAATTTTTATTTGGACTGGTTTTGCTTATTTGGGAGAGGCTGGTCCTTGGCCACGTAAAGGCTTAGATATTTCACTATTTGATTTTGCGGGGTTTAAAAATCCAAGGGGGCATTTTTTTGAATGTTTATGGAATGACAAACCTAAAGTATACATGGTGACCACACCTGAAAAAGAATCAGAATTTTCATTTTCGGACCAAACAGGTTGGGAGTTTGATATGCAGTTAAAAAAGCCACCTTTATGGGCTAATTTACGTTTATGGGAATGGTATAAAGTCTATTCTAAATGGAACTATTTACCTAATGAATCTATTATTGTACAAACCTATACTAATTGTGATGAAGCTGAATTATTTTTAAATAATAGTTCACTTGGAAAACAGAAACGTTCCGATTTTTCGGAGGATAATATTATTAAGTGGCAAGTTCCCTTCCAGGAAGGGAAACTAACAGTAAAAGGATTTAATAAAGGTGTAGAAGTTGATAATTATGAATTAAATACCGCTAGTGATATAGCAAAAATTGAATTGACTTCAAATAGAAAAGTAATGCGGAATAGTGGTTATGATGTTAGTGTTATTACGCTACAACTTTTAGATAGAGCGGGTCATTTAGTTACAGATAAGGATATCGAAATTGAATTTAAGGTAGATGGTCCAGCAAAAAATATAGGAATTGATAATGGTTGGGAAATGAATATACAACCACACAAATCCAATAAAATTATTACGCATAATGGTAAGGCAGTATTATTTATTCAAGCTACAAAAAATGAAGGTTTAATTAGTGTTGAGGCCTTTTCAAAAGAATTAATTTCAAATACTATTTCAATTAATAATACATTATGATAAGATTTATTATATTTAATGAAACCTATTTATGAATAACACTATTAATTATTTTTAATCTAAATGTTAGAGATAAGACCTAATTGCGAAAACTGTGATAAATTACTTCCAAATACTAGTAATGAAGCTATGATTTGTAGTTATGAATGTACATTTTGTAAAGATTGTGTGGATCAGGTTTTAAAAAATGTATGCCCTAATTGTGGTGGTGGTTTTGAAAAAAGGCCTACACGTCCATCGGGTCAATTATTAAAATATCCTCCTCAAAAAGAAAAAGTGTTAAAACCGGTACTGGTCAATAGTTTTTTGGAAAAAAACAGAGGTGTTGATCCCAGAAAAAGATGATTCATCTTTTAGTTATCTAGAATACATTTTCTACTTAGTTAGGAGATATTAACATCTATCAATTACTTTTCTGCGTTTATCAAAAAAAATCTAAGAATAAGCTTTTATTACTTTTTTTTATTAATTGAGGCAGTATTAAATATGAAACCTAAGTTATGGAATGGTGTACTTGCATCAGTTCCTTTTGTTGATGTGGTTTCGACAATGATAGATGAAACAATTCCATTAACAACTTTTGAATTTGATGAATGGGGAAATCCTAAAAACAAAGAATATTATGATTATATGCTTTCATATTCACCTTATGACAATGTATCGACCAAGGATTATCCTAACATTTTAATTACAACAGACTATTGGGATAGTCAAGTACAATATTGGGAACCGGCTAAATGGGTAGCTAAGCTACGTGAATTAAAAACGGATACAAATTTGTTATTATTAGATACTGATATGAAAACTGGCCATGGAGGTGCATCTGGTCGTTTTTCTAGATATAAAAGAGTGGCTCTTGAATATGCTTTTATGTTTGATTTAGAAGGAATAAAAGAATAATAAAAAACCTCAATAAAAAAATTAAGTTCTAAAAAGATACTAAGAGTAAATATTTTTTATGAATACAGGATTAAACCCACTCCTAACATAATACCAAATAAAGGGACAAGTTTTTTGCGTTTATTTTTTTCTTTAAAAATAAGCCCTCCTACAACAACTGAAATTAATATTTGACTTCTTTTTATTGCAGAAAGAAGCATAATTAAAGCTTCGGGGTTTTGTAATGCTTTAAAATAAAAATAGTCCGCTGTTTGTAATAAAACTCCAACTGCGGGTATAGACCAACGCCATATAAATTTTTGTCTTTTTTCTTTGTAAGGAAACCAAGTAAAGGATAAAATTACTAATAAAATGAAAATGGTATAAAAACAAAACCAAAACTGCAATGTTTGTGGAGTTAACTTTAGGTTTTGAATTAAAAATTTATCATATAAACCACTAGAAGCTCCTAAAAAAGTGGCTCCTATAATAGCAAAAATCCATTTATTCTTTTTGAATACAATACCTTCTTTTTTACCAATTTGAGAGTAGAGTAATACCGATAAAATAATAAGAAAAAAGCCAATCCATTGCCATAAATTTGGGCTTTCATGATAAATAAAGATAGCACCGATAAAAGTAAAAAAAGGACCAGCAGATCGAATTGGAGTAACTATAGTTATAGGTAAGTATTTTAAGGCCTGATAAGCTAATACCCATGAACACGCCATTATTATTGATTTTATAAAAATAAAACCATGTGTTTGCCAAGAAATATGTGTAATATAAAATCCAGTAGCTTTAGCATATTCTGGAAAAAAATATGAAATAATAGAAAAGGGGAGTAATAAAAAAAAACCAGATAATATAGTTCCTAATAATACAGGAAATACCTCATTTCCTTTGACTGCATGTTTTTTACATAAATTATGTAATCCTAAAAATAGAGCGGCTAAAAGGCCTAAATACATCCACATGGGCGCGAAGATACTTTTTTAATTTTTTATGTCAGTTTTATATAAAGGAGAAGCTAAGAAGGTTTTAAACGCTGCTAATATTATGATTTTATCAAATTTATACCATTAAATTTAATTTCAATTCCTACAAATATGTTTATTTTTTTTCTTTTAAATAAAGAACTATAACGATATAATCATGTTATAGTTGCCTATTTTGTAAGTTTTACGATAGTCTTCTGTAGGATTGCTTGTGTTTGTATTAAACATGTGCTAATTTTAGAAATACAAATAGCTTGATCAACTATGATAGAAAAAATAAAATCCAGTTCAGTTTGTTTATTTAATAAATATGGAATATCCTCGGTTTCTATGGAGCAAATAGCGGATTCCATTGGAATTACTACTAAAAATTTAAATCAGTTATACAAAACAAAAGAACTGTTATTAATTAGTATTTATGAGGATATGTATGAAGAATCCTTAATTTTTTCTATTCCATCCAATGGTGCTATAACTCTAGAACATTTTGAAAATATAATGTTGCAGTATGGGAATTTGCAAAATAAATATACTTTTTTTTATAATGAAATTGTATTTATTATACGTAATTATCCTACTATTGCTAAATTACATAACAGATCAAGTATTCAACGATTTAAAGAAGCTAAGAGCTTGATAAATTATTATATAGAAACTGACCGTTTTGTACATGAAAATAAATTTTTAAGTTATGATAAGTTGATTCATTCAATATGGATGGTAGGTACTTTTTGGCGATCACAACAACAGGTAATTAATTGTGATGAATACACTGAAAGTAAATGTCATTTTATTGAAATGCATTGGAATATTTTGTTTCCTTATCTAACAGAAAAAGGATTAGATGAATATTATCAGCTTAGAAAGCTAAATTTAACTTCTAAAAAATATATCCAAAAAAATGAGAAAGATAAACAGCCTTTTGGTAGAATATGGAGAAAGTCACCAAACCAAGTTTAATAAAATAGTACACTATTTTTGTGTACCATCAATTTTTTTTAGTTTAATAGGCTTGTATACCTTTGACAAATGGTAGCTTAATTTCATTTTTCCAGATTTTTTATCACCTTATTTTCATGTAGGGACAGTTGTAATATTTTTTGGACTAATTTATTATCTAACTTTTTCAAGTTCTCTTTTTATAGGGATGTTATTTTTTCAATGTTCGTTTTAGTAGGAATTAACCAAATTCAAGTAATGAATTTAGTACCATTATGGAGTGTAATGTTGTCTATATTTGTTATTGGTTGGGTAATACAGTTTATTGGTCATAAACACGAAGGTAAAAAGCCTTCATTTTTTAAAGATATTCAATTTTTAATGATTGGACCAGCATGGACAATGAGTCATTTATTTGAATTTTTTGGAATAAAATTTTGATCAGCTCTTTAAAAATAGATGAAATTATGAAATAGTAACAATTTTGTGTTTAATAGCATAAATGACTAGTCCTATGCGATTTTTTGTATGTAACTTTTCAAAAAGAGCATCTCTATATCCATCTATAGTTTTTGGACTTAAAAACATTTTTTCAGCAATTTGTTTATATGTCATTTCGCTACAAACAAATTTTAAGAACTCAATTTCGCGATCTTTTAATTGAATTTTATTGGGATTACCATTAAGTGAATTCATTAGTATAGTTGAAACATCTTTGGTATAATAAAATCCACAGTTCATAAGTTCTTGTAATCCTTTTTCCAAAATAGTCTTTTGAACATCTTTTAACAAATAACCTTTGGCACCAGCCTTTAGCATTTTAATAATGGTTTCTTCTTCATCTTCAACCGAGAGTGCTAGCACTTTTATTGATGGATATAATTTAGTAAGTTGTTTAGTGGTTTCAATGCCATTTAAAATAGGCATATTTACATCCATTAGTACAATGTCGGGTAATATTTTTTCTGAAGCTATTCGATCTAATAACTCCTGTCCGTTACAACATAAATACTTTGTAGAAAATTGATTAAATGAATTTACTAAACTACTGATAGCTTGAGCTAACAAAATATGGTCATCAACAACTACTACACTACTATTTTTCATGAGTTATATATATAAGTTATAGTTAACTTTGTCCCTTCATTTACTCTAGAAGAGATAACAGCCGTAGCACCAATAAGTTGAGCTCTTTTAGCAATGTTACTTAATCCAATACCTAAGGTATTTGTTTTTTTACTATCAAATCCAATTCCATTATCAGAAACACATATTTCTAGTTTTTTTTGGTTGTAATTTAAATTTAAATATAATTTTGTTGCTTTAGCATGTTTAATAGTGTTAGATAAAAACTCTTGTAAAATTCTAAATAATACCGTTTCAACTTTAGCGTCTAAAACACAAATATTTCCTTCTATTGTTAAGTTAGATTTTAAGTAGTTTAATCGATTTAAACGATCAATTTCCTGTTGTAATGCATCTGTAAATGAAATTACTTTTAAAGCTTCAGGGTTGGCCAGTTTTGATAATATTCTAAGCTCAGTAAGTGCTTTAGTTAATGTTTCATCAATTGATTTTTTTGTGTCATCATTTTGTATTTGTAGTTTTGCCAAGGTAATTAATTGACCAATATTATCATGTAATTCCCAACTGATGTTTCTAAAGGCCTCTTCTCTAATTTCAATTTTTGAAGTAGTAATTTCTTTTTCAAAATGTTTTTCTACTTCTTTTTGTTTTAATAATAATCTATTTTTTCGTTGTTGAAATATAATAAATAAGGTAACTAATACAATTGCAATAATAATTGCAACTATTGAAAGCATTAAAAACAATTCATTTATTTGTTTTTCATCCATTTAAAACCCAATATATAACAAGTGTAAGTTACCCAATTTAAAAGTGTTATAATAATAGAATAACTCAATTCGGTAATGTTTAGATATTTAAGTAAGAATACTAAGGGAAGCATGCCTACAAAATAGATAATGTTTCCCATAGTAATCCAAAAAGGTAAGTTGGTCTTTAGAGTAAGTACTTTTTCACTATTTAGTAATTGGAAATAATAAGAAAAAGAACATATAATTATAACTACAGATCCACTAAAAAAATTTATGGTTTGTAATGATTTAGTAAAGCCCTCTTTATAAAAAGAAATTATTAAAAAGATAATGTAAATTAAAGTTATGATTATATAAAAATAACGGTTCTTTTTATATAAAATTCTTTTGTACCAATTCACAAAAAAAAAGAAATAAAAAATAAATAAGCTATTGTATATAAATAGGTTATTATATTTTGTGCTGTATGCCATAATAGTGCCCAAAACATCTATTACAAACACAATCCAGAAAAAATAAATAAACTTCTTTTCTGTTGAATATTTGTATTTTCCCCATGAAAGTGTGGCCACTATTGCAGTAATTAATTCAATGATATGTATACTTAATAAAAAATATTGAGGGCATTTCATATAATTAATTTAGAAACCTATTTATTGAATGGCTAATTCTTTTGGAGGGTGACCAGCTCCTCCCAAATTTAAAGCTTCAACATTATCCATGTTTTCACTTATTTCATGCGGTGGAGGAGGCATAAAATAATTGGTTGCTTTTTGGGGTTTTATACTCGTTGTTGTTGGTACAGCAAATAGTGTGGTGAAGCCTTTAGTCTCCTTTGTATCAGGATAAGCTCCTAAATAAAAGCGTAACCCAAGTTCTTTATATCCATTCTTGTCAGCTTCCTTTTCAACATAGTCGATGTATTTTTTTATTCGGTCTAAAGAAAACCAAACTTCTCTTGAATCTTGAATATTTAAACTATCAAAGCCAAGAGCTCTATTTATTATTTCATGACGTGTTTTTTTATAAGTTTCTTCTAATTCATTGGCTTTTTCCAATGTTATTGTTCCTTCGGGTTTGTGTATTTTGTTTGGTTTACTTTCGCATGAATTACATGCAACTGCATTAATAAAAATTCCTAACAAAATGCCACCATTAATCACACTTTTTAATTTCATGATATCTACTTTTAAGTTGGTAATTATTAATGCAATTTATTAATATTTAAGCTTTTATAACAGGGTGTTTTTCCCCTTTTTTAAGAAGGGAATTATATTGAATAATTATTAAGTTATAATTTTTACATGAAAAAAGCTTTTCATTTTTTGAAAAGCTTTTGATAGTAAAATGGAATTAAGAAACAATAAGTTTAATACATTGTTATTTTTTTATTAATTGCTTAACCAGTGTTTTTCCTTTTCTTACAATTTTAATGATGTACTTGCCTGAAGACAGTTGAGATATATCAATGCTTCGCTTTTTGGAAGATAATTCTTTTGTTTCTATTATTTTACCATTAAGATCAAATAAGTTTATATTTTCTATTATCATGACTGTGTATTTAAAGAGTTCTTTTAATTAGTCTATAAATTAAATAAAAACTTAATTTTTTAACGTTATTTTTGTTATTTTAACATAAAATATTGTAATTGTTTAAGTTACACATATGGAGAATATATAAAAAATGCGCTCATTTAAAGTTTGAACGCATTTTACTACTCTTTTTAGATGTAGACTTTTATCTTCTGCGGTAAGCTCCACCCGAAATATTTGTTGAAGCAATGGTTCTAGTGTTAGAACCAGTAGTAGTGTTTAAGCTAGAATTACTTCTCCTGGTTGTAGTTCTAGGAGTATAACTCCTATTATTGTTGTTGTTTGTTACTCTTGGAGTATAGTTTCTGTTATTTTGGATTCTTTTAGTATTGGATACATAATTTCTATTTGTAGAATTTGCTCTAGGAGTATAAGTTCTAGTAGTGGTTCTACGTGGAGAAGTATACGATCTAGTATTTCTTTCTTTATTATGGTAATAATTGTTATTATTTCTATAATTCCTGTTAGCATACCTTGTTCTATCACTATTATAATGATGATTAATCGTTATTTGTGTTCCTGGTCTATAATAGTTTCGAAATTTATAAGGTCTACTGTAATAACCTGTATAATAATTACTACGATAAGTTCTGTAATTACAACGATTAGGAGTATACGACTGTCTATATGGATTAGTATAAACTATACAATGATTAGCTGAAGGAATTCGATAATACCTATGGTGAGGTCTATACCCATAATTAATGTTATGAGCATTTACATAACCAGAACAATGATTAAAAGTTCCATAATTATTATAAGAAATAGTCAAGTTTCCAATACGATAAGCTAAGCCTAAGTGATTATAATGTAATCGAATATTTCCAATTCGGTTTACACGCCCATAATAATCATAAAATAAAGGTGTATTTTCAATTTGTACTACAGCTCCGTAATCATCATACTGTACAAAAGCGTCATAATCATAACCTGTGTTAAAACTGAAATTAATATTTCGAGTATTTATATGAACACCAACATTAGGCTGGATAACGTTAAAATCAAATTGTCCATCTTTAAAAACAGCAAACTCAATACCAGATTCAATAAAAACAAAAGGTTTGTTTATAGTATTATATTTGGTTGTATTGGCATGTAATCCGATGCCTGTAAGCAATGTAGCAACGCTAAGTAGGATAAATTTTTTCATAATCTTGAGTTTTAGGTGAAACCTGCTTCATATAAAATGAAACCTCACGAAATATAATTACCAAAGAGTATGCCAAAAACGTTTTCGTTTATTTGATTAATCTAAAGACTATAGTTGTTTTTTAAGTTAATAATCAAAAGGTGATATATACTTTTCTCTTGCAATAAATGAATAGAATATTTTTTTTAATTACATCTGCCTAATTAATCTACAACTTCAAATTCTTCAATAGCATAAATTAATTCGCCATTGTTGGTAATTCCTTGAATTTCAATTTGAAATTTCCCTGTTTGGTCACTAGTGTAGAAATAATTATTTTCAATTTTATCAGACTCTATATTAATATTAGGGTTCCAATATAATGTGGTTCGGTAATCAGGTTTAGGATTACTTTTATCATTAAAATAATCAGGAGAAAAGAATTCTTTAGCTTTATAGAAGGGGGGAGTTAAAAAGTTTATAATACCTGGAGATTTACCTGTAATTTTTACGGTTGTATTCTTCTTTAAATAAATAGCAATTACTCCATTTGCTCCTTGTGATCCAAAAATAGCGGTATCATTTCCTTTAAGTACATCAATAAAAGAAATATCGGATCCTTGTAAATTTTCAATAAAAGTAATATCTACTCTATTTCCATCTAATAAAAATAGAGGGTTACCATCTAATAAGGGATTGTTGATTTGATCAATATTGTTTCCAGTTGGTGTAGTACCAGTATTCGAATTACGAATACTAACTGAATGATTTCCAATACTACCTGATACGGAAACCCCAGGAACTCTTATTAATAGATCAAAAATATCTGTAGAACTAGTTCCTATAATTGAATCTAATATCATCCTATTAGAAGGAAAACCATAAGATCCCAGATCACTAGCAATATCATCATAGTTTGACTCGGTACGTTTGGCTTTACCACTAATTATAACTTCATTCAGTTGATTAACACCATTAAAATTAAAGTTAACTAAGTTAATATGTGATTGTATTTTTTTATAATTTTCGAAAAATAAAGTTTCTTTTTTTAGATTATATTGAGGTAGCGGTAGTATTTTTGGACTTTCTTTTTCATTATCTAAAACAATAGTAACTTTTTTCTGATACTTTTCCTTTGTTTCAGGCATTTTAGCTTGTAGTATAGTTTTAAGACTATCTTTTACAACAAAGGGACCGTATTCAAATCGATGCTTTGAAGTAGTAAACTGTTTTTCTGAAAAAGGGTTTTTATCTAAAAAGACAAGATTAGTTTCAATTTTTTGATCATTAAATTCGGGGTTTTCTGCAAAAGCATAGCCACTGATTTTTATTCCTTTTTCGGGTAAATTTTCTTTTTTATTGTAGGCATTTTTATATAATTCATTCCATGTAAATCTTCTCCATCCATGGGTTAACATTAAAGATTCTAATAAAAAATCACGTTGTATCTGTTTTTTTTTAGGATCAAAAAAAGCAGCTGCGCTAGGTATCTCACCGCGTAGGTCTGAATTTAAAAGCAACCAACTTTCAATGGTTTCATTTATTGCCAATGGAATTACTGATTTTTGAGTAATGGCAAGTGATAGGTTGGTATTTGAAGTATTTGGAATTTCTATATTGTATCCAACCTTCTCTCTTTTTTTATACTCCTTTTTATTGGTTATTATTTTGGGGTTACTATTTTTATTTTTGGTATTTATAAACACTAATCGTTCACATTTAGGATTTCCATAAGGATCAAATAATGTAAAATGAGAAATGCCTCTAGGGAAATTTTTAGTTACTAACTTTAATTTAGTAGTTTTTTCCTTTTTAGAAATTTCCTGAGTATAAAAAACATGTCCGCGAACATGCCCTATAATAAAATAGCCATTTAAGTTTTCAAACCCTGTTGCAGCTTGTAATATCAAATGATCTTGATTATTAGTAACACTCAAGTTTTCAACTTTTTCTATAGCCATAGGTAAATTGACTATTTTTTTAGTTCCATTTACACTTATTTCTGCAACATATTGTACATTATGTTTAGGAGTAAAGGCAGCTTGACCTAAACCAAAATCAAAGGTACGAAACATAGAAACTATTTCATTTTTATCTTTTTCTTTAATAATACCTTCAATAGCTATTCCATTATTGTTATTGTCAATAGCTTTTATTCCAAATTTATTGGGGTGATTAGCTAGTAGTGTTCCACCTTCTGGATAAAAATTAATTTGTAAATCATTAGCATTTTTAACAGCAATTATTTTATCGGAAATAGGAGTAATCTCGGGGAATTTATTAAGGTTAAAAAAATCTAATTTGGTGTTTTTTTCTGCCGTTTTTTCAATTTGAATTTGTTTTCTAAAATAATAACCTTCATTATCAGCAATCATGTAATGTGTATATGCCCTTAATTGATATTTACCAGATTCCCAATTTTTATTAATTTTAATATCACCTGCTGTCCCAAAGGTATTTTGATCTACAAATAATTTTGTTTTGTATACAATACTATCTTTGGGATTTATTAACTCTACATGTAAAACATTACTTTTTGTTGTTGCTTTATGCGTTCCTCCATCAACTAAGTAACTTTTAAACCATATAGTTTCTTCGGAAGTATAAAAGGGCTTATCGGTATGAATATATGTCTTTTCTGGAGTATATTTATTTTCAAAATTATGCAAAATTTCTACGAAACGTGCTAATGGAGGAGCAGTTGAAAATCCTACAGATAGAAATATCGCAAAAAGCAAACCAAATTTTAATAGTTTCATTACATTTAATTTTTAATAAACTTTTTAAGTTTAAATAGAAGATTTTTAAGGTTAGTTTGCTATTATATAATTGTTGATTGTCCTAAATAAATATTTTCAATATTAAAATCAGTCAAATCAGGATTACAGATGTAGTCGGCTATAAAATCACCAATTTTTTCAGTACTTAGAGGTTTTTGTTTATTTAAATCGGGAGTTGTTAAATTAAGTTCCATAGCTTTTGTAATTGAGCGTTTTATGGCATCAGCTTCAATTTGTAAATCAAAATGTTCTAATAACATAGCTGCCGATAAAATAGCACCAATGGGATTTGCTATACCTTTATTAGTTGCTACAGGATAGGATCCATGTATGGGTTCAAACAAACTGTATTTTTCACCTAATGCAGCCGAGGCCATAATTCCTTTTGAACCTACAAGTGCGCTAGCTTCTTCTGATATAAAATCACCAATAAGATTAGCTGTTAAAATAACATCAAAACTTTTTGGATTTAATATAATTTTAGCTGCAGCTTGATCTACATACATCAACTCTACATTTACGTTTGGATATTGTTTAGCCATATTCATGACAGTTCTTCGCCATAAACGAGAGGTTTCAAGTACATTTGATTTATCAACTAAAGTCAGTTTCTTTTTTCTGCCTTGAGCTGCCTTAAATGCATCATGTGCTATACGTTCTATTTCATCAGTGGTATAAGTACAAGCATCATAAGCTTTATGCCCATTATCCGTAGTGCCTTTATCCCCATAAAATAATCCACCTGTTAATTCACGATAAATAAGAATATTGGTCCCTCTTGCATTTTGGGGTTTTAAAGGTGAATTATTAAGTAAATAATTATATACTATTACGGGTCTTATATTAGCATATAAATTTAATTCATTTCGAAGCCCTAAAAGTCCTTGCTCAGGATATATTTTTGTTTTGGGGTCGTTATCAAATTTAGGATCACCAATGGCTCCAAATAACACAGTATCACTTTCTTTACAAATAGCAATTGTTTCTTTAGGTAGGGGAGTGCCTGATTTTTCAATGGCAACAGCTCCTACTAAAGCATCTTTAAATGTAAAGTCATGTTGGTAGTATTCTGCAACAGCTTCTAAAGCTTTTACAGCTTGTTCTGTTACTTCTGGGCCAACACCATCACCACCTAAGACTGCTATATTGAGTTTCATATGAGTACAATTACTATCTCAAAAATAGTGCATAATCCCATTAGAAAAAATAATTAATTATTTAAAATAATTATTGTTGTGTTTTAATTAGTGAATGTAGTATGGTCTAAATTATGATCTATACTAATAAAAATGATTTTTATTAAAAATAGTGCTGTTTTTTTATTTAAAATGAGTGTTTTAATTATTATTTGTAAATATTTATTGATTTTAATAAAATAAAAAAGATCGAAACTTTCGTATCAATCTTTTAAATATATTATTTTAGAATTACTTATTTATATGTATGTATTAGGCTTTAATATCAAAACTTTCCATAATTTTATGGATATCGGCATCAACTACTTCCTTTTTACGATCGGCATAAGTTAAAAACTCCTTGTATACATCATCAAGTTGTAACTTGGTAAGTTCATATCCTACTTTTTTTGCACGATAGGCTAATGCAGCTCTTCCACTACGAGCTGTTAATACAATTGCAGATTCGGTTACACCAACTTCTTCTGGGTCTATAATTTCATAAGTTTCACGGTTTTTAATTACACCATCTTGATGTATACCAGAACTATGGGCAAAAGCATTTGAACCTACAATGGCTTTATTAGGCTGTACAAACATCCCCATGTTATCAGATACCATTTTACTAGTGTCATATAATAATTTTGTATTGATATCTGTATGTAGGTTCAAATAAGGATGCTGTTTTAAAATCATTACAACTTCTTCTAAAGCTGTGTTTCCAGCACGTTCGCCTATTCCATTAATAGTACATTCAATTTGGCGGGCTCCATTAACAACACCAGAAATTGAATTTGCAGTAGCTAAACCTAAATCATTATGACAATGACATGATAAAGTTACATTGTGAATTCCTTTTACATTTTCGCGCAAGTATTTAATTTTTGCACCATACTCTTCAGGTAAACAATAGCCTGTGGTATCAGGAATATTTAATACTGTAGCACCTGCAGCAATCATAGCCTCACAAACACGAGCTAAATATTCATTATCTGTACGACCTGCATCTTCTGCATAAAATTCAATATCTTCTACAAAAGATTTTGCATATTTTACAGCAGCTGCACCGCGCTCTATAATTTTTTCAGGAGTAGTGTTAAATTTGTGTTTTATATGTGATTCTGAAGTTCCTATACCGGTATGAATTCTAGGTCTTATAGCATATTTTAAAGCTTCAGCCGCAACTTTTATATCGTTTTCAACAGCTCTAGTAAGTCCACAAACAACAGAGTTACGTACTATTTTAGTAATTTCAGTAACCGAATTAAAATCACCTGGACTCGAAACTGGGAATCCAGCTTCAATAATATCAACGCCTAAAAGGTCTAAACGTTCCGCAATAATCAGTTTTTGTTCTGTATTTAATTTACAGCCTGGGACTTGCTCTCCGTCTCTTAAGGTGGTGTCAAAAATTTGAACTTTATTGTCGCTCATCGGTTATATTGCTTTTAACATTTATATCAAATGTATATTTTTATAAACGGTATGTTTGTTATTTTTGTAAAACACTTACAACGGTAAATGTTTTAATAATTACCTTGAACCCTTATTTTAAAAGGGATTAACTCTTGTTTTCTTACAATGACTAATGAAGTAAAAGACCCATTATTTGTACTGGTAAAATCATTAACCAAGTCCGAAAAGCGCCAATTTAAAGTATATGTTGGTCGTTTAGGAGGTAATAATGACTCAAAATTTTTAAATTTATTTAATTACTTAGACAAATCTGAAAAACTTGATGAAGCCCAAGTTGTTGCCAGGGGTATTGTTACCAAACAGCAATTATCTAATTTAAAAGCACATTTGTATAAACAAATTCTAATCAGTTTACGCTTAAATCCTGTACATAGAAATTTGCGAATGAAAATTAGAGAGCAATTAGATTTTGCTACAATTTTATATCACAAAGGCTTATATAAACAAAGTTTAAAAATTTTGGATAAAGCAAAAGCATCAGCTATTGATAATGAAGAAAATAATTTGGCTTATGAAATTGTTGAATTTGAAAAAATAATTGAAACGCAATATATTACGCGTAGTATTGCTTCAAGAGCAGATGAGCTAGCTATTCAAGCAAAAAACCTGAGTATGAAAAATGTAATTGCAAGTAAATTATCTAATTTATCCTTACAGTTATATGGACTAATGCTTAAAACGGGTTATGTAAAGAACGATAAAGAGCATGAGTTTTTACGAACTTATTTTCAAGGTAGATTACCAGATTATGATTGGGAATTATTAGGCTTTAGAGAAAAATTATGGTTATATAAAGCACACCTATGGTATAGTTTTATGACTCAGGATTTTTTAGCTTGTTATAAATATTCAAAAAAATGGGTGGATTTATTTTTTGAAGAACCTAAAATGATTGCTGTAAATCCAGTGTTCTTTTTGAAAGGTAACAACTACCTTATGGAATCTCTTTTTTTAATAAAAGATAGTACAAAATTAAGGTTAAAACTGAATAGGCTAGAAAAAATGGTCCATTCAGATGGTTTTCCTCAGCATGAAAATACCTTAGCATTAAGTTTTTTATATATCAATACTAATAAACTGAATTTACATTTTAGTGAAGGTACTTTTAAAGAAGGACTCTCTTTAGTTTCAGAAATTTTAGAAGGCTTGAATCATTATAAAAATCATATTGATGGGCATCACATTATGGTGTTTTATTATAAAATTGCCTGTTTATATTTTGGAATGGAAGATCATGAAAAGTGTATTGAGTATTTAAATAAAATAATAGACAATAAATCATTGAAAATGCGTGAAGATTTATTGTGTTTTTCAAGAGTATTAAGTTTGATAGCACATTATGAAGCACGAATGGATTTACATTTAGATACGCAATTGCATAACACTTATAAGTTTTTAATTAAAATGGATGATTTATATGCTGTTCAAAAAGAAATGATTAAATTTTTAAGGAATTTGGAAAATGTAAATCCTTTAAAAATTAAAGAAGAATTTAAAAAGCTTTATGATCGACTTAAAAAATATGAAAATCATCCCTATGAAAAGCGTGCATTTTTATATTTAGATATTCTTTCGTGGCTACAAAGTAATATTGAAGACCGCCCTATAGGCGATATTATTAGAGAAAAAGCAGAATTGAAAATGAGGTAATGTTATTACAAATAGTTTTTTAAATAAATTTTTATTTATGTCTTATTGGTGTTATTATAATTTAAAATCTAGTAGAACACGATAATTATAAATAATTCTCGGGTTTAGAATTTGAATAGATAAAGTAGTTATCTTCTTTTCGGAACTAACTCCTTTTATAAATCTAGTTATTAGGTTATTTAGTTATGCTTATTGATAATATAAACAAGTTTTATTTGTCGTTAAATGTGCATTTTTACGCAGAAAACATGAAGGTTATCTAAAAGAATAAAGGCTTACAATAATCGCTTATTTTAGGTTAGTCAAGTTTTCAATAAAATAAATTGCAAAATGATATTTAAAAAATTATGAAATTAGGAATTTACACAGTTTTATCATTGTTGAGTTTTTCTGCTTTTTCTCAAGTTGAAGTTGATGTTAACTTTGACTTAAGGCATACTGTTGGAGGGCAAGATACCTTTGACAGGGAAAAATACATTGTAATGCATGCAGATGCATCAGATGGGGATTACAATAGGGAATTAGGAAAATTAGATAGTTTGTTAGTACTTTATAGAGCAAATTATGGACGAGGAACGGGGCTTATGCGATTTATTTCGAGTCAAGTAACTGAAGACCCTAATAGACCTGGCTTTGCAGACCCTGCAAGTATAACTAATTTTGGAAGCCAAGCAAACGATAGGTATGCCAGATTTCAAACGGGTAAACATGCTACACAAAATAGAGGAGGGGTTATAACGGCCGCACAAGACAAGCCTTTTTTTCCCGATGGTACATTAACAGATTCGGGGAATTTTGCTTTTTCAGAAGCAAATGGTCCTGCTGATGATGATTTTGGAACTGCTACAGGTGAATTTATGGGTAGGTTTTTAAGAGATGCTTATGGTAATAACCCAAATACAGGAGTAGATGGGCCACCAAGACCTATTTGGGTAGAGGCTATTAATGAACCTTTTTTTCCTTTATTTGATTTTGCAAATGACAATCCTGCTACAGCTGATGAAATTTTTGAATTTCACCGAAGCGTTGCAAGAGAAGTAAAAAGATTTAACCCAGATGCTTTAGTAGGAGGATTTACAAATGCTTTTCCAGATTTGCAATTTTTTGGAGCAGGAGGTCAAGATCAACATGTTTTTGGACAATGGGATCAACGATGGGAAGAGTTTATCGATACTTCGGGTGATGAGATGGACTTTTATTCAATTCATTTATATGATTTTCCAAGTATCGGAGGTGGACTAGAGTTATTACGTAAAGGGGGGAATAATGAAGCTATTTTGGATATGATTGAACATTATAATACCATAAGATGGGGTAATGTTAAACCATGGCTTATTTCCGAATATGGTACACAATTGAATGATTTTTTTAGGGAAAATTGGACACCTGGTCGAGATTGGTTTATCCTTAGAGCTTTTTCTTCTATGATGATGCAATTTATGGAAAGGCCAGATGTAATAGCTAAAACAGTGCCTTTTGTGTTAGGTAGAGCGGAGTTTTTATATGGAGGAGCGGCAAACCCTGGTTATGTATACCCATGGCGAATGATGCGTAGAGCAGAAGAATTTCCTTTGCCACCAGGTATAGGAATTAACCAAGCAAATGCATTTCCAGCTTTTCCAAATAATCAACCACCTAATACTCAAAAATATGATTTTACTGAAGTGATTAAGTTTTATGAACTATGGGCAAACGTAGATGGAACAAGAGTTGATACAAAATCATCGGATTTAGATATTCAAGTAGATGCTTATGTTGATAGTTCTAATAATAAAGCATATTTAATTTTGAATAGTCTTGATGATTTAAATTTGAATATAAATTTGAATCAAGTCGGGTTTGATTTGGCTAATGTTACTGGTGTATCAATACAACACCTATTTTTAGGAGCAGATGGTAACCCTAGTCTAACTAAAGAACAATTTACAACACCTCCAGATACTGTAACTTTGAATGAGGATGCTACCATGATTATTGAGTATAGTTTTAGTACAAGTCCTGTTATTGATGGTTTATCTGAAGAAAAAAAGATTTATGCATTATCAGCAAATCCTAACCTACCTGCAGAAGAACAAGGAAGTGTTTTTCCAAGGTTAATCGAAGCTAATGAACCGTTAACATTTACAATACCAAATGTAACTTTAGGAACTAACGGAGAGGCAGTATTGCGCTTAGGTATTGGTAGAACAATTAATACACCTTTAATTCCTACCGTATTAGTAAATGGCACAGCGATAGATATTCCTGTTGATTATAGAGGGGATGACCAATCGGATAGATCTAGACGAGCTGTTGGCCAACAAATATTTTTTGGAATGCTAGAAGCGGATGTTCCTTATAATCTTTTGTCTAATGGAAATAATACAATTGAAGTAACATTTCCAACAGCAGGAGGAGCAGTAAGTAGTTGTGCATTACAAACATTTGAATTTTCTAGACCAGTTACTAGAGCAAATAGTAATGACCGTACTAGGTTTGTTTCGTTTAACAATCAAACTTCATTTATTTTACCTGATGAAACCACACCTACTTTTGAAGTAGGGTCGAGTCCCGAATTTGAAATTAGTTATGCTACCGGTGTGGCAAATGGAGTTGAAGAAGAATTATTAAATATTTCTACGGATATTTTAAGGTTAGCACCATCTGGTGCTTTATTAGGAAGAACTGCTTTTTCTGTATCGGTACCTACAAGCAGTGAAAATTTTGCAAATGAATTTTTATACGATTTTACTATTCCAGAATTTTTTGCTCAAGCTAATTTACAGGATATTGATACAAGTAATCCAATACCAACAACATTAGCAGAATTAGGGAATGACAGATTGGTATTGCGCATTGTAATGTCCATTAATAATGATACTATTTTTGAAACTTTTCAAACAGATATTAATATTGTAGCAGCAGGGAGTCTGTCCGTTGATGATATTTTGAATAAAACTGACTCTATAGTTTCCGTATACCCAAACCCAACTGACGATGTGCTTATTTTTACAAGGGAAGCAGAAGTTGAAACTTGGAAAATATACAATATGTCTGGTGCTGTAGTAAGTGAAGGTAATACTAAGGAAGTTAGTGTAGCAAATTTAGCAGCAGGACTTTATTATATTTCTATCAATAATTCCATAAAAAAAGTATTTAAATTTATAAAAAAATAGAGTTAATGAGTTAACACAAAATAAAATGCCAATAACTATTTTAGTTATTGGCATTTTATTTTGTGTTATAAAATTTAGACTAAAAAATTAATTTTTATAGTCAGTGTCATTTAATAAATAAGATTTTAATTCTTCATATTTAGTAATAGATGTAAATACTTTTTCTTTGTCTAAAACCTCTTTTATTTGTTCAGGTATTGCTACTTCTGTGTTCAGAGTTTCTTCAACAATATCTAAAAATTTAACTGGATGAGCAGTTTCTAAGAAAATACCATACTCATTATCACTAAGTCCATGTTTCTTTAGGCCTAAATAGCCAACAGCACCATGTGGATCGGCAATATAATCTGATAGTTCATTAATTTCTTTCATTGCATCACGAGTTTCAGTATCATTAAAACTGTATGAAGAGAAACCTTTCTTTAAGTCATCAAAACTATTATCAAATAATTGTTGAATTCTAATAAAGTTACTTGGGTTTCCTACATCCATTGCATTTGAAATTGTAGGAATAGAAGCTTTAGGTTCGTAATCTCCAGTTTCCAAATATTTTACAACAGTATCGTTTACGTTTACAGATGCTACAAAATGTTTTACTGGCATTCCTAATTTATGAGCTACAATACCAGCACAAATATTTCCAAAATTTCCACTTGGAACAGAAAATACAAGTTCTTTATTTAACTTTTTAGCTTCCTTGTAGGCAAATAAAAAATAAAACAATTGAGGTAACCAACGTGCTACATTAATAGAATTAGCAGATGTTAATCTTCTTTTAGAGGTAATACTTTCATCTAAAAAAGCAGATTTTACCATATCTTGGCAATCGTCAAAAACACCATCAACACGTAGGGCCTTAATATTTTGTCCTAATGTGGTTAATTGTCTTTCTTGGATATCACTTACTTTTCCATTTGGATATAAAATAACAACATCAACTCCTTTTACTCCTAAAAAGCCACGAGCTACAGCGCCACCAGTATCACCAGAAGTAGCAACAAGTACGGTAACGTGATCGTCGTTATCTCTATTAAAATATTCTAAACAACGTGCCATAAAACGAGCTCCAACATCTTTAAAAGCCATTGTTGGGCCATGAAACAATTCCAAAGTTCCAATATTTTCAGTAATAGAAACCACAGGAAAATCAAAACTCAACACGTCAGTTAAAATTGATTTTAACTCAACTTCAGGAATTTCATTACCCACAAATTGTTGAATTGCGGTATAAGCAATTTCAATCGTATCCATGGATTCAATATTTTCAAAAAATGAATCGGGTAGTGCTGTTATTTGTTTAGGGAAATATAAACCTCTATCAGGTGCTAAACCTTTAACAACAGCTTCGGCAAATGATACATTAGGGGCATTTTTATTTAGACTATAAAATTCCATAATTTTATGTGTGGGATTTTAGAAATTAGATATTATAACCAGATGAATCTGAAATTATTTTCTAAAATCTTATTTATTCGGTAATAACCGCAGTAAATTCTATTTCAATAACAATAGCTGGATCAATTAATTTAGAAATCTCAACCATTGTAGTTACAGGCTTAATATCACCGAAATATTTACCGTGTACTTCACCAATTTTTTCCCACTGAGAAATATCTGTAGTAAAAATGCGTGTACGTACAACGTTTTTTAAGCCAGCACCATTTTCTTCTAATACTTTTTTAGCTAATTCAATAACACCAGTTGTCTGTTCTTCTAATGTATCTCCTGGAGCAGTAGTTCCAGAAAGTTCAATGGTATTTCCAATTCTTACGGCTCTTGAGTAACCGATTTTATCTTCCCAAGGAGATCCTGATGAAATGTTTTCTCTTTTAGACATATCTTCGTTTTCTTGTTATAATTAGTCTTTGTGTTAAAAATAAAATTTTATAAAAAACACAAGTTTTTTAAAGCCCCCAAAATTACAACTTTTTAAAAATTAGAAACTATAATTTTTAATTTATTACTGGGCAAGGGAATGAGAATATTATATTTTTTTTAATTGAATAAGGCTTTTTAATTTTTTTTGTCAAAAACTATATCTAATTAATACTTGTCTTGGTATAAATTTCTAATATTTTGATTCGTAGTATCCACTCCTAATTCTTGAAAAATACCACAAGAAATCCCTTTTTTAATCAGGCTTTTGTTTACGTTTTTTTTAGCTAATTTTTCTATTTGAGGATTTAAGTATTTCATGAGTATTTGTTTTAATTTATGTTGTTTAATTATTATAATACATACAGCAAAAACTAGACCAAATAATTAGGGGGTTTTAATAGGTAAAATAGTACTTTTGAATATTGTTATATGAAACAAATTTATCCAAGCATATTCCATTATTTGAAATTTAATTTACAAATTATTGTACTAAAAACGAAGTGCTTTATAAAAATAAAAAAACCTTGTATTTTATTTTTTTTGGTTGCTAATTTATTATTTACTTCGTGTAAAACAGAAAATGAAACCTCTTTAACTATAGCTGCTGCCTCAAATATGGTATTTGCATTAACAGAGTTAGTTTCAGAGTTTCAAATGTATACTGGTATAACAACGTATTTAGTTACAGCATCTTCAGGTAAATTGACCTCTCAGATATTAGCAGGAGCACCATTTGATGTTTTTATTTCGGCAAATGATAAATACCCTAAACATCTTGCTATAGCCAACAAAAAATATCAAAAGGCAGTTACTATTGCCAGAGGTAAATTAGTGATGATTTCTAATAAAAAAATTGACTACCCTTTAGCTAACTTTGTAGTTTCTGACAAAGTAAAAAAAATAGCAATACCTAATCCTAATATTGCACCTTATGGTAAAGCAAGTGAGGAATTAATACACAATTGGGGCGTGTATAAAAAAATAGTGCCTAAATTAGTATTTGGAGAAAGTGTTGGGCAAACAAATCAATTCATTAAAATGAATGCTGTTGATATTGGCTTTACATCAAAATCTATACTTTTTTCAGATAAATTAAAATTGCCAAAAGAAAATTATGTTGAAATTAATGATACATTATATTCACCACTAATGCATCAATTAGTAATAGTAAGTAATACTAAAGAACAAAAAAATAAGGCAATAAAATTTTTAAATTTTATGCAAACAAAACGAGCTAAGCAAATTCTTTTAAATTATGGTTATGCTGTTCCTGAATAGTTTTAATTGGATGCCACTATTATTAACAGGCAAATTAGCATTAATAACAACATTAATTTTAGTTATAATAGGTGTACCATTAGCTTATAAGATTGCTTTTTCAAAAAGCAGATTTAAACCTGTTTTTGAAGCTTTAATAGGAATGCCTTTAGTATTGCCACCAACTGTTATTGGTTTTTATTTTTTGTTACTTTTTTCGCCTGCTTATGGATTTGGTAAATACTTGAAAAATATTTTTGATATCCAATTAGTATTTTCATTTAGTGGATTGGTAATAGCTTCGTTACTATATAGTTTACCATTTATGGTTCAACCTATTCAAAACGGATTACAAAGTTTGCCGAAAAATTTGCATGAGGCTTCATATATATTAGGAAAATCTAAGTGGCAAACATTATGGTATGTATTATTGCCCAATAGTAAAAAAGCAATACTAACAGGGATGGTGCTTACTTTTGCTCATACTATTGGAGAGTTTGGAGTGGTGTTAATGGTTGGCGGTAGTATACCCAATAAAACTCAAGTAGCTTCAAGTATTATTTATGAACATGTGGAAGCTCTTAATTATGAAGCAGCTCATAAATATTCGGCTATTTTATTACTGATAAGTTTTGTGATATTAGTAGCTGTATATTCACTATCTAAAAATAATATGAGTTTTTTGAGAAGAAATAATTAGAGAAACAAATATATGTTTATAAGTTACTATTTATGATTTCAATAAATATACATAAGAGACTGAAAGGAACACAAGGTAATTTTGATTTACAGATAGATGAGATTATTTCTGAAGGTGATTTTATAGGAGTTTATGGAAAATCAGGTACAGGGAAAACGTCATTATTACGATTATTATCAGGTTTAGATATTCCGAATGAAGGATGTATAAAAGTAGCAGAAAGAGTTTGGTATGATAGTGGTAATAAAATAAACATACCAGTTCAGCAACGTAATATAGGCTATGTTTTTCAAGAAGATGTGTTGTTTCCTAATATGACAGTATTACAGAATTTGCGTTTTGCACTATCAAAAAGTAATGAAATAAAATTGTTAGATGAATTAATTGATATTATGGAATTAAAGGAATTATTAGATTTTAATACCTATCAATTATCAGGAGGTCAAAAGCAACGTGTTTCGTTGGCAAGAGCTTTAGTTAGTCAACCAAAATTGTTGTTGTTAGATGAACCTTTGTCGGCACTTGATTATGAAATGCGACAACGTTTGCAAGATTATATTAAAAAAGCACATAAAACGTATAAATTAACTACATTAATGGTGAGTCATGATCCATGGGAATTATATCAATTAGTAAATAAAGTTTGGGAAATAGATGAAGGAAAGGTGATTAGAAAAGGAACTCCTAGGCAAATTTTACCATTAGATTTGTATAAAAATATTTAACATTGTCTTGCTAAGTACTGCCAAACAAGACAATGCTAAAAGAAATTAATTACGCTTATTTTTTTTATGTGAAGCTATTTTAAATTGTCGTTTTTGTTCTTCGGTAAGAGTAGCTCTAAATTGTTCTCTACTTTTTTTAGCGGCTATTCGGTTAGCTTTAAAAACGGCTCTTTGTTCATTTGTTAAGGTTTTACGTAGTAATTGCATACGTTCACGTCGATTAATAGTTTTGTTGTTAAGTACCGCTAATTGTTTTTCATTTAGCATGGCTTTAAACTTTTTTCTATTTTCTTTTATTAGAGCTTTTCGATCATTGAGCATCTGCTTTTGTTGTTCTGATAAATTTTTAATGGCCTCAGCCCTAATTTCAGCTTTCATTCTTTTTTTTTGCCTACTATTTCCTTCTGTATTTTGAGCAAAAGATATTCCAATATTAAAAGTAATAAGGCTAATTAAAGTCCATATAATTTTATGTGATTTCATGGTTTTGTTTTTTTAGAATTATAGATTTTTATGAACGTTCTATAAGCTTAGACATTATTAGTATCAAAAGGTTTAAAACCAAAAAAAAGGATAACTATTTGAAGTTACCCTTTTTTGATTTTTTATTAGAAATATTATTCTATAAAGCTCCCCATTCCTTTAATGAATCTTTATTCATTTTAACATAATCAGCATTACCAGCTATTTCTGATGCACTCAAAGATTTTTTAGCTATTTCAATAGCTTTTTTAGTATCACCTAGTTTAGCATAAATTAAAGATTGTTTGCGTAGTTGCCAAAATTTAGGTTCTTCAGACATTGATATAGATTTGTCCATCCATTCTTTCGCTTTGTTAATATCTTTTCCTTCAGATAAATAATAAACAGCTGCTGCGTAATAATCTTTAGCATCAGGACCACTCATTACTTTGTCTATTTGTTTCATAACAACAGTATCGGTTGTAACTTCAAAAGGAATAGCTACTTTGGTTTTTTCCCAGGAAAATACTAAATGAGCACTTTTAGTTGTTACATGATCCACTGAAATTGTAAATGATTCTATATTATCGTTAATTTTAGATGTTTTAGCAGTAATAGTAGCCGCTACTTTATTGGCATCCCATTTTTTTGGTGTTCCCCAATTTTCAGTATCAGTATAAAAATTAATATCCCATGAATTAGCATTAGGAGTAGTAAAAATGGCATAAGATCCAGCTTTTAAATCTTTTCCACTTATGGTAATGTCTTTATTAAACGAAATAATTGTATTCTTGTTAGCTCCAGTTCTCCATAATTTTCCATAAGGAACTAAGTCTCCAAAAATTGTTCTGCCTCGCATAGCCGGTCTCGAATATTCTAAATTAACATCTGTTAATCCAACAACTTGCATCACTTTAGCAGCAGGACTTGGTTGTGGTGTTTTAATTTGTGCATAACCATTCAAACTGAAGGCTATTGTTACTAAAAGTAATGATAATTTTTTCATAGTATCTATAATTTAATTCAATAAAATTAAAGATTAAGAATCAACTCTTTGTTAACGAATGATTAAAAACTCAAGAGAATATTCTTACAGAAAACTTGGGATCATTTAAACTTAAATTTTTGGGTATTGTATATCAATTGCAAAATTTACTAAGATTAAATTGCTTATTAATACATTTCAGTATGGATAAAAATAAATCAGTAAGTATTGGGATTTTATTTGCAATAATTGGAATCGTATTATTTTCAGCAAAAGCGGTTATGGTAAAATTGGCTTATCAATATAATATTGATTCGATAAGTTTATTATTGTTTAGAATGATTTTTGCTTTTCCTTTTTATTTAGTAATAGCATTTTGGAAAAAACCAGCAAATCCACAACAAATTAAAAAACAAGATTATCTATGGGTGTTTTTGTTTGGTTTTTTAGGTTATTACTTAGCTAGTTTTTTTGATTTTGAAGGTTTACGATTTATAAAAGCTGGTTTAGAACGCATTATACTTTTTATATATCCAACAATTGTGGTTCTTTTATCTTGGCTATTTTTTAAAAAGAAATTATCAAAGAATCAGTTAATAGCTATTTTAGTAACATATATTGGTGTTCTTATTACTTTTTGGAATGAGATTGATACCAATACTAGTGGAGTATATTGGGGAGGTTTTCTTATTTTTTTAAGTGCTTTTACGTATGCTTCTTATTTGGTAGGTAGTGGTTGGTTAATTCCTAAATTTGGAGTGGTTCCATTTACAGCATATTCCATGTTAGTTTCCACTTTTTGTGTGGTTGTACATTATAGTTTTATTAGTGATTTTAATTTATTTAATTATCCAATGCCTGTATATATATTAGGTTTCTGTATGGCTTTTTTTTCAACACTTATTCCTTCATTTTTGGTTTCCGAAGCTATAAATCGCTTAGGAGCTAGTATGTTTTCTATATTTGGAAGCTTAGGTCCAGTATCCACTATAGTGCTAGCTTACTTCTTTTTAAGTGAAGAGGTGTCTGGTATTCAACTATTAGGAATGTGTATTGTAATTTTAGGAGTTTACTTGGTATCAAGAAAAAAGAAAAAAGATATGTAGTCAAGTAAACTAACTCGGAATATACATACTTTGGCGGTGCTCATGAATTAGTTTTGTAATCGTGATTATGATTTCCATTTATAATATCCTCTAACCATTAGAAGGAAATTGACAAAGTGCATTATCGCTAAAAACCATAAGTTACTCATAATACATATAATCATAGCTAAAAATTGTCCTAAAGCCATAAAACTATAGCCTTTTAAACTCTTTCTATTGATAAGTTCAAAGGCTATTAAGATGAAAATAGCAGAAATTATTTCAATAATTGTTTTATAAGGCTCCATAAAAAAGAATGAAAATCAAAGATACATAAAAGGAGGTAGGCTTTTTTAAAAATATAGGAGGTGATGAGTCTAAATTAGTATGCTTGCTATAATAATCTGGTAGTTAGTTGACTGTGTTTTAGTCTCCGTGTCAGGAAAAACTTATTAATAAAGTTCTTAACAACTTTTGGGTGAAGTGCTTTTAAAATTCGATGTAAGGATATATATTAGCGAATACCGCCAATTTTCATTCCTATGAGTAAAGAAACTTTATATACCGAAGATAATATCCGTTCACTTGATTGGAAAGAGCATATTCGTATGCGTCCTGGGATGTACATAGGAAAATTAGGTGATGGTTCATCGGCAGATGATGGTATTTATATTCTTATAAAAGAAGTGCTAGACAATTCTATTGATGAATTTGTTATGGGAACTGGAAAAACCATTGAAATTTCTGTACAAGGAGAGCGTGTAACAGTACGTGATTATGGTAGAGGAATCCCTTTAGGTAAAGTAGTTGATGTAGTTTCTAAAATGAATACGGGAGGTAAATATGATTCTCGTGCCTTTAAAAAATCGGTAGGTCTAAATGGTGTAGGAACCAAGGCGGTAAATGCACTTTCTAGTTATTTTAGAGTCGAATCTAGTCGAGATGGAAAATCCGCTTCAGCTGAATTTTCTCAGGGAGAATTAAAGCAAGAAGAATTTTTAGAAGAAACCTCGCGCAGAAAAGGTACAAAAGTAACCTTTATTGCCGATGATACTATTTTTAGAAATTACAAGTACCGCACGGAGTATATAACTAAAATGCTTAAAAATTATGTATACCTAAATCCAGGGTTAACCATAGTTTTTAATGGCGAAAAGTTTTACTCGGAAAATGGATTAAAAGATTTGCTAGCGGAAAGTATAAATACAGAAGATCGTTTGTATCCAATTATTCATTTACGTGGCGATGATATTGAAATTGCAATTACACATAGCAGAACGCAATATTCGGAAGAGTACCATTCCTTTGTAAATGGACAGAATACCACTCAAGGAGGAACACATCTAGCTGCTTTTCGCGAAGCTTTGGTAAAAACAATTCGCGAATTTTATGGAAAAAGTTATGAAGCCAGTGATATTCGTAAATCTATAGTTTCTGCAATAAGCATAAAAGTAATGGAACCCGTTTTTGAAAGTCAGACCAAAACAAAATTAGGGTCTACCGATATGGGCGGTGATTTACCAACAGTACGTACTTATATCAATGATTTTGTGAAAAAATATTTAGATAATTTTTTACATAAAAATACAGAAACAGCTGAATTACTTCAACGTAAAATATTACAAGCAGAGCGCGAACGAAAAGAGCTGTCTGGTATACGGAAATTAGCAAAAGATCGGGCTAAAAAAGCAAGTTTACACAATAAAAAATTACGTGATTGTCGTATACATTTAGGTGATGCTAAAAATCCTCGTAATTTAGAAAGTACTTTATTTATTACCGAAGGAGACTCTGCAAGTGGATCTATTACAAAATCGCGAGATGTAAATACTCAGGCTGTTTTTAGTTTACGTGGTAAGCCATTGAATTGCTATAACATGTCAAAAAAGATTGTGTATGAAAATGAAGAATTTAATTTATTACAAGCAGCATTAAACATTGAAGAATCCTTAGAGGATTTACGTTACAACAATATTGTAATTGCTACGGATGCTGATGTTGATGGAATGCATATTCGATTGTTATTAATTACATTTTTTCTTCAATTTTTTCCAGAATTAATAAAAGAAGGGCATGTGTATATATTACAAACTCCTTTATTTAGGGTACGAAATAAAAAAGAAACTATTTATTGTTATTCGGAACAAGAACGTTTAGATGCACTTGCAAAATTAGGTGCTAATCCCGAAATAACTCGATTTAAAGGATTAGGTGAAATTTCACCAAATGAATTTGTTCATTTTATTGGAGATGATATTCGTTTGGATCCTTTAATGTTGGATAAGGATAAGTCGATTGAAGAATTATTGTCTTTTTACATGGGTAAGAATACTCCGGATAGGCAAAAATTTATTATCAATAATTTAAAAGTTGAACTCGACGTAGTTGAAGAAAAATAATATAACTCTAAAATAATTACCTACAACATATGATTGACGGCGAAGATAATATGCAAGATATCCCTTTAGAGGGTTCTGAAAACACATCGGGAGAAGTTACTAAAAAGGTAACGGGAATGTATATGGATTGGTTTTTAGATTATGCATCCTATGTAATTTTAGAGCGAGCAGTTCCTGCTATTGAGGATGGTTTGAAACCTGTACAACGCCGTATTTTACATTCTATGAAAGAATTAGATGATGGGCGTTATAACAAAGTTGCTAATATAGTAGGACACACCATGCAGTATCACCCACATGGAGATATGAGTATATCGGATGCAATGGTTCAAGTAGGGCAAAAAGACCTGCTTATTGATATGCAAGGTAACTGGGGGAATATTTTAACCGGAGATCGGGCAGCAGCTTCTCGTTATATTGAAGCTCGATTATCCAAATTTGCTTTGGATGTAGTGTTCAATCCTAAAATTACCGATTGGCAATTATCCTATGATGGTCGTAAAAAAGAGCCTATAAATTTGCCTATAATGTTTCCTTTGCTTTTAGCTCAAGGGGCTGAAGGTATTGCGGTTGGTTTAAGTACAAAAGTATTACCTCATAATTTTAATGAGTTAATTGATGCGTCAATAAAACATTTAAAAGGTAAACGATTTACTATTTATCCAGACTTTCCAACTTCGGGTATAGCCGATATTAGTAATTATAATGATGGTTTACGCGGAGGGAAAGTACGTGTACGTGCTAAAATTAGTCAAAAAGATAAAAATTCATTAGTGATTTCTGAAATCCCTTTTTCGACAACCACAACTACATTAATTGATTCAATTTTAAAGGCTAATGATAAAGGGAAAATTAAAATAAAGAAGATAGAAGATAATACTGCTTCTGAAGTTGAAATATTAGTGCATTTACCTAGTAATGTATCACCTGATAAAACTATAGATGCTTTATATGCCTTTACTAATTGTGAAGTTTCGATATCACCACTGGGTTGTGTTATTGAAGAAAGTAATCGTCCAAGTTTTATAGGGGTTTCAGAAATGTTGCGCCGTTCTACTGATAATACATTAAGACTTTTAAAGTTAGAGTTAGAAATTCAATTACGTGAATTACAAGAGCAATGGCATTATGCTTCATTGGAACGTATTTTTATTGAAAATAGAATTTATCGTGATATTGAGGAGCAAGAAACATGGCCAGGTGTAATAGAGGCAATCGATGTAGGCCTTAAACCCCATACTAAACATTTAAAGCGTGCTGTTACAGAGGATGACATTACACGTTTAACAGAAATACGAATTAAACGTATTTCAAAGTTTGATATTGATAAAGCACAACAAAAAATTGATGCTTTAGAGAGTGACATTGCCGAAAAGGAACATCATTTAGCGCATTTAGTTGATTTTGCAGTAAGTTATTTTGAGCGTTTAAAAAAGACTTATGGTAAAGGTAAAGAACGAAAAACCGAATTGCGTTTATTTGAGGATATTGAAGCTACAAAAGTAGTAATGCGTAACACAAAACTTTATGTAAATAAAGAAGAAGGCTTTGTTGGAACTTCATTGCGTAAAGATGAATATGTAGCTGATTGCGCAGATATTGATGATGTGATTTGTTTTACCAAAGAAGGGAAATTGGTGGTAACAAAAGTAGGGTCAAAAACTTTTATAGGAAAAAATATTATACACATTGCTATTTTTAAGAAGAAAGATAAACGAACAGTATATAATTTGATTTATAAAGATGGACGAGGTGGAGCTTCTTATGTAAAGCGTTTTTCAGTAACGGGAATTACTCGTGATAAAGAATATGATTTAACACAAGGGAAAAAAGGCTCGGAAATCACTTATTTTTCAGCAAACCCTAATGGTGAGGCAGAAGTAGTTACTATTTATTTGCGTCAAGTAGGAAGCATCAAAAAGTTAAAATTTGATATTGATTTTTCAACATTACTAATTAAGGGACGTGGTGTAAAAGGAAATGTAGTAAGTAAATATGCAATTAAAAAAATAGAGTTAAAACAGGTGGGAGTGTCTACATTAAAACCACGTAAGATTTGGTTTGATGAAACTGTTAGACGTTTAAATGTTGATGATAGAGGAGAATTGTTAGGAGAATTTAAAGGTGAAGATCGTTTATTAATTATTAATCAAAAAGGAGAGGTAAAAACAATACTTCCAGAATTAACAACACATTTTGATTCTGATATGATTGTATTAGAAAAATGGGAGCCTCAAAAACCTATTTCTGTAATACATTATGATGGTGAAAAGAAACGCTATTATGTGAAACGCTTTTTAATAGAAACTGAAGGCAAAGAAGAAAAATTTATTACAGATCATCCTGATTCTTTTTTAGAAATAGTATCTACTGATCATATACCTCAAGTCGAATTAGTGTTCTACAAGTTAAGAGGAAAAGAACAACGACCTAATCAATTAATTAATTTAGCAGAATTTATTGCTATAAAAGGCTTGAAAGCAATAGGGAATCAGTTAACGACTGATAAATTAAGACATATTAATATTAAAGATTCTTTGCCTTATGCAGAAAAATCTACTATTCCCGAAGATATAATTCAAGAATCAAACGAAGCTATTGATTCTGGTAAAAGTTCAGAAATAGAAGGTGAAAACGAAGAAAATTCTGACTCCGATAGTCAAACGTCTCTTTTTTAAACACATATGATATAATAAAAAACAATTTTTTTAGGAATTTACCAAAGCGATTAGTTATAATATTTTGTAACTTGTTTACGTTTTATAAATGATATGATAACTGATCAATATATACATGCTAGCGAGGTGATGAGTCAATTATCAGCTGTAAGTGTACGACTGAATATTGATTATGAAATATGCTCAATTGCTGGTGATACTAATGAAATAGGTGTTCATGAATTTGAATTATATCATACCATTTTTGATTTTCTTCCCGATTCTTTAATTGATAGTGTTAAGGAAAACCTTCAAAAATCTTTTAGGACTCATCAAAAGGTTCAAACAGATGTTAATTATATTAATGTAATTAATGAACAAAAAAAACTTCGGGTAATTTCTAATACATTAAATATTGATGCCGAAATTTTTTATTTAGTAACTTTTTTAAGACTTCCTGTTACAGATCAAATTATTAGAGAAATAAATGGATATGAATCTTACGAAGAAGCTAGAAGGCAATTAGAAATTAGCGAAGCTAGGTTTAATGCTTTTTTTGAAAATGATCCAGTAATGCATATGAGCGTAAATCCAGAAAATGGATTAATAGCTGATTGTAATCAATTTGTAATTGAAAAATTAGAGCTTCAAGATAAAAATGATATTATTGGACAACCAATTTATAGCATTTTTACTGATGAAAAAAAAATACGTTGTTTAGCACTAGTAGAAAGATTTAAAAAAGAAGGGAAGTTAAAAAGTGAAGAAATGGAATTAGTTACTAAAAAAGGTAAGGTAATTCCTGTTATTCTATACACCGTTGCCCAACGAGATGAGCATGGTAAAATTATTTTAAGCAGATCAACACTTGTAGATATTACAGATCTTAAAAATGCTCAAAGAAGGCTTAATAAAAAAAGAAAAAGATTAGAATTACTCAATAAAGAATTAGAACAATTTGTATCTACATGTTCACATGACCTTCAAGAACCTTTAGCCACCATTAAATTTGCCGGTGATGTACTTGGCAAATTATATAATGATAAATTAGATCAAAAGGGGAGAGATTATTTAATGTATATTGATGAAGCAGTTGATCGATTAACAAAACAAATACGATCTTTATTAGCACATTCTAGGATAGGGATCAATTCAGAAAGAAGTTTTGTAAACACCAACAAAATTGTAAGTACAGTAATAAAGGACTTAGGGAAGCGTATTATTGAAAATAAAGCTGAAATTATTGTTGATGAATTGCCTGAAGTTGAAGCCTATGGAGTTGAGTTACGTTTAATATTTTTGAATTTAATATCAAATGCAATTAAGTACTCTAAAAAAAACTGTGTGCCAATAATAAAAATTGGTGCTACTGAATGCAATGAATTTGTTATGTTTTCAGTAGCCGATAATGGCATAGGAATTTCAAAAGAAGATACAAAAGAAATCTTCAAAATATTTAATCGCGTTAATGAAAGTAATCCAAATAAAGGAACAGGAGTTGGTTTAGCACACTGTGATAAAATTGTACGTATGCACGAAGGAAAATTATGGGTTGAGTCTAATTTGAAAAAAGGTAGTACTTTCTTTTTTAAAATTAGAAAACAATATGATCATTGATTCTTAAACTCATTTAGAATACTCAAAACCCTTGTAAATACGAAAGTTTTGTAGTAAATTAAGGTAAATAAAAACCCCGACAACAGGTGTTCAAAGCTAAAAGCGAAGTTTGCTTTTTTCGTTAATTATGAAAATACAGTAGTATTAGGGACTTTCAGTACTAATTTTCGTTATTATCTGCACAAGAAAATTTATCTTATAATTATGCCTGCTTTAAGAAAGTGATTTAGGTAAAGTCTAGAATGTCTACTTTTTTTTATGCCATATAATCACTTAAATAATACTCAAAATCAGATTATAAGGTACATTATTGTAATTATTAGAAAGAAAGAGATGTAATTTTATAACAGATGTAGTAATATTAAATAATTTCTTCTTATTTAGTTGATTTTCAAATATAACTCCAAATTAATAGACATATGTTATGCTGAGAAACTCATATGTTGTATTGTATAAATTGAAATTGTAGTAATCTTGTTTTGACTCAACGAAATCGATTTTGTTTAATCGATCAATTATTAATATTCAACATTAGTTAATATGTGCGATAAAAGAAAAATTGCTTTTATTTTAGGATCACTTATATCCAGTTTTTTATGGATTAATGCCCAAACTGTAACTCACACATCCGTACCGTCATCAATTGACTCAGATGCAATTGGTACAGGAGTTCCACCAACACAAATTTCATCTACAGATGACTTTATACTTACAATTTCAAATTTAGAAGTTGGTACTTCATACAGGGTTTTTAACCAATTGAAAAATGGAGGGAATGTACAATTTGCTGGATTTGCGAGAGTACCTTTCCAAGCAACGTCCGAAACAATGACTTTTAATATTACAGAGTTGGGTTGGGGGTTCTTTTCACCAGGTATTCTTGTTGATGAGGAAACGGCAACTTGGTCTACACAGTTAAGAACCGATGAAACACCATCTATTACTATCGATTCAGTAGAATCTAGTTTTCTTGTAGATGACCCTTCATCAACACCCATAGGTGTTGGAACATCAGGATTATTAAATGGCCCAGAGGATATTTTAGTGGTAACTCCTTTTAATATTGATTATACAGTTACCGGAAGCCTTAGAAAAAGAATAATAGCAGAAGTAAATGCAGAAGGAACTTATGCATTTCTTGGATTAGCAGTTGATGATGTTTTACTTATCGATAATGTAGATATTCCAAGCTCTAATACAGTATTATTGGATTTTATTGTAGAATTTCCAGCTTTAGGTGATATTAATTTAGAAGTTTTTACAAGAGGAAGTAATATTACAATTAGCAGTTTAGTTATCGAAGACACTGCAGATACTATAATACCTGAGTTCAGAGAAGTGACAGATGAAATAGGTATGACGTATCCTGCGGGTTTAAAATATAATGGACCAACTATTGCTGATTTAGACAGTGATGGATTTTACGATTTAGTATTAAACAATCATAATGACGATCCTAGATCTCCTAGTACTATTTTTATGAATAATGGAGATGGTACGGTAAGAAGAGGACAAAAACTTTCAGAATTTGGTTTACAAGATTTACACGGAAGTGGTGCAGCAGATACAGATAATGATGGAGATTTAGACCTTATGATCACTTTAGGAGGGGGTAATGGGTTAAATCCAGTTCCTCCAGTTTTTTATCAAAATAATGATGGTAATTTATTGCGTAGAGATGGTGATGTAGGTTTTAGTAATGGAGGGAGAGGTAGGAGTCCTCGTTGGGGAGATTTTGATAATGACGGCGATTTAGATCTTGCTTTATTTAACGCTCCAATTCCTAATTCTACAGGACCAGTAAATATTTTTTATGCAAATCGTGGAGACGGAACGTTCAATACAGTTAATGTTTCTGGTTTAGAAGATTTTGTTTCAGATCATGTTTTAATAACGGACTTAAATAAAGATCATATTGAAGATGTAATAACTTTATCACCTTTATCTATATGGATGGGTAGAGGAGATTTTTCTTTTGAAAACGTAACTAATGATTGGTTGCCTGGAGCATTACGCAATCGAACAGGAGGGTTTGCAGCAACAGACATTGATATTGATAATGATGGAGATTTAGATTTATACATTGCCAATGGTACAGGGATTTTTCTTACTGCTTTAAATGATGCGGTAGATTTTGATCCTGAAACAGGAATTTTAGATGGGAGGACTTCTGGTTTCCAGGGAAGAACACCATTTACTTTCAGTGCAGATGGGGATATTAGATTGTATGAAGTAGAATTTAATAGAGCAAACCAATTTGAAGATGATTTTCCAATATTTTTAGGAAGTTCAAAGACAGTACTAGAATCAACTATAAATATACCATTCGATCCTAGATTTCCTGAAAAGAATCTGATGATAGACCAAACTATTACCCAAGCTATGGCAGACGGTTTTCCAACAGATCGTTCAGCAAATGGTATGTACATAGGTTATGTAGGTAATAATCAATGGGAATTTGAGGTAGTCAGAAATGGGAATGTAGCATTTTCTATTAATTATTCCATTGATAGTGTTTCAGATTTAACTTCAGGGACAAATAACCTAGGAAGTAGAAATAATAGTGACTTTTTGCTAAGAAATGATCTTAATAATGGGGTTCCAAATTTTGTAGATGTTTCAGAAGAATGGAATATCCCAAGAGGAGGTAATCATTGGGGGGTTACTACTGGTGATTTTAATAATGACGGATTTGCTGATTTGTACGTAAATAGATATGGGTATGTTCGAAATAGAAGAACAGACTATATGTTATTGAATACAGGTCAAGGATCATTTGATGCAACAACAAGTCACGGAGCAAAAAACTTAGGTTCTAGATCTCATGGAGATATGGGGCAAGCATTTGATTTTGATATGGATGGTGATGTTGATATTTTGGGAGCAGATGATGAAATAGGAATCTGGCATTTATATAAAAACGATAGAAATGATAATAATAATTATGCTATTGTTAAGGTAGGATATTCTCCAGTATCTAATGTTGATGCCATAGGTGCCGAAGTAACAGTTACAACGGCAAGTAATAGTTACTTTAGACGAGTAGGTTCTGCAGGAGAAGTTTTTTCACAAAGTTTATTAAATATGATCCATTTTGGATTAGGTGCTGAAGATCAGATATCCAATATTAATGTAAGATGGAGAAATGGAGAGGTTGCAGAATTTAATAACGAGTCTGCCAACCAAATTTTTGATACCAGTTTACTAGACCCAACGAGTTTAGCAATAACTCCAGATCCAATAGAAGTTCGAGTAGGGACTACCACTCAAGCAAGTTTAGAGATTGTTCCTGTTTTTGCAAATAGAGATGTGATTTGGTCTTCGAATGATCCTTCAATAGCTACAGTAGATGAGAATGGAATTGTAGAAGGATTAATAGAAGGACAAAGTACAACTATTACAGCAACAAGTGTTGGTGATAATAGTATTATTGCTCAGGCTACAGTAAATGTAGTAACTTTCTTTCCTGTTGATGTAGCATCAGTTACATTAAGTGAAGAAGCTATTGTCTTAGTAGAGCAGAATACAGTTACGATTACTGCAACTGTAGCTCCTGCAGATGCTGATGAGCAAGGAGTTTTGTGGTCAAGTAGTGATGAAGCTGTTGTAACTGTAGATCAAAATGGTTTAATAACTGCTATTGAAGAAGGACAAGCTACGATTACAGCAACATCTGTAGGGGATAATACTATTTTAGATAGTTTGGATGTTACTGTAAGAAATTTAGTAGCGGCTAGTTTAGAATTATTACCAAACAGACAATCTTACATAGATGCGACTTATGGTAACGAAGATAGTATTGAGGTCTCAGTTGATTACCATGCCGGAACAGGTAATAGTGTAATCAGAGGAACAAATAGAGGAATACGTTATTTTTTGAGGCATTTACAGAAAGATTTTGAAGGTAATAGCAAAAGAGATATTGTGATCTCCGATGAATCTGTTATAGGAACAGAATCAGGAAGTTCTACAGTTGTATTAAATTTAGATGAGAGGCCTGCTAATCCTCTATTGATACCAACAGCTGATTTGCCTGGTGGAGGATTGAATTCTAGTGCAGGCGAATTCTATTTTCTATTCGTTTCTTTTGAAAATAATAATGGAGAGAGATTGGAAACTCAGGCTTTTCCTATTAGTATTGTAGAGGGGACTTTATCAGTAGATGATTTTAATCTAGATTCAGGTAAAGGGTTTGCATTGTTTCCTAACCCTTCTGAAGATTTTATTTTTCTTGTAGGTATAGATAATGTAGAATATAATGTTGTTATCCGTGACCTGTCTAGTAGGGTAGTATTTTCAAAAGAAGTAGTTAACAACAGTAATAACCAAGGATTAAATATATCTAACTTAAGTCCGGGTACATACTTAATTACTGTTAGTCAGGGTGATAGTACAGAAACATTAAAATTTGTAAAAAGTAAGTAAGTTTTAGTAATTTAACTTTAAACCCGGATTATGTATTGAAACTTTGTCATGAGGCTGTGATATACAATAAATACTAGTGTTTTCTTAATTTCAGCAT
>CANMLG010000041.1 GCA_947498765.1 uncultured Aquimarina sp.
GAGTCACAAATACTTTTTTATTAAGCACTTAAACATTAAATTTACACTTAAACAAAAGTATTTGCTTGTGCTACGGGAGAAGTGCAACGCACTTCTTCGCGCACAGACATTTACATTGAGCGTTAGCAACAAGCAAATTACACCAATAAAAATACTTAATGAACAGAATAATACTTATAGGAAATGGTTTTGATTTAGCACACGGAATGAAAACCAGCTATAATGATTTTTTAAACGATTATTGGACAAATACAAACGAAGAAATAATAAAATCCAAATTAAACGAAAAATTTGAAAATGAAGATATTATTATTGACCGTTCTCCTGCTAATTTTCTAGAGTGTTCAGAAATGACCTATGAAGACTTGAAATACAATATTGAAAGTTTTAAAGCAAATCTTGAGTTTAAGAATATCTTTCTTGAAAAAATCTCGAAAAAGGCATACATACAAAATTGGGTTGATATCGAAAATGAATATTATGAATTATTAAAAAAGTCATTTAATGAAAAATTGGCTTATAATATTCAACAACTAAATAAAGATTTTGAAAGAATAAAGAATTTGTTAGAAGAATACCTTCTAAAAACAGAATTAGCATTTGATGTAAGCCAAAACACAAATTTTTCAAGAACGAGACATCGAATAGAACAGAAAATATATTCGAACTTCAAATTGAAGGATTTTTCAGAAAATTCTTTAAATAAAAAAATTGATGCAGAATATGCCAATTTTTTAAAAGATGCAAAACCTTTTAAAGAAGGCAAAATTGACAGAGATGATTTATCAGAAAAAAAACTATCCTTAATACAGGCTATTGGTTCAGATGCAGATCGAGAGAAATTTAAAAAATTTATGCTATCTGAAGATGCTCATATTTTCTTTGACTTAATACCAAATCACACTCTTTTTCTTAATTTTAATTACACATTTACAGAGGTTCATTATCAAATACCAGAAAGACTATCTAATTGGAAAAGTGGTAAAGTAGTCGAATTTATGCATATACATGGAAGCAATAGAAAAGAAGATGAGAACCCTGTAATTTTTGGATTTGGAGATGAATTAGATGAGGATTATAAAAAAATTGAAAGGCTCAATAATAATGATTATTTAGAAAACATCAAATCAATAAGGTATTTAGAAACCGATAATTATAAAAGACTTTTAGAGTTTGTAAATAGTGGTAGCTATCAAATTATGATAATGGGGCATTCATGTGGCACATCGGATAGGACATTATTAAACACCGTTTTTGAAAATGAAAATTGTGCTTCTATCAAAGCCTTTTATCATGATAAAGGAGGCAAAAAAGATAACTTTAGTGATTTAATAAAAAATATTTCGCGGAATTTTAATGACAAAGCTTTGATGAGAGACAGAGTTGTAAATAAAACATATTGTGAACCACTCAATTAAAAGCCAGTTGCTAACAAAGTATAAAAAATTGAAAACAGTATTTAATAATACAATATTAAGATTTATAAAGCCTGACAAGGATAATTTTAATAATCTTATTTCTGATTTAAATGATGCTGAAAAGTTGTTATCGGAATTTAATGGTGGATATTCAAATCATTTCTCTTCTGCTGATGAGTTTTATAAAGCTTATAGTACTGAATTAAAAAAAATAAAAGCTGATTTAAATAATAAAAAATATCCTGATTTGAATCTTATGTATGGATGGTTTTTGCCAACATCTGATTGGGATGATTTTACTGGTTTAGATGGAATGAAATTGGCTAATAAAATATCTAAGAAACTAGAAAGGTTAAAAAAATAAGCCAGTTGCTAACAAGGGCTATAATTAATGCGGGAGTATGTGCTAGCCGAAATGTTGGTTGATTTGCATTATCGCAAAAGCTTTTTTCTTATTTTTAAACTTAAACTAAAAAACGCTAAAAGCTTTTACTTGTGCTAGCTTGAAATTCGCTGAATTTCCGCGCCGCACTAATCATAGCCGGAACGTTAGGTTTCATGGAAGCTTAATGCAGTATCTTATTAATCATTATATACCGAGCAATAGAATAGTTAGTGATATTACATATACAATGATGCCAATTAATATTGTTTTGGGAAACTTAGGAATTTGAATAGATGATAAATTTAAATAAACTACAAGTATCATAAGAATGTATAGTATTTCAGGCAAAGGACCTGAATCAAAAAAACTTTCAATTAAAAAGAATAAAGAGACTATAAGTCCATTATAATCGACTGCCAATCCAGTATAAGACTTTCCATTAGTAAGCCCATAAATATTGAAATAACTAAGTCGAATAGCACAAGCTGAAATAATGGCAAACGCTCCTGGTATAAACCAAGGATTATAATTAGAATACCTCAATAGAATAATTGCTGGTAGAACGCCAAAACTAACCATATCAATCAAAGAATCTAATTGAGCTCCAAATGCTCTATGTGTATCAGTTCTATTTTTTATTTTACTAGCAACTAAGCCATCTAACCAGTCAAATACCACTGACCATGCACCAAAAACAGCAGCTGTATAAAGGTTTCCTTTAATAGCAGCACAAACACCTAATAAAGCACTTAATAGCCCAAATAAAGTAACTATATTGGGCAAATCAAAAATAAAGCTAAACATGGTTAATTGACTTTCTGGATCTCTCTTTTTCAAATTGTTATCCTCTATCGCTGAAATACTATTATTCAATTGCATAATTTGGCTTTATCTTTTTAATCTCTGTAAGTAATCTTTTTAAAGGAAATAATTTAATTGCTTCCTTTAAATCTATCAACGTATCGATTTCGTACCAAGGTTTTTCGTCAAAAGAAACGGCTTTTAATGAAAGAAGATTTTCATCTACTAATTCAGCAAAAACAGTTTCATAATACCCATTTACCTTTTCTTCCCGAATATGCTTATCAAGCCTTGCTGCAATCACACTCCAAGAAACTAAAGAAAAGCTATATATATTAACTGTTTTGTATTTTACACTACCTTCACTACACTGAGTATTATTTTTAAAACCTAAAATTCCCCCATATTTATCAATGGTTACCGTAGTTCCGTTCATCCAATCCTTAATTCCAGCAACAGCCATTCTATCTGGATACATCATTTCATTCAAAAGAGAAGGATCAAAAACCAAATCGCTTTCTATAAGAATAAAAGGTTCTTTCATAATTTCTCTTGCTATCCAAAGAGAGTATATATTATTTGTTGTTTTATAAAAAGGACTATGTATGTATTGTATAGCAATATTTTTATAATTATCGCCCAAAAAATCTTTTATAGAGTCACTTAGATGCCCCGTAACTATCACTAATTTTTTAATTCCTTTGATGGCTAAATTTTGAACAAGCCTCTCTAATATAGAAACTTCATTGACGAGCGTTAAACATTTAGGAGATTCGTTTGTTAGCGGTAAAAGACGACTTCCCGTTCCTGCTGCTAACAATAAAACTGTAGTGATACGATTATTACTTCGGATATTTTTTGAATTAATCTTCATATATTTATGATATTGAAATGATCAATAGACCGTTAAAATTTAACAAACGACTTAAGAGTTTGCTAAATTTGTATTAAGGAGTGGTTACTGATAATTCAACTATAAGTATAAAGTCTGCTAACAAATGAAAAAACTACTTTAAGTAGTTTAACAACAAAAAAGATAGTGAATGATTGATATCATAAGATATGTAGTCCTCTTGTAAAAGTACTCTATATTAATCACTTTTATAACTCAAACTATTTATAATTTCATTAATAAGTAAAATACTATAAACGGGATTGAGGTTTCTAAATTTAAGATAGGAGAAAACCACGAAAACCTAGTCGAGTAGGTAAAGGGGAATTTCACCCCTAAACCTCTCACAGAACCGTACGTGATAGTCTCCCATCATACGGC
>CANMLG010000042.1 GCA_947498765.1 uncultured Aquimarina sp.
ATTTAAAATTAATAAAAAAATATCGGGGGTCATGACCCCCGATATTTTAAACTTTACACATTTGGTAGGATACTACCTTTATTAGCCTACCTTAACTTCCATTTTCCAATGGGTACCATTATTTATCGTTTTTTGGATACTACCATCTAACTGTTGAACCAACGAATTAATAATTTTTAATCCCAAAGAATTTGTTTTTTTGGAAGCATCAATATCTTTAAAGCCAATTCCATTATCGCTAATTTGAATAGAAAGATGTTTTTCTCCAGCGGGTTGAATGTGCACTTTTAATGCAGGGTCTGTAATTTCTGCGTAAGCATATTTTAAAGCATTTATAACAATTTCATTTACAATTAAAGCTAAAGGTATAGCGGCATCAATATTTACATTTACATCGGCAATATTAAATTCGGGTTCAAAATTAGCGTCAAACCCATGAAAAAGACCTAAAATTAATTCCGAAATATATTCTTTTACATGGATACGTGTATCTACACCTTCTTGATATAATTTTCGGTGTACCAATGATAAGGCCTCTACACGCTGTCTACCAGTAATAATAGCTTCTTGTGCCGGATGACCCGATAATTTGTTGCTTTGCAAATTAAGCAAGCTCGATATCATTTGTAAATTGTTTTTTACCCGATGATTAAGCTCTCGGAGTAATAATGCTTTTTCTTGTTCTCTTTTACTAATAACTTCTTTTTGTTCTGCCAGTAATTTATTGGATCGTTTTGCTTTTAGATTCCCTCTGTAGAGTAAATAAGAGAGTAGGGTGAGTAAAGAAAGTCCAAAGATTAGAGAAAGCATCCATTTTTTTTGGTTTTTATTAATGGTATTTAATAAACTAATTTCTGTTTCGCGTTTATCAATTTCATAACCCGCTTTAATTTGCTCAAGTTTTTTTATGTTGTCCTTGTTTACTAAACTGTCTTGATAAATTTGAAATAGTTTTTGGTATTTTAATGCTTTAGGGTATTGCGCTGTTTCTTCATAAAGTTCAGCCAGCATTTTGCTAAAATTTCTAATTTCATCCTTTAAACTATTCTTTTTAGCCATTTGATAAGCTTCTATTAACTTTTTTTCAGCTAATTTCTTTTTATTTTCCTTTTGATATACTTGGCCTAAAGTAGCAATATAAGTCGATGTGGAATAGGGGTCGTTTAATTTTGATAAAATAGCAATAGCCTCGTTTAAGTTTTTTTTGGCATCAACTAATTTATTTTCAGAATTATAGACCATTCCTAAATTCCCTAATGCATAGCCTTGTAAAGGTTGATTGTTAAGAGTCTTATTTTGTATTAAGCTTTTTTGAAAATGAATTTTAGCACTATCTAATTGACCAAGTTCTCTATAGATTTCACCTAGGTTAAGAATTATTGAAGCTTTTTTTCTCTGGTCAATGCCGCTGTAATTATCTATGGCTTTTTTAAAGTAAGTAATTGCTGTTTTGTAGTCATGATCAAAATAAAAACACATAGCTAAATTATTGTAACAGAAAGCTTGACCATCTTTTGATTTTAATTCTTTATGTATTTTTAAAGCTCTTAAAGAGGCACTTATTGATAAGTTATTAAAACCCAATTTCATTTCTAAATCACTTATTTGTTCTAAAGCATGGGCTTGTAAAATTGAACTATTTATTTTTTCTGATAGTTTCAATGATTTTTTTGCATAATCGAGTGCTATTTGATTATTAGGATGGAAAAATGCAATGTCTATTAAAATAGAAGCTTGCTCATTTTTTGGTAAGTATTCAGATTTTAAAATAGTTAGTAAACTATCAACTTTTTTCTGTTGTGCAGCCAAAAGAAAAAAGTTGAATAGTAATAAAAAGGTGTATGTACTATTTTTTTTCAAAAATTATCAATATTATCTTTTGGTTTTTAAATGTAAAAAAGGATCAACACTAAAACAGTAAGTTATTCCATTTATGGCTAAGTTAAAAATAACGGTAAAGGAAAAAAAGGAATTTACTAATTCTCCTTGTGTTTCTGTGTTGATATGAATAGCGCAATTTGTATCATTAATAGCAGTAATACATAATTGTCTATTGCTTACTTCAATGTTGGAAGCCGAACAGTTAAAAACTTCGTCGTAAATTTTGTTAAATGCCGTATCAGGTAATGTGACATCGTTTTTACCTACATTATCTAAAAGGATACAAGCCAATTTAGGTGTTGGTCCAGAACCATTATTGGTTATAGAAAATTTTATCGTTTTTTCATTTTCTGGAATTTTTGTGATACAAGGTGTTGATGCAAAGCTATCTGCTTTTATTGGTTTGTCGAATGAACCACAGCCTAAATTACAGTTTTGCATAACACCTATTAGGTTGTTAGTGTCAATTTGAATGTTAATCATGATGATTATTATTTTTGGTTAGTGTAAAGATTGTGTTAGTTACTTTTTAGTTTATAAAGTTAATGAAAAATGACTAATTGTTTTTTATTTTAAAGCTATTTGAAAGATATGACTTATTGTTTGAAACATTTTATATGTCTATTTGATTCACTCACTAAAAAAAAAGTCGCATTCACTCATTTGAGTGCAGTTTTACTTAAAAGAAACTAGATATTTGAAGTAATAAAATTAACCAACTATAAACAAATCTTGATTTTGTGTATTAAAAATGATTACAATATTATGATGAAGAATATTTAATTTGTAATTGTTTATGAGTCAAATGTCAGTTCCGATATGAGATGGAATAAAATAATTTGAGTAATTTTTAGAAGGGATTTAGAAGAAATACTAAAAGTGCTTTACAGCTATTATTTATTTGGGGGATAAGTTAATAGAATTGTTTTATAAATGTATTTCATATTCGGAATTGATATTTCTATAGTATTAATATAACTTATAATATTTTTTTATAACACTACTTACAGGTTTTAACTGAGGTGTAAATTGAGTGTTTTTGTGCTGAGTAGGGGTTAAATGCCATTTCCATAAAAAACCACCAGCAATCCATTTTTTATTCCAAAAGCCTTCGTACAATGATTGATAAGCGTTTTTTTGAGCTATGGCATTATAAACTTCAGAACCATCAGTTTTCCAATGTCCAGCTGTTGAGTAATCAGCGCTCTTATAACCATATTCGGTAAATAAAATGGGTTTTTTATAAACATTAGTAAATGCTTTTAATTCATTACGTATAGGAATCCATAATTTATTAAGTTCTTCAACTGTTGGTGTTTTCTCTTTTGAAAGTGGAAAATAAATATCTATTCCAATATAATCTAATTCATTCCAAAAACTAACATTTTGATAGTTATCCCAATTGGCTGCATAAGTGAGTTTACCTTTATAAATTTTTCTTATTTTTCGGATTAATGTGCACCAAAATTGTGGGCGTTCTTTAACTACCTGTCTAAACTCGGTGGCCATACAAAATAGTTCAACATGGTGTTGTTGTGCTATTTTAGCGTAAGCTAAAGCGTAATTGCTGTATTGTTGTTCAAATAATTTCCATTCGGTTTCTGATTTTAAAGTGTAGTCACCAGCCCAGCCATCACCTTTTACCCAAATATGAGGTTTTAGCATAACTTTTAAACCTTCGTTTTTGGCATATTTAATAAGTTGTTGTGTTCCTTCAAGTTTTTCGCCCCACCATTGGAAATTAGTATTAAAATAGACTTCGGGTTTGTGTCCTTTGGTGAAGGCATAAGGAATAACAGCCACCCAATTAGCATTAATTTGTTTTACACTTGCTACGGTACTTTGAGCTACTAATGAAGGAGGAGAAACTAAATTAGCGCCATTTACTTTTTGAGTATTTGTTAGTGGTATTTGAGCATAGAGATTTGTGCTGCTTACTAATAACAGAAAGCATATAATTTGTAAAAAAACGATTTTATTGAGAAACATTCCAAGTTTTAATTTCGGTTATAGGAAAAGGAATTGTATGTAGTATTTTTTTTGTATGTGCTAATTTTATTCCAGTAGTGGATGTTTTCCAATTTTCCCAACTAGCAGGTAAGCCTTTAATAGGTATAATAGACACCCACATTTTGTATTTTGAAGGTATAAAATTATCATCAACAAACCACTGATAAGTATCTCCAGGAGTAGTGCCTCCGCTTTTATATGTGATTAATAGTGATGCATTTTCAGTAGCAGTGGGAGGGACGTAATACCGCGCTACATTTTTATCAAATAATTTGAAAGGAGCTATTAACCAAAAGGAGTCATTGTTGAATTTTTTTTCTGCTTTACTAATTAGAATATTTTTTTCCTTATCTGATAAATTTTTAGGAGTTTTTATAATGCTTTTGTTTGGGAAGTCCTGATTAAAATTCAATTGATTTTTACCCCAACTAATTTCAACGGTTTTATGATGTTTATCCCAAATATATTGAGTGCCACTAGTTTTCCAACTAATAAAATTGGTATTGTTGTAGGCATCGTAATTTAAAGATTTAAGGATATTTTTTGCTAAGTTATCAGCTTTGATTCCTTTAATGCCTTTAGGAATTGGAGAGTTGTATTTACTATATAAACCCAAAAAAACAGCTGCTATAATTATAAAAATTGTAGCAGCTGAAATTGATATGAGTTTTAAAATTCTTTTCATTATAATTGATTGTAAAAATCTAATGAAGCGGTTAATAATTCTTTAGGGACTTCACAATTAAATTTTGCTTCACCTATTTGAGTTAAAAGTACAAATAAAACTTTTCCACCTACATTTTTCTTATCAAAAATTAACAAATCAATAATAGCTTGATAGTCTGTTTTTTCAATAACTACTTTGGGGTAGATACTTAAAAATACGCTGCAGATTTCGGTAAGTTGTATTTCAGAAAAGCCTAGTAATTCTTTAGCAAGAAAAGCCTCGGTAATCATGCCAATGGCAATAGCCTCGCCATGTAAAAGTGATGTTTTATTTGGGTGTGTCAAAAAATAAGATTCAATAGCATGTCCAAGCGTGTGCCCAAAATTCAAGTATTTTCGAATATTTTGTTCGGTAGGATCAACTAAAACAATATCATTTTTGATTATTACAGATTCATGAATTAAGTTGTCTAAATCACTTGTAGTTAATTCTTTTATTTTTGATAAACGTTCCCAATAATTAGCATCTTTAATCAAACCATGTTTAAGCATTTCGGCAAAACCACTTCTTAACTCAGTTCCAGGTAAAGTTTCAAGATATGAGGTATCTACTAAAACCATTTCAGATTCGCTAATAACACCAACCATGTTTTTTAAGTTGCCTAAATCTACACCTGTTTTTCCGCCAACAGAGGCATCTACCATGGCTAAAAGTGTGGTAGGAATATTGATATAAGAGATACCTCTTTTAAAAGTACAAGCAACAAAACCACCAAGGTCAGTAACTACACCACCACCTAGGTTGATTAATAAGCTTTTTCGATCGGCACCAAGTTCCGAAAGAACATTCCAAACACCGCTACATGTTTCAATATTTTTATTAATTTCTCCGGCTTCAATTTCAATAACTTCAATAGGGATTTCCACTTCTAAATAACCCATAAACTTGGATAAACAATTTTCATGGGTATTACTATCTACTAAAATAAATATACTACTATGATTTGATTTAGTAAGGTAGTTGTTTAGCTGTTTATAAGCTTCTGTATTAAAATAAACAATGGAATCTTTTGATTTTATGGCTTGCATAGTACTATTTTGAAGTGGCAAATTTAATTAGAATTAGGCAATTCTGAGGTGATGATATGTGTAATTTTAGCTTGTTTTCTACAATTTTGAACTATCAGTTCAATGGATTTGTTTTTTATGATTCCGTTTACGCTATATATTTTACACGAATCGAGTTTGGTATTACTTTTTGAAAAATCAACACTACCTAAATTAAGAATTGTAGAAATTGCGGCAGTATCAAGTTGAGCTTTTTTTAGTTGAGTTAAACTTTGAGTGGTAAAAAGTCGTTCCTTAATACGGATATTTTTTAAAACTCTAGCTGTAGGACTGTAGTCACATGATGTTTTTTTACCTGCTAAAAAAAATATTAAAAAAAAGATGCCAATAACCAAGCCACCACTAAAATAGCCTAAACGTTGTCCAAATGTCATAAATAATTATCTAAAAAACCAATAAATTAATATCTCGATAGCTTAGGTCAAACCATTCGGCTACCGCTTTGTTGGTAAGTACGCCATGGTATGAATAAATGCCATTTTTTAGGCCTTTATCATTACGAATAGCATGTTCTAATCCCCCAACTTCTCCAATATCCAGCAAATATGGGCTAAAAATATTACTTATGGAAACTGAAGATGTTTTTGCATAGCGGGAAGGGATATTGGGAACACAATAATGTATCACTCCATTATGAGTAAATGTGGGTTTTTCATGCGAAGTAACTTCAGAAGTTTCAAAACATCCTCCCATATCAATACTAACATCTATTACCACGGCTCCTTTTTTCATGTGTTTTGTCATGGTTTCAGTAACTAAAATAGGAGAACGATCTTTCCCTCTAACGGCTCCAATTACTACATCACATCGTTTTAATGCTTTTAAAAGGTGTTTATGTTGAATAGTTGAAGTATGTAATGGCCTACCTATATTATTTTGTATAGATCGTAATTTATTTATAGAACTATCAAATACTTTTATATTAGCACCTAAACCAAATGCTGCTCTAGCGGCAAACTCACCCACTGTTCCAGCGCCAAGAATGACAACCTCAATAGGAGGTACCCCTGTTATGTTCCCCATCATTAAACCACTACCGTCATTGACATTGCTCATAATTTCTGAAGCAATTAATATAGAAGCTGTACCCGCAATTTCACTGAGCGATCTTATAGCTGGATAGGAACCATCTTCATCTTTAATAAATTCAAAAGCTAAGGCAGTAATTTTCTTTTTTTCAATGGTTTGAAAATACTCTCGATCTAATGTTTTAAGTTGCAATGCAGAAAATAAAACTGCTTGAGGTTTAATTAGTGCTAGTTCTTTTAATGAAGGTGGCTCTACTTTTAAAATAATAGGACAGCTAAATACTTTGGCAGTATCTTGAGTTATTATGGCACCAGCTTCGCTATATTCATTGTCTTCAAAACTAGCTAATTTTCCGGCACCAGCCTCCATTAAAATTTTATGTCCGTTAGAAACTAATGCATTTACGGCATCGGGTGTAAGGCAAACACGATTTTCTAAGATTTGACTTTCTTTTGGGATTCCAATGAATAAATCTCCTTTGCGATTTTCAATTTCTAATTTTTCCTCTTGAGGAATAAGTTCATGACTTGAAAAAGGGGTAATTGAAGATTCCATGTAATTTTTGAATTTTACTATATTTAAAAATACAACTATTATTTAGACAATCGTAAGTACATTACTTAATAAAAAGTATGTTTATATTTTTTAATGTTAGATTATTAACAATTATAAGGGCGGTTTAAATAGTATAAAAAGGCATTTGTACTATTTTAGCTGGAATATGTTTTTTTCTGATTTGAATAAAAATTTCCGTACCAACCTTATTAAATTCTGAGGAAACATACCCCATTCCTATAGCTTTATTTAAGCTAGGAGACATGGTTCCCGAGGTTACTTTTCCAATAATTTCACCAGTAGCAGTTACCATATCATAACCTTGTCTAGGGATTCCGCGACCTGTAAGTTCAAATCCAATCAATTTTTTTGATACACCAGTTTCTTTTTGGTTTTTTAAATACGTATCGTTTATAAAGCTTTTGCTAAATTTTGTGATCCAACTTAATCCAGCTTCAATAGGAGAGGTGCTGTCATCGATATCATTTCCATAAAGACAATAACCCATTTCAAGTCTTAGGGTATCACGTGCTGCTAGGCCTATAGGTTCTATATTGAAATTTGCTCCAGCTTTAAATATAGCTTCCCATATTTGTTCAACTTCTGTGTTTTTACAGTAAATTTCAAAACCACCGCTCCCTGTATAGCCTGTAGCAGAAATGATCACATGATCAATACCTGCAAAGTCACCAACTTCAAAATGATAATATTTGATAGCTGATAAATCAACTTTAGTTAAAGATTGCATAGCTAAAATAGCTTTAGGTCCTTGTATGGCTAGTAAAGAGTATCCTTCAGAAATATTTCTTAATTCAGCATTTTCGGTATTATGTTCGCTAATCCAATTAAAATCTTTTTCAATATTTGCAGCATTGACAACTAATAAATAAGTATCATTTTTAATTCTATACACTAATAAATCATCAATAATACCTCCATTCTCATTAGGCATACAGCTATATTGTGCTTGTCCTATAGTCAGTTTTTCGACATTATTACTAGTAACTTTTTGAAGTAATGTTAGTGCTTTGGGGCCTGAAACTAAAAACTCTCCCATATGAGACACATCAAATACTCCTACATGGTTTCGAACAACTTGGTGTTCATGGTTGACACCTTTATAAGAAACAGGCATGTTGTAACCAGCAAAAGGAACCATTTTGGCACCAAGTAAAATGTGTTTTTGAGTAAGTTGGGTGTCTTTCATTGTATATAAGTCGGTATTTAAGTAATAGAAAACCTATTTAAACTTTTATTATAAAGTTGTATTGCTAACTTTTGTATGACAAATTTAATTTATTTCTGGAGTTATATGGAAATAAAAAAGCCCGCTTAGCGGGCTTTTTTATAACATTTAAATTAATGATTCATTAATTTGAAGCCATCATAGAAAAGAATTTACCTAAGTTAGGAAGTATAACAATTCTTGTTCTTCTATTTTTAGCTCTATTCTCTTTAGTAGTATTGTCCGTTAAAGGCATATAGCTACTACGACCTGATGCGATTAATTGTTCTGGAGCTACATCATATTTGTTTTGTAGTAAACGAATGATTGAAGTAGCACGTTTTACACTTAAATCCCAGTTATCTTCTAAAACATCAGTTCTAATAGTTCTAGAATCCGTATGTCCTTCAATCATAACGTCCATACTTGGCTCTGATTTAATTACATTAGCTAATTTTTCTAACAAAGGATATGCTTTACTATTTACTCTAAAGCTACCAGAATTAAATAAAAGCTTATCAGAAACAGTAATCATTACAACTGTTTCGTCAACTTTAATATCTACATCATCATTGGTATCTAAACCTTCAACAGAATTAGATAGGTTATGGCTTACAGCTAAACTCATTGAATCTTTCAAGGTTTTAGCTTCTGCCACTTCACTAGGATCCATTTTGGCTAATGTATTATTCATATTAGAGATATCAGCTTTAGATACTACCATATCTCCGGCAGGAAGAATACTTAATTTGTTAGCATTTTCATTACTTAAAGTAGTATTTGCATCAGTTAATGAAGCAATTTTATTATTATATGCGCTAACTTTAGCTTCAATTTGTGCAAATTTGCTCTCAAGCTGCTCTTTTTCAAAAGTGGTCTTAGTTAAGCTGTTTTGAGTTCTTAAATAGTTGTCTTCCATTGCTACAAATTTCTTTTTAGAAACACATGAGCTAGCCCCCACAACTATTAATAGACCTAATAAGATTTGATTTTTCATTTAAATTATATTTGTGTTATTTCTTTTTGTAAAACATACAATGATACATTGTTATTGCTATGTTTTATTAATTACTTTGTATTATTTTTCTTACATTTTAGTAAGTTAGATCTCTTTGTTTTCAGTGCTTTGCTTAAAAACTATAACAGCATATGATGAATTTCATCGAAAGATTATTAGTTCAATTATTCTATAATATTGAAATTTGTGCAATTAAGCTGAGAAAAATCGTTTAAAAAAAATCAATATTAAGTAGTTTTGATTTATGAAAACAGTCTATTTAGATAATGCGGCAACGACTCCAATGAGACCTGAGGTTATTGATAAGGTTTATAAGAGTATGCAGCTTTTTTTTGCAAATCCATCGGCAACTTATGCAGCAGGAAGAACGTCAAAATCTGTTTTGGAGGGCGCTCGAAAAAAAATAGCTAATTTACTTTCTGTAAATGCTTCTGAAATTATTTTTACTAGTGGTGGAACCGAAGCCAATAATCTTATTTTGAATAGTGTTGTTCGTGATTTAGGAATAACCCATATTATTACTTCTAAAATAGAGCATCATGCGGTTTTAAAAACAGTTGAAGCTTTGGAAGTTATTTATCCCATTAAAGTATCTTATGTTTCGTTGCTTTCTGATGGTGATATTGATTTAAATAATTTAGAAGCAATTTTAGTTGAAAATAATAGTAGACATAGAACACTGATTTCATTGATGCATATAAATAATGAAATTGGAAGTATATTAGATTTGGAAGCAATAAGCGAGTTGTGTTATAAATATGAAGTATTGTTTCATAGTGATATGGTGCAATCGATAGGGCATCATAATGTAAATTTTTCAAAAAATCATATAAATTTTGCTACAGCAAGCGCTCATAAATTTTATGGGCCTAAAGGTGTTGGATTTGCTATTGTTCAGAAAAATTCTGGTATAAAATCTTTGCAATTTGGGGGAGAGCAAGAGCGAGGTATAAGAGCAGGAACAGAATCGATCCATCAAATAGAAGGGATGGCAGAAGCGTTAGAAATGGCTTGTTTAAATTTGAAAAATGAAGCTAATGCTATTTTAAAGATTAAGCAATATGCTATTTATGAGTTACAAAATAAATTTAAAACCATTAAGTTTAATGCTAATTCTGATCAATTGCATAGAAATTATAATTTATTAAATGTTTGTTTACCTATTTCAAGTGAAAAAGCATCAACTACTTTATTTAAGCTTGATATGCTAGGTATTTGCTGTTCAAGAGGCAGTGCCTGTCAAAGTGGTAGTAATAAACCATCTCATGTTTTAGCAGAAATTTTATCGGAGGAAGATTTAAAGAAAACCTCATTGAGGTTTTCTTTTTCAATTTATACATCAACAAATGATATAGACGCACTTGTTAATGCTTTAGATTCTATTTTAGCATAGTAAATGCAGTCCAAATAAATTAGTTACACCAATGACCAATAAGGTCAAGCCAATAGCAACTTTAAAAGGTAATAAAGCTTTGGAAGCTTTAACTAATAATGACCCAATTGCAGGAGCTTTACCTACAATATCCATAAGTAAAAGTAACCCCCCCGAAATAGCTACAAGATCATAAATAAAACAACCAGGTTGAATCAAGTGTATTATTCCAAAAGCAAGTAATACTCCTCCAATACCTGTATTGTATGGAATTAAAAAATTACCAGCTTTTTTGAAATAATCTTTATCACCATCCCATTTGTCTAAAGTGGCCATGGAAAGTAAAATACCACTGGCAATGCATATAATATTGAAAATCATAGTTATTATTATTTTAACAATTTAAAAATAACTAAATTTTTATAAAATCATGTTTTTGAAAGCTCTTTTCCAAAAATACGTTCTAATGAATTATACAGACGTCTTTCTAATTTATGAAACTCTCCATCGCTTAAAAACATATCTTTAACATCTAAAAGTAACTTTTTAGCAGCTTCTTTATTGATATTATGTTTTTTTACATAACGCCTTATTTTATTAATACTTACATCATCAGTATCTTTTTCAATTTCTTGATGCATTTTTTTAAATTTCAATTCTCCTACTTTTTTAATAGCAAGCTTACGTTCTTTTTCTACTTGCAAATGATCAGCAAATGTGCAATAGATAAATAAGTATGCTTTAAAATCGATAAATTCCCATGTATCTAATCCCATGATATATTATGTTTGTTTACTTGAAGTTACAAAAGATATATAATAAGCTGATAATCAATTTATTAAAATCGTTGTAAGTATTTTTTTGTTCGACGAAAGGTGATTTATTAGGATATTGAGATAATTTTATATGAAAAAAAAATGCTATAAATAGGTTATATACTACAATATATGTAGGTTTAAAAATGTATAGATTTGTATAAACTGACATTGATGAGATATTAAAAAATCACAGTGAAATTTATATGGAAGTTTTGAGTTTTAAAGAACATACTATATAATAAAGTTAGAGTGAAAATTGTAAATTAGATGGTAGTTTAAAATATCTTTAGATGAGCATTAAATTCCACAATGTGGATTAAAAATAGTATTATGTCCTTTAAAAAATCAGATGAACTAAAAATACAACCGCCCAAAAAAGTAGCTGTAGGCTTTCCGGCTATAGCATCAGTAGGTTTTCGTATTTGGGAAGAAACGTATGTAGGGAGAGGAGTAAAAACTATGCTTAAATTAAATCAGGTAAAAGGGTATGATTGTCCTAGTTGTGCTTGGCCTGATCCAGATCCAAGTGAGAGATCATCAATAGCGGAGTATTGTGAAAATGGAGCAAAAGCAGTAGCATGGGAAGCATCAAAAGAAACCATTGGGGCTGATTTTTTTTCAACATATACAATAAATGACTTATTAACAAGATCCAATTATTGGTTAGAAAAACAAGGACGTTTAAGTACACCCATGTATTTGCCTGAAGGAGCTAAAAATTACGAGCCCATAAGCTGGGAAAAAGCTTTTGAGCTTGTGGCTGTACAGTTGAATAAATTACAAGATCCTAATGAAGCTATTTTTTATACTTCGGGTAGGGCAAGTAATGAAGCAGCATTTTGTTATCAATTATTTGTACGTCAATTTGGAACAAATAACTTACCTGATTGTTCTAATATGTGCCATGAAGCAACTGGTGTAGCACTTTCTGAAACTACAGGAATAGGGAAGGCTTCTGTAAAGCTTGATGATATAGCAAAAACTGATTTGTTATTGATTTTTGGACAAAATCCAGGAACAAACGCGCCAAGGATGTTAACAGAACTCCAAAAATTAAAACAGAATGGAGGAAAAATAATAGCTGTAAATCCAATGCCCGAAACAGGCTTTATGGGATTTAAGCATCCACAAAAACCATGGGAATGGATAGGAGATGGTACTCCTTTACAGGATCTTTATCTTCAAGTTAAAATTAATGGTGACTTAGCTTTAGTAAAAGCTATTTTGGTATTATTACATAGAGCTCAAAAATTAGATGCTTCAATTTTTGACGCTACTTTCATAGAAAAACATGCTGTTGGATACAACGAATTTATAGACCAGTTAAGTCACGAAGATTTTGAAGATTTGGTAATACAAAGTGGTGTTTCTAAAGCTGAAATTGAAAAAGCTACGGAATATGTTATAAATGCTAAAAAAATTATTATTGCTTGGGCTATGGGGATTACCCAACATACTAATGGTGAGGATACAATTCGTGAATTTGTGAATTTATTGTTATTAAAGGGATCTATAGCTAAATCTGGTGCGGGAACATTGCCTGTACGTGGACATAGTAATGTACAAGGTGATCGAACTATGGGAATATGGGAAAAAGCCCCAGAATCTTTTTTAGCAAATTTAGATAAGGCTTTCAGTTTTAAGGCGCCTAGGGATCATGGCGTAACGGCAGTTGAAGCTATTGAGCATCTAATTTCGAAAAAATCAAAAGTGTTTATTGGTTTGGGTGGTAATTTTGTGCATGCGGCTCCTGATACAGAAGTAGTAGAAAAAGCGATGAATGACGCTGATTTTACAATGCATATTGCCACGAAATTAAATAGAAGTCATATAGTTCATGGAAAATCAGCCCTAATTTTACCATGTTTAGGCAGAACTGAAATTGATGAAACTAGTATAGGAAAACAATTTATTACTACCGAAGATACTGCTGGACGAGTCCGAATGTCTATGGGAGATTTATCACCTGTAGCTCCTAATCTAAAAAGTGAAGTAGCTATTGTTTGCGGATTGGCTGCAACCACATTAGGGAATAAGTCAAATGTGGAATGGAACCGTTTTTCAATAGATTACAATTTAATACGTAGTAAAATAGAAGAAGTTATACCTGGCTTTGATAATTTTAATGAAAAAGTGAAACGTGCAGGAGGATTCTTTTTGCCTAACCCAGCACGTGATGGGCGTTTTGTGAATAATACTGAGAAAGCAAAATTTTCAGTCACCGTACCAGCTAATAAACAAATAAAAAAGGGACGCTTTGTTTTAATGACTATGAGAAGCCATGACCAATTTAATACCACTATTTATGGTTTTGATGACCGTTACCGAGGAATTTCGGGTGATAGAGAAGTGATATTAATGAACAAAGAGGATATCAAAAACAATGGTTTTGAAAATCAAGAAAAGGTAAATATTACTAGTTATTTTGATGGTAAAGAGCGACATTTAAATGGTTTTAAAGTAGTGCCATATCCTATAACTAAAGGCTGTGTAGCCGTATATTTTCCTGAAGGGAATGTATTAATTGCTTTAGAAAATAAAGCCAATGAAAGTCAATGTCCAGCATCAAAGTTTGTTGAGGTTAGTATATCAAAAATGAATTGAAAATTGAAATAGTACAATGAAGAAATTAATATCATCGGGTTCATTATTTGAAGCTGAAATAGGTTATTCCCGAGCAGTTGTTCAAGGGGATTGGGTATTTGTATCGGGAACAACTGGTTTTGATTATGAAAATATGACCATTGCAGATGATATAGTAGCACAAACTGATCAATGTTTCAAAAATATAATTTCGGCTTTACGGGAGGCCGAAGCAACACTAAAAGATGTTGTTAGGGTAACTTACATTTTACCAGATGCTACTGAATTTAAATTATGCTGGCCAGTTTTAAAAAAGTATTTTGGAACTATAAAACCTTCTGCAACTATGTTTTCTGCTGGGTTAGCCGATAATAGAATGAAAATTGAAATTCAAGTAACTGCTTTAAAAAGTTAAAATTGTATCAACGATATTAATTAAACATAAAAGACCATCGATAAATGTATTATCAATGGTCTTTTTTAGACTTTACAAGGCTTATCTGTAATCAATAAAATATTGAATTTTAGAAATCCCATAAGAATTAGATTTCTTAGAAATTAAAGTACTTTAACGTTTATAGCGTTTAAACCTTTTTTTCCTTCTTTTAAATCGAATTCAACTTCGTCTCCTTCTCTTACTTCATCAATTAGTCCAGAAATGTGAACGAAATAATCTTGATTTGTGTCATTGTCAATAACAAATCCAAAACCTTTTGATTCGTTAAAGAACTTAATAGTACCTTTTTTCATTTAAAATAATAATAATTGTTTGAAACAAAAGTAAACTTTATTTATTATTAGCTACTATGTTTTCAAAGATTTAAACTGATTTTTAAGAAGTTTTTATAAAAAAGATTCAAACTTTGTGTTTATTTAAATTTAATTAACCTTAATTTAAAGTTTGGACAATGTAATTTATTTTGCCCATTCAATTTTTAACTTATTATTGTCCATTAAGTATTTATTACATTGACTAAAGTGTTTGTTACCAAACCACAATCCTCTATTGGCACTTAAAGGTGAAGGGTGACCACTTTCCAAAACTAAATGTTTATTTGTATCTACTCTAGCTCCTTTCTTTTTAGCATATCCACCCCAAAGCATAAAAACGACTCCTTCTTTCTGTGTCGATATGTAATCTATTATTGCATCTGTGAACTGTTCCCATCCTTTTTTTTGATGTGACCCAGCTTTATGCACTTGAACGCTTAGTGTAGCATTTAATAAAAGGACACCCTGTTTAGCCCAATGCATTAAATTACCGTGACTTGGAGAATTAATATTTAGATCTTTTTCAATTTCTTTATAAATATTTTGAAGCGAGGCAGGTATTGGCATACCTGAGTTTACAGAAAAGCATAAACCATTAGCTAAATGTGGTTTATGGTAAGGGTCTTGGCCTATAATAACTACTTTTATATCATTAAAAGTACAATTGTTAAGCGCAGCAAAAATACGTTCTTTAGGAGGGAAACATTGATGTTGCTTATATTGTTCCTCTACAAATATTGATAAATCCTTAAAATAAGTTTTTTCAAGTTCGTTTTTTAAAACTGAAGTCCATTCGGGAGAGAGAGATGAGATCATAATTAGTATACTATCAATATAATTTTAGTTGACAAAGCTAATTAATATAATGCTAGATTTTAACGTTATTACTTCTGCAAAAGCAAATAAATCAGAATAGTTAATAAGCTAATAGATTTTCTTAATAACTTTTAATGTAAGGTTTCTGTTAAACTTGCTACTTTTACATTCTAAAAAGGATTAGAATGGCAGATAATATAGAAAGAGTAAAATGTTTGATTATAGGTTCAGGACCTGCAGGTTATACAGCAGCAATTTATGCTTCTAGAGCAGATTTGAATCCAGTTTTGTATACAGGAATGGAACCAGGAGGACAGTTAACCACTACTACGGAGGTTGATAACTTCCCTGGATATCCAGAAGGTATTGATGGACCAACAATGATGGTACAATTGCAAAAACAAGCAGAACGTTTTGGTACAGAAGTACGTATTGGAATGGTTACTTCGGTTGAATTATCAGATACGCCAGGAGGTATTCATAAAGCAACTGTCGATAATAATAAAGTAATTGAAGCGGAAACTGTAATTATTTCAACTGGAGCTACTGCTAAATATTTAGGTATCGAAAGTGAACAAAGATTACGTGGAGGAGGAGTTTCGGCTTGTGCGGTATGTGATGGTTTCTTTTATAAAGGACAAGATGTAGCGATAGTTGGAGCAGGGGATACTGCAGCCGAAGAAGCGACTTATTTGGCAAACATTTGTAAAAATGTGACTATGTTAGTACGTAAAGATTATATGCGTGCATCAAAAGCTATGCAACATAGAGTGGAAAATACGGAAAATATTAAGGTACTTTATAATACAGAAGTTGATGAGGTGTTAGGTGATCAAGTTGTGGAAGGATTACGTATGAAAAACAATCAAACAGGAGATACTTCTGAAATTGAAATTACAGGTTTATTTGTGGCTATTGGGCATAAACCTAATACAGATATTTTTAAAGGTCAGTTGGATATGGATGATACGGGCTATTTACATACAAAAGCAGGAACTACTTTTACGAACAAACCAGGTGTTTTTGCTGCTGGTGATGTACAAGATAAAGATTACCGTCAAGCAATTACAGCTGCAGGTACAGGGTGTATGGCAGCAATGGATGCAGAGCGTTATTTAGCCGAAGTTGGTAGTGTGGAGTCGGTTCAAACTGCACAATATTAGTAGTAAGAATTACATTTACACAAAAGAATAAAACAAAAGCTATCTAAAATTTTAGGTAGCTTTTGTTTTTTATTAATTTCAATACTTCAATTTGAAGTATGCATAAACATAATATGATAGCCTTAAATGCGGATTTAGGTGAAGGTATGGAAAATGATGCCGAATTAATTCCTTACTTAAAATATGCGAATATTGCTTGTGGCGGTCATGCCGGAAGTGAAGCATCTATTGAGCAAACTATTTTATTAGGAAATCAACATAAAGTAAGGGTAGGAGCACATCCTTCATATCCAGATATTGAAAATTTTGGGCGCAAGTCTATGATTATTTCTCAATCTGCGCTTGAATTATCATTATTAAATCAAATTCAATTAGTTGAAAAAATTGCCAACAAATTGGGGGTGTCAATGCATCATATCAAGCTTCATGGAGCTTTGTATAACGATGTGTTTAGTGCTCAAAAAAATACACAATGGTTTTTAGATTGGTGTGCAAAGCATTTTAAAAATACAAAACTTTTTATTCCATGCAGTGCAAAACAATTTATGCCTAAAAATTACCCTAATATTATTTATGAAGCTTTTGCTGATCGGAATTATAATACCGATTTAAGTTTGGTGTCCAGAAAAGAAACAAATGCCATATTACAAACACCTGAAATGGCGTTTAAACACGTTAAGCAAATGTTACAGGAATATGTTGTTACTTCCGTAGAAGGAAAAAAAGTAGCTATTAAGGCGGATACATTTTGTTTGCATGGGGATCACCCTGAGGTGTTGTCAATTGCTAAAAGCATTTATAATTTAAGTACTAAATAGTGAAACTAAAGTTAAAATATCAAATTTACGGGAGTCACTCAATATTAATTATTTGGGAGTCACGCATTGATTATGATATTTTAAAAGACATCCTTTTAGTAAAAGAGATCATATTAAATTATTATTCCAATAAAATTCAAGATTGTACTAATGGGTATAATTCGTTGTTAATTGTTTATAGGCACGAAGTTTCAAATCAACAGCTCGTATTTTTAGAGCGTTTATGTAATTCTAGAAAGCATAATAAAAGTGATATAGAGAATACAACATGGGAGATTCCTATTTGTTATCATGTTTCTTTAGGAATGGATTTAGAGGAGTTTGCTAATTCAAAAGATTTAAATACAGATCAGGTAATTGAAATGCATTCGGGGCCTATATATACAGTATATTGTAAAGGTTTTTTACCAGGATTCATGTATTTAGGAGGTTTGAATGAACGTTTGTATTGTGATCGAAAAGCAGTACCATTGTTGCAAGTTCCTAAAAATTCAGTGGCAATAGGAGGGAAGCAAACAGGTATTTATCCGATGCAAAGTCCAGGGGGGTGGCATATAATTGGTAGAACTCCTGTTGATTTGTTTGATATTTCTAAAAAAGAACCTTCTAAAATAAAAATAGGAGATCGTATAAAGTTTAAAGCAATTTCGTTAACAGTATATATCGAAATGGATTCGGTTATTGATAAAACTAAACTTATTAAAAAAATTGACTGATCAATACGGGTACATACAAGTTATACAAGCAGGACTTTATACAAGTATTCAAGATAAAGGTAGGTTTGGTTATTTTTCAGAAGGAATTCCGATAGCAGGTTGTATGGATAGCCTTTCGGCAGAAAGAGCTAATATGTTGGTGGGTAATACGAATGAGGAAGCACTTATTGAATGGTCAGTATTACCACCAAAATTAAAATTTTTAGCGCCAACGTATATTGCGTGTACAGGAGTTACTGCTAATATTTTTATAAATACTATTAAAGTAGATAATACAGCGGCGTGTATTTATATACCTGCAAATGCTACACTAAGCTTAAAACCTATAGAGCATGGAGTTTATGGGTATATAGCTATCAAAGGCGGTATTAAAACCCCTAAAGTATTAGCTAGTCGCTCATGGTTTTCGGGAGTTACTAGTGATGCCGTTTTTAAAAAAGGAATACAAATTCCTTATGTTCCTTCTCATAAAAAATACCAACATCATTGTAAATTAACTTCGATATTACCAAGCAAGGTTTCCATATTGGAAGTATATAGAGGACCAGAATATGATTTGTTGACTAAGCAGCAGCAAAATAAATTGATGTTGCAAAAATTTAGTGTAAGTCAGTTGCGTGACCGAATGGGAATACAACTATCGGAAACTTTTGAGGAGCATGAAACATCTATTTTATCGTCACCCATATTACCAGGTACAATACAATGGGTGCCAAGTGGGAAATTAATTGCATTAATGCGTAATGCGCAAACTATTGGGGGCTATCCAAGGTTATTACAACTCACTGAAGAAGCAATTTCCACAATTGCTCAACTAAATAATAATGTTTCATTTAGTTTTGCTTTAGTATAGAAATAGATATTCCTAATTAGAAAGCTCTCTTAAAAATTGTTTAACAGCAGTCCAATAAGCTTCATTTCCATTTTTTGTACTCCATAAAGCTTTAGATCCATGAAAACCTTTTGTTTCTGGTATAAAATTGAATTTATTTTTTGAAGGAATATTGTTAAAAATAGGTTGTAGCTTTTTTGCTTCTGATTTTGATGAAGTTATAAATGCTGGACAAGTAATAGCGGAAGCGTATTCAGCTATAGTTTTGTCTTTAATTTTAAAATATTCACCCGGAGAAAAAGCCAAAACGCCTGTAAGTTTATCCGAATTTTTACTAGCAATATATAATGCTAATGAAGCTGAATAAGAGCTTCCCCAAAGGATAGTTGAAGTTGCTTTTAAGTCATTAGATAAAAATTCAAGAGCAGCTTCAATATCAGGTAAGGCATTTATATATTTAGTAGGCTTATTTTTGTTTTTGGCAGCTTTATGAGTTTCATTTGGGATGTTTTTAGCACTTAAACCAGACCGTTGATCAATGGCTAAGCAATTGTATCCCATTCCGTTTAATTGAACTGCAATTTCTCTATAAGAACCTCTACTATAAAGCGCTTGATGGCATAGTAAAATGTACGGTGCTTTTTTATTAGTACTCATATACAAATCAGCAGTTATGTTTACTTCATCTTTAGAAGGAAATTGAATTGTTTTTCCTTTAAAAGAGACATTTTGAGATAAACAATTAATAATACCTAAAAAATAACTTATTACAACAATTGATAAAGATTTCATACTACTAGTGAATTAGATTAAACCAAAAAAACAAGACGTATATTAATTGTCGTAAATTATAAATGAGCTTACTATAATACTAGTAATCCATTTTCTCTTAGTTTTAAAATAGGTTTAGAAAACCAGAATAATTCAAAGTTTTCAAAATTAGTTTCATAATTAGCTTTAAGTTGAGCAAATGAAAGTTGCTTTTCGTTATTTGGTTTCAATTGTTCTAAAATAGATACTAGCCAATTTCCTTGTAGTTTATTTACTGTTATTTGAAAAGCTTCGGTGCGATCATGAAAATTCATTTGTAATAAATGAAAACTTTTCCCTTTTTTGGATTTAGTTTTTTCGGAAGTAATTGGGGTATTGCCTAACCATACAATTTTTGCTGTAGGTTTACTACTTAATTCAATGGGTGTTTCTAGACAACTTTCAATAAAAAAAGGAGCTATAGTAGTAGCTGGAATTTTAAAATCGAACCAATCTTGTAAAGGAAAATCAAAAGCAATACCATGCATGTAATTAAATAATGATTTTTTTAAACCATAACTAAATTTAGAATGATCAATTCCGGTATGATCGGTAAAATTAATATCATTATTAGCAAAAGTAATTGTATTATAATGTGGGGTTATGTTATATTCTGAAGGTGCAATACCAACTGGGCTATGAGCTGTTAACGCAAATTGATGCCAAAAACCTGATTGTAATATACCCAATTCAAATAATTGACGGACCATTTCAAGGCTATCCACGGTTTCTTGAACTGTTTGGGTGGGATAACCATACATTAAATAGGAATGTACCATAATGTTGGCTTCAGTAAAATTACGTGTTACTTGGGCTACTTGTTCCACTGTTACGCCTTTGTCAATTAATTTTAGTAATCGGTCAGAAGCCACTTCCAAACCACCTGAAACAGCAATACAACCAGAAGCTTTTAAAAGTAAACAAAGATCCTTAGTAAAGTTTTTTTCAAAGCGGATATTGGTCCACCAGGTAACAACAAGCTTACGTTTTATAATTTCGAGAGCAACAGCTTTCATAAGGGCAGGAGGAGCAGCTTCATCTACAAAATGAAATCCATTTTCATTAGTTTGGGCTATAAGTTCCTCCATACGATCAACCAATAGCTTTGCTGCAACGGGTTCGTAAATCTTGATATAATCTAATGAAATATCACAAAAAGTACATTTACCCCAATAGCACCCGTGTGCCATAGTTAATTTGTTCCAACGACCATCGCTCCAAAGGCTATGCATTGGATTAGCAATTTCAATAACAGAAATGTAATTTTTAAGTAAAAGATCAGAGTAATCAGGAGTACCTATATCTGCTTGTTTATAATCCGTTCTTTTAGTATTATTTTTATAGACTACTTTTCCTTCTTGTAAAAGAAATGTACGTTTAAGTTCTAAATCAGGTGAATTAATTTTATTATTAGTAATAGAATCGTATAGTAACTCTATAGGGAGTTCGCCATCATCCAAGGTAATGTAATCAAAAAACTCAAAAACGCGAGGGTCGGACAATGAGCGCAATTCGGTATTAGGAAATCCACCCCCCATAGAAATTGCAATTTTTGGATACTGTTGTTTTATAAACTGTGCGCAGCGGAAGGCGCTATACAAATTACCAGGAAAAGGAACTGATATGCAAACCCATTTAGGACTTATTTTTTGTAATTGTTGATCAAGAATTTCTAATGTTATTTGATCAATATAGGTGTGTTCGTTTTGTAGGGAATGATATAATTCATCAAAGGAGTTAGCACTTTGTCCTAAACGTTCCGCGTAACGACTAAATCCAAAATTAGGATCGATACATTCTATGATAAAATCAGATAAATCTTCTAAATACAAGGTAGCTAAATGTTTGGCTTTATCTTGCATGCCCATATTTCCAAAAGCCCATTCCATATCATCTAATTGATCAAAACGAGAGGCCTCGGGTAAAAAGTTTTCAGTACATAGTTGTCTTGCAAATGTTGGATTTTTTCCCTGTAAAAAAGTGATTACATTATCAATAGTTTTAAGGTAATCATCTTTTAAGGCATATATTCTTTGAGCGTTATCCGAAGTTATGTAGTTATTACTAGAAGCGTACTCAAATATAGCTGTAAAACATTTTTTAGTGAATAAAGCTAAAATTACCTCAATTCCTAAATCCATCTGAAAAGCACTAATATTTTTAGTGTTAAGAAAGCCTTTAATATAAGCAGTAGCAGGATAAGGAGTGTTTAATTGAGTAAACGGAGGTGTTATGAGTAGGATATCTTTCAATATAAGTGATTTTGGATAATAACAAATATAAATGAAAGTAGAGGTGTTTTTTTATTATTCTAAGTTTTTAAAATTAATTACTAGGTAATTTTAAATCCAGTTCTATATTAGAAAATCTATTCCATTTTATAATCTATAGCAAATACTGTTGTAAACTATATTTTTAATTTAACTGTAACAATACTATGTTGCAATTAAAAAAAACTAGTATGTATTACATATCAAAGATTCATAACGAAGTCTTAATGTATAATCTAGTTTTAAATAGGATTAAAATAAAAATCGAGTAAGCAGTATGCTTACTCGATTCATAAACTAAATTTAAAAAAGTACTAAAAACAGTATTTATTTTCAGCGGTAACCTTATCAGCAATAATATTACGTAAGGCTACTACATTAGGCATATTTTGATATTTGGTAAAACGCTTTAATCCCATAAGCATCATGCGTTGTTCATCACCTTCAGCAAAACTAGCAATACCTTCTTTAGCTTTACTAGTAATATCTTCAATGGCATTAAATAGATATAGTTGAGTCATAGCAATTTGAGCTTTTTGAGACTCCTCACCAAAACGTTTTACATTTTTTTCAGTTCTTAAAATAGCAGATTCTGTCATGTATATTTCGATCAGAATATCACTTGCAGCTAAAAGTAATTGTTGATGTTCTTCTAACTGAGGGCCAAATTTTTGTACAGCACTACCAGCAACCATTAAGAATACCTTTTTTAGTTTAGCTAGAATAGCCTTTTCTTCAGAAAGTACTTCAGAATAATCAGGGGTGTCAAAAGAAGGAATACCAGTTAATTCATCTGCTACAGCCATAGCGGGACCTAATAAATCAACATGTCCTTTCATCGCTTTTTTAACTAACATACCTACACAAAGCATGCGGTTAATTTCGTTAGTCCCTTCGTAAATACGAGATATACGAGCATCTCTCCATGCAGACTCCATCGGAGTATCGGCAGAGAATCCCATACCGCCGTATATTTGAATTCCTTCATCAGAACAGTTTTGAACATCTTCAGAAACAGCAACTTTAAGTATAGAACATTCAATAGCATATTCTTCAACTCCTTTTAATTCTGCTTCTTGATGCGAATTTCCAGAAGCTTCACGAATAGCAATACGATCTTCGATATTTTTAGCAGCTCGGTATGATGCTGATTCACCAGCATAACAGTTAGTTGCCATTTCGGCTATTTTTTTACGAATAGCGCCAAATTGAATAATAGGTGTTTTAAACTGAATACGTTCGGCAGCATAATTTACACCGCTAGTAATTACTCTACGTTGAGCATCTAAACAAGCAGCGGCTAATTTGATACGACCAACATTCAAAGCATTCATGGCAATTTTAAACCCATTCCCTCTTTCCGAAAGCATATTTTCGGCAGGGACCTTGGTATCACTAAAAAATACCTGTCGGGTAGAGGAAGAATGAATTCCTAATTTATGTTCTTCTTCCCCCATGGTAATACCATTACTAGGATCATTTTCAACAATAAATCCAGTAATATTTTTATCATCTTCAATACGTGCAAAAACTATGAATACATTACAGAAGCCTGCGTTTGAAATCCACATTTTTTGTCCCGAGATACTATATGATTTTCCATCATCACTTAACACCGCTTTTGTTTTACCACTATTGGCATCAGATCCTGCACCTGGTTCTGTTAAACAATAAGCACCAAACCATTCGCCAGTAGCTAGCTTTGGAACGTATTTTTTACGTTGTTCTTCGGTACCGTATAAGGTAATGGGCATAGTACCAATACCTGTGTGTGCACCAAAAGCAGTACCTATTGATCCTGTAGCTCCAGAGATATAATCACATACCAACATGGTAGAAACAAATCCCATTCCAAGACCATCATATTTTTCTGGTACAGCAACCCCTAAAAATCCAAGTTCTCCTGCTTTACGCATAACTTCTTCAGTAAGGGCATAGTCTTTCTTTTCAAAACGATCTTTATGCGGCCAAACCTCACGATCTACAAATTCTGTGACCGCTTCTTTCATCATTTTTTGTTCCTCCGAAAAATCTTCAGGAGTAAACACATCTTCACATTTTGTTTCTTTAACAAGGAATTGTCCTCCTCGTAATATGTCTTTTTCTGTTTCCATAAAATATTTTAAATTTTAAATTTTAAATGTTGAATTATAAATTTTGCTGAGAAGTTTTTACAATTTTAGTAAGAATACTTATTAAGTGATTAACTTCATTCAAATGCGTATCAACATTAGTGTTTGTTAAATTTGATTTATTCAATAATTGCAACCAATATTTAGTTTCTCTAGCCTCCTTTGATGCTATGGACATTTTGTAAATAAAATCTTTTTTTGAAAATCCAGCAGTAGCTTCTTGAATATTAGCTCCAATACTAGTGCCACTTCTCAACAATTGTTTTGAAATAATAAATTCCTTTTCAATATTTAAAATTCTATACAGCTCAATAATTTTAAGTGCAAATTCAAAACTTTTATCAACGACGATGTTTCCTCTTTCCATTAAAAATTTAACATTTAAAATTTAGCATTTAGAATAATTAAGAAAGAAACTCAAATATCCCACAGGCACCTTGTCCTGTACCTACACACATAGTTACTGCACCGTATTTACCTTGCATGTTTTGTTTACGCATTTCATCAAATAATTGTACCGAAAGTTTTGCTCCAGTACAACCTAGTGGATGCCCTAATGCAATGGCTCCACCATTTACGTTTACAATATCTTTATTGAGACCAAGTTCTCTCACTACAGCTAAGGATTGAGAGGCAAAGGCTTCGTTTAATTCAATTAATGATAAATCATCTTGTTTTAAACCGGCTTGTTTTAATGCTTTTGGAATGGCTTTTACTGGGCCAATCCCCATAATTCTGGGTTCAACTCCAGCAGCTGCATAGTTTACTAAACGGGCAATAGGTTCTAGGTTAAGTTCCTTTACCATATCCTCACTCATTACCATTACAAATGCAGCACCATCACTCATTTGTGATGAGTTACCAGCAGTAACACTTCCGCCTTGAGCAAAAACAGGACGCAATTTAGCAAGGATTTCCAGACTAGTTCCTTTACGAGGACCTTCATCTTTAGTAACCGTATAGGATTTAGAGGCCTTTTTACCATTTTCATCTACATATACCTGTTCCACATTTATGGGTACAATTTGATCTTGAAAACGATTTTCGGCTTGTGCCTTCAAGGCTTTCATATGTGAATTATAAGCAAATTCATCTTGATCCTCTCGTGATACTTTGAATTGGTTAGCAACAGCTTCGGCCGTATTTCCCATTCCCCAGTAATAATCCTCATGGCCCGATTGTGCAATGTCATAATTCAATTCGGGTTTATTTCCTGTCATTGGAACAGAACTCATACTTTCGGCACCTCCGGCAATAATACAATCGGCCATTCCGGACTGAATTTTAGCGGTAGCAATACCAATAGTTTCAATTCCCGAAGAACAAAAACGATTTACAGTTACTCCAGGAACATCAATAATATCTAACCCCATTAAGGAGATTAACCGGGCCATATTTAGTCCTTGCGAACCTTCGGGCATGGCATTACCAACAATAACGTCGTCAATACGTTTTTTGTCTAATTGAGGTAATTCTTTCATCATGTGTTGAATGGTTTCTGCAGCCAATTCATCACTTCGCTTAAATCGGAAAACGCCTTTTGGTGCTTTTCCAACCGCTGTTCTATATGCTTTTACTATATATGCTTGTTTCATTTTTCATTTTTTTGACTTAGGACATTAAGACTTATGACCTACGATTATTTTAAGTTTTCCATAAAACGTGTTATCATTCCTTGAATAGCCTGAATTTTGTTTTCTAAATGACTAAAGGTTTCTTTTGAAATATAATTTACTTCATAAGAAATTATCAATTGTGTTTCCCATTCAAAGGCAGACCCTAGAGCTGTTTCTAGGTATTGTAAAAAATGTTTATTTGTTCCTTTACTCGTACCTTCAGCTATGTTTGAAGGAATAGAAATAGAACAACGTTGAATTTGACTAATTAACGAATAGGTCTCAGACTTAGGAAATGTTCTTGTTATCGAATAAGTTTCCTTAACTAATTCAATTCCTTCTTTCCAAATTGTTAGCTTTCTAAAATTATGATTAGTAGCCATAGGTATAATTGTATATTGTCTTAAATCTTATGTCAAAAAGTCTTATGTCAAATATTTTTAATTTCTCAATGGTTTTCCTCGTTTTAACATGTGTTCAATGCGCTCTAATGTTTTACGTTCGGTACACAAGCTTAAAAAGGCTTCGCGTTCCAAATCCAATAAATATTGCTCGGTTACCAAAGTAGGTTCAGATAAATCACCACCAGCCATTACATAGGCTAATTTATTAGCAATTTTTTTATCGTGTTCACTTATATAATTACTAGCTTCCATAGAATCTGTTCCTACTAAAAACATTCCTAAAGCTTGTTTTCCAAGTACTTTTACATCTTTTCTCTTTACAGGTTGAGTGTAACCTTGTTCAGCCATTAGTTTAGCGTAAGATTTGGCTACTCCAATTTGACGGTCTTTATTGACTACCACTATATCTTTTCCTTTTTGAAGAATTCCTGTATCGTATGCTTCATAAGCAGAAGTAGATACCTTAGCCATTCCAATAGTTAAAAAATGTTCTTGTAAAACGTTTAATTCAACATCTCCCTTTTGGAAATTATCACTTGCTCTAAGTGCCATTTCCTTGGAACCTCCACCACCAGGAATAACACCAACACCAAATTCAACTAGACCAATATATGTTTCTGCAGCAGCTACAACTTTATCAGCATGTAATGAAAGTTCACAACCACCACCTAATGCCATTCCATGTGGTGCAGCAACCGTTGGAATAGAGGAGTAGCGCATACGCATCATGGTATCTTGGAAATATTTGATAGCCATATTAAGCTCATCATATTCTTGCTCAACAGCCATCATAAATATCATTCCGATATTGGCACCAACAGAAAAGTTTGCGGCTTGATTTCCTACCACTAATCCTTGGTAATCTTTTTCAGCTAAATCGATAGCTTTATTTAAACCAGCCAAAACATCACCACCAATGGTGTTCATTTTGGATTGAAATTCTACATTTAAAATACCGTCACCTATATCTTCAATAACAACCCCCGAGTTTTTAAATACTTCATTGGACTTTCTAATGTTATCCAAAATAATAAATGAATCTTGTCCTGGTTTTTTTGTTTGCGTTTTAGAAGAAATATCATAAAAATAAGTAGCGCCTTCTTTTACACTATAAAAAGTATCGCTTCCGCTAGATATCATATCGGTAACCCAATCAGCTACCTCTAAACCTTCGGCCTTTATAAATTCAATTCCTTTTTTTACACCTACAGCATCCCATATTTGGAAAGGACCATGTTCCCATCCGAAACCAGCTTTCATGGCATCGTCAATTTTATATAGAGCATCAGTAATTTCGGGAATACGAAATGAAACATATGAAAACAATGCGGCAAAGCTTTTACGATAAAATTCACCAGCTTTATCTTTACCACCTACTAAAACCTTAAAACGATCTACAACTTTGTCAATAGATTTTGTCATTTCTAGTGTAGGGAAAGAGGCACGTTTTTTAGCTCTATAATCTAAAGTATCTAAGTCAAGTGAAAGAATTTCAGTTTTTCCTTCGGCATTTTTCGTCTTTTTATAAAAACCTTGTCCTGTTTTGCTTCCTAGCCATTTATTTTCCATCATTTTTGTGATAAAATCAGGAAGTTTGAACAAGTCGTGTTGCTCATCTTTAGGGCAATTGTCAAAAATACCATTGGCTACATGTACTAAAGTATCTAAACCAACAACATCAACGGTACGGAATGTAGCTGATTTTGGACGCCCTATAACGGGTCCTGTTAATTTATCCACCTCTTCAATGGTTAAGCCAAGATCTTTAACAGCATGAAATAAACTTTGAATGCTAAAAATACCAATTCTATTTCCTATAAATGCAGGAGTATCTTTGGCAACTACTGAAGTTTTTCCTAAAAATTTATCCCCATATCCATTAAGGAAATCCAATACAGATTGATCCGTTTTAGGACCAGGAATAATTTCAAACAATTTTAAGTAACGTGCTGGGTTAAAAAAGTGTGTTCCACAAAAATGTTTTTGAAAATCATCACTACGACCTTCGCTCATAAAATTAATAGGAATTCCCGAAGTGTTACTTGTAATTAAGGTTCCTGGTTTTCTATGCGCATCTAGTTTTTCAAATACAGACTTTTTAATATCCAAACGTTCTACAACTACTTCAATAATCCAATCAACTTCACTTACCTTTGAGATGTCATCTTCAAGGTTTCCTGTAGTAATACGTTTAGCAAAACTCTGATGATAAATAGGAGATGGTTTTGATTTAAGAGAAGTGGTTAAAGCAGTGTTCACTAATCTATTTCGAACTACTTTATCTTGAAGTGTCAAGCCTTTAGCTTTTTCTTTATCATTTAATTCTCTAGGAACAATGTCTAACAGCAATACTTCCACACCAATATTTGCAAAGTGGCAAGCAATACCGGAACCCATAATTCCAGAACCAATGACGGCTATTTTGTTTATATTTCTTTTCATGTGTAACTAATTCTATTTTAAAGCGATTGTATTAGAAATCTGACTATTTTTTTATTCAACTCATAGCATTTTAAAAATTTGACTAAGTGTTTCATATAAATGATTTTAATTAGTGATTATTTTGAATTATAAATTTTTTTGTTAGATATCAAATCATTAATTGCATGGAAAACCTCAATAAATGTATCTAATTTGTCACTCGGAATAGTGTCTTTTACTGCATTATCAAATTTGAATACCACTTCCTTGGAAAATTCTCTCATTTCGACACCAAAATCGGTTAGACCAATAAGTACACTACGTCCGTCTTCAGGATTTTTTTTTCGAGTAATTAGTCCTTTTTCTTCCATAGTTTTTAATGTTCTAGAAAGGCTAGTAGCTTCCATACCCATTTTGGGTCCTAAAGAAGTTGAAGGAGTTCCATTTTCAGGATCAATACTTAATAATGCAAAACCAGTGGACATAGTACTTCCTTTTTTTCCAGCTTCTTCATTATACATTTTTGCTACTGCCATCCATGTAGAGCGCAATAAATAGTCTATAGTGAGATCTCTCATTTATTATTTTATGTTTATTCTCTAAATAGTTACAATTAATTTGATTCATTGTATGTAATAGAGTTTACGTAAATATAAAAATTTTTATTATGCATGCATAATAAAAATCAAATTTATTTATAAAAGCCTCCTTCAATTTAGGTAATAAATATGAAAACAAAAAAAAACTCTCCTAATTAAGGAGAGTTTGATAATAATTTAAGACTTATATAACATTATAGGCAATTAAATAAGTGTTTTTTGTAGAAATAAATACTAAATGATTGGTTTATTGATTACTAACCATAAATTTTCGTGTATAAATCTTTATGGGTTTCTTTAATAATTTTTCTTTTCAATTTGAAAGTTGGAGTTAGGTGTCCAGAATCAACACTCCATTCAACTGGAGTTAATTCAAAACGTTTTATTTGTTCCCACTTACCGAATTTAGCATTGTATTTATCTACTTCTTCTTTAATACGATGTTCAACATCTTGATTTTGACAAATTTCATTTAGGGTACTACCTATATTAATATTTTTAATACTAGCCCAATCTTTAAGGTAAGCGAAATTTGGTTGTATAAATGCAGCTGGCATTTTTTCACCTTCACCAATTACCATTAATTGTTCAATAAAAGGGGACTGTTTCATTGTATTTTCTACAACTTGTGGGGCAACGTATTTACCACCAGAAGTTTTAAACATTTCTTTTTTACGATCTGTAATTTTTAGAAAACCTTCACTATCAATTTCTCCAATATCACCTGTATGAAATTTTCCGTCTCGTATTTCTTCAGCAGTTTTTTCTGGATTTTTATAATAGCCCATCATTACGCTTGCTCCTTCAACCAGTATTTCACCATCTTCAGCTATGGTTACTTTTGTTTCATCAAGTACTTTTCCAACGGTACCTATTTTGAAACCATTGTTACGTATATCATTAACTGAGATTACAGGAGAGGTTTCGGTAAGACCGTAACCTTCCATAACGTTAATTCCTGCGGCATTAAATACACGTGCTAAACGAGATTGTAAAGCAGCACTACCTGAAGCTATAATTTTTAAATTTCCACCAAGCCCTTCTTGCCATTTGCTAAAAATAAGCTTACGCGCAATGCCTAATTTAAATTCGTACCAAGCTCCGTTTTGCCCATAAGGTTCATAAATTAAGCCTAAATCAATAGCCCAAAAGAATAATTTCTTTTTTATTCCTGTTAAAGTAGTTCCTTTGGCATATATTTTATCATATACTTTTTCAAGTAGGCGAGGAACAGCAGTCATTACGTCAGGTTTTACCTCTTTTAAATTATCGCTTATAGCTTCTATTGATTCGGCAAAATAAATAGAAATTGAACGGTATTGATATAAATAAAGTAACATACGTTCATAAACGTGGCATATTGGTAAAAAACTTAAGGCTTTGGCATTTCCTTCATCAATGTCAAAACGTTTTGAACTATTAATGGCGTTACGTACAATATTACGGTGACTTAACATTACTCCTTTAGGTCTTCCAGTGGTACCGGAAGTGTATATTAGTGTAGCTAAATCATCTTCATTAATACTGTCCATTAAGGCTTTGACTTCACTTTGATTACTATCATCTTTACCTAATTCTAAAATATCATTCCAACTATTGCAACCAGAAATATCATCATAGGAATATACTCCCTTAAGACTTGGAACCTTATCTTTGATATTCATTACTTTTTTGTAAACCTCTTCATCAGAAACAAAAACATATTTGGATTCGGAATGATTAAGTACATATTGATAATCTTCTTCGGAAATAGTAGGGTAAATAGGTACATCTTGAGCTCCAATTTGTAAAATACCAATATCAGTAATGTTCCATTCTGTTCTGTTATTAGTGGAAATAATGGCAATTTTATCATTAGGTTGTACACCTAGCCTTAGTAGACCTCTACTAATTTGATTAGCATTGTTAATGTATTCTTGAGTGGATGTTTCTTTCCATATTCCATTTGTCTTAGTTACTAATGCATTGGATAAATTGCCCTTAGTTAATTGGTAATATGGAAAATCAAATAATCTTTTAACTTCTGTCATGGTAATTGTTTACTATATCTGTGGAGTTTTTTACTAAATATAATTAAAAAGTTGCTAAAAATAGTTTCTTTTTGAAAGATACTTAAATTTTGTTCAATTTATTTATTAAAAAAACGGGGGAAATAGTATTATAGTTTAATTTTTTTTAGGGTAAAATAATATTGAATTGTCATATAAGTGACTTGCTTTTGTTGTTAAATAAGTCATTTTAAAATTACAGACATAATTAGCAATTATATTTCATACCTAAAATTGCTAAATGGCCGTTCATTTATTAGTGTTTTTGGACGGCTTTTTTTTGTGAATCATAGTTTGTTCATTTTTTAGATATTAGGAGTAGGGTAATTGTTAGTTGAGGTGTTGTCATTAAAACAAAACATAAAACTCATAATTATGAAGAAAATTTTTTTACAATTATTCCTATTTTTAACAAGTATGCTATTGGCGCAGACAAATCCTGATGCTTTTATATTTAAATATAATATAACAGATGCTAATCAAGCAATTTCATTTAATATTGGAGATTCAACAAAGACTTTTGATTATAATGTAGACTGGGGAGATGGGACTACAAATACTAATCTATCAGCTTCGGCAGATCATACTTATGCTATTCCTGGTGAATATACAGTATCTATTACGGGTGTATATCCAAGTTTGAAATTTTCCTTAAATCCAATTATTTCTATAGAACAATGGGGAACTAATGAATGGGAATCATGTGTAAGTATGTTTGGACGAAACAGAATGCTAACATCCATTAATGCAACTGATATTCCAAATTTTGCACCAGGTGTAAGCTTGGAATCGATGTTTATCGATTGCAATCAATTAGAAGCTAATATTAATAATTGGGATGTTAGTAATGTAACTAATATGTCAAGTATGTTTTTGAATGCTTTCAAGTTTAATAGTCCTTTGGATAAATGGAATGTTAGTAATGTAACATTAATGACTGCTATGTTTAATAATGCAGAGGCATTTAATCAATCAATAAATAAATGGAATGTTAGTAATGTGACAAATATGACATCAATGTTTGAAAAAGCAGAAAGTTTCAATACTTCAATAAATAATTGGAATGTTAGTAAGGTAAAAGACATGCGTAGAATGTTTTCTGAGGCTACAAAATTTAATCAAGCATTAAATGATTGGGATGTTAGTAATGTTACTCTAATGACCAGTATGTTTAATGATGCAGAGTCATTTAATCAAGCATTAAATAATTGGGATGTTAGTAATGTAACTATAATGGGGGTTATGTTTAATAATGCAAAGTTATTTAATCAACCATTAGATAATTGGAATGTTAGTAAGGTTATAAATATGGACTCTATGTTTTCAAATACAGAATCGTTTAACCAAGATATAAGTAATTGGAATGTGACAAGTTTAGAAAGTGTTTCAGCTATGTTTGAAAATGCACTTGAATTTAATCAACCTATTGGGAATTGGGATATGAGTAATATAAAGAGCTTTGAGAATGATTTTGTATTTAATAATGCAGCGTCATTTGATCAATCTTTGGAGAATTGGTATCCAAGACAAGGAAGTGGAGTAAGTATTATGTTTGATTATTTAACAGGTTCCGGGATATCTAGTGAAAACTATACAAAAACATTATTAGCATGGGCTAAAGCTGCTGATATTTTAAATGGAACCGGAGTAAGAGTTTTTAATTTTGGAGCTGTAAATGTAGATTATTGTGATGATGCTTTAATAGCAATAAATATTTTAGAAAATGATTTAAATTGGAGACTTGATCATGGAAATATAGATCCAAATTGTACTGGAGCAACTTTAAGTACATTAGATTTTGATACTATTGCAGCGAATGAAATGTATTTTAATTACAACACAAATACCTTAGACATTACTGTGGAAGATGAAGCAAATTTAAAAGTATATGATTTATTAGGAAGAGAAGTAATGAATGCTGAGATTAAATCTGGAACTACAACGGAAACTTTAAATGAATTACAACCAGCAATTTATATAGCTAGGCTAAAAAGTATAAATCTTGGAAGTGAAAAGTTTTTGAAAGTAATTTTAAATTAACTAGTAGAATAATTTATAGTATTAAGAATAACTCTTACAAAGTTGTAATAGAAAAAGACCGTCTAAAGTAATTTAGGCGGTTTTTTTATGATTTGTAAGAAATTCTTTATTATTATTAAAGTAGTTAAATTTTTAGACCATATATTGTGCTCTTTATCGTAATTTAAATTTAATTATTTTAGGTTTTTATCTTGAACATAAATGTATAGATTATTCATAAAAAGGAGTATCGATTTTTTTGGAGCATTGTTTTTAATAGTAACTATTTTTCCCTTGTTTCTTGTACTAACTCTACTATTGGCTATAGCAAATAAAGGAATGCCATTTTTTGTTCAAAAGAGACCTGGTAAAAACAAGCGTATTTTTAAAATCCTTAAATTTAAAACAATGAATGATTTAAAGGATGAAAAAGGAGTATTGTTACCAGATGCTAAACGATTAACAAAGGTTGGAAGCATTGTAAGAAAAACATCTTTAGATGAAATCCCTCAGTTATTAAACGTATTAAAAGGTGAAATGAGTTTTATAGGTCCTAGACCTCTATTGATAAGGTATTTGCCTTATTATACTGAAAATGAAAAGAAAAGACATACTATTAGACCAGGCATAACTGGTTTAGCTCAAGTTTCTGGTAGAAACTTATTGCATTGGGAAGAGCGTTTAGAGAAAGATGTTTATTATGTTGAAAATTTATCAGTACTATTAGATATAAAAATTATTTTTAAGACAATAAAAAATGTACTGTCATCAAAAGATATAGTCATTGATCCAAGTTCAACATTACAAGATTTAGATGAATACCGAAAACAGAAAAATTAATTGGGCAATTTTGGTCACAGGCTGGGGACGTAATGCCAAAGATACCTTAGATGCTTACCAGAAAGGAGGATTAAAAAAAAGTAATATTTCACTAGTTGTTTATGAAGCTGAACCATGTGGAGCAGCAGAAAAAGCTGTGGAATTAGGTGTAGAAACATTACAATTGAGAAAGGATGATTTTCCTAATTTAATAGCTTACCAAAATAAACTAATTACAGAATTAAAAAATAGAGGAATAGATTATGTATTTATGTTAAATTACAAATATGTAATCAAACAAGAAATGCTGAAGGCGTTTCCTAATCGAATACTTAATATTCATCCATCACTTTTTCCTAGTTTTTTAGGAACAAAAACAGCAATACAAGATGCTATTGCTTATGGAGTAAAAATTACGGGTATTACTACTCATATCATTGATGATAAACTTGATGAAGGAATTATTTTAGCCCAAAAAGCAATAAAGATTAAAAAAGATGATGATTTTGATAGTCTGTATCCTAAGTTTGCAAAAAAAGGAAAAAAAATTGTCTTAGAAACAATGAAAATTATTGAAAATTTATCTAAAAATAATAACTAATATAAGTGAAAATTATACAGTAGTTTGGTTGTAGTTGTTTTTTCTAAAAATATAAAATGAGTAAAGATTTACAAATTGTGCCTATTACTAAAGCTAAATTGAGAGCAGCTATAGCAGATAATACCTATTGGAAAACAGCTACAGTTCCTATACCCAAAAGTAAAGCGATTTGGTTGCTTTCAAACCCTAGAATTGAAGAGGATGATTATTGTGGAATTTTTGGATTTGAAGGAAAAAAAATGGTTGCATTTATTTATATGCTTCCCGATTTGTTCAATTTAGGAAAGCGTATTGAAAAAATTTATTGGGAACTTTTATGGTGGGTGAATGATGATTATAAAAATACGGTTTTGGGGACCTATATTTTTAATGAGGCTTTAAATTTAGCTAATAAAAAAGTAATCGTTAAATCATATGCTGAAGGAGTGAATGATTTTTATCAGAAACAACCCTTTAAACTTATTGAAGCAAGGTTACGCTATATCATTTTTTTTAGTTTAGATGCCTCTATTTTAATAGGTCGGTTTGCTTTATTAAAGCATGCTAAAATTATATTAAGTATAACTGATAAGTTTGTAGCAAGTATAGTTAATAAGTTGAATAAAGCTAAAGTTAAAAAAAGAACTTTAGGTTTAGAATATCATTATTTAAATAAATTAGATCAAAAAACTTGGGAATTTATAAAGCCTTTATGTACTAACGATTTGGTACATAAAACAAAAGCTTACATTGATTGGCAATTGGATAATAGTCAATACACACAGGCGCCAGTTATTAGTAAATTTCCGCAAAAATCTTTACAAGTAGGTATTGGTTATAATATCCGGATTCATAATGTGAAAATTATTAAGAACGAAAAAGTTATTTGCTTTTTGTCATATATTGTAAATCATAAAGAGTTTAATATAAAATACTTTTTAGTAAAAAATGAAAGTAATTATGCTACTTGTGTTGATGCAGTAATAGAACATTTTATTCAATCGAGGGCTAATTTTATATTTACTGATGATACTAAGTTGTCGAATAGTATAAATAAACAATTTATAACCGTATTTACTTATAAAAAAGAAAAGAAGGCATTGGCACACAATTCGATTGAATTTAACAATAAAGTTTTGAAAATATATAATAGAGATGGACATTTTTATTAATTAAAATAATGGAATTTGTAAATAAACTATATGAATCAATAGAAAAACATTCCGCTTTGAATGCTTTTTATATAGATGATACTTTTTATACCTATAAAACATTTTTTGAAGTAATTAATACTATTCGTTTTGCAATACGAGAAAAGATTAATGAAACCGAAAAAATGGTTGGTTTGGTAACAAATAATGATATACAAACCTATGCTACTATTTTAGCTCTATGGTTCGAAGGTAAGGCGTACGTTCCTGTTAATCCTCAAGTGCCCATAGAGCGTAATATACAAGTGTTCGAGCTAACGAATATAAAGCATATAATCGATTCATCTAAGACTACTGTTTTTTCAGAATATAGTGTAATACTTTCAAAAGAGTTAAAACCTTATTTAAACAGTTTTCCATTAAGTAGTATTGATAAAAATGAATTAGCATACATTTTATTTACATCGGGAACCACAGGTTTGCCCAAAGGAGTACCTATTACATTTAACAATGTGAATGCATTAGTTAATAGCATAGATAGTGAACCTGAATTTAATTTAGAAAATATAGATAGGTGTCTTCAAATGTTTGAATTAACTTTTGATTTTTCTGTAGTAACCTATTTATTTCCGTTGTTAGCAGGTGCTTGTATATATACTATCCCCAAAGGGTCAATTAAGTACTTTTATATATTTAAGTTGATTAAAGAACAAAAGTTAACGGTGTTAACTATGGTGCCTTCAATAATTAATTATTTAAGGCCTTATTTTGCCGAAATTAATGCACCAAATGTTAGATACTGTAGTTTTGGTGGCGGTGCATTACATAGTGATATAGCAGAGGAATGGAGTAATTGTTTGCCTAATTGCAAAATTTTTAATTATTACGGGCCAACTGAATTTACAGTTTACAGTGGTTTTTATCCTTATCATAAAGAATTACGTACAAAAAACCACAACGGGATAGTTGCTATTGGGAAGCCTCAAAAGGGAACTTCATATTTGATTGTTAATAAAAATAATGAAGAAGTTGGAATAAATATTACAGGAGAATTGTGTTTAGGTGGAGCTCAAGTTACTCCTGGTTATTGGAAAAACCCCAAAAAAAACGCCCAAAGTTTCTTTTTAAAAAAAGAAAATGATAAAGAAATAAGGTATTACAAGACGGGTGACCTTTGTTTTAAAGATACTGATGGAGATTTTTTATATGTAGGAAGATCAGATTTTCAAGTTAAAATAAGAGGCTATCGTGTAGAGTTAGCCGAAATTGAATATCATGCTAAATTTAAAAGTGAAAAAAAAGTAAATATTGTAGCTTTAGATATCCTTAATAAATTAGGAAATTCGGAACTAGGTTTAGCCATAGAATCGGATAAGTTTGATACTACATTAATGTTGGACTACATGAAATCTCAAATGCCAGATTATATGATACCAAATCATATAAAATTTATTAAAGAATTTCCTCATAGTATTAATGGGAAAATTAATAGAAAAGAGTTAAAATCATATTTTGAAATTGATAATAAAAATGAATAAAGAAGAAATTTTTGAAAAAGTAAAAAGTGCTCTCATTACAGTTTTAGAACACGAAAATTTTCAGTTAACAGAAAAAACAACAGCTCATGATGTGGAAGGTTGGGAGTCTATAACACATATGATGATTATTTCAGAAATAGAGAGTAATCTTGGAATTAAATTTAAACTTATGGATCTAATGAATATGAATAATGTAGGTGATTTAGTAAGTATGATTCAATCTGAATTATAAGAATAACAAGCTAAAAGTATAATGAATAGGTGCAAAAACAGAAGTTATTGTATCTATTTTTTTATATTTATGTAGTTAAAAATGTATTTTAAGCTATTTTTTATGTAGTTTAACGATTTATTAATAGAATAATACACTATATGTATAATCCTTTTTTGAAAAGAGTTTTAGACTTTATTTTCTCATTTATTGGTTTTTTAATTTTATCGCCGATTATTATCGTCATAATAGTAATACTACTTTTTGTTAATAAAGGAAAACCTTTCTTTTTTCAACAACGCCCAGGAAAAAATGGTGTGCCATTTAATATTATCAAGTTTAAAACAATGGTTGATATAGATTCTAAAGATGATAATGAAGTTCATAACCTGTCAAGAGTTACGAAAGCTGGTGCTTTCATACGTAAATATTCTCTTGATGAGGTGTTACAGTTAGTTAATGTTTTAAAAGGAGACATGAGTTTAGTAGGGCCTCGTCCACTTTTAATGGAATATTTATCATTATATAACACTACACAAAATAAAAGGCACGATATAAGACCAGGTATTACTGGTTGGGCTCAGGTAAAAGGGAGGAATTCAATTACTTGGTCTAAAAAATTTGAATATGATGTTTGGTATGTTGATAATTTAAGTTTTATGCTGGATGTTAAAATTTTAATCTTAACAATAAAAAAAGTTTTTATCAAAGAAGGAGTGAATTCAGATGATAATCTTACTATGGAGGTCTGGAAAGGGAATTTATAAGTTTGAATAATATGTTTAAAAAATAAGTGTTTAATTAATTCGCGATTACCTATTGAATCATAATTACAAATTATCAGTTTATAAAATTGAAGATATAGATGGTGCTAAAAAGTATGAAAATCTTTTAAAGCATAAGTGGGATGATAATGTATATTATTCCATAGCTCATATGGAATATTTTTTAGAAGCTTCGCATGAGTTAATGTATTTTTTATTTGAAAAAGAGCAAAATGTAAAAGTATTAATGCCTTTTATTTTGCGTAAAATAGATATAAAAAATAGATCAACTACTTATTTTGATGTAATTAGTCCTTATGGTTATAGTGGACCATTGTTTTGTGATGAAATAGAAGAATCTGAAATTGAATTGTTTTGGAAAAATGTTGATCAGTGGTATAAAAAGAATAATATAGTTGCAGAATTTATTCGTTTTAGTTTAAATGACAATCAAAAACAATATTCAGGTACACTAATAGAATCATTAATTAATATTAAAGGGAATCTTTTGGATAATTTTGAGGACCAATGGACTTCTTTTTTACCTAAAGTAAGAAACAATTATCGTAAGGCAGTAAAATTTGATTTAGAGTTTAAAGTATTTGAACAAGATGATTTGAGTCTTGATATTATAGATGTTTTTTATACAATATATACAAAAACGATGAATAGAAATAATGCTGAAAGCCTTTATTTTTTTTCTAAATCATATTTTGAAAAGTTAATCGCATCAAATAAAACTAATTTTTCAATTGCCGTTGTTTTTTATAAAAAAACACCTATTTCGGTCGAATTAAATATACATTATAAAAAAATAATGTATGCCTTTTTGGGAGGAACGGACTCAGATTATTTTAATCAAAGACCAAATGATTTTTTGCGCGTTAAACTTATCGATTGGGCTATAAAAAAAGAGAAAAAATATTATATATTAGGCGGGGGAATAAAAAATGGAGATGGTTTATATAAAAGTAAGAGAGCTTTTTTTCCTAAAAACAAAGAGTATATATTTTATACTGGGCGAAAAATTATCGATAAAAAAAAATATGAAACTTTTAGCTTAAGTGTAAATAGTAATTATTTAGAAATCAAAAATACTGCTTTTACGGATGATTTTTTTCCATATTACCGAATTAATAATTAGGAGGTGTAGTATTTACGAGTGATATTTGCAATAAATTTTTTAATTAAAGTATTCTAAAGGTTATATGTCCATTTCAAAATTTAAAATTGTTATTGAGAAAAAAGAATGGCAAGAATTATTAAATAATGTTGAACAATATGATTTTTACCATACATATGATTATCATCATTTATCAAAATCAGATGATGAACAACCTATTTTAATTAAATACGAAGAGAATGATATTTTAATAGGCTTGCCTTTCCTAAAACGAAAAATTTTTGATACAGATTATTTTGATATTACTTCGGTGTATGGATATGCAGGACCGCTACATAAAAATGCTGGAAATAATTATGATAATCAAGATTTTATAAATCAGCTAAATACTTACTTCAAAGAGAATAATATTGTAGCAGTTTTTGCCCGTTTAAATCCTTTTATTTCTTATCAAGAACAAATATTAGCTAATATTGGGGAAATAGTAGGGCTAAGTAAAATAGTAAATATTGATATTACTAAAAATTTAGAAGAGCAGCGTACAATTTTTTCAAAAACTACTAAAAGATATATTAATAAGACACGTAAATTATGTACGGTTAAAAAAGGTGGTACAATTGATGATTTAAAAGTTTTTAGAGATTTGTATTATGAAAATATGGATCGTGTAAAGGCTAAAAAATCATATTATTTTGATGAAAACTATTTTAATCAATTTGTAAATAGTGATGATTTTGAAACTGATGTACTATTTGCTATGCTGAAAGAAACAAACGAAATTATTTCGGCTGCTATGATGGTAAAAACAAACAATATTATTCAATATCACATATCAGGTACTAGAAATGAGTATTTAAATCTAACACCAATACGTTTATTAATTGATGAAATGAGAATTAAAGGAACAGATGAAAACTATACTTATTTTAATTTAGGAGGAGGTTTAGGCAGTTCTGAAGATTCATTATTTAATTTTAAAGCTTCTTTTTCAAAAGATTTTAAAGATTTTAAAATTTGGAAATATATCGTAAATCAATCAATTTACGATGATTTGGTAAATGAATTTTCAAATAAAGATGAAAATAGAAAATATTTCCCTTTATATAGAAATAGTGTTAAATAATCTAATGTGATTTTTGTCGATTTAAATTGTTTTTTGTGGATTTATAATTAATTTGAAAGTTAATATTTATGTGATTGATTTTGTCTTATATGATTCAACCATTTTATAAATAAAATTTAAGTTGACTTGTTTAACTTTTTGTTTTTAAAACCATTAACTTTTATATTTTTTTAATCTACTGAAAATCAAATAATTGAGTTTTTTTGTTTTCATTTTGCGCAATAAAAATTAATTTATTTTATTAAATTACCTGTTTTTTAGTAAAATTAATGATTATTCTTCATTTTGAAGTTTGAGTTGTTTGACGAATTTTTTAGGTAGTCTGACTAAAAAGTAGAAAATTTTGTGTGTTGAATGAAATATTAAACTACTTTTGCTATAAGAGATTAAGTCCTGTATTGTTGAACCAGCTTGTAATATTATACTTATGATTTTTATTTTTCTTATTCAACGGCATTTTTCATTCATTATATAGAATATAAAAAAACTTTTTGATTCGTGCCAAAATCCCATTTACCCCACATAGTAACAAATATTGTAATTGAAACAGATGTATTAAATAATTATGTCTTGTTTTTAATCATCAAATAGTAAATACGTCTATGAATAACGTTAAGTGTAAAAAAGTATGGCTTTCATCTCCTCATATGGGAGGAACTGAAAAAAACTTTGTACAAGAAGCTTTTGAAACTAATTGGGTAGCTCCTTTAGGACCTAACGTAAATGGTTTTGAGTCAGATATTCAAAAATATTTAAGTGATGATAAATTTGTAGCTGCGTTAGTTTCTGGAACCTCAGCATTGCATTTAGGATTAAAATTATTAGGGGTTTCAGAAGGAGATGAAGTATTATGTCAAAGTTTAACATTTGCAGCATCAGCAAATCCAATAACTTATTTAGGGGCTTCGCCTGTTTTTATAGATAGTGAAAGAAGAACATGGAATATATGTTCGGAACAACTTGAAATTGCTATAAGAGATAGAATAGCTAAAGGGAAAAAACCTAAGGCTATTGTAACAGTGCATTTATATGGAATGCCTTATGAAGTTGATAAAGTGCATAAAATAGCAGCTTATTATGAAATTCCAATATTAGAAGATAGTGCAGAATCTTTGGGAAGCTCATATAAAGGATTCAAGTGTGGAACTTTTGGTGATATGTCAATTTTATCTTTTAATGGAAATAAAATAATTACTACTTCTGGAGGAGGAGCTTTAATTACCTCTTCAAAGGAATTAAAAGATAAAGCTGTTTTTTTGGCTACACAAGCTAAGGATGACGCCCCTCATTATCAACATTCAGAAATTGGTTTTAATTATAGAATGAGCAATATAGTTGCTGGTATAGGGCGTGGACAAATGAAAGTGCTAGACACTCATGTGAGTAATAGAAGAAGGAACTATGCTTTTTATAAAAAACATTTAAATGAGTTTTCTGAAATAAATTTTTTAGATGAGCCAGAAGGAAGTTTTTCAAATAGATGGTTAACATGCATTGAAACAAGTTCTTTTAATTTAAGAGAAAAAATAAGAATAGCCTTAGCAGAAGAGAATATCGAATCAAGGCCATTGTGGAAACCTATGCATAGTCAGCCTGTGTTTAAAAATGCGATAGCATATATTAACGGAGTTTCAGATGAACTTTTTGAAAAAGGGCTTTGTTTGCCAAGTGGATCAAACCTTGAGCAAGAGGATTTAGATAGAGTTATATCAATAATTAAAAAGGTATTGAAATGATTAAAAATTTTTTACTTAAAAATTTAGATAAGCACGCTTCTCAATGGCTAGTATTATCAATTGATATTTTAATTGTAATTGTAAATTTTTTCTTAGCTTATGTTATTAGGTTTGGAATTACATTTGAAAATAATGAATTTAATTTGTGGTATCAATTACCAATAATTATTACATTTTCAGCGCTTAGTTTTTTGTGGATAGGTTCCTATAAAGGAATCATTAGAAAAGCAGGGTTACAAGATGCCTATAATTTATTTTTGTCAGTAAGTGTTTTGTTAGCAATGTGCAGTGTTATAGTTTTGGCCAGTAGGCTTGCTATACTTCCTGAAGCTTTTAATATCCCCATTTCTATTATTGACATGCATTATTTACTTAATATTATTACTTTAATTACAAGTAGAATAGTTTTTAAATACTGTTATCATTACGTAAAATATAAGTTAGGACAGTCATCACGAGTAATGATTTATGGAGCTGGTTATTCAGGGGAAATTACACTATCTACAGTAACTAATGATGCAGAGAAGTTTATTACAGTTTTAGGTTTTATTGATGATAATGCAAACAAAGTAGGTAAAACTATTAATGGTATAAAGGTTTATGATATAAAATCAGTTGATCAAAAGTTTATAAATAAGAATGAAATTGATGAAGTAATAGTTTCTATACCGCGAATAGATAAAAAAAGTTTGAGAAAGATTGCAGATTCTTTAATCGATTTAGGGGTTAAAGTAAAAATAGTACCAGCTTATAGTGATTGGCACGATGGAGAATTTGATATGTCTCAGATTAAGCAAATTCAAATCGAAGATTTATTAGAAAGACCAGCTATTGATATATCAAATGAAAGTGTAGTTAATGAGATTAAAGATAAAGTTATTTTAATTACAGGGGCTGCGGGGTCTATTGGTAGTGAGATAGTCAGACAATTGAGTAAACATAAATATAAACATTTAATACTTGTAGATCAGGCAGAGTCTGCTCTATATGATTTACAGCAAGAATTGTTAAGTAAGAACATAGGTGATTTTACTGCTATTGTGGCTGATATAAGGGAAGCACAAAGGATGGAGTTGATTTTTAAAGAATATCACCCTAATATGGTTTTTCATGCTGCAGCATATAAGCATGTACCACTTATGGAGCGATATCCAACTGAGGCAATAAAAATTAATATATTAGGGACAAGAAAGCTAGCTGATTTGTCTTCAAAATATAAAGTGGATAAATTTGTTTTTGTGTCTACAGATAAGGCTGTAAACCCTACAAACGTAATGGGAGCTACAAAACGAGTAGCTGAAATTTATATCAAGTGTTTACAAAAGAGGAGTACAACCAAATTTATTACGACAAGGTTTGGTAATGTTTTAGGGTCTAATGGTTCAGTGATTCCATTATTTAAAAAACAAATCGAAAAAGGTGGGCCAATAACTGTTACGCATCCAGATGTAACTCGATATTTTATGACTATACCTGAAGCTTCTCAATTGGTTATTGAAGCAGGAACTATGGGGAATGGAGGTGAAATCTTTATTTTTGATATGGGGCAGTCAGTAAAAATAGTAGATTTGGCTAAAAAAATGATTACCCTTTCTGGATTGAATTATCCAGATGATGTTGATATTAAAATAACAGGACTTAGACCAGGTGAAAAACTATATGAGGAATTACTTTGTACAACAGAAAATACACTGCCAACATATCATAAAAAAATAATGATAAGTAAAAGTGATGAAAATGAATCATTAGATTTAGTCAAAGATAAAATTGATGATTTATGTATTATGGATTTGTTGAATCAAGATAATTTAGTAGTAGGGAAAATTAAAGAAATTGTTCCTGAGTTTATCTCTAATAATTCTACCTTTGAGAGTATTGATAGAAATAATAAAAATAAAACATCAAAAAAATCAAAAGAAAGTATGATATTTTAATTTATTTTTGAGAACTCTTCATAAATAATTATATTTTTGATACTTGAAATTGTTAATGTTATTTTAAATTCTTTATGAAGTCTTTACATACGTATTATTGTTTTTTTTTAATTTTATTAGTTTTATCTTGTAAAACACCTGTAGATGTAGCTTATTTTCAAAATGCCAATGATAAAGAAGAAGTCAATTCTATAAATTCTTTTGAACCTTCTTTTAAGGTAGATGATGTTATAAGTATTTCAGTATCTGCAGCTGATATGGATACAGCCAGACCGTTTAACTTATCACAAGGTTTTTCTTCTTCTGGTCAAGGGGAAGCAAATACATCACAAAGTACGCAAACACCAACATACCTCATTGACTTTGATGGTAATATTGAGTTTCCTGTATTGGGAAAACTAAGAGTGTTAGGCTTAACTCGTATACAAGTCAAAGAAATGGTGCGAAAAAAGTTAAAATCATATATTAATGATCCTATCGTAACAGTTCGACTAAATAACTTTAAAATAACTGTTTTGGGAGAGGTAAGAAACCCAGGTACATTTTCTATTCCTAATGAAAGAATTACAGTTATAGAAGCCTTGGGTTTAGCAGGTGATTTATCAATTAAAGGTAAAAGAACCAATGTTACCATAATAAGAGAAAAAGGAAAACAAAAAACTTTTCATAAAATAGATTTAACTTCCAAAGAAATATTTAGTTCAGAAGGCTATTATTTAACACAAAATGATGTAGTTTACGTTGAACCTAATGAATCAAAAATAAGAGAATCAGAAAATAACGCCACTAAGTTAGGAATAATATTTAGTTCTATAGGAGTGCTGATTTCTGTGTTGACATTTTTGATTACGGTGCGCAATTAATGATTACTTAGTAGATTTGAATTTATTGAATTATGGCATTAGAAAGGACAGCATCTGTTTCTGTAAAAAAAGTGAGTCACAAAAAGATTAACATTGGAGAAGAATTACTGAAATATGCAAAAAAATGGTATTTATTTCTTTTGAGTGTTTTATTTTTTGGTGGTTTAGCTTATCTGTACATAAGGTATACAGTTCCATTGTATAATGTGTCAGCAACTTTATTTATTTCTCAAGAAGAAAATATTAGTGATTCAGCTTTAGGGGCATTTCAGGATTTAGGAGTGGTAAATCAGGTAAAAGATGAGATTAGTAGTGAAATTCAAATTATAAAGTCGAAAACATTAATAAATAATGTTGTCAAAAAGCTTAAATTGAATGTTCAGTATTTTTCAAAAGGAAGAATATTAGAGACAGAAAATTATCCTAAATCTACTATTGAAATCAATTTGTTATCAGCAGATTCAATTGTTGAAAAAAAATCTGCAACTTTTAATGTATTAATAAATTCAGAAACATCGTTTTCTTTTTTAGATGAGGATGATATTGTACAAACAACACATTCTTTTGGAAAAAAAATATCAACCAGTATAGGTAACATAGTGTTAACACCTAATACATCAAAATTTAAAGCTAAAGTTGGTCACATTGTAAAAATAAAGATTTCGCCAATAAAAAATGTAGTAGAAGGTTATAGAAGAAGGTTAGCAATTTATGAATTGTCAAAAGGAACATCAGTGGTTAAAATATCATTAAATGATCCTAATAAAGAAAAGGCTAAGAGTATAATAAATTCACTAATTGATGAATATAGAGTAGCAACAATTGAACATAAAAAAGAAATTTCAGATAAAACAGCTAATTTTATAAAAGAGAGAATAAGCTTAATAAACAAAGATTTAACAAGTGTTGATGACGAAGCAGCTGGTTATAAATCGAAGTTTGGTCTAACCAATGATCTTAGTGCTCAAACACAACGAGTTGCTGAATTTGATTCTCAAAGCGTGCAAGCGATAGAGAGAAATAGAACTCAATTACGATTAATTGAATCTATGAGAGGTTTTATACAAAGTCAAGATGGTATGCATGATCCGATACCTTCAAATTTAGGATTTGAAGATCCATCAATTTCTAATTCAGTATCCAGATATAATGGATTAATATTACAAAGAAAACGATTGTTAAAAACATCTAGTATTCAAAACCCAGTTGTAGTTAACATAGATGAACAAATACAAGGTTTACGACAAGTACTTTTAGGCGGTTTGAATAGCCTAAAAAGTACTATAAATATTAAATTAAATAGTTTAGAGACACAAGAAAAATATTTTAGTGGTAAATTATATGTAGCGCCAACAAGACAAAAAGATTTAAGAGTAATTGAAAGAGAGCAGACTATTAAAGAACAGCTCTATTTATATTTGTTGCAAAAAAGAGAAGAAGCGGAGATAACAAGTCATATAACAGTGCCTAATTCTAGGATAATAGATAGGGCATCAGCCTTGGGATCTACCCCGGTCTCTCCAAACAAAAAAGCAATTTATGCGGGATCTATTTTTATTGGCTTTTTACTTCCTTTTATGTTTTTATATTTAAAAGACTTATTAAATACTAAAGTTAGATCTAAAGATGATTTAGAACAAGTACTATCTATACCTATGCTGGGTTCAATTCCAGAGAGCAAACAAAAAAATAGAGTTGTAATAGAAGAAAAGAGTAGAACACCGATTTCTGAAGCATTCAGAATTTTGAGATCAAATTTAGATTTTGTAATGGCTGGTGTAAAAAAGGAAACAGGAAAGGTTATTTTTGTTACATCGAGTATTTCTGGAGAAGGAAAAACATTTATATCTTCCAACTTAGCAAAAACTTTATCTATCTATGGCAGTAAAGTAGCTTATGTTGGTGCTGACTTTAGATATCCTAAATTTCATGTTTTTTTAGATTTACCTAAAGGGAAAAAAACACCTGGATTCACAAATTATATAATGAATTCAGATTTAAAACCGAAGGATGTTATATATCAAGAAAAATCAGAAAATCCAATAGATATTATTCCATCAGGAGATATTCCTCCAAACCCTTCAGGATTGTTAATTCAGCCTAAGGTAAAAGAAATGTTTAATTATTTAGAAGAACATTATGATTATGTTATTGTAGATACTGCGCCATCAACTTTAGTTACGGATACCTTATTGATAAGTAAGTTAGCGGATCTTACAATTTATGTAGTAAGAGAGGGGTATACAGACAAAAGAATTTTAACATATCCTGAAACTTATTTTGAACAAAAACGATTACAAAATCTAGCTGTGCTATTAAATGGATCAAAATTAAGTGTTGAAAATAATTATGGTTATTAATTTTGATAATCTAAGATTTTCTTTGAAAATGGGAAGGACAATCAATAACTTCAAGATATAGTATTACGGATAAAAAAACGTTTGTAGAATTGCGGATTTGTATGGGGAATTGTGTAGCGGATACGGGTTATAGTAGCGGTGAAAATTATGCTTTTTAGAACAGCAACCACTGCAAAGTTTTATACAACTCCATGGGACGTATAAAGTAGGACCCGAAGGTTTTGCTTATATCCAAGCATAAGATTATTACATCATTGATCATACTATTTTATTGGTTTAAAAGACATCCATTGAATAATATCAAAATAGGGACAATTAGTAGTAGAGTATATCCAATTTTTCTCATTAATATTTTGTGCTTCAGCTTTTCTATAATAGAATCATCAGAAATCATTGAAATGACCAGCTTTATATGTTTAATTCCATAATAAGGTTTATTTTCTACGATGTCTTGGTGACCTATTTCTTTTATAATTGATGTGGGTGTTGACATGAGTATTAGTACCATGCCTAAAATCCATATGATTGGAATTATATTAAGTAACATCTTTTTAGCAGATATATTTATTACCAACTAAATTCAGCAATATTTTTAATTAAATTTTGATTATGTCTTGTGTAAATATGCTACAGCAAGGAAGTATACCACATACATTTTTACATTTTTTTTGGAACAACAAAAACAATCAACATTTTACAGTTTTTGTAGAAATTTTCGGTATTACTACCAATAAGTACAGATGCATTTTTTGGAAATTCTTTTTTATAAATCGCCCAATGATCTTCGTCTATGTTTAGTGACTTCCCTATATAAGTATATTCAGAAGTAAGCCAATCTTCCTTTTCCTCTATCCTTGTATCATATGCGATATATACATTAGAATCCTGATTTACATTAAACTGCAACAAATCAACTGCTGAATAATTCCAATCTTTTTGGGGTAATTGTATAAATTCGCTATCCCAAAACTCTCTCGGAATATTTTTTAAAAATATGTCGAAATCGCTATATAGATACTCTGCAAATTTCGTTTTTACAACAGCTGCTTTTATCGAAGGACCACTATAGCCTAAATCATTAATATATTTTGAGGTATATTCATTTTCAACAATTTCTTTTTTTCTTCTTTCTTCTAACAAGGATAACGGCTGGGGCAACGGCAAAGCAAAGAACGGTTGGGGCAATGGCAATTGGGGAAGCACTGCCGAAATACCTTTCGAATTCTCTATAGCAGTAGAAGTAACTTTTACCTTAGCAGCTTTTAAACCTTCTGAAGTAGCTTTAAGGACAATATCACCTGCCTTTCGAGTTGCCCTAACGCTAACACGATTGATTCCAGATTCTAAATCTAGATAAGGATGGTTTGTCGAGTTTTCTTTCCCACTATTATATCCTCCCCTCCAAATACCTTCTCCTTCAACTTGAAAATTACACTTCCCAACAAAAGTTGGGCAACGATTCCCTTTTTTATCTACAGCTTCAACATCAAACAAAACAACATCACTTCCATCCGCTAATAAACCTGATGGCCCTTCAATAGTAGTTAACTTTAAGGCATACGGCTCACCAGCAGTTTCAATTTCTTTTTCAACAACCTTTTTTCCTTTATTAAAACCTACAGCCTTTAACACTCCTTTTTGCCAAAGTGTTTTTTCAAAAGTGAATAATAAAGGATGCTCATTCTTTGAATGTTTAGCATCTGCTTTACGAACTTCTTGACTCTTCTTTTTTTCACCTAAAAGCTTATCATTTAGGTATAACTTAACTTCATCTGCATTAGAAACAACATGTATATCCTTTTCTATATCCTCATCGTAATTCCAATGACCGATAATATGCATATCGGGAACTTCAGAAAAAATAACATTCATCACATGATAGGCTTCCTTAGGTAAACGCATTGCATCTAGCTCTCCACTAGCCCTTGTTACTTCGCTATTGACTCTTCCTCCACTTGTAGAATCTACAAAAATCCAGTTTGCTCCACCTCCATGAAATAGCGGAGCAATTTTTTCATATTGAAAAAGTTGGTTGATTGCAAATTCTTCAGCTGTTAGGTCATATTGCCCGCTTGCATGCCAATTTACATATGGAGGCGTCAATCGATCCCAAACTCTTCTTGGAGATTCTTCACGATTATATTCCCCTTCAACAGTGGGCAAATCTCTAAAATACCCTTTACCTTCTGTGCTTAAGCTAAATTCACAAAAATCTCTCACATTTAAATTAGCCCTACGGTGTCCATAATACCTTTTTCCTTTCGCATCGAATTTTGTCACTATCTCTTTTAATTGAGACGCATGATCCTGTGTGGTACTTTGATTTCCTCCTTCCCAAAAAAGTATTGATGGATGATTCCTAAAATAAATAACCATATCCCTCCATGCAGCTATCCGAACATCCCAAGCATGACCAAAAACATCGCCTTCTCCATCTACCCCAGGTTGTACTGTAATAAGACCTAATTGATCAGAAGATTTTAGATCTGCTACACCACCAGCAGTATGCCCCCAGCGAACAAAATTCCCATTGGCTTTTGCAACCATTTCCAAAGTATAATGATGCATCCAATCTGGATTAGCCGCACCAAGACCTGGCCAACCATCGACAGATTTAAATCCCCAACCTTCTAACTTGAGATATCTATCATTAATGCTAAATCCGATGTCTTTACTGGCATCGAACCATCGCACTCCTAAAGGTATTTTATTGACATCAACCACCTCATTTTCTTGTACAATTTGATTTATTACTTTGTATAAATAAGGGTGTTTAGGTTCCCACAATTTTGGATTCTTTAATACCCCTTCATTTTTAAAAATGGCTGTTTGACCTTCTTTTAATGTTAAAATTTCGCTACCAATTTCAAGAACAGTTTCTCCTTTATCATTGATTATGGAAGACTTTAAGAGAAATTTCTGTGTTTTATTCGTCGTGTTTTTAACCTCAGCCTCTATACCTATTGTAGCTTGAACTCTAGACTCGTCTGTCGTATATACATAAGTCCCTACCGTTTTCATATTATTATATAACGGCTGCGTAAAATAAAGTTGATTACTTACATGCAAAAAAACATTACGATAAATCCCTCCATGAGCAGGATGCCAATGGGGGTTATTCCAAGGCAATTTTGCTCCTCCAAGGTAATCATGCCACAAATTGATTCCTTCCTTTCGCTCTGTATCCTTCACAAATGTGTTATCGCATGAGACAGCTATTACATTTTCTTCTCCAAATTTTAATTGTGCTGAAAGATCTACACCAAAAGGGATAAAACCATTTTCACAGCCACCAACTAAAACCCCATTACAATATACTTTAGCTACTTGTCGTACTGCTTCAAATTCTAAAAGAATTGTTTTTTCTTCCCATGATTGAGGCGCTACAAATGTTTTCCTATACCAAGTCTTTCCTCCCCATTGATTTATTTCTCCTTTGATTCCTAATGGAGCAAAATCATCGAAAGTATCTACATCATTATAGGTATGTGGCATGGACACATCTGTCCATTTCTGATCATCAAAATTTATCTCCTGAGCATTTGATGGATTCTCTTTAATAAACTTCCAATCTAAATTAAAATTAAGCTTTTGAGAGTGTCCATTTATTACTATAATAATTAGGAACAATGGAGTAATCAATAATTTATACATATGTATGATTTTAATTGTCATTAAAGATTTTTTTATGATAAGCTATCAAAAGAATAAAACCATTTTAGGTGCGTTTTCTATATTCGAAAACTTATTGTCTTCAGTTTCTTTTTTACAAGATGTACTAATAAACATATAACTACTTTTTTTAATATATAATACTAAACTCTTCATATTTTTTAATAACTAAATACCTAACAAAAAAGCAAGTAAACAAAGTAATGCACCATATCAGACTATGGTTAATAATTAGAAAAAACACCTAAAATTAATTCAAAAACAGTAAAAAAGTAAAGCAAAAGCTCAAGGAATCAAAGCTCTATTGAAAAATAAAATTTATAAATTGAGTTTCTCTTTTTTAAGTCTTCAGAATTTTATGAATTCATGTTTGTGGCATAAAATATAACCTCTTAGAATTGTTTATTTTAAAGATTATTTTGTGAAATTGAGGGCTAGTGCACGGTTACTTGTGTTGGAAATAGTTAATAGTATTCAATAAATCTTTCCGGAGACTTAACATCATCAAAACTAAATTCAGTAGTCCAGCTTGTAGGGTAATTATCATCATCGTACTTATAATTCATTTTTTCAAAAAAACTATTATTAGTATCGGTAACATTAATTTCAATTATGTTATTAGGAGTCAAACCAGTATCATAATTAATATTTAGTTTATATAGACTATCAAAAAAATATCCAAATTTGTAATATTCAGAAAATGAAATGTAAAATGGATTAATTTTATCGTCGTATTTTAACTCAGAAACTCTTTCCCCTTCAATAATTTTGATAATATTCCCTTTTTCATCATACTCATAAATAAAGTTAGGAACAGATCCATTTGAGGATTCGATTTCTCCTGTTTTTAGATCTTTTGAACTTATACTGAGGGTTGTTATTCTAGTAATTTTACTATTTTTATTAAGTAAGAACTCAGTTACTTTTGTTGTCGCTTGTCCTAAATGTTCACTGTATTCTGTTGCTATTACTTTAGTATTCTGATAACTTAGCTCAATGTAATTGTTAGTTCTATTAAGATTCTGTTTGTAGATTCTGCCTTTATTGTCATATTCAAAAGAGAATTCTCCAAATGATATTTCTGTTTTAGAAATCAAGTGATTTGCATCATCATATTCATAACTGTTATGAATATTATTATTTATTCCATCGAAGAAAATTTTAGATGTTAAAAGGTTTACATTTTTGTAATTAAAAAGTCTAGCTTCATTAGGAAAAAAAGAGTTAGTAGTCTTTCTAATATATTTTAAATTATCAATATTATCTATACTAAATAAATTTTCAGCTTTTGAAGCTGAATCGTCATTAGAACAAGATATGTTAAAAATTGAAATAAGTAGTGAAACTATAATTAGTAAAGTTTTTTTCTTCATTGTATAATTATTTCCAACCTTAAATATAAGAAATCGCAGGGTAGGGGACTATCACTAAACCTACGTTTAAAATTAATTCAAATATAATGTTTTGTGTTTATTTTCAATATCGAAACACCAAATTATAAATATGGAGACCTAGTGGATAAGATCAAACCTTATTTCTTGCTTGGCGGTAACGTCTCTGTTATGATTACTGAGGCGAAGAAATTCAGAGAATTTCAAACCAGTATAAGTAAAATTATAGCTATTGTGCTTGTTGCACAAGTATTTTTTTAAAGTACAATTATTTGTTATTTAGATATACAAGGCAAAAAGAATTATCAAGAGAAATTATTTACGAGTTATCAGTTATGGAATAATTTTTAATTCGTTCCATTTTTCATCTAATACAGCAGGTCAAACTGGCGGATCATAGGTTTAAAGAGGCGAAAATTAATTGGATTGCTTCTAAAACCTTCCATTTTATCTTTTGATTCATAGTGTTTTGGTGCGTTGCGAATGCTGGTTTAGCTAGCAAAAACAGCAATAACTAATAGGTACAAAAAAAAGGAGTCGCTGATACAACGACTCCTCTATACTTTCTTGTAACTAAATTATTTCAGAACAACAAACTTATATGTTTTAATAACATTGTCGCTGTCTTGCATATCCAATATGTAAGTTCCATTAGAAAAGTCATTTAAATCAATTACTTCAGATTTTTTATGATTACTGTCAAATTTTCCAGTCGTCATCAACTTTCCACTGATATCATAAATATGGAAGTTTAAACTTCTGCCCATATAGTGAGTTAGGTCTAACTTAATGAATTCATTAGCCGGATTTGGCACTATGGTAATAGCTTCAAAATCAGAATTTTCTTTTTCCCCTATTAACTTTGATCCTCTTGAATTGGAATTAATGGGAACCATGTCGATGAAGTCTGACTGAACCCCTACACCACGGTTAAACACCTTCACAAATAAATCGCCCGATGATGGATCAGGGAAGTAGGTCGTTCGGGTCGCACTACGTAGGAATCTGAGTTGGCTATTCCGTGGGAGATCTTTCCCGGTTTCAATGAACTTTGGACGCATTTTGTTCGCCATACCTTTGAACCTCAAAGTGACACTTTGAGATCTATCGGGGATCGAATACTGCAGGAAGTTGAATCGCACACCTTCGGAATCGAAGTCCACGCCGCGTGGGAAATCCACCTGGTATTCTTCTCCCATCACCAACTGAAGTCTTGGACGACGGTTAATCAAGATCTGGGGGTCCCGTTCACTGGCGTTGCCACCCATCTCGTACACCTTTCCCTGTCGATTAGTCATTCTCCAGCGAGCGTTTTCGAACGGGCCAATGTGTCGACGTTCTAATTGCAGGTTACCCACACGCTTGCGGGTCAGACCAGTGTATCCGCCGTTATCGGTGCGAACAATGTCACCGTCATTGGTGTCAATAATCCAGTTATTGAACGAGGTCACAATGGACCACCCAGCACCACCGCCAATCCCAGAAGTCAACGAGCCATCAACGTCGTATACCGTCTTTTGGGAATATTGTCGATTGGGGCCACTATTATTCGGAAGCAAGGCGTTGTGAGTTCCGTCATTTTCCCACGATACTCCTGAGAAATTCGCATCGGGACGCGTTCGATCTCCAATACTATTTTGAAGAAGGATACCATTTCGATAGCCGGCGAGGTGAACGTCATCCCACACGGAATAACCATGATACAGGTTCAGCAAGATTGGTCCCCGTCCTTCATTCCTTGGACCACCACGCTGGCGATTGCCGCGACTGTCACCAATAACAAGACCACCATCAATCCGCATGGGATCTGAGTCCATCATCGTGACTTCATTATCGGCAGCACGGAAACTAGGGAACTGCAGTGTAATATTTGTCACCAAGGGATAGAGTGCCGTTGCGGTTTTGTATAATGTCAAGTTAGAAAATACGGGATCAACATTGTTGAAGTAATTTGCCCCTTCGCGGAATCGGCCTACATTGGAAGCCCGGAAGTCTGGGTGTCCTCCAGGAATGACGATTAGCCCGGTCCACATCGAGTGCCCCGTATTCCAGTCGAATCGTCCCAGTCGTTCCCGATCGGGATCACGTCGATACATCGATGCAAGGTAAGAGTCCGACGTCAGTAAACGTTCAAAAGGGCCACCCACCGGGGTGCTGACTGGGTCGTCAGGCTGAGCGATCCAGAACGCGCTTCCACCCGCGCCGGCTGCAACGTTTCCTACAAATTCATTGTTCGCACCCGTGATCCAGTATGCTGCAGTTGTACGGAAGCGAGCGCCACCGTCACCAAACTTATCTGCGGCATCGACGATGAACGGAGTACCGGCAATACGGTGAATGCCCAGGGCAATATTGGCTTCGAACCGATTTCCTCGCTCGACACCGCTTTCCAAGAAAAAACCATGACCGTGAACGTCATGAGCTACGACTCCTTGAACCAAGACATTATCCGTTCCATGAACCACGACCGCGCGGTTGTTAGAATTGGTGATGCTCGAATTACGCAAAACGTCACCACGCTTGTCACCACCGAAGTGCCAGTGGAATGGATAACGCCCAAGTCGGCCAGCTTGGCCCATTTGATCCATCTGAATGCCATCGACAGTCGTTTGACCCGCCGTGTTCATGATCATAATATGGCCGCCTATACCGTTGATACTTTTACCATTTTGGCTACCACTACTGTGCACTCGTAATCTCTCGCGATCACCAAACGAATTATCAGTGTCTTGCGCATCAAGACCTTTAATCAAAATGTTACGACTGATCAATGCGACTTCGGCACGCAAGTCGATGACATTTGGGCGGCCTGATGCCGGGCGACTGCCCGGACGCAAGTCTCGGCCATAGCGCTCTCGTTCACCGTAGTGTCTATGAGTCGTAGCTCGATTGAGCGTTAGCCTCGTCGTAGAACCAAGATTTTGAATGCGAGTGATCGTACGGACGTCTTCGCCTGTGTAATTGAAACCGCTGCTGGCGATGACGATTTCGTCACCGACTTCCCAGTTCAACGATCCATCAGATGCTGCAGAGGTGGTTCGATCGAAGTTTCGTTCAATGACGTTCTCCACGATAATCGTGCGAGAACCAGCTTCGGCAGTTTGTGAAAGCTTCGTGAAGCTTAGTCGCTCTTCTCCAAAAAACTGTAGACGACCACCACCGGCGGCCATCAAGAAACCGTCATTGTTATTCATGTTCATATTGTTACCATTAGCCATCGGAATCACGTGATCGGCAAGTGGATTGGTACCTGTAAGAGTCAACTTAAAGTTACCGGTGTCGAAACGGTTATTTGCTGTTCCGATCTGGAATACACCACCGCTGTTTACGTGAACCCAGTCGGCTATCAACGAACGGTTCTCAGGAAACCTGGTGTTGCCGTTGCTGCTTCTGCCACCACCGACAGTGAACTCCGTTCCCTGAACGAAGAACTCGCCCTCATTGAACGAACCATTCCAGGTGTCCGCTTGGAATGTTAGGTCACCAGAAGTATAGCCCGAGGCGATTCCTTGGATATTTCCAAGAGACCCCACCAATGCGGTGACTGTGTCTCTGGAAAAATTAACCGACGCAACCAAGCGGTCGGTCGGAACAGGGGTGAAATTTACCCAGCCGCCTGAGGTGTTGGTGCCGCCTCGGTTGTACTGCCATCTACCTCTGCGGAATCGAACGGTGATGAATCGAGTAGAAGCATCATCGCGAATACCGAAGCGACTCTGAACATCTTGAACACGAAATGGACCGCCGGAGTACATGATGTACCCCGTTCCGGTTACGTTGTCACCAACGTCGATACCACTACGAGTATTTCCGGCAGCGAAGGTTAAGGGGCTGCCGACAGTGAACTCCGTTCCCTGAACGAAAAATTCGCCTTCATTGAAAGACCCGTTCCACGTGTCCGCGCGGAAGGTTAGGTCTCCGACACTGTAACCAGCCGCGATACCTTGGATCTCTCCCTCTTGACGATTCATCGCCGTTACGCGGTCGCGAGAAAAATCAACCGTAGCGACCAGACGATCGGTCGCTGCGGGGGTGAAATTCACCCAGCCGCCTGAGGTGTTGGTACCACCTTGGTTGTATTGCCATCTACCTGAAGTGAAGCGAACGGCAATGAAACGTGTCGATGCATCTCTGCGGATTCCAAAGCGTCGCTGTAGTACCTGAGTCGCTTGAGGTCCGCCGGAGTACATGATGTACCCCGTTCCGGTTACGTTGTCACCAACGTCGATGCCGCTGCGTGTACTACCGGCAGCGAAGGTTTGCGAGCCTTGGGACCCACCACCGCTACCTTGACTATTTTCAGGAACTCTCAGCAATCCGTGGACGACGACCTCGTCAACGTTGTGGTTGCCGGTGATATCGACTGTTACACCGCGAGAGATGATAACTCGGTCGTTAGGACCTGGAATCCGTCCACCCCATGTGGCAGCAGAGTCCCATGGACCGTCATTGATAGCGGTAACGACGCTCTGACTTTGTATGTTTTGAAAGGAAAAACACATGCACACAATGCATAATATGTGCATTTTGAAATGAGAGTGTGAAATAATTGATTTTGATTGTAAATTCATCATATCTTTTTTCCTTAAAATATGATGAAAGCACTTTCTGAGTAAAAAATAATTGAGCGTCATTTTGTGAGTTTTTTGATTTTTTGTTAAAGTTTTGTGTTAAAATTAAGAATGAGATGTATTCATATTTTAAATATTTAGGAATGGTTTTTTAAGCATTACCTTAAGCTGTTTAAAGTAGATTTCTTATGTCAGACAAAATTCCCTTGTTGATTAGAGTATTATTTCTTTTCCACCTAAAAATATTAAAAAATAGATTTTTTTTTTATTATAATTAACGCCTTTTGTGGATGAGTTATTGTCCGATGTGAAATTTGAGTCGTGTCAATTTCGAAGCTGGAATTATGATGGAAGTAGGTCTTCCGATAGGGGTATTAGGACAACTAATCAAACCACTGTTATGAAGCACAGCGGGTAACTAAAGAGTTTTAAGCGATAATAGAAAAGGCTTTGAAAAAAAAAGTCAGGTGTGGATAAAAGAGATGAGCGCAAGCGAACTCACCGATGAAGTGGCGAAAAGACCAGTTGTTGTGAAAACTTGAGAATTGTTGAGGTCTTGGGGATAAGTATAGCGGTCACCTAAATATTGGCTATACGGCAACCGCCATAAAGGTAGCATAACTTTTATCAGAAAGAGAATGATTTTTAAAGAAAAGATAAAGTTATTAATTGGCTGTATAATAAGAGACGTATGATGGGAGACTATCACGTACGGTTATATGAGAGGTTTAGGGGGGAAATTCTCCTTTACCTACTCGACTGTAACCAGTTTTTTATTCCGACAAAGCAAATTCAATTGCTGATTTTCCGTGAATTAAGGCTGTGTCAAAATATGGTAAATCAATATCAGATTCTTTAATTATTAATGGAATTTCAGTACATCCAGCTATAATTCCTTCAGCACCGTTATTTTTTAAGTCCTCTATAATTGATAAATACCTTTTTTTAGTTTCTTCTTGGATAATTCCTTTTCCTAATTCCTCAAATATTGTATTATGAACGAAATCTTTGTCAGAGGTTTTAGCAGGAATCAAAGCTTCTATTCCTTGTTCATTGAGTTTAGATTTAAAAAAGTCATATTCCATCGTAAATTTTGTTCCTAAGAGACCAATTTTTTTCAATCCAACTTTCTTAATTTCAAGAGCTGTAGCAGTTGCAATATGAATAATTGGAATATCTATTTCTTTTTGAATTCTGTCTGCAATAAAGTGCATTGTATTTGCACAAAGAACTATTCCTTTTGCACCACTTTTTTCTAAGTTTTTAGAAGCAGAAACTACCATTCTTAGCGTAGAATCCCAATCATCTGTGTCGTTATTATCCTTTATTTTTTGATAATTAAAAGAATGAATTATACATTCAGAATAGTTTAATCCACCCAATCGTTCATTTATTCCTTTGTTTATTTGAGTGTAATAGTCGACCGTTGAAACCCAACTAATTCCACCTATTAATCCTAATGTTTTCATTTAATCATTTTTTTAATTCTGACTAATGTAAAAATAATTTGCTGTTTATTAATGTTTTACATTTATTCATTTTTCTGCTCATTTTTACGTTCGCATACGTACTGAAGACTTTTTTGGAGTCTATGAGGGATTGGCTACAACGTTTAGCTATGCGTAGTGCGGAGTCAGAAAATCACTATTTTTCGAGCTAGTACTTAGCCAAAGTTTATGTTTTGTTTTTATATTTTCTAAAATACTAAATTTAAATCTTTGGCGACAAACCAAATAGGCGAGGGCTTTTGATTAACCCCGAAATCCACGCATTATCTCATAGATGTTGTGTGTACTTTGAGTGGTAAATATAGTTCATTTAAAGAATGTCCCAAAGGCTGTGAGTCCCCGATACGAGGAAGTAAGGCTTCTAAGTAGAGAAAGTTGTAAGGTTGATTGGGGCGACCTAATGACTGAAGTAAGCCAGACTGAGTGGTCGGTTCTGAGGAATACTTTTTTATGAGGTTTTATGAAATAAAACCAAATGTCTAGTAGACATTTGAATAAAT
>CANMLG010000043.1 GCA_947498765.1 uncultured Aquimarina sp.
GATAATTCTTTTTGCCTTGCATATCTAAAAATAACAAATAATCGTACTTTAAAAAAATACTTGTGCAACAGCCACACTATGTAAATGCAATGCTTAAGGTTCGGGCAGTCCGAAAATGGGTCTCGTCTTTGAAGCCGCAATTACTTTTTTATTAATTTTTTTAGCACTAAATTTAAAAATTAAACAAAAGTAATTGCTTGTGCTAATTCCGAAAATCTTTGATTTTCTGCAGCAAAGCACTTACATTTAACCGTTGTGCGTCATTAAAGCAGACCCCTAAAACAAAAAATGAGACGAAAGAATTGGACATCTGAAAAAATATTTAATCGTCTACTGAATAATAAGACTCATAAAACATATTGGGACAATATCTCTGAATTAAGAAGGAGACCAAATCAAGAAGTTTTTGAAAAAGCATATGAGTTTGCTAAATCAGATTTTGATAAACAAAAAATTATTGGACTTGATGTACTACAACAATTAGGTTTTGACCCAAGATATAATAAAAAACAAACCGTTGAATTACATTTTGAACTTCTTGAAAAAGAACAATCGGACAATGTGCTTAAATCAATTTTTCACGGAATAGGACATAATAATGATGAATTAAGTGAAAAACAGATTTCTAAATTAGTTGAATTTAAAACTATAAAAAATACTGATATCAAACACGCATTAATTTCTGCTCTTTCAGGATTAGAAAATTCAGACGCCATTAACACTTTAATCGAGTTTACTGAACATAAAACATCAACAATAAGGAATTGGGCAACTTTTGGGATTGGAACTCTAATAGAGTCTGATAATATAGAAATAAGAAATGCTCTATGGAAAAGAACTGGCGATACTGACTTTGAAACGAAATCAGAAGCAATTGTCGGTTTAGCAAACAGAAAAGACGAGAAAATAAAAGGTGTTATTAAGTCAGAATTGGAAAATGGAGATTATGGTACTCTTTTATTTGAAGCAATCCTAACGCTTGATGATAAAGACTTTTTACCATTATTAATTAAGAATTTGGAAATGGCAAAAAAAGACAAAGATGATATTGCCAATGGTTGGGTTTTGGCTTTAGAAGGAGCCATAAGCGAATTAAAAAAATAACGAACGCACAGTCGAGTAGGTAAAGGGGAATTTCACCCCTAAACCTCTCACAGAACCGTACGTGATAGTCTCCCATCATACGGCTC
>CANMLG010000044.1 GCA_947498765.1 uncultured Aquimarina sp.
TATTTGAACAAAGGGTTCAACTTTAAAAAAGTCAAACCCTCTATATTTTAAACTTACACATTTTAAGGGATAGTGTCAAAATAATTATTCTATTTCTTTACAAACTTTTTCACTATGGTATTTTTACTAGCTGTTTCGGCAATAAGTATATACAGTCCAGACTCTATAAAATTAACATTAATTTCACTCTTTATTACTGATTCATCTTCATATTTAGCGAGTAACTTCCCATCAATATTAAAAATTGATAACGACTTAACACTTACATCTTCAATTTTTGAAAGACTAAACGTATCTTCTACTGGATTTGGCACTACATAAAGATCAACCACTTTAACACTGTTAATCTTTACTTCTTCTTCTTCTTCTTCTTCTTCTTCACCTCCAACTTCTTCCTCTTCCTCTTCCTCTTCCTCTTCTTCAACTGTCACTTCTTCTATAATTATTGTAATTGAATTTTCAGAAATATCACCTATTCTATCTAAAGCCACCACTTTAAATATGTATGTCCCCGGTTCCATATTTTCCAACAACGGATCTACATTTGCTATGGCTCCCCACTGAAATGGGCCTCCCTTAATATTTCTTACTAATTGATCATTTAAAAATAATTCGGCAGAATCAACACCGTCCAAATCTAATATTTCCACATCTACTCGAAGAAAAACCCCTTCATCAAAAGTATCACCGTCAGATAAATTAGGGAAATTAATAATTGTTGATTCACCTCCAACTTCTTCTTCTTCTTCTTCTTCTTCTTCTTCTTCTTCTTCTTCTTCCTCTTCTTCCTCTTCTTCCTCTTCCTCCTCTTCTTCTTCAACTGTCACTTCTTCTATAATTATTGTAATTGAATTCTCAGAAATATCACCTATTCTATCTAAAGCCACCACTTTAAATATGTATGTCCCCGGTTCCATATTTTCCAACAACGGATCTACATTTGCTATGGCTCCCCACTGAAATGGGCCTCCCTTAATATTTCTTACTAATTGATCATTTAAAAATAATTCGGCAGAATCAACACCGTCCAAATCTAATATTTCCACATCTACTCGAAGAAAAACCCCTTCATCAAAAGTATCACCGTCAGATAAATTAGGGAAATTAATAATTGTTGAATTAGTAATTGTACAATCCTCCCCTTCGGGCGCACCGGCATCAATCCACGCTTGTATTACAGCCATTTCGAAATCATCTAATGCTCCCGCTACACGCGCATTCATGCTTAAACCTTCGATTGTTTGTCCGCAACCAGTATAATTATCATTATTTATAATATCAATTAAAGTTGTTCCTGTTAATATTTGATCTCCACATTTATTGCCTCCAGCTAAAAAACCTGCATATGTTTTTAAATTCAAACCGCTTTCTGCAGTTTCACTGTGACAGCCAGTACAACTATTAGCTTCAAACAGATTACCTACCTGTTCCCAACCACCAGTATCGCAATCATCATCATTATTTAGCACATAGCCTTCTGGCGCAATAGTATCACACAATTGGATAAATGTGTTTTTATTTCCTTTACCATCAGCATCAGCATCTAGATAAAAAGTTAACTTACCAGAACCATCACATACATCACATTCATCTACAATCCCTTCACAAGCATCTAAATCCACATTAAACTTAACTTCTGCAATAGAAACACAGCTCCCACCATGATTACTTTTTATTGTAATTAATATTTTTTTCAAAAAACCAAACTTACTTAAAGATGGTCCGGAAAAACCTTCGTAATCCATAGATTCATCTGCCTTAGGCCATTCAAAAGGATCTTCACTTACTTCCAACCAAGTATTTCCATCTTTAGAGACATCAATAAATACTTCTTTCCCCCCTTGATCACTTTCCCCTATTCTATTAGCATTCCAAATATAAATATCTTCAATCCCAATAGATTCTTCAAATTCATACAAAATCCAATACGAATCCCCTCTGTCTGTATTTGGGTTTGCAGTTTCTTGGCAAGATTTCCAGCTTTCTTTCCAATAATTCCCCCCATCATTACATTGTGCCTGTAACACACTACTTAAACAGAAGAAACTACACCAAACAAATGGGATGATATATCTGACTATTTTTTTCATTAATTAGTAATTTAACATTTAAGCACAACTAGAATACTTAAAATTTATAAAAATGTTGTTACGACAAAAAGCCTAATGGAGTTCCACCCAATCTGTAATCCCAAAAATTACCGATATTAGGTAATATATATTCCAAATCAGATGATGAGGCTCCAAACCACAGCGCCAATTCCGCAAAATATTCATCTGCAGATGTGGTTGGAATAAACCTTCCACCTCCAGTATCTAATGGACTCCCTAAATATAATTCAGGATATTGTCCAAATATTTGCTTTCCTTTAACAGCCCCGCCAACAACCAAAGCATTTCCTCCCCATGCATGATCTGTTCCATCTCCATTTGTTATCAATTTTCGACCAAAATCAGACATGGTATATGATGTTACATTTTGGGTAGCTCCAATTTCCTCTAAAGCCTCGTAAAATGCCCCCAAAGCCTCATCAAGCACTTTCATTTTATTACCATGACCTTCCAAATTTTCTGCATGACTATCAAAACCTCCTTCAGAAACAAAAAAAGTTTGATTACGCACACTTAACACATCCCTAGCTGCAATTGTCCTTGCGACCATTCGTAAATTTTTTCCCAATTTACTATCGGGGAATTTGGTATTGATAGTTATCCCCTTAGATAATGCGGCATCAAATTCAAAAGAATTACTTTTTGAGCCTGCAACTACATCGGAATAAGCTTGTTTTAGAATATTTTGATGCTTTACTTCCAAAACATCATCCAGTGTGGCTCGTTTTAATTGTTCATAAAAATTATCTTTTGTAGCGCCATTTATCAACGTACTCCCGTTTTGACTATTTTTTATTGTATATGACTGCACCCTATTTCCTCGTTGAAACAAATTTGATCCATCTAAAGAAATACTCATTGACAAGTTTTGATTGCTATTATTTTGTTGTAAAATATCAGCTAGTCTTCCTCCCCATCCTACATTTTGTTGCGCATCCCTAGGTAATGATGTTTGCCAACGATCCATTTGGTGAGAATGAGAAAATAACCCAATTGGCAATTTTATTTTTTGTTTAAATTTGTCTAAATCAGTAGGTTCTTGCAACACCCCACAATTAGCTATAAAGGCTGCATTTTCGTTTTCAAAAAGCTGTTGAATATTTGACAATTCAGGATGTAGTCCAAATTTTTGTCCACTCAAATTTTTAGGGCTTATGGGCAATAAATCTTCTTTAGGTATGGCTATATTTGTTCTAGATGTTTTGTATTGCTCATAAGGCTCAGTATCTGTAGGCACTAGCATATTAAAACTATCATTACCCCCTGCCAAATAAATACACACCAAAGCTTTATAATCCATCATACTGGTGGTTTTAGCTAAAGGTCTATTTGCTGCTGCAGCTGATCCAATGAGTCCAATATTAGTTATACCAGATAATAAGCTTGTTGCTCCTAAATGAGCGCAACCTAAACCAAGATTTTCTATAAAAGTTCTTCTAGAATATTTTTTTTTCGTCATAATTTTATAATTGAATCATATAATCAGGCGATATCATAATGTAATAAATACAATCATGAACAGCATCTATATCTGAATATGTACTAATATTCGTTTCATTTTCAGAAATAGTCTTTTTTATTATTTCTTTTAACTGATCAGTTAACTGTCCTCTACAAAGTAAAATATCCAAACGATCTAGTAAAGCTTCCACTCCTGAATCTTTATATATAGCCACTTCTTCCGAAAAATCAAGTGTAGGTTTATCGCTATTATTTGGGCCTATAAACTTTCCAGATTTAGTAAAATTATTAAAAGGTTTATCTTTTAATGAATTTTCAATTTTATTGATATACGATATTGAGGTAACAGTATTGAGTATTTGAAACTCTGGTGATACTATTTTTTGAGGAGCTACATTCATTTCTTCGGCATAATCAAATTGAAAAAAATTAAAAACAGTGGGCGAATCACTAAAACCTTGTAATACTATACCGAAATATTCGCGTCCATCATCCAAGTAAATTTTACCCGAAGGTGTTGTCATATTAAATGCCTTTAACAAAGTTATAAAACGCTCCAAAGGCTGAATCAGTTTTCCATTTGTTGGCTGCTCTATATAACTACACTCTCTTGCTTCGGGATCCAACAATATAGCCTTAGTTACAGCTCCCAGATCACCTCTCTTCCCTTTGCCATTATTATTAAACACTCGAGCAACTCTACCAACATATGAAGGTGTAGGATTAGATTTAACTAAATGCTGAATTAATCTAGTGGCTAAAAAAGGACCCACATTTGGATGGTTAAATAAAATATCAATTGCTTGATTGATATCCTGCATACCTGTTTGACCTGCTGGAATAGTCTTTCCTATAAAGGTTTTTTCGCCTTCGGAATGAAATCTTTCAAACATTTTCATAGGCGCTGTCCAATCTCTTTTAGGAAAACCTAGAAAAAAATTAGTATTCGCTGCTCCTGATATATTTTTTGAACTAGCAAGTCCCGTAAACACCTTTGCCAGTTCTGCTACATCATCAATATCATAAGTCGGAATTGGCACACCTTCTGCATCTACTTTTACTGTCCCATTAATTTCTAGCTCATTCACTCCAATAGTAAACAACTGCATGATCTCGCGCGCATAGTTTTCATCGGGTAACGAACCATTAACAGGATTAAATTTCCTATTTCCAAAATGACTTAAATAAGTTCCCATGGACATACTCATGGTTACATTAAAAAGCATATCTCTAAAATTACCAAAAGCTCCTTTATATAAAAAATCATGAAAAACAGCATGTCCATGATTATGATTTGGCTTAAAATTATCACTGCTAACCACAAAAATTTGACTCCAAGCAAAAGCCATTCGCTGCCTTAACAGATCGTTTTGTTTAAATATAGTCTCATAAAACAAAAAGTCTAATGAATTTTTAAATAAGCGCTCATCCTCTTGTTTTTCATCAACATCTTGGGCAATTTCTGCAAATCGTTCCGCATAAGAACCCGATGGCATTTTAATTTGATTATCTATCCATTCTTCAATAGTCTGATCTTGCAATGCTTCTATATCTTCATAAGTATTCCCTAATGCTGCTTGCGCTAAAAAACGAGCTGATTCTTTTAGCGTAAGCTTATTTGTTACGCCTGAAACTGTATTTGAAGCAGCTGTATTTGATTCCGCCTCAATATCACCCGAACTAGTTATCGTTATTCCTTTATTATGTCCCGCACCATAAAAATCTTCATACAACTGAGCATATGCTCCTTGTAAAAAAAAAGAAACTAAGAAAAAAGTAAATAGTAATTTCATTTTTTATAATTAGAATGAATTATGTGTTAATTAACTTATCTAGAATCCCTAAATTATGATTTTTAAGTTAAAAAAAAGTTAAAATACCTGTAATCTTACTTATAATTAAACAAAATCTTGCTAAATCCGATTAAAAGATCTTTTTTACTGAAAAATGACCTACCACAAACTACCTCATAGCAAACTCTCTATGTATAGTATAAAAAAACTTAATTCAAATTTAAAAGCAAATCTTGCATTGTTATACCCATAAACAACAAATCCTTTGAAGTTAACTTCAAAGGATTTGTAAAAATTCTAAAAACCGTCTATTTGTTACTGGAGCAGCTCTATATCTAAGATAAACTTATTTTTCTATTAGCTCAAATGAATCTAGTAAAACATCGGTATCATTTACGCCTTTCACAATAACATAAATGATTTCTTTTTTACCTGTGTGAAATTTCAATTTACTATAAGTCCAATCTCCATTTGAAACAACTTTCTTCCCAATAGGATAATTAAACACCTCAACAGTAACCCCTGCTCCTTTTTCACCTCCTGTTTTCCAACTAAGCTCATATGTCTTACCTGGTTCAACAGCTATTTTTTGAATTACTGAAGCTTTATTACTAAGTTTTAAGGCAGATATATCACCATCATTAGCTTCTATATTTGCACTCACAGTTGCCCCTTTAGTCCAAAACCAATTTGTTAAATTAACATCATCGAATGAGCCATTTTTTAATAATCCTGTACCTTTTTTTGGTGCAGCAATAGGCTTATATGTTCGAACATAATCCACTAAATAGTTCCTTGAAGCATCGGAAAGCTCTCTATCTGTTGCTTTATTTCCTGCATTTGATCGCCAATCATGATCTTCAAGGTCGATAATCATAAACGAATCTCTATCCATTCCTAATCCTTCTGGATCTTTTATCCCCTCTTTACGAAGCTCATGTACAATTTTACCATCATAATAAAAATCTACAGTAAAAGGGTCTTTCCAATAGGCACCAAAACGATGCCAATCATTCCTCCATGGCTCTTGATTGGGTAACGTATGATGATGTTGCTTGTTTAAATCCTCAATAATTGCATTCCCTTGTTCTTCTCGAACAAAAACATGATAATTTGTTGAAGGTCTAGCCGCAAACCATTTATGATCATCTCTATCACTTCCATAAATTTCCAACACATCAATCTCCCTCTTATCATCTGGACTTAGAAACCAAAAATTTGAAGAAAGCACATGATTTGCTACCTTAGCCCTTACCTCTGTATAAATAGGGTATTTAATTTGTTTTTTTGAGGTAATAACACCACAATTTACCTTTTCAGTTCCTGTCTTACGCGAGGCCATCACCATTAAATTACCATTCTTAACTTCAGTATGTTTTTCATCCCAGTAAGTTAAGCCTGGCCCTTTCCAAGCATTAAAATAAGTATCTTTCCATTTCTTTTTAAATTGATCTCCCTTACCCGAATAATCAAACTCATCTGAATGAGAAGCAACCACCTCCCAATTTATACCTACTGGAGGAATTCCTACCGATTTAGGCAACACATAATTACCATTTTTATAAGCTCCAGTAACAGGCGAAGTTAAACCACTTCTAACAGTTTCATAAGATTTACCTATATCCTTACCTCTTGACTTATCGTTTTGGGCAAAAACACCACTTGACATTATTGATATACATGCCAAAATTGATACTACTTTTTTATTCATAATTTATATGTTTAAAAAACTCTACACGAATTACGAATAGAGCTCGTAACCTACTTTACATTGCTGAATAACCACCCTAACTCATTCAAAAAAACAATTCCATTTTTCAAGAATTAACTAAGAGCTTTATTATTTAATTTTTTTTAGTTTAAATGAATCAATTAAAATATTTGACTCACTTATATTCTCAGCAGTAACGTAAATTACGTTATTATTCTCAGAATTAAACGAAAGGGTTTCATATGTCCACCCTTCATTAGATTCCACATTTTCTTCATCAATATTATATATCCCAACTAAAACTTTCCCTCCTGCTCCTTTTACTTTGTACGAAAGTTTATATAATGTATTATTTTCAACTTTAACTTCTTGGATGATTTTAGCTCCAGTACCTGCTAAATTAACTGAAAAAACCTCCCCTCCATTATCATTTAAATCAGTACTTAATTTCACTTTTTTATTCCAATACCATTGGCTCAAATCGGGCTCATCAAAGGATCCATTTTGAATCAAACCGCCTTCTAATCTATAACTTCGTGTAGGCCGATAAGTCCTTACATAATCTACTAAATATTTATTTTTAGAAGGATCACTTAACTCTTCATCTGTTGGAAAAAAACCTTGATTCGATCTCCAATCATGATCTTCGAGATCTATAATCAAAAATGAATCTCTATCCATTCCTAATCCTTCTGGATCATTTACTTTTTCCTTTCTCAATTTTCGTACCACTTTTCCATCATAATAAAAATCAACGGTAAAAGGGTCTATCCAATGTGCGCCAAAACGATGCCAACCTTCGCGCCAAGGTTCATCATTTGGCAATGTATGATGGTTTTGATCATTCAAATCTTCAAGAATACGATTTCCATTATCTCTTACAAAAACATGATAATTTGTAGAAGGTCGCGCTGCAAACCATTTGTGATCTTCTCTATCACTTCCATAAATTTCCAACACATCAATTTCCCTTTTATCATCAGGGCTCAAAAACCAAAAATTAGAAGAAAGTACTTGATTAGCAACTTTGGCTTTTACCTCACTATAAATAGGGTATTTAATTTGCTTTTTTGAAGAAATTACTCCACAATAAACTTTATCCGTCTCAGCTTTTCTTGAAGCTTTTAACACTAAATTCCCCCCTATAACATTAGTGTTTTTTGGATTCCATTCTGTTAAACCAGGCCCCAACCATTCATTAAAATAAGTATCATTCCATTTTTTGTAAAATTCGGCATTTTTTCCTATGTAATTAAACTCATCGGTTAAATCATCTACTACCTCCCATGTCCCCTTAAAAGGCGGCACTCCTAGATATGAAGTAATTTTAAAACCTCCCATAGTAAAATCATTAGTAATTGGAGATCCTTCATCAGCTAAAAAACTTATCTCAGTTTTTTGCTTATTTTCTGATTTTTTCTTTTTTCCGTCTTCACTATTAGCATAACTATAATTAAAAACAAAAAAAGACCCCCAAATTGCTAATGCACTTTTTTTTATAAATGATCTCATTAAACTCTGCTGCAATATTTTTAAAAAAATTAAACTTATTATTTCATTTTATCAAAACAACATCTCAATCAAGGTAAAACTTTTATACTTAACAATAAGAAACAACAATACAACATTATATAATCCAAATTTAAAGTATACTTCCTGTTAATTATATGCATTAAAACAAAGAAGCAAATATAATATTTAACAAAGCATTAAATAAACACAAAACACAAAAAAACACTCTAACGATATTGGACACAAAAAGAGTTCCCAAAAAATTAAAAATTAGACCTAAAAAATCATCCATATCAAATAGAGAATATGTTTATATTTGTAGAATCTTTCTAAAATACAGCATGAAATATAAAAGAATACTACTCAAACTTTCTGGTGAAGCCTTAATGGGAAATTTACAATATGGCATTGACCCTAATCGCTTGGCAGAATACGCTAAGCAAGTAAAAGAAATTACAGCTAAAGGTGTAGAAGTCGCTATTGTAATTGGTGGTGGCAATATATTTAGAGGAGTTTCAGGAGCCAGTAAAGGTATGGACCGCGTACAAGGAGATCACATGGGGATGCTTGCCACTGTAATTAACGGACTTGCTTTACAAGGAGCTTTAGAAGATGAAGAAGTTGATACTAGACTGCAATCCGCCATTGAAATAAATGAAGTTGCCGAACCTTTCATTAGACGTAGAGCTATGCGTCACCTGGAAAAAGGACGCGTTGTAATTTTTGGTGGAGGTACAGGAAATCCTTATTTTACAACAGATTCTGCTGCCGTATTACGTGCTATTGAAATTAAAGCCGACGTGATTCTTAAAGGAACACGAGTTGATGGTATTTATACTGCTGACCCTGAAAAAGATAAATCAGCTACTAAATACGATACTATTAGCTTTGATGAAGTACTTAAAAAAGGATTAAAAGTAATGGATACCACTGCTTTTACATTAAGTCAAGAAAACGAATTACCAATTATTGTTTTTGACATGAATACCAAAGGAAATTTATTAAAACTAATTTCTGGTGAAACTGTTGGAACTACAGTAAATGTATAACTGATATTTGTATTTAATTAGTCTTTACTCTTAAAAAACTAATTTATAAATTCAAAATGAATAACCTGATTATAAAATGACTGAAGAAATAAATTTTATATTAGACAGCACTAAAGAATCCATGGGTAATGCCATCAAGCATTTGGAAAAACAATTTTCAAATATTAGAGCAGGAAAAGCTTCTCCTGCCATGCTTGGAAGTGTCACAGTAGATTACTATGGATCGCAAACACCATTAGGTCAAGTTGGGAATATTAACACTCCCGATGCCCGAACTATTACGATTCAACCTTATGAAAAATCAATGATTCAGGAAATTGAGAAAGGAATCATGATCGCTAATTTAGGTTTTAACCCCATGAATAATGGAGAAAGTGTTATTATAAGTGTTCCTCCCCTTACGGAAGAAAGAAGACGCGAATTGGTAAAACAAGCCAAAGCTGAAGCTGAAGATGCGAAAGTTGGTGTTCGCAATGATCGAAAAAGTGCTAATAACGAAATCAAAAAGCTAGAAAAAGAAGGTCTTTCTGAAGATATTGCAAAAAACACAGAAGTAGACATTCAAGAACTTACCAATAGTCACATTAGCAAAATTGACTCCTTACTTAGCTTAAAAGAAAAAGAAATAATGACGGTGTAATACACCAAAATAATCTAATAAAAAGCAACGGAAATTATTCCGTTGCTTTTTTTATAACACTTTTGCATCTGTTTTGATACATAAGTAAAAATCCCGGAATAAATTAATGAGTGCCTCAAAACGAAACATCAATTATTTTTGGAATGGACTTGCCAAAGCCATTTTGAGCAACCGTATTATTGTCTCACTCATTATTATTTTTACGACTATTGGACTCATTAGTCAATGGAGTAACATCCAATTTTCATTTACCGAAACAAATTTATTACCCGATGATCACCCCGTAAATATAGAATACAATAAATTCTTTGAAAAGTTTGGAGAAGAAGGAGTTGTAATTGTAATGGCAGTTAATGACTCCACTATTTTTAACAAAACCAAATTCAATAGTTGGGTTAAGCTAAATGAAAAACTGCAAGAATATGAAGAAGTTGATTTCGTAGTTTCTTTTTCGGAAATAAAAGAACTCAAAAAAACCGAAAATCCAAAATCATTTACTTTAACTCCAGTATCTAATGCCGAAATATTTTCTGAAGCTGACATAGCACATTATAAACAAAAGTTATTTAATGAACTCCCTTTTTATGAAGGCTTAATATATAGTAGTTCAAAAAAAACTATTCAATCAGCATTATACATTAGGCAAGATGTTGTCAACACCCGAGCTCGAAGAGATTTTATCTTAAAAAAATTAAACCCTGCACTTGAGCAATTTGAAAAAGATAACAATATTGATTTAAAAATATCGGGTATGCCATATATCCGAACCATGAATTCTCAAAATATTTTTGATGAAATGAAGCTGTTTTTAGGAGCCGCCCTATTAGTAACTTCCTTACTATTCTTTTTCTTTTTCCGATCAGCCAGAGCAACACTAATCTCTATAATAACGGTTGTTATTGGTGTATTATGGGCCTTTGGATTTATTGGATTATTCCATTTCCAAATCACCGTACTTACGGCAATAATACCTCCTCTAGTTATTGTTATTGGTATTCCTAATTGTATATTTTTAATAAACAAATACCAACAGGAAATTAAAAAACAATCTAATAAAAACGATGCACTGGTTCAAATGATTAGTAAGGTTGGCTATGCAACTTTAATGACTAATGTAACTACCGCTGCTGGTTTTGCAACTTTTATATTAACATCAAGTGAATTACTCGTTCAATTTGGAATGGTCTCATCAGTATGTATCCTAGGCCTATTTGTACTTTGCATTTTGGTCATCCCTCTATTGTACAGCATAATGCCTTTACCTAATGATCGCCACTTAAAACATTTGGAAAAGCGTTGGGTCGATGGGTTTGTAAATTGGATGGTAAGCATTGTATCCTTTAAAAGAAAATACATTTATGCAGTTACCACAGTAATACTAATACTAAGTATTATTGGTATGAATAAAATAAAAGTTTCGGGTAGTCTTTTGGAAGAAATGTCACAAGAGCTTCAGTTTTTTCATGATATTAAGTTTTTTGAAAATGAATTTGACGGCATTATGCCTTTAGAAATTCTTATTGATACTAAAAAACCAAAAGGAGTATTAAAACTAAACACCTTAAAACGAATTGAAAAACTAAGTAAAGAAATAGAAAAATTTCCAGAATTATCACCTACCAAATCCGTTGTTAATATTGTGAAATTTGCTAAACAGGCTTTTTACAATGGTGATCCTAAATTTTATTCGCTACCAACCAGGCAAGAGCGTAATTTTATGCTTCCCTATGCTAAATCATTAGAAGAAAACAAAAGCATGCTTTCTTCCTATGTGGATTCAACAGGCCAATATGCGCGTGTTTCCACTTATATGAAAGATGTTGGCACCGAAAAAATGGAAGAAATTGAAACTACACTAAAACCGATAATTGCAAAAATTTTTCCTAACAACCGCTATAGCGTCTCTTTTACTGGTCGAGCCCTAATTTTCCAAAAAGGAACTGGTTACTTAGTAAACAATTTAGTGCAATCTCTTTTAATTGCCATTGGGTTAATTATTTTAATTATGGGATACATGTTTAAATCAGTTCGTATGATTTTGATTTCATTAATTCCTAATTTACTCCCTTTATTAATTACTGGTGGACTTATGGGTTATTTTGGAGTCCCAATAAAACCTTCGACTATTTTAGTTTTTAGTATTGCTTTTGGAATTTCAGTAGATGATACTATTCACTTTTTAGCCAAATATAGACAAGAGCTCCTTACCTCAAATAGAAATGTAACGGCAGCAACATTTTCTGCTATTCGCGAAACTGGAGTAAGTATGTTTTACACCTCAACTGTACTGTTTTTTGGTTTTGCTGTTTTCTTAATTTCAAGTTTTGGAGGTACAAAAGCATTGGGTGGACTAATATCTGCTACATTACTTTTTGCCATGCTTTGTAATTTAGTATTACTCCCTGCATTACTTTTAAGTGTAAATAGCAAAAAATCAAAACCTACCTCTTAATCCTAAATTTATGTAAGGTTTCTTCAAGGAATCTGCGTATTTTTATTTTATCGTTTCCTTTAGTAGTTAACATAAAGGAAATTTTTTTCATCTTTCTAGCAAATAAACTATGAAACATTTAAAAATAACAGCTGTTTTAAAAGAAGAAAAACTAGTACAAGAAATAAGTGTAAATGGCTGGGTTCGTTCATTTAGAAACAATAGATTTATAGCCTTAAATGATGGATCAACAATTAATAACCTTCAGTGTGTTATTGAAGATGACACCATTAATGATTCCATCATTAACAGAATACATACAGGCGCTTCACTACGAATTACTGGTATTTTAAAAGAAAGTGAAGGGAAAGGCCAACGTGTTGAACTAAGTATTACTTCCTTAAAAATAGAAGGTGATGCTAATCCTGAAGAAGTAAAAACCACTATTCTTTCTCCCAAAAAGCATAGCTTAGAATTGTTACGAGAGCAAGCCCACTTGCGTATTCGGACCAATACCTTTGGAGCCATAATGCGGGTACGCTCTAAACTTTCATTTGCTATACATCAATATTTCCAAGAGCGTGATTTTTTTCATGTGCATACGCCAATTATTACATCAAGTGATGCCGAAGGTGCAGGTGAAACATTCAAGGTAACTCATCTTAATTTAGATCAATTACCTAAGAATGAAGATGGAACCACTGATTTTAAAAAAGATTTTTTTGGTAAAGAAACCAATCTTACTGTTTCTGGACAATTAGAAGGTGAAACCTATGCCATGGGACTAGGTAATATTTATACATTTGGCCCAACTTTTAGAGCTGAAAATTCCAACACTTCGCGCCATTTAGCCGAATTTTGGATGATTGAACCCGAAATGGCCTTCTGCAATCTAGATCAAAATATGGATATTGCTGAAGATTTCATAAAATATGTTATCAAATACGCATTAGACAACTGCCAAGATGATTTAGCTTTTTTAGAACAACGCTTAGTAAACGAAGAAAAACAAAAGCCTTTAGAGCAACGCAGCGAAATGCCGCTCCGTGAAAAACTTAATTTTATTTTAAGTAACAACTTTAAACGCGTAAGCTATACCGAAGCCATAGAAATTCTAAAGGAATCTAAACCTAATAAAAAGAAAAAATTCAAATATCCTGTTAATGAATGGGGAGTTGACTTACAAAGTGAACACGAACGTTATTTAGTAGAAAAGCATTTTAAATGCCCCGTTATTCTATTTAATTATCCTGCTAAAATTAAAGCTTTTTATATGCGTTTAAATGAAGACGGAAACACTGTTAGGGCCATGGATATATTATTCCCTGGTATAGGCGAAATTGTTGGTGGCTCTCAACGTGAAGAACGTTTAGACGTTTTAAAAGAAAAAATGGACAAACTTGACGTAAGTAAAGAAGAATTATATTGGTACTTGGATACACGTAAATTTGGAACATGTACCCACAGTGGTTTTGGATTAGGCTTTGAACGTTTAGTTCTTTTTGTTACCGGAATGTCGAACGTTCGAGATGTAATACCTTACCCTAGAACACCAATGAACGCCGAATTTTAATCTTAATATCAGATAAATTACCGTCAAAATTTAATAAAATTCGATTTTAAAAATTATCTTTAAAAAAGTATTTAAGTTACCAGTAAGAAATCAAGTTAAATGTTAAAACAACAATTCAATTTAAAATTATCGCAAAAGCTATCACCTCAGCAAATTCAGTTAATGAAACTGATACAATTGCCAACTCAGGCATTTGAACAACGCTTAAAGCAAGAAATTGAAGAAAACCCAGCATTAGATACTGGCAAAGAAAAAGCCGAAAACCCTGATGATGAATTTTCAAATGAAAATCAGGAAGAAGATTACACTACCGACGATAATAATGATATTGATATCAATATTGATGAATATTTAAGTGACGATGAAGTACCCGCTTATCGTTTACAAGCTAATAATTACAGTGCCGATGATGATGACAAATCAGTTCCATATGCCAGTGGCACTTCATTTAATCAACATTTAAAATCGCAGCTAAACACGTATCGTTTAAACGAAAATGACTATCAAATTGCTGAGTTTTTAATAGGCAGTATTGACGAGAGTGGCTACATTAGACGTTCACTTGAAGATATAGCTGATGATTTAGCATTTACTCAAAATATATATACCGATAAAACACAAGTTGAAAAAATATTAAAATTAGTCCATCAATTAGATCCTGCTGGAGTTGGTGCTCGGAATTTACAAGAATGTCTACACATTCAATTACAACGTAAAGAACTAAACCCTACTATGGTTTTGGCACAAAGAATTATCGAACATTCTTTTGATCATTTTACAAAAAAGCATTACAAAAAATTACTTTCTAAATACAGTGTTTCCGAAGAACAACTCAAAGAAGCCATAGAAGAAATCGAACACCTAAACCCAAAACCAGGAGGCAGTTTTACAGGAAACACTCGAATGGTAGAGCATGTTGTGCCAGACTTTACTATTCGTATTGTTGAAGGACAGTTAGAATTAAGCCTTAACGGCCGAAATGCCCCTGAACTTCATGTTTCGGGAGCATACAATGACATGCTACGTGGCTATAAGGAAACAAAAAAGAAAACAAAATCACAAAAAGATGCCGTTCAATTTATAAAACAAAAATTGGATGCCGCTAAATGGTTTATTGAAGCTGTAAGGCAACGCCAACAAACCCTTATGATTACCATGAGTGCTATTATGCATTATCAAAAAGAATACTTTTTATCGGGCGATGAACGTCATCTAAAACCTATGATTCTAAAAGATATTGCCGACGAAATTGAAATGGATGTAAGTACTATTTCTCGGGTAGCTAATAGTAAATATGTAGACACTCCTTATGGCACTAAATTAATAAAAGAGTTCTTTTCAGAATCCATGACTAATGATCAAGGTGAAGAAGTTTCTACTAGAGAAATAAAAAAAATATTAGAAATGACTATTGAGGCTGAGAATAAGAAAAAGCCTTTAACTGATGAAAAATTAGCCACGATCCTTAAAGAAAAAGGCTATCCTATTGCCCGAAGAACTGTTGCTAAATATAGAGAGCAATTGGACTTACCTGTAGCTAGATTGAGGAAAAAGATATAGCTTATAACATCCCTAAGGTATTACCAAAATTTAATCAAAAAGCTACATATTTTATTAGTAAATAAGAAGTATTACTCAATAAATATTTGTTCTCTAAATAAAGTTTGCAAAATAAATAGTCATTTTATTTTATGCATTTAACTGATAGTAATTAAATTACCTTACACCTTAATATATATTTACTTCAGTTAATTAACTTTAGAACTATAAGACAGATTATAAAATTTAGCAACCAGCTCATGTATTCCAAAACAAAAAAATAATTTAAATTAAAAAAAGTATGCTTGAAATTATTAAAAGTTGGATTACAAATCAAGGCTTAGATTTATTTACTGCTAATATTTTAGCACGAGGTTTCATCCTTTCATTGATTATTATTTTTAGCCTTATAGCTTATTTACTTGCTAAACATTTCATTCTAAAAGGGCTTGCCATAATTATTAATCAAACCAAAACACAATGGGATGACATACTTTTAAAGAAAAAGGTATTAAATCGACTTGCTTTATTCGTACCAGCCATTATAATTTACCTATCTATTCCTATGCCTTTTGAAGGATATCCAAGGCTTATTACTTTTACCAATAGCTTAGTTTTAATCTATATGATTGCTATGGGGATATTTGCCCTTAATGCACTTCTGAATACTGCCCTAGTTATATATTCTACATATGAAGTTTCAAATAGAGTCCCGATAAAAGGATTTATTCAAGTTTTTAAATTAGTAATTTATTTTACTAGTGCCATATTTATCATTTCTATTTTAATAAACAAAACACCTATATACCTATTCAGTAGCTTAAGTGCTTTAACTGCCATATTAATGTTTATTTTCAAAGATGCCATACTAGGTTTTGTAGCTGGAATTCAATTATCTGCAAATAAAATGGTAGCCAATGGAGATTGGATCGAAATGCCTAAATATGGTGCTAATGGTGATATTATTGAAATCGCTTTAACAACAGTTAAAGTACAAAATTGGGACAAAACAATTACCACAATTCCAACCTACGCCTTAATTACTGAATCATTTAAAAATTGGCGAGGCATGTCTGAATCTGAAGGAAGAAGAATTAAACGCTCTATTAGTATAGACATAAATACTATCAAATTTTGCACAGAAGATATGATGAAACAATTTAGCAAAATTCAATATATCGCAGATTACATTGAAACAATGAAAGTGGAATTGCAAAAAAACAACAAACTAAAAAATATAGATAATTCTAGCTTAGTTAACGGTAGAAGAATGACTAATATTGGAACATTTCGCGCTTATGTAAAAGCATATCTTAATAACCATCCAATGATCAATAAAGAAATGACTTTTTTAGTAAGACAACTCGCCCCTAATGAACATGGCTTACCTATTGAAATTTACGTATTTAGTAAAGATAAAAATTGGGTAAATTATGAAGGTATTCAAGCCAATATCTTTGACCATATTTTAGCTGTTGTACCTGAGTTTGGATTACGAGTATTTCAAGACCCTAGTGGAATGGACTTTAACAAATTGACCCAATAATTTTTTTTAACATCAGCCTATCCAAGCCCTCTTAACCCCACTTCTTTTTATTTGGATAACACATTAAAGGCGCATTCAGAAAAGAAAAAGAATATGACATCTTAAAAAAATAAAGGCAAAAACTAGAGCTCTTAGGATAACTTCGTCCTGTAGGTATTGAAATCAATATTTTTAGACTAAAATGACCTAAAAAACAAAAATCTAAAAAACTTGAATTTATCAAATTTTGGATTTTTTATGTATAATTTTTGAGAATCTAGCTATTCTCTGAATACGCCTTTTTAGCTTATTTTTTTAATAAACGTACCACTTTAGTCTCACCATCTAGCTTAAATGAAACTAAATATATACCCACATTTAAATTAGATACATTAAACCTAGCACCATCCAAATCAGAATCTAAGACTTTTACTCCTTTCATATTGTATACACTAATTTTATCAATAGAAGAATTAGAAGTATACAAATAATCATTTACTGGATTTGGATAGAACACATTTGATACTTCTTGCATTGTCACATCAACAATACTCAATGTTTCATCATTCTTATTAAATTTCCATATTTGTTGACCTAACTCATTACTTGAAGATGCACAGAAAAAGATTTCTTCACCGATTTCAATAGCCGCAGATGGGTTAGAACTTATAGGACCAGGGTATAAATCGAATAACATTTGCGTCCCTTCTTCTGTACCATCTGTTCTCCATAATTCATGTCCTGTTTCATTTGTATAAGCTGAAAAATACCCTCTATTTTCGACATCTGCTAATAAAAAAATAGGAGCTGAACTTTGATTTCCTTCAAAAATATCTTTTACTAAAATGGTGCCCTCTGGCGTACCATCCGTTTTCCATAATTCTGTCCCCGTTTCTCCCCCATCATTTGCCGAAAAGAAAACAATATTATCTGTTAAAAGGGGTTGCTCCTTCTTGATAGATTCAAATTCTTTAACCAGGTTTTCATTACCATCTTCATTTATTGAAATTACTGAGCTATTATCATTTAAAAAATTAAATAACACCGTTTTACCAGACTTTAGAGGATACCCAAGGTTGTTATCAACAATTGAGCTAAACAAACTATAAGAGAGCACTTCATCTAATTTTTTCTGTTCCAATAATGTACCCTCTTTGTTTATTACCCATCTACTCAACTTCTCTTTATTGACCTCCGATGGACTAAAAAACATAAACTCATCATCACTCAAAACAGGTCTATTTATAAATAGATCCTTTTTAAAACTTTTTAAATCGTTTGTTATTCCATCTATTACAAAAACTCCTGATCCATTCAACTGCTTATTTGGAAAAACAGAAGTATTGTTTGTATAATTTAAAATTATTAAATCATCCTTTACATAAGTATTGAATACCGAATTTCTGAATTCTCCAACTACCTCTGATAATTGGTCTGATAAATCTATTTTCTCAAAGGAATTACCATCAAAAACCTTAAAGTAAATTTCTTTTTCGTTTTCAGAAAACTCTTTCCCTCTAAGTAAAAAATAAAATTTGTCTTTATACTTAAAAAATTCTAAAAATTCATCTGTTTCTCTTTCGCCTTCTTTATAATCTTCAAACAACACAGTTCCTCCTTTAGTCCCATCAGTAGAATATATTATATCAGAACTAGATACCTCAAATATACCTTCAATATAAAAATAAAATTTACCTTTATAAGTCACTCCTTGCTTAAAACTAGTCCTCAAACCAAATTCAGCAGTCTGCCTAGGATAACGATGGAAAGAAAAAGAAAACTCTTCTTTAAAGAGCTCTTCAAAAACGAATAGTCCTTCATTAAAAGTAACTATTTCTGTTGTATTGAACCTATTATTTTCTCCTAATTGAAATACAATATCACCTAAACGACCAATTTCATTTTGAAAACAAAAACTTCCTTTTTTTCTCGTTTCAATATTTGCTAACTGCTTTGTACTTTCGTTGGATCCTTCAGAAACCCATGGTTCTCCATCTTTTGAAAAGTATAAATTACCGACAAATGGTACTACATACGCATTTTCCTTTAGTAAAGGAAGTTCTATTACTGTATTATCTAATATATTAACTATATACGAGACATTTCCTAAATCATCATTTAAAGTAGAAAAATTCACATAGTAATCGCTTTCATTTATCTGAACAATATTGGCTGCTTCAGCATTTTCTGGAACAACTACATCTACATTTTTCTCTAGTTCATTTAAATCATTTACCGTATATATTGAAGTTGTTTCATTAGTACTAAAAACATAAAAAGGATCGTTGAACTTTTCATTAATTGAGCGCTTAAATCCAGAATCAAATTCTTCTAATAGCACTACTTCTTTATTATTTATATCATATCGATATACATTATTACCCCCTTCTAACTCAATATAAAGAAAACCATTTTTTTCTTTAATATGTTTAGGTATAAAAGTATTAGATTTATCAAAACTAGCCACTTCAACAAATTCTTCATTCTCTATATTTAAAGCATAAATAGCTGTTCCTAGTATATTAGACCCATCTCGCGCTTCATTAAATAAATATAAATTTTGCTCATCTTTCGTTTTAAAAATTCTAAAGAAAGAGTTTAAAGTATCAAACACTTCTTTGACACTTTTTTCTTCAATATTAACTAAAGTTAGCTTATCTCGATTCTCTCTATCTTGAATGAACAATCTTTTCTTAAAACCAAAGACCTTAAGCAAACCAAATCGACTTCTCGAATTCAATTCTAATACTTTAGATGGCTCACTATTTTCGTCAGCTATACTCCACAGTGCTGACCTCTCAGTTTCATTAAGCTCAGCAAAAAAATATAACTTATTATCGAGTTTCATCAAATTATTAACATTCTGAAAACTTTCTAAAAATACCGTTCCTTCTTCCGTTCCATCTGTTTTCCAAAGTCCAAATTTCCCTTCTGGTGAAATTTGCCTAGCATAAAAATAAATTTCATTATTAAAAATCACTCCCCATTCTTCTAATTGCTGCTCAGTAAATAAAGTACTTTGAGAATTTGGAGTGATATCTTTCAACATATTTGTTTCATCAGATATTGGATCATACACCCAAATTTCTCTCCCAAAATCTGAAGTATTTGCTAAAAAATACAATTTACCTTTTAACTCAATATAATTTTGACCTAGATGTATCTCACTTATTGTATCACCCAATGATCCAAGATCCTCTTGTCCATTTATTGGTTCATTAACATTTGTAACCAATTCTTGTCCAAATACTCTTATTATAGTAACTGCCAACAAAACTGAAAGTAATATTTTTCTCATAAATATATTTTTAATTGCCGCGAATATAGACAATTAATTAAATACATTATTCTCTTTTATTAATAAGACCCACTACCTATTTATTAAGATTGAAACAATAGACTAAAAAGTTTCAATGATCAACACTTCCTCTTAATTATAGAATATATTTTCTATACAAAATATCAACCCTAATTCTAACTTTAATCAAAATAATGAATAACTTACAACTGAACCTATTGTGCATCATTATGAAATTTTATTGGAGAGTGCCTCTTATTTTTTGTATTCTATATAGTTTAATTTCTTTACAGGCTTGTAAAAAAAGTGTTCCTAAAAATTGGAAATGGGAAAGTCTTGCAACAAATGGACAACCAACTGCTAGGCACGAAGCTGGCTTTATTGCCTATAAATCTAAAGCCTATTTAATAGGTGGACGTCGTATTAATCCAACTTCAGAGTTTGATCCAACTACTAATACTTGGACTAAAAAGTCCCCTACTCCTATTGAAATACACCATTTTCAGCCTGTAGTTTTTGAAAATGCCATATATATAATTGGTGCTATGACTGGCCAATGGCCAAACGAAAAACCTTTGGATAAAATAATTATTTATTACCCCGAACGTGATGCATATGTTTATGGTGACTCCATTCCCAAACACCGACGTCGTGGAGGCGCTGGTGCCGTTGTGCATGACGATCATATTTATATGGTTGGCGGGATCACTAATGGACATATGAATGGTTATAAACCTTGGCTTGATGTTTACAATCCAAAAACTGGGGTATGGAAAACACTTGATGATGCCCCTCATGCTCGTGATCATTTTCAGGCTGTAGTTAATAATAACAAACTGTATACATTTTCCGGTCGAAGGACTTCCAAAGCTACTAATCAAGATATGTCTTTAACCGTTGCTCATGGAAATTGCTATAATTTACTCACTAAAAAATGGGAACAAGTAACAAATAACATGCTTATTCCCACCGAAAGAGCTGGAAATGCTGCTTTTACATGGAATAACAACATCATTATTAGCGGAGGCGAAAGTATATCCCAAAAAAAAGCACATTCTGAAGTTGAAGTTTTTAATACAACAACAAATTCCTGGAGCATATGGCCTTCTTTAAATACTGGCAGACATGGCACTGGCGTAGCTATTATTGGTAATTATGCCTATACAGCTTCGGGCTGTGGAAATCGAGGCGGCAATCCCGAATTGACAACTATTGAACGCTTAGCACTGCCTATAAGAGACTCAGACCCCATTACCAAAAGCATTGACACCACAAAAATACATATGCAATGGCATACTTTAACACTTGATTTCAAAGGCCCTAAAACTTCGGAAACTGCTTCCATAAACCCTTTTTTAAATTATAGACTACTGGTAAACTTTACACATGAGCATACCAAACAAACTATTCGTGGGTTTTATGCTGCTGACGGAAATGCTGCCGAAACCAGCGCTATTTCGGGCAACATATGGAAGGTACATTTTACTCCAGACCAAATTGGCAAATGGTCATATACAGCCCAACTTCATCAAGGGGATAGTATTGCCTTATCCAACAATTCTTCCAAAGGCAAATACATACCAATTAGTAATGCTAAAGGAGCTTTTACTGTAATTCCTTCTGATAAAAACGGCACTGATTTTAGAGCTCATGGTCGCTTAGAAGCTCATAATGGGTATTTTAAATTTAAAAACACCTCTAACTATTGGTTAAAGGCGGGCACAAATAGTCCCGAAAATTTATTAGGTTATATTGATTTCGACAATACTTTTCGCATGAAAGCCGAAGCACGAGAAGGTGAAGCTGCAGCTCCTACAAACATACATTCCTTTACACCACACCTTAAAGACTGGAAAACCGGTGATCCCTTCTGGAAAAAAAATAAGGGAAAAGCCATCATCGGAGCTGTTAATTACCTCGCCTCAAAAGGAATGAATTCCGCTTATTTTTTAACCCTAAATATTTTAGGGGATGGCAAAGATGTTTGGCCCTATATAAATCCAAATGATTTTTCTCGTTTTGATGTAAGCAAATTAGCCCAATGGGAAATTTTATTTAGCCACATGCAACACAAAGGAATCCTTCTTCACCTTGTTTTGCAAGAAACAGAAAACGAAACCATGCTTGACAATGGTAATATGGGACCTTTGCGTCAGCTTTATTTCAAAGAACTTATTGCCCGCTTCGGTCATCATTTGGCTTTGATTTGGAATTTAGGTGAAGAAAATGGCCCAGCACCTTGGTCTCCTATGGGTCAAAATGATGCCCAACGAAAGAGCATGGCTCAATTTCTTAAAGAAAATGACCCCTACAATCATCCGGTACTACTCCACACACATTCTGAAGATCCTTTACGAGAAACTATTCTAAATGATATTTTAGGTTTTAAATACCTTGATGGATTATCATTACAACAAGCCAATCAAAAGGAAGCTGCTGCTATTGTAGAAAAATGGCGAATGACCTCTAAAAAAGCCAACAAAAACTGGTTAATAACTATGGACGAAATAGGACTATGGCATACCGCAGCACTACCAGATAACCTAGACCCAAATCACAATAGCCTTAGGCAATATATTCTATGGGGCACTTTATTTTCTGGAGCTGCTGGTGTAGAATGGTATTTTGGTGCCAAACACCCTCATAACGACCTAACTTCCGAAGATTGGAGACAACGAAATCAACTCTGGGAAATTACAAATCATGCTAAAACATTTTTTAACACATATATTCCCTACTGGGAAATGCAGCCTAAACATAAATTAATAAATACAAAAGGAGCCTATTGCTTACAAAAGCCAGGAGAAGTCTACGCCATTTACCTTCCTGAAGTAATTAACTGCAAAATAAATCTAACTAATATAAAAGGAAACTTTAATATCCATTGGTATAACCCCCTAACTGGAGGTAACCTACAACAAGGAAGTATAAAAAAAATTGCAGGAGGTACTATTCGTAAAATAGGCATCCCTCCAAAAAGAGTAAATTCAACCCTCAATAAGGATTGGGTCGTACTTTTAACCCGGATTACTCACTAGAAAATCTATTCCATTCCGTATCGAAATCTATGCAAAACCAAACATTTCACTGCTATTTTTAATTTTACCACAACTATACCATGCTAAAATTTTAAGAAAGCACTTGAATTTATTAAGCATTCAAGACTCGTAACCAAATTCATTACATAATCCAAATTAAAAAAGTAACCAAATCTAACTCAACAGGCGCTTCACTCTTTAGATAAGACACCTATAAACCGATTTTTAAAACATTTTAACGATACTATTGTCTTTCTGAATAAAAAAAACAGAGATAAAGTAGGGTAAAAGCTATATAGCCTGTTGTAATAATAGAAAGCAATAGTATAAACCTTAAAAAAAATAGTATGAAAAATCAATTCAATTTACCCGTTAAAGGAAGTTTTAAAAAGTTCATTCACTTTATAAAAAGCCTAAACTTACCTGCAGCATGTGGCTATGCTATCCGCCGTTAATCTGATGTATCACTTATTTAATTTTCGAGCTATGAAAGATCAATCTCTAATTAAAATCAGTCAAAAAAGCTTTGTTGAGCAACAAAACCACAAATCACCCTCTAAGCATAATCGGTAGTTAAATTTGGATGAATTATTAATCTTGGAATAACTGAGCACATTACAAAATGTAAAATAGTAAACCCAGTTTAACTACCGAAAACCCTCCTAATTGATTTTCGATTTGTACAGACTTATCAAAAAAGCTATTGAGACTGTAATAAATATGAAAATTAAATGTATTCCAACCAAAACTAAGTGTAGTTCCTAAACGCAACCGCTCTAAACCATCAGGATTTTTTTCTTTTAGCGTAACCCCTGCTACATTTTTAAACCTTGATTTAAAATAGTGCATGTAGCCTAAACGTAATCCAGCGTATATACGCCAAAATTTATAGGATTCTGGATTTGATGTACGCCAACGGAATTCTAACGGCATTTCAAGCAAATGTGTTGTAAATCGACTACGATCAATAGCATTTTCATTCGTTATAGCACTAAAGATAGTTTTAGTACCCCCACCCTCTCCAGGGATAACAATTAAATTATGATTATAAGTATTTAATGAATAGCCTAAACCAACTCCCATTCCAAAATTTCTGCGTTTATTAAACGGAATATCACGAATAGCTCCAAAATGAACTCCCCCCGAAAAGCCTGATTGAGTAATCCCTGTGGGACGATTGCCAATGGCATTAAATGTAATTCCAACATAAATCTGATCTTCTCTGTAAAGAGAATCCACCTCTGGAAATACCAAACGTTTTTCCTGTTGGGCTATACCCACAAGGCTATATAAACTAATAAATAAAAGTAAACCATACTTCATCTTGTAAATATAGCATTCTCTTTATTTATTATTGAATGATTTTACCCTGTTCTATATGTATCCTACAAAATAGTTAGTATTTTTGGTTTCAAAATTTGCAAAAGCTTATTCCTATGACACCAGTACCTTTGTACAACCAACAATCGGTAACTATTTATAATTCCTTATCAGGAAAAAAAGAAACCTTTACTCCTATTGTTGAAGGTGCTATCGGAATGTATGTTTGTGGCCCTACAGTATATAGTAATGTCCACTTAGGCAATTGTCGTACTTTTATTTCATTCGATTTAATTTTCAGATACTTAAAACACTTAGGCTATAAAATTAGGTATGTTCGTAATATTACTGATGCCGGACATTTAGAAAATGATGCTGATGAGGGCGAAGATAAAATCACTAAAAAAGCACGCTTAGAACAAATTGAACCCATGGAAGTGGTACAACGCTACACCTTGGATTTTCATAACATATTACAACAATTCAATAATTTACCCCCTAGTATTGAACCTACTGCAACAGGTCATATAGTAGAACAAATAGAAATTATTAAAACTATTATTGACAATGGTTTTGCCTACGAAATAAATGGTTCTGTTTATTTTGATGTGGTCAAGTTTAATAAAACTAATAATTACGGAAAACTTAGCGGTCGTAATTTAGAAGATATGATTAACAACTCGCGTGAGTTAGCTGGTCAAGGCGAAAAACGTAATCCGCAGGATTTTGCTTTGTGGAAAAAGGCAGAACCTGTACATATTATGCGTTGGCCAAGCCCTTGGAGTGATGGTTTCCCGGGTTGGCACTTGGAATGTACGGTAATGAGCACCAAATATCTTGGTGAAGAATTTGATATTCACGGAGGTGGAATGGATTTAAAATTTCCGCACCATGAATGTGAAATTGCTCAAGGCGAAGCTGCTTGCGGAAAAACACCTGTAAATTATTGGATGCATGCCAACATGCTTACACTTAACGGTAAAAAAATGTCGAAAAGTACAGGAAATACCATATTACCTCATGAAATTTTTTCTGGTGATAATACTATTTTAAGCAAGCCTTTCAAGCCTTCTGTAGTTCGTTTCTTTATGTTACAGGCACATTACCGAAGTATTATGGATTTTTCAAATGATGCGCTTGAAGCATCTGAAAAAGGTTTTTCTAAGTTAATGGAAGCTATTCAGCATTTAAATTCCCTTAGGGCAGAAAAAGAAACTACAAATTTTGACCTTAACGCATGGATACAGCGCTGCTATAATGCCATGAATGATGATTTTAATAGTCCTATTTTAATTTCACACCTGTTTGAAGCTGTAAAATTCATTAATCAAATTAAGGAAGGGAAGTCTAAAATTTCTGAGGCAGATTTAGCCGTTCTTTCAAAAACTTTACATGATTTTGCTTTTGATGTATTAGGCTTACAAGCTTCTGCAGAAGCGTCAAACGATATAAACACTAAATTAGATGGCGTAATCGAATTATTGATCGAGCTTCGTAAAGAAGCTAGGATAAACAAAGATTTTGCCTTGAGTGACAAAATTAGAGATGAACTTGCTGAAAAAGGAGTACAATTAAAAGATGGTCGAGAAGGCACAACATTCACCTATTAATGTTCAAAAAAATACTAATAGCGCCCTTTTTATTTCTGATTTATTTATATAAAAATCTGATTTCACCTTTTACACCTGCTACATGTAGGTACCAACCCACATGTTCGCAATACACTAAAGATGCATTACTTAAACACGGATTTTTTAAAGGAAGTTTATTAGGTTTAAAACGAATTTTTAGCTGCCATCCATGGGGAGGAAGTGGTTACGACCCCGTCCCTTAGCTTGGTTTTATTTTTTTTAAATTAATAACTAATAAATATCAGTTGTTATGCAACATTTTACCGTTAATTGGGTTAATAACTTGTAATACTAACAAATATTTAATTTACTATTTAACCATTTGTAAACTGTAATTCATAAATCCGATATACATTTACACTAAAAACTAACTAATGATATTTTCTAAAATAGTTTGGAACCCTTCTATAGGAATTAACCTTGGATTTTTTACTATTCACTACTACAGTTTAATGTTTGTTATTGCATTTTCATTAGGCTACTACCTAATGAAAAAAATATACCTTAACGAAGGACAAAAAATGGAGCATCTAGAATCTGTTTTTATGTATGCCGTTATTGCTACATTACTTGGTGCTCGGATGGGACACGTCATTTTTTATCAACCAGAACTATTTAAAGAAGATTTTTTTAGTGTTTTTCTACCAGCTCAATTTAGACCCGAATTTAAATTTACTGGATTCCAGGGATTAGCTAGTCACGGTGCTGCAATTGCTTTTATCATTGCCATGTACTTGTATTCAAAAAAAGTAATTAAAAAACCTACGCTTTGGACCTTAGACCGCGTAACTATTCCTGCGGCTTTTGGAGGTATTTTTGTCCGTATTGGAAACTTTATTAATTCGGAAATTATTGGAGAAAAAACAGACTTTGCTACAGGTGTTCGTTTCATTAAAGAAGCCATTCCAGAGTATCAAGCTATAAAATTAACTGGAATTAAAAAAGCTAGTAAAGCCTATGACGCTATTGCTAATAATCCAAAATTTAAATCTATTTTAGAACAAGTAGATTATCGTCATCCAGCTCAATTATATGAGGCCTTCGGTTATATTTTTGTTTCTTTTATTTTACTTTACCTTTATTGGAAAACAGATAAAAAAGAGCAATCAGGTTATTTATTTGGAACGTATATGCTACTTATTTTCTTTGTGCGCTTTTTAGTTGAATTTGTAAAGAAAAGTCAAGGTGGATTCGAAAGTGTCCTTGGGTTATTATCCACTGGGCAATGGTTAAGTATTCCTTTTATGGGAATTGGTTTATATTTTTTATGGAACGCATCAAAAGAGAAAATCTAAACCCAACCATATACTAAAAAACTACTTATAAATTTATGTAATACAATACCATATCATTTTTTGAAATGAATTTGATTATTGACTTTATTTTAGTGGTGGGATTTACTATTTCAATAGTAATAATGATACTTACTTTAAAATCAAATCAAAAAAAACTTACAAAAAAAATACTTAGTGCTATACACTTAATTGCACTACTTTACATTATTAATTTCTATTTCCAACTTCATAACTTAGAAATACTCTCCTTTTTAACCTATCTATTTACAGGGGGCTTGTTATTATGTCTTGGCCCTTTACTATTATTTTATACCAAATCAATATGCACTACTAAAAAAAGAATCGAAAAAAATGAATTTGTTCATTTTATACCACATATAGTTTATTGGTCAATTATCACTATCCCTCTTTTAATTAATGCCTTTAGTGAAAATGACATTTTTAAACATCTGGTATTTTTAGAAAATTACGATATCCCCTATTGGTTCGAAACATTGATGAGTATAGGATATATTATATTTTCCATAAAATTATTTTCCCGATATAAATCCATTTTAAAAAGTAATTTTTCATCTCTAGATCTTAATAATTTAAAATGGTCTCAATTTTTTTTAGCAGGTCTACTTATTGTAATGCTAGTTGATGTAAGTGGTAGTATTATACAACTATTTGTTGAAATTAAATGGGATACCGGATTTGTCACTATAATAAGCTACATTATTATCCTCACCTATTTAGGATACTATGGTATTAATAATAGTAATGTTCTTATTCCCGAAACTTTACTTAACAGTACTATTCCTACTAATAGCATAGTTAAAAAAGAAGTATCTCCTGAATCTCAAAAAAGCCACATTCAACATAAAGAAAATTATTTTATTTTAGAACAAAAGCTTAATCATATATTAAAAACCAAAAAACCATATTTAAACGAAAACCTATCTTTAAACTCGTTAGCAAATCTAGTAGGTACTAGCGATAAAAAACTATCCATACTACTTAACCAACATTTAGAGACTACTTTTTATGATCTTATCAATAAAAAAAGAGTAGATGCTGTTAAAGAAAAAATTAAATATGGCGAATGTGAAAAACTAACTATTCTTGGAATAGCAAATGAATCTGGGTTTAAGTCAAAAAGTAGCTTTAATAGAATTTTCAAAAAAGAAACTGGTCAATCTCCTACTGAATACAAAAATACCATTTTAAATAGTAACACATTAGTTCAAAAAACACACGAAACAATTTAATTAGTTAAAAATCAGTTAATTAAATATTAATAATTATTAAAAAAACAACTATTTAGTATATTTAAGTTGTAACAACTATAACTTAAAATACTAATATTATGAAAACTACATTAAAAGGTGTAGCAATAGCTATGCTCCTTATTGTAACCGCTTTTATTCAACTCAATGCTCAAACTCAAAATTACCTAACCTCATCTGGAAACAAACTTTTTGATAGTACAGGGAACGAAGTTCGTTTAACAGGTGTCAATTGGTTTGGTTTTGAAACAGCTTTATACAGTCCGCATGGTATATGGTCTAGAGACATGAAAAGTGTACTACAACAGATAAAAGATTTAGGTTTTAACACCATACGCGTACCATGGTGTAATGAGATGTTAGACCCTGGTGCTAGCGTTTCAATAAACTCATATGGAACAGACCCATATAGTGGTATTTCTCCTATGAATGAAGAAGAAACTAACATAAGTACTCCCATTGAACTCCTTGATATTTTTGTAGATTGGTGTCAGGAAAACGACATGAAAATTGTTCTTGACAATCACTCCAGAGCTGCTGATGGTTTTTTGAACGAAGCCTTTTGGTACACTCCTGAATACTCTGAAGAACGCTGGATTAATGACTGGATTTTTATGGCCGAACGTTATAAAGGAAAATCCGCAGTGGTTGCTATGGATTTAAATAACGAGCCACATGGTTCAACTTGGGGAAATAGTGATCCTGCAACCGATTGGAACAAAGCCGCAGAACGTTGTGGTAATGCTGTATTGGCAGTAAATCCTGATGTACTTATAATTATTGAAGGAGTTGGCGAATTTGAAGGTGACTCCTATTGGTGGGGTGGTCAATTAAAAGGAGCTGAACAATACCCTATCCAATTATCAAATCAAGAAAAACTAATGTATTCTGCACATGAGTATGGTCCAGAGGTTTCTCAACAAGATTGGTTTGAAGAATCAAATTTTCCTACTAATATGCCAGGGCTTTGGGAAGAACATTTTCATTTTTTATATGAAAACAACTCTTCTCCTATTTTTGTTGGCGAATTTGGTATCAAAAACCAAGATGCGTTTAATGGTATAGCATTTACATGGTTTACAGAATTTATGGGTTTTATGGGCGATATCTATTCTTGGACATTTTGGACTATGAATCCTAATTCTGGTGATACAGGCGGTATTTTACAAGATGATTGGCTAAGTGTTAATCAATGGAAAATGGATGTACTTTCACCACATTTTGCGCCTTTAATTCCAAATGTTGTTAATGGAACTGTAACTCCGCTTCCTAACCAAGCCCCAACAGCAAGTTTTAATGGTTCTATTTCTATTCCATGTGTTGCCAACAATAACGAAAGTATTGGAGAATTTAACGCCAGTACCTCTTCTGACCCAGACGGTGATTCACTTACATATACATGGGATTTTGGTGATGGCACAACTGGAACTGGTATAAATGTGTCGCATACATATTCTACAAATTCTGCTAACGATTTATTTGAAGTAACGCTAACTGTATCTGATGGCGAACTAACCAATTCTGTAACACAAGAATTTAGATCTATTGCAAGACCTTGTCCGCCTCCTTCAATCGAATCAGTTGCTATTGAAGCGAGTACTTTTTCTGGTGTAGCTCCTTTGGAAGTATCATTTGAAGCTACCGTAACATCATTTGGTATTCCGGCTTCTTCAATAATTTATTCTTGGGATTTTGATAACGGTAATTCAGGTAATGGTGATACAGTTTCTACTATATTTTCAAATCCTGGCACTTATATCGTAACAGTTAATGCCAGTAGTAATAATAGTGAAGCCTCGCAATCAATAACAATTACAGTTACATCTTCTTCTATTCCTTCAGAAAGCGACCTTTCTTTAAATTACCGAAACGGTGTTGACAATGCAACAGATAATGCAATAAACCCTCATTTTGAAATAGTAAACAATGGAACTAGCGCTGTTGCATATGCTGATTTAGCAATTCGTTATTGGTTTACCTCCGAAGATAATAATGATCTTAATTTTTGGTGTGACTGGGCACAATTAGGCTCTGAAAATGTTCAAGGAAATTTTGGAACTGCCAATGGAATGAATTATTTAGAAATTACTTTTGACGCTAGTGCTGGTAACCTCAATGCGAATTCTGATTCTGGAGATATTCAAACTAGATTTTCTAAAACTAACTGGAGTAATTTTAATGAAAATGATGATTATTCATATGACCCAAGTAAAACTTCATATACGGCACATGATAAAGTAACTTTATATCAAAATGGAAGTTTAGTTTGGGGAGAAGAACCAACAGTAAATGGAGCTAAATTACTAAATGAAACTTCATTTAGCGTTTACCCTAATCCAGCAAGGGAACAAATTAGCATTCAAAATAGTTTCGATCTAACCAATTCGGTTATTAGCATTTATGATTTGAGTGGAAAACAAATTAAATCAATTTCTGATTCAAGTACGACTACAAATTCAAGGGTAACTATTTCTGATCTAAACTCAGGAATTTATGTTATTGAAATTAGCACTGCTAATAGAAAACAAACAAAAGTATTTGTTGTGGAATAGTGTAATATTAAATAAAATACTTTTAACTCAAGAGAAGCTTAATAAGGCTTCTCTTGTTTTTTTATATAAAACGGTCTCATTAAATCTTTAATACGTCCCAATGGAAGCATTGAGTCCTTCATTTGGATTATTCTATATTTCTTTGAATATAACAATAACCAACACAAACACATATGAGGCAGCATCTTATATTACTCTTTTTATTTTGTTCTTGTTTCGCCACATCTTTGGCCCAGCAATACACCATAAGTGGGACAATTAAAGACCAAAAAAATGGTGAAACACTCTACGGGGTCAATATTATTTTAAATAACACAACAAAAGGAACTGTAACCAATGAATATGGTTTTTTTTCCATCACCGCTCCTCAAAACACTTATACTATTAGCATAAGCTATTTAGGGTATCAAAGCATCCAAAAAGAAATTAACCTTAATCAAAACACTAAACTCAATATTGAATTAACAGAAGACACTGTTTCTCTCAACGAAGTGGTGGTTTCCAATAATAAAACCAATATTAAAACACCACAAATGAGTGTTAACAAACTAACTGCTAAAACTATAAAAAAAATACCTGTAGTTTTAGGAGAGGTTGATATTTTAAAAGCTATTCAATTATTACCAGGAGTAACTAATAGCGGTGAAGGAGCATCGGGCTTTAACGTCCGGGGTGGAGCAGCAGACCAAAATTTAGTTTTACTTGATGAAGCCCCTTTGTACAACACCTCGCATCTTTTCGGTTACTTTTCTGTTTTTAATGCTGACGCTATAAAAGATATAAAACTATACAAAGGAGGCACTCCTGCACAATTTGGAGGACGTATTTCTTCTATTTTAGATGCACGCCAAAAGGATGGAAATAACAAAGAATATCATTTTAATGGAGGTATCGGATTGGTTTCTAGCCGTTTATTGATTGAAGGCCCCACAAAAAAAGAAAAGGGTTCTTTTTTACTAGCCGGAAGAACTTCTTATGCTAATTTATTTTTAAAGCTAGCCAATATAGAAAGCCGCGTTGGTTTTTATGACATTAACGCTAAAATTTCGCATCAATTAAATGAGAACAATCGCCTTTATCTATCTGGTTATTTCGGAAATGATAATTTTGAAATTGCCAATCTGTTCACTAATGATTTCGGAAACAATACATTTAATTTACGTTGGAATCACTTATTTTCTGATAAAATTTTTTCAAATCTATCTTTCATTTATAGTAAATACAATTACAAACTAGGTTTCAATTTTTTAGATTTTGAATGGGTTTCCTTTATACAAAATACCAATTTAAAATATGACCTGAGCTATTATTACAGTGACAAATTAAAATTCAATTTTGGCGTAAATGCTTTGTTTTACAATTTTAATCCTGGAGAAATTAAACCCACCTCTGCAGATTCCTCAATTAATGAAGATAAACTGGATCAAAAACGTGCTTTTGAACCTGCCGCTTATATAAGTCTAATTCATAAAGTTACTCCCAAACTAAACTTAGAATATGGTTTACGTTACAGCTTATTTTATAGATTAGGAGGACAACCGCTTAACATTTATGAGAATAATCAACCTGTAAACTATAATCCAACTACCAATGTATATAGTAGCGCTGATCCTATTGGCACCGAAAACTTTGGCAAAAGTGATGTAATTGCATCCTTTGATGGTCTAGAACCCCGATTTGCTGCTTCATTTCAATTAAATGACAACACTTCATTTAAAGCGAGCTATCAACGTATGAATCAATACATCCATTTAATCTCAAACACAAATGCTCCAACCCCTTTGGATGTTTGGGCACCCAGCGGCAAATTTATAAAACCTCAAATTTCGGATCAATTTGCTGTAGGCTATTTTAAAAATTTAGCTGCCAACAAATACTCTTTAGAAACTGAATTATATTACAAAACTACCGACAATAGAATTGACTATATAGACGGAGCGGATATTATTGCTAACAATGAAATTGAAACTGATATTTTAAATGGTAAGACCAGAGCTTATGGTTTTGAGTTTTTATTAAAAAAGAATACGGGGAAACTTACCGGATGGTTCGCTTATACACTCTCTAAATCTGAACAACGGACCCCCGGTAGAACAACCACTGAAACAGGGATTAATAACGGAGACTGGTACAACACCCCTTATGACCGAACACATGATTTATCTATAACAGCCATATATACGCTATCCAAAAAATGGAACTTTGGAGCCAATTTCGTATATCAAACAGGTCGTCCTACAACATACCCCTCTGGACAATATCTTTTTGATGATATTACAGTACCTAACTTTACCACTAGGTATGATGAAAGATTGCCTGCTTATCATCGTTTAGATATATCAGCAACACTCACTCCAAAACAAAAAAGAAAACGAAAATGGAAAAGTGAATGGGTATTTGGTGTTTACAATCTTTATTTTAGAAGAAATGCCTCATCCATAAACTTTTTTGAAAATGAAGAAACTGGACTAAATGAAGCTCGAAGAATATCCATATTCGGAGCTGCCATACCTGCAATTACCTACAACTTTAAATTTTAACACATGAAAAAGATATCCAGATATTTCAGCTTATTCCTATTGGTATTCACATCTTGTGATGATGTGGTAAATATAGACCTAAAGGACAATCCGCCTAAGTTAGTTATTGAAGCCCTTATTAATTGGGAAAAAGAAACTACAGGTAATGAACAAACTATTTTTTTAAGGGAATCTACTTCTTTTTTTAAAAAAGAAATAATAAACGCTACTGGTGCAACAGTAAGTATTACTCATGAAAATGGAAGTGTTTTTAATTTTACAGAAAGTAACCCCGGAGAATACAACACGACCGAATTTATTCCCGAAATTGACGCTGCATACACCTTATCAATTACCTATAAAAATGAAGAGTATACTGCTGTAGAAAAAATGATTCCTGTAGTACCCATCAAAAGAGTGGATCAACGCATTGAAGATATTGCTGACGAAGAAATACCCGTTGTTGTATTTTATTTTGATGACCCTGAAACTGATAAAAACTTTTACTTGGTAAACTATTTACCCGATTTTCAAGAAAAGAAAAGCTTTGGATTTGGTCGGGACGAATTTCAAGATGGTAACGAAATAGAAATCGTACTTGATAGTGAATATATTATTCCCGATAGCGATGAAGAAATTAGAGAATTTACTAGTGGCGATGTTATTGAGCTCAAACTATTTGGAATTTCACGAGAATTTCATGACTATTTCAATATTCTAGTAGAACAAGCCGAACCAAGTACAGGACCGTTTTCATTAGCCCCTGCAGGGGCTAATGGCAATTGCATAAACATTACAAATCCACAAAATAGGCCACTGGGGTATTTTAGATTAAGTGAGGTAGCTACAGAAATTTACACTTATAAGTAGCGAGCTTGTTTTCATACTATTTTGATTAAATAAAATGTGCTTCTCGGTAAAAAATTCTTAACAGAATTTCGCTCGAACTATCACATTTTATTTAATCAACTTTTAGTTTCGAATTACGTATACATACTATTTCAAATAAAACCTAAAATCAAACTCATAATCCTTTGCTAAAATACTATGTTCGGGTCTTGGAGCTGCTTTTAAACTCCATGAATTATAACCCGCTACACCTTGCTGCTTGTAATCCAAATTTAATGTATATCCATTTAATGTAGTTAATTCACATTGATTAGCTGCTTTGTCTAAATCTGCGGTTTTATAAGGATACGTACTAAATTCAAACGCTTCATCCGAAGTAATATTTAAAGTATTGCTAGCACTTTTAAACTTAGCATATCGCACTTCTGTTCTATTCCCGTAGGCTTGTGGAAATACATAAGAAGCACTAAAATCATTTAATGTTTTTTCATAAACACCTACAAAAGCGCCATCATTTCTGTCTACATAATTTTCATGCGGTCCTTTCCCATACCATGACACTGTTTCGAATGATTCCATTAATTCTGTTTGCACTCCTATTCTTGGTAGATTAGCCAATTTTTCGTTACAAGTAAATACATTATGCATTTGTACCTCCCCAGTTGGATAAATGGTATAAGCACTAGTAAAAAAAACCTTTTTACCTCCTAATTGGTATTTACTAACTACTTCAACATTCTCCCCTTTTTGCTTCTTTTTAAAAGATAGTAATTGCTGATTTTGGGTAGCTTGTTTCCAAAAATTAATCGCAGGTATTCGTTGAATTACCGCTCTGTCATTATCGGTTACTGCACGCCAAAAATTTGGTTTTATGGGACTCGACAATAAACTTTTATCATCCACTATAAAATTAGTAACATAACCCGAAGTGCTATCAAATGTTACCTTAAAATCTTTACCGCTTACTTCTAATTTAGCTTTCGTTTCTGTGATAATTAAATCACTTCCTGCTTTAGCTTGTTTTACTGAGTTTTCTTTTTTAAATGGAATTTCAAATTGTTCCGAAGCAACCACGTAACCTTTTTCCGCCCAAACGGTATTGTTCTTTTGCTTAGCATAAACGTTTACAAAGTAGGCATTCTCTTTTTTCATTTTAAAGGAAGGCAACCCAATTGTAGCTGTATTAAAAGGAACTATATTATCAACTACTAACACTCCATTTTTAACTGCTTTCCCGTTTTCAATCAATTCATATGTAAAATCATATACAGCGCTATTAGTGAAGGCCATTCTGTTTTTTAAAGTAAACGTATTTTTATCGGCATTAAAACTTCTAAATTCAAAAGGTTGAAATACGTATTTACACTCGTACATTACTGGTTTTACCGTTTGATCAGCATTAATGATTCCATTTAAACAGAAATTTCCATCGTTATCCGCATCTCCAAAATAACCTCCATAGGCAAATTGCTCACAACCGTCTTTTGTTTTTACTGCTATCCCTTGGTCCATCCAATCCCAAATAAAAGCTCCGGCAATTCGTGGGTGAGATCTAGCTACATCCCAAAATAATTTTAGCCCTCCGTTTGAATTCCCCATAGCATGCGAATATTCGCAAGTAATTACCATTTTTTCTCCTGGCTGTGATTCATCCATTTCGGCAAACTCTTCAATAGAAGGATACATCCTCGAAATCATATCGGTAAAATCATAGGGATCTTTGGGAGTATTTCGAGATTGTGGTGATAGTATTCCTCCATATGATTCAGAACCTTCATAATGAATTAAACGTTCAGGATCATTCCATTTTAAATAGCCTGCCATAGCCGAATGATTTGCTCCAGCTCCAGATTCATTCCCTAATGACCATGAAAAAATACATGGGTGATTTTTATCGCGCTGATACATACGCACTGCACGATCCACAAAAGTTGTTGTCCATTCTGGATGACTCGCCAATTCCCCGCCAGAACCTCGTGTCCCATGTGATTCAACATTAGCCTCATCCATGACATAAATACCATATTGATCACATAAATCATAAAACTCCACATTATTGGGATAATGGCTACAACGAACCGCATTAAAATTATAAGCTTTTAATAACATGATATCTTTTTTCATGTTTTCAAAACTTACCGTTTTTCCATTTTCAGCATTATGATCATGTCGATTTACACCGTATAACTTTACGGGTTTCCCATTTACTAAAAACACCCCTTTTTTAGTCTCATATTTTCGAAAGCCTACTTTGGCAGACTTACTTTCTATTATATTTCCTTTACTATCTTTTAAACTTAGCACTAAAGTGTACAAATATGGATTTTCGGCAGACCACTTTTTAGGCTGTTGTACTGATATATTAAACACATCATATTTTGGATTCCATCGTTGACCATAAAAAATATTAGCAATTTTATCTGCATTTTCTGTTTTAGAAACCACTTTGGTATTTTTATCAAATAATGTAGCTGTAACACTATAACTTTTCGAAGTTATTGATTTAGGAAATGAAACTTTTGGGCTTATTTTTAAAATGGCATTAGTATATGTTTCATCTAATCTAGTTTCTATTTTAAAATCCGAAATATTAGCTTTTGGCTCAGCCATTAACATAACATCTCTATGAATTCCCGACAAATCCCAATGATCCTGTGACTCTACATAAGAACCATCACTCCAACGGAACACTTTCAAAACTACTGTATTTGTTCCTTTTTTTAGATATGAAGTTATATCAAATTCTGCTGGTGTCCGACTGCCTTGACTATAACCTACTTTTTTCCCATTAATCCAGAGATAAAAAGCCGAGGTTACTCCCGCAAAATGAATACGAATATTCATGTCCTTCCAATTGGCAGTAACTTCAAATTCTTTTTTATAAATCCCAACAGGATTTGCTGTTGGGGCAATTTTTGGCCAATCTAAATGCCCCCACGAATGCCGTTGATTGGTATATATCCGTTCTCCATAACCTTGCATTTCCCAATTCATTGGTACTTTTACAATGTCCCAATCATTAAAATTAGTTTCTAAAAAATTAGTTGGTGCTGCTTCAATACTTTCTGAAAAATGAAACTGCCAATCTCCATTCAATAAAAATACACGATCACTTTTAGTTTTATCACCAGTTAATGCTTCCTCTTCTGAGGCAAAAGAATACATCGTAGCCCTTGGTGGTAATTTATTAATGCCTATTACTGCTGGATTTTCCCAATCATTTTTTTGTTGCCCTATCAAAGTTAAACTTGACAGGAATAAGACCGTGGCTAGTATTCTTAATTTTTGCATGTTTTTAAATTTATCCTGATAATGATTAAACTAGTATTATTAAATACTAGTTTAATCATTATTTCAAACATACTAACATACAACAAATAAGGTGTAATCAAAAAAGTTAATACAAGGAGAAATGATCCCTTATAGTTTATTAACCATAAGTTGTTTTAAAACATTTTACTTAAACAAAATTTAGTTTTTAAAAAACCTAGCGCGTTTAGCAACTCCAAAAACTTTAACTCTAAGGTTGTTCGTTTGTTTAATAAATTTATTGATCTGACGATTGAAAATAAAAAATAGATACACAATCAATAGTAGTGAAGAAAAAACAATAAACAACTGGATATTTATATCATAATCACCAATAAAGTACACCATTGAAATAACTACTAAATTACTCATTGCTATAAATAAAGTTGCCTGTATATGTGAAAACCCCGCATCTAAAATTTTGTGATGTACATGATTCCTATCTGCCGACATTGGACTCATCCCACTTAAAATCCGTATTGTAAAAACACGAATAGTGTCTATAATAGGAAAACAAAAAGTTGCTGTTACCAATGCTATTTTATTAGGTACAAAAATATTATTTTGTGTAATTATGTCCATTTTTAAAAAAATTAATGCTTGAAACATTAATAATATACCTATGAACATGGAGCCTGAATCTCCCATAAACAGTTTTCTTTGTTTAGAAAAATTAAACACTAAAAAACCAACTAAACATCCAATCAAAATAAACGACACTAACGAAGCAAAATAAAGTTCATTTAAAACAAAATAAATTCCAAAAAATAAACTTGCAATTATTGCTATGCTTCCTGCTAGTCCATCAATCCCGTCAATTAAGTTATAAGCATTTATAAAAAACACATACATAATAACGGTAAATAACACTGAAGGAATATAATTCAGAGTATCTATTCCTAATACCCCCAATATAGTATCAATTCGTAAATCAGTCATTAATACGACAAGAAAAGATACCGCTATTTGACCTATTAGCTTCTTTAGGGGAGCTACTCCTATTAAATCATCTTTGACTCCTATAAAAAACAAAATTGTCACTCCTGTTAATATAGCTAGAAGTAATTTCATTTCTATTTTTGAAAACTCAACTATTACCCCTGAAAACATCAAACACAATGAAAAAACTATAAAAATACCAACGCCACCTAAATTTGGTGTTTCTTCTAAATGCGAACTTCGATCACATGGAGCCGCCATCAAGTTTTTTTCTCTTGTTAAACATATTATTATTGGAAAAATTTTAATTGAAAGAAAAAGAGCTGCTGAAGACATTACAGCAATAAATACACTTTGATTTGTTAAGAAACTGACTAGATCCTGCATGTATTTGTTTTTAAAAATTACTGATACCAAAATAACAACCCTAACACACACTAAATTAACACATTAATAATCAAATCTTGTTAATCTTTCATTAACATTTGTAACCTTTTAAAGAAAGAAAAAACTTAGGGTATTTTTAATGATATAAATTTCACAAGCAGAAAATAACTACTTAAAAATAAATAAACTATAATTTTTTATAGATTTTACATAATAAATTCGATATAATTCAACATTAGTCGATTACACCTACTTAAAATGATTTTAATCATCTAAAAAACAACGAATTAAAAAATTAATACCGTCTAAATTCTAACTATTTGTTTTCAAAAAAAGAATAAATTATTATACCAAAAACATTTAAACGACTTTATTGTACTTAAGTAGATCAAACTAAGTACATGTAGAAAAAATAAAATTAAACATTTTAGCGATTTTAATATAAATTACTCTTCAATCTACGTATCTCTTCATCAAAATTCAATGACTTAGAGTAAGCTTTCCAAAAATCAGGATTATATTTTTTCCAGTTCTTGGGTTGTTCTTTTTTATTCTCAATTATTTGATCAAATTTATCCTCGGTGATTTGACTTGTTTTATATACTAAAACTTTATAGTCTGTAACCACTGTAGATCCAAAATTAACATCAGCTGCTAATTCATTTTGTTTTCTTCTTCCTTTTGTATTTTTATTTTTTTCAATGATTTTTAATGGCCTATCAATTCCATATACTTTTGTCTGAGTATTTTCAATATACTTTACTGTATATTTTTGATCTACTCCCTTTTGAAAAATCATCGTTCCTTTATATCCTTGTTCTCTATAACTAAAACCCAATAATTTTATACTTCGTAAAGGCTTTATATTTTGATAGTCTACTCTCAAAACAGCAAAATCATCCATATTAATATAAACTACTCCTTTAAAGTCTTCACTCCCATTAGGATCAAATTTAATTTGGTAAGCCAAATCGTTACCAATTTCAATAAAATCTAACATTTCAAAATCATATCTACCTGGCTTAAAAATAAAATTCAATTTCGAATCTTCATTATAAATCAAATTTTTAAAAATTTTGCCCATAGCTTTTCTATTCAAATTCAGAAAAAAATTAGCATTCGTCTCTTCATTTTTTCCCATTTCATTTCGCATATCGATCAACTCTTCATTTTCAATAAAACTCTGATCTGCCCCTGCTTTAAAGCTAAAGAAACCTGATTTTATTTTAAAATAAGAATCCTTTTTAACGTTTTTATTCAAAATATTTTCAAGAGTAGCATAAAAATCAGCCAAATAATCTTCACCATATATATCATATAATTTATTTGCTTTCTTTATATCCAACTTATGATCATCCAAATCACTATAAAAGTCACCTAAAACTTCAGTATGAAATACGGAACGCTTAGGCACCTTCGACAATTCATTTTTCACAAAGGCTTCATCAATTTCTTTAAATGACGATTTTTTAAAATCTATTTGAAAATTATCTGTATGGTTATTATCTGATTGTCTAAAAAATAGTTCCTTTTTTGTAAAATTTTTGTTGTAATTTATACTTAACCTATTTTTTACCTCAAGCAGTACTTCTTCTATACTTAACTTTTTATTAGAAATAAATACGGTATTTAAATCCTCTACCTTAGGTGTTAGATAGAGTACCGAATCTAATTTTCCAGTTAAGGGCAATGTCATTTCCTGATATCCAATGGACGATATACGTAATGAATCTGTTGCTGTATACCCTCTATTAATTTCTAATTTGAAAGCTCCATTTTGATCTGTTGAAACTCCATACTGGTTGGCCGCTAAAATAGTTACTCCATATATTGGCCTACCCGTAGCCTCATCTAAAATCGTTGAAGTTAGAATTTGAGCTTCAATTGAATAAAAACTCATGCAAACACATAAAAAAAGCGATACTTTTAACCAAGCTCGCTTATATAAAAAATGCAATTTTATAGGAAACATTATACTTCTTTTGGTGTTATACATGTTGAATACCCTGAATGGTAGATATTATTTTTTAACTTAATTCCACTAAGGTAAGTTACTATAAATTTCTTTATAAAGGTATAGTTCCTTAAGTGGTTATTCACACTAATTTGTGGGTCTCTATATTTTTTACGGATCATCCCATCATACTCTTGGTCTCCCCAGCAATTTGGACAATTATTTTCTGATACTTTTAGTATTCCTCCTTTTGATTGTCTTCTAAATAATTTAATTGAAAAATTCATAGTCTTTTTTTTAGGGTTAATACTAGACTAAAACGGCAAATATTTTAACCTTTACTCGTTCCTTTTATGTCGAAAAAAAACAAAAAACCTAACCAAAACAAGCTTAAACATACGATTATCTCAAAATTTATGTTTTTTATTTGAGCATTTATCATAAAAAAAGCCTTCTACATAAATAGAAGACTTTTTAACTAATTAGTCGGGAAGACTGGATTCGAACCAGCGATCTCACGCCCCCCAGACGTGCACTTTAACCGGACTAAGCTACATCCCGATATTTAATTAATTTATCTAAAAAACATCATTTGATTCTTTAAGCTTCTCTGTATTTTCAACAAGCATTAATTCATCAATAATTTTTTGAATATCTCCATTAATAATATTTTGTAAATCATACAATGTCAATCCAATTCGATGATCTGTTACACGACCCTGTGGATAATTATAGGTTCTAATTTTTGCAGAACGGTCACCACTTGATACCATACTTTTTCGTTTTTCAGAATCTGCAGCTTGCTTTTTAGCTAGCTCCAACTCGTACAAACGCGAGCGTAATACTTTTAAGGCTTTTTCTAAATTTTTATGTGATGATTTTTGATCTTGACAGCTTACAATCATTCCTGTAGGTTCATGATGTAACTTAATGGCTGAATACGTAGTATTTACCGATTGTCCACCTGGTCCTGTCGATGTTGTACGTTCGATACGTACTTCGGTCATATCCAATTCTACATCAAACTCCTCCGCTTCGGGTAATACCATAACCGTGGCTGCACTAGTATGCACTCGTCCTTGAGTTTCTGTCTGCGGTACACGTTGTACACGATGCACACCTGCTTCAAACTTCATGGTTCCATATACATCCTCGCCATTTACTTCAAGAATAATTTCTTTAAAACCACCACTTGTTCCATGACTCGTATCCATAACACTTACCGACCAACCTTTACTTTCGCAATATTTATTATACATACGGTATAAATCCCCTGCAAAAATACTCGCTTCATCACCACCAGTTCCTGCTCTAATTTCAAGCACACAGTTTTTTGCATCTTCAGGATCCTTAGGCACTAACATGAAACGGATTTTTTCTTCCAAAGCTGGTAAGGCTTCTTTAGCTTCATCCAATTCCATTTTTGCCATTTCTACCATTTCGGCATCACTCCCATCGGCAATTATTTCTTCTGCCTCAGCTATGTTATTAGTAAGCGTAATATAAGTTTCGCGCTCATCCATGATGGCTCTCAAATCCTTATACTCTTTATTTATTTTTATGTAACGCTTTTGATCCGAAATAATATCGGGCTGAATAATCAGGTCACTGATTTCATCAAAACGTTGTTTTACTATATTTAATTTATCGATCATTATCCAGAAAATTGGAAGGCAAAGTTAATTAAATTAAACCACTTTTTACTCCTTCATTAAACTCTTCTAAACCTTTACTTGCTCCTTGTTTTATTACACTTACGTGAGAAGGAATATTTGTAGCAGGATTAGGGTCAATATAATAAATCTTTGCCGAAGCTGGCGCATATTGAAACAAACTTGCTGCTGGGTATACTTGCAACGATGTGCCTATAATTAATACTATATCTGCTTTTGAAACCACACTTACAGCTTTATCCAACATAGGCACAGCCTCACCAAACCATACAATATGTGGTCGCAATGAATTCCCTTGTGAATCGGTATCTTTTTCTGTTAAATCGACATCCCAGTCCACAATATAATTTTCATTTTTTAAACTACGTGCTTTACGTAATTCGCCATGCAAGTGAATAATAGTTGTACTTCCCGCTCTTTCATGTAAATCATCCACATTTTGTGTAATTATAGAAACTTCAAAATCTTTTTCCAACGCTGCCAATGCATAATGCCCTTTATTTGGTTCAACTTCAAAAAGTTGTTTTCTGCGCTGATTATAAAAATTATATACCAAATCAGGGTTTTTCGCAAAGCCCTCTGGACTCGCCACTTCCATTACATCGTGACCTTCCCACAAACCCCCAGCATCTCTAAAAGTATTGATCCCACTCTCGGCACTCATTCCTGCTCCTGTTAATACGACTAAATGTTTCATTAATTATATAATATTAAAATAAGCTTATTGACTAAGTTATGTTTTTATTACAATTCATATTCTAAATTAGAATAAAACTACACCTAAATTAATGCTGTTATTTGATTTTTAAAGAATTCATAAAAATTAACAAAACAATCATTTTCACAATAAATATCACACAATTTAAAAAGAAAAGATATTCTTTTGATACCTAAACAAAAGATTCAATTATTATAATACACTTTAAAACATTATATTAGATGTACTCGAAAAAACACAATAGCTTAAATGTGATTTTCAAATAGTTGACATTCTATAGCTGTGACTACACTTGAAGTCAAAAAATATATGAAAACTCCGTCCCCAATCATTTTCATCAATTTTGTTGTATTCATTTATTTACTATCAACATCACCTATATCTGCCCACAATAAACCAAGCTATCAAATACAAGACGCCCAAAGAGCGATTATTATTTTTAACCTAGCTCAACAAGTAACATGGCCTGAGAATAATAAGAAACAATTTAAAATAGGTGTTTTAGGTAATGATAAGCAAGTGACAGATAAATTAAAAATGCTTGCAAAAAAGAGAAGTCTCAAAGGAAAAAACACAAAGGTTGTTAAATTTAAATCCATTGAAAATTTAGATGACATTCAGCTACTCTACGTTAACAAAAAATCCAATTTTAACATTGATAAAATTTTGAGTAAAATAAAGAGTAAGCATATCTTATTAATTACTGAAAATTATGACTACCAATCATCAATGATCAATATCACACTTTCTAACAGTCAATTTCAATACGAAATAAATACCGAACTTTTAGAAAAAGAAAAATTCACCTACCTCCCTTCTTTAAAAAAATCTTCTATTAATTCTTCCGAAATTTGGAGGACACTTTATGAAACCAAAGAATCCCTAAATAAGGTTGTTATAGAAAACAAACTACAAAAAGAAATCATTAAAAATAAAATTAAGGAAATTGAATACGATAAAGAAAAGATAAATTTAAACAAAAGAGTCATTGAAAAGTTATCTGTTGAAAACTCGCTCAAAGAAAAGAAATACGAGGAAAAAATAATTTTAGAAAAAAAATTAGAACAAACTATAAAAAAGAATGCTGAAGTAATTAATTCTCAAAAAGAAAAAATTAGAATTAGTGCCAATGAAATTAAATTACAACAAACTTATTTAAACAATCAAAAAAAACAAGTTTCTGCCCAAAAAATAATACTTGACAATCAAATAAAAAGAATAAATTTTCAAAAAAAAACCAATTTAACACTATTAGGTTTATCCATATTGCTTTTTTTTAGCCTATTATTCATTTACAAAGGCTATCTAACCAAAAACAGATTAAATAAAAAATTAGAAGAAAAAAACTTAGCCATATACAAACAATCAAAAGTACTAGAAAATAAAAATAATGAATTAGAACAATTTGCTTACATAGCTAGTCATGATTTACAAGAACCTCTAAATACAATTACAAGCTTTATTGGCTTAATAAAAGAAGATCATGAAAAGCATTTTAACGAAATTGCAAAAGAAAGCATGAACTACATTGTTGATGCTAGTGTTCGCATGAAAAAATTAATTAATTCAATTCTCGATTACTCAAGACTGGGAAGAACTAAAAATTATACCATTGTAAATACACAAAAATTATTACTTGAAATAAAATCTGATTTAAAATCGGTAATTAATAAAAAAAATGCTTCCATAGCGCTCAATAATTTACCTAAAATTAAAGGTGACAACACCGAATTACGTTTACTTTTTCAAAACTTAATAAGTAATGGTATAAAATTTTGTAAACCCAATACTAATCCGAAAATATGTATTGACTGCGAATTAATTACGAACAATACTAAAACAAAGGTTTGGCAATTTTCAATAAAAGACAATGGAATTGGCATTGCTAAAAAACATGAAAAAAGAATATTTAATATTTTTCAACGCTTACATTCAACAGATAAATATGAAGGAACTGGTATTGGTCTTGCGCATTGCAAAAAAATTGTAGAATCGCATGGTGGCGATATTTGGATTAGCTCCGAAGTAAACAAGGGGACTATTTTTTATTTTACAATTCCCTTTTCTTAAAATTACACTCTTTCAATTAAAATATATAAAATCCTATAGATTTACACATAGTTTTTGAGACCCTATTATAAAATCAGTAACGAGACTATTAATATCATCTTTACTGAGCATTTTTCCGAAGTGTTTTTTTATTTCTGGTGTATTCTTTACATAGTCTTTTTCTCTATCACTTAATCTCATTTCTGAAGTTAAAACTATATTTACTTCATTTTTGTAATTGACATCAAATTTTTTAAATTCTTCTATAAACTCCCAACCATCCATTACAGGCATATTAATATCCAATAATACAACACTTGGTATAATTCCCGATTTTAAAAGTTTTAATGCTTCCTCTCCATTTTCAGCCGTTTCAATAACTGTATTAGCAAAATCTCTTTTAATACATGTTTGATTAAAAAAAGTTGCCGCTTTACTATCATCTACTATTAAAAAATCTATTTTCTCCATACTTCTATTTAATTATTCAACATGACTTAAACAAAAATGCTTTTCTAAAATCCTATCTAACACACTTACTGATAACGGCTTGTTTAAAAAACCACTTACTAAATCAGAGTCTTTAGATTTTTTTAAATCATTTGGGTTTTCAGAAGTTGTTAAAATAAATACTTTTATATCTGAAATTATTTTTTTATCTAATTTTTCATATTCAATTAAAAATTCCCATCCATTCATGGCTGGCATATTGATATCCAAAAAGATAATTTGTGGTTTTTTTGACAAATCACCTATAGACTCCTTTAAATATTCTAGTGCCGCTTTTCCACTAGACACCTGTTCTGTCTTATTAAAAAATTTATGCTTTGCTATAACATAGCTGTTAAAAAAATTTATTGCCTTATCATCATCAACTAGCAAAGAGTTATTTATTATACTACCCATTTATACTTTCTATACTTTACTACAATGTAACTAAACTTGCAACTTACATTATACTTTATGGATTTCAAGCCTTTAAAAAATAGATTAAAAGCAAAAAAAACAAGACAAAAAACACTTACAAGGAAGTAGAACTATCAAAAATCATATTTTCATAAGATTTTTCAACTATTGAATTAAAAGTATATGCTTATAATTTTAGCCACTGACTTATGATAAAACTTTCTATTAAAAAATTAGAGAAACCTTCCTTTTCTAATAAAAAATTTAGCTCTTAAGGTTTCTCTTTTTTAGAATGATTCCCTAAACTACTATTGTAGGCATAATTAAATTGAAATGGTTTCCCCTTTATTTATAGGAGTCAATTTGGTGATCAGATATCTATTTGCCTTTGAAGGCACTAAATATAAATTTGATGTATTTCGAGCTTTCATATTTTGAAGCTCAAGATTTAATTGTACACTTACTTCACAAAAAAAAAGGATTGTCTACATAAATATTAGTTCCATCAAAAATTCCTTCATGATAAATTCTAATTTCTGAAGCCGGAAAAATTAAATTCCAAAGTAATAAAATTGCAAAAGCAGATTTGCTTCTATCTATAATTTTTAACTTGAAGTTCATTTATTCTCACAACTGTCAACTGTCAACTGTCAACTGTCAACTGTCAACTGTCAACTGTCAACTAAAAAAACTACCTCACAAAAACAGGTTCATTATCCTTAACGGTATATTCTTCGCTAAAAGCATACCCATCCAAATTAAAAGCTTTTAAATGATCCATGCTTTCTACATCATTTTCAATTAAATAACGACTCATAGTACCTCGCGCCTTTTTGGCATAAAAACTAATAATTTTTAGCTTATCATTTTTCCAATCTTTAAAAACAGGAGTAATAACAGGTACTTTTAGTGTTTTTTTATCCACTGCTTTAAAATATTCATTACTGGCTAAATTCACAAAAAGTTCTTGGTCCTGTAATTCTTTATTTAAGTGAGTTGCTATGCTTTGTTTCCAAAACTCATATAAATTTTTAGTACCATTTGCCCCAAACTTTGTTCCCATTTCCAAACGATAGGGCTGTATTAAATCTAGAGGTTTAAGCAAACCATACAAACCCGATAAAATACGAAGCTTATCCTGCATTTTTTCAATATTAGCCTCCGATAGTTGATAGGCATCCAGTCCATTATACACATCTCCATTAAACATAAATACAGCAGGACGCGCATTCTCGGTAGTAAACGGTAATTGCCAGTCTTGATTTCTTTGCCAATTTAAGTCTGCTAATTTTTCGCTAATATGCATTAGACTTGCCAAATCACTAGGCTTCTTTGCTTTTATTGCTTTATTCAAAATTGTTGACTGCTCTAAAAACAATGACTGCGTATGCTTTTCTGTTGGAAGAGCTGTGGTTAAGTCTAATGATTTTGCGGGTGATATTACTATTTTCATAAATGCTATATTATTCTTATGAATTTATGGGTTTGAAATAATCATTAAAATCGATTTCTAATAATTTTCCAAATTTGATTTGGTCTCTTCAATACAAAAAACACCAAAAGCTAATTGTTCTTTGTAATCAAATAGTGTTCCTTTTAAATACAGCAAATTAGCTGTAACTGGAAGCGTTTCCAAAGTTCCAGATTCAGCACTATTTGGTGACACTAAATATAATTTATCCGACACTTACTATATCCTATTAGTTATATTTCTAACAAACTTTATCCATTATATTGATTACCATATTTACGCCAACGTTCCACACAATCATTAATATCACTAGGAATTGGCGCTTCAAAAAACATTTCTTTATTAGTGGTAGGATGAACAAAACCTAAAGTCCGCGCATGGAGCGCTTGCCTTGGTAGCGTTTTAAAACAATTATCTACAAACTGTTTGTATTTAGTAAACGTGGTTCCTTTTAATATTTTATCCCCTCCATAACGCTCATCATTAAATAAGGTATGCCCAATATGTTTCATATGCACACGTATTTGGTGCGTACGCCCAGTTTCTAACTTACATTTTACCAAAGTAACATAACCTAAACGTTCAATTACCTCAAAATGAGTTACTGCTGGTTTTCCTTTATCGGCTTCGTCCCCATCCCAAACGGTATTTTGTAATCTATTTTTAGGATGTCGACCAATATTACCTTCAATGGTTCCCAAGTCTTCTTCTATATTTCCCCAAACTAAGGCTACATACTCTCGCTTACTGGTTTTATCAAAAAACTGCTTTGCCAAATGGGTCATTGCAGCTTCAGTTTTAGCCACCACTAGTAATCCCGACGTATCTTTATCAATTCGATGTACCAATCCTGGACGGTCACTACTGTTATTGGGTAAATTTTCAAAATGGTAAATTAAGGCATTAATCAATGTGCCTTCATAATTCCCATGACCCGGATGCACTACCATTCCAGCTTCTTTATTTACCACCAATAGGTCGTCATCTTCATAAACTACATCGATAGGAATATTTTGCGGGGTTAATAATTGTTCATAAGGCGGGTGGCTAAACATAACACGTACCACATCATTGGGCTTTACTTTGTAATTCGATTTTACAGGAACTTCATTAACCCAAACACTCCCCTCTTTTGCTGCTTGCTGAATTTTATTACGTGTAGCATTTTCTACAAAATTCATTAAAAACTTATCTACCCGTAAAGGAACTTGCCCACTACCCGCTTCAAAACGAAAATGTTCATGTAAATCATCTCTTTCTTCTGGGCCAACTATTTCTTCCGTACTCATTCCTTTTTTATTGTGTTCCATCACCAACAACCAAATCGATTACCGATGTTTTTCTTAAAAAACCTTCTGGCTCTACTACTTCTCCTTTATATTGTAACTCCAAGACCATATCGCGTGCAATATCTGGCCTGTAAATAATTTTCCCCACCTTAAACCCTAAAGCTTTTAATGTAGGTTCAGCTTGCCTTCTTGTTTTTTGAATTACATTGGGCACCATGATCTTTCTATAATTAGAAGGATTTAATACCAAATATATTTTTCTATTTTCTTTTACAAAACTTCCTGCTTTTGGATTTTGTTCAATTACCGATGATGGTGGATAGGAAGGGTTAAAATTAGCCGAATCCTGTACTTTGGCCATTAAATTTGAAGTCTCTAACAAGTCTGATGCTTTTTCTAAGGTTAATTTTTCCAAATCAGGAACTGCTATCCGTTGATCATGATTAGTTTTATAATCCAACCATTTCAAGCCTAAAAAACAAATTAATCCAACTGCTACCAATGCTAACAGCAATTGATACAAAAAAGCTTTACTATATAAAAAGCGAAAAAAACTCATATTATAATTTTAAACAAATATACTAAAAGCTACCTCGGTTAAAAACACCAAGTAATGATCTATTATTTTAAAGTAATCGTATATTTTTGTATCTGTATTACAAAAATGACATAAACTTTATTTATGAAAAAAAATATTGCCATTTTAATGGGTGGATACTCCAGTGAACATGAAATTTCCATAAAAAGTGGACAAATTGTATACGCCCATCTTTCTAAAAAAAAATACAACACCTATCGCATTGTCATAGACAAAAATGAATGGTATTATTTAAATGATGTTGAAGAGAAAACACCTGTAGATCGCTCTAATTTCACTATACAAATTGATTCTGAAATCATTGAATTTGATGCAGCTTTTAACACTATTCATGGCACCCCTGGCGAAGACGGTTTATTACAAGCCTATTTTGAATTATTGAATATACCACAAACAAGTTGTGACCATTACACAGCTGCTATCACTTTTAACAAAAGAGACTGCATTAGTATTTTAAAGGCTTATGGCATTCCTGCCGCTACTAATTATTTTATAAACAAAAACGATACTATTCACATTGACGAGATTGTTGAACAAGTAGGTTTACCTTGTTTTATAAAAGCCAACAGATCTGGTAGTAGTTTTGGTGTATTAAAAGCCCATACAAAAGAAGATATGCTCCCTGCTTTAAACGAAGCCTTTTTGGTAGATCATGAAGTCATTATTGAATCTTTTTTAAGTGGCACTGAGATTTCTGTAGGCGTTGCTTGTTTAAAAGGTGCGCCAAGCGTTTTGGGCATTACTGAAATTGTGACTGAAAATGATTTTTTTGATTATGAAGCAAAATATCTTGGTAAGTCTGAAGAAATTACTCCTGCACGATTGACTCCAGAGCAAAACAAAGAGGTAGAAGCTTTAACATTAAAAGTGTACAAAGCTTTAAATATGAAAGGCTTTTCGCGAACTGATTTTATTTTTAACAATGGAAAACCTTATTTTTTAGAAATAAACACCAATCCTGGCTTGAGTGAAGCTAGTATTTTACCTCAACAGGCTGTAAAAAAAGGAATTTCATTAGCAGAGTTATTTGCCAATGAAGTTGAAGAATGTCTTGGTTAGTTGACTGTTGGCTGTTGGCTGTTGGCTGTTGGCTGTTGGCTGTTGTCAATGACTTACCCTATATCTTTAATGCTTTTTTTAGAAAAAATTTCCCCATATGGTTTACAACTTATAATTTGTTTGCTTTAGTAATATCGCCTTAATCAGCATAAAAAAAACTTATTAGCATTCAAAGTATAACTAAAACTTTGTACTTTGTAAGCTGTACTTTAAGATTTAACAAAACAAAAAAATGCGTAAAGCTATATTTCCTGGTTCATTTGATCCACTTACATTAGGACATTACGATATTATCTCTCGTGGTGCTGAATTATTTGATGAATTGGTGGTTGCTATTGGAATTAACGCCTCAAAAAAATACATGTTTTCATTGGAAGAGCGTGTTGATTTTATAAAAAAAGCCTTTGCCAATAAAAGTAATATTAGTGTAGTTACTTATACAGGTCTTACTGTAGATTTTTGTAAAGAAATTGAAGCAAAATTTATTTTAAGAGGACTACGAAATCCTGCTGATTTTGAATTTGAAAAAGCTATTGCTCATACCAACAAAGTACTTACTGGCATTGATACTGTTTTTTTACTAACCTCTGCTAAAACTTCATTTATTAGTAGTAGTATTGTTCGTGATGTTCTTAGAAACAATGGTGATTATACGGTTTTAGTTCCTGATACGGTTAGGAAGAAATAATAAAAAAAAATCAATCACTCTAAATTACTTTCTTTTAAAAATGACAGATATACTAATAGCTATATTCATTATTATGATTGTAATATCAATAACATTCTCTATATTTTATTTTTTTCTTAATCCACTTTTTCTCAAACCCAAATTCAACTTTAACAAAACCTACAAATATCTAGAAAATAAAAACTATTCGTTTATTGAATACCGTGAAATTAAGAGAAAAGAAAAAAGACACTTCACTGAAAATAATGATTTTTCTCTTAACGATTTATATTTTAAAAAAGCCAGATTCAGAATAATTGCAAAAAATTTAACCGGTAAAGAATTTAAAATTATTTGGTTAGAAATCAAAAGATCATTTTCTCTATTTGAGAAAGATCAAATACATTTTTCAGAAGAGCCCAATTCAAAATCCATCTTAAAACTTGAAAACAAATTCAATACTAATATTTTCATCATTAAAGACCAGTGTCCTGCTTGTAATTCAAAAATATACAAAAATGATTCATTTTGCGATGACTGCGGCTTGAGTCTATCTTAATTTTTAAAAAATTAACATGATTCTATATTAGCTTATAAAATAAAACAACAACACAATAAACCATTTGATATACAATATTACAAACTTCACAAATGTTTTTAAACTAAATTTATATACTAACTTTAAGAACATTAGCCTTATGAAATACTCAAAATATTTAGCTACTTCTATATTCGCACTAAGTTTTTTAATAGCTTGTTCCAGCGATGATGAAAATAATGCAACACCTAACACATCAAAAACACCTACAGAAGCACCCACTGACTCCGGAAGTACTGGAGGTAATGAAAACACACCCACTACTAAAGAAACTCCAACTTCAGTTAACTCTACTGTAATTGAACAAGATGTTTCTACAACCACTTTAAGTTCTGGTTGGAAAAAATCTAATAGCCTTGCTGGATTTACTGGTGACGGATATATTGTATGGGAAGGAACTCCTCAATTTTGGAAAGGCGCTGAACAGATTGGCAAAACAGGTCTTTTAACTTTTCCCATTAAAATTCAAACTCCAGGTACTTATCAAATACAACTTAAAACCTATATAGCTAAAAAAGACCCAGACAAACCAAACACTGAACATAACGACACTTGGGTTCGTTTACCCGATGCAGATGATTTTTTTGCAAAAAAAGGAACTAGTATCGTATACCCTAAGGGAAGTGGAAAAACACCAAATCCCGAAGGGGAAAACGGCAACGGTTTTTTTAAAGCCTACATGAACATTAATGATGAATGGACTTATACAACTGGTACATTTGACAATAATTTCCATGAAATTTTTGCCACTTTTAATGAAACTGGCGACTATACTTTTGAAATTGCTCCCAGGTCTGACTTCCATGCCATAGATTCTTTTAAGCTAACATTACAATAACCTTAAAAAAACAAAGCTTTAATTATCAACTTGATAAATAACACACAAATAACAATTCTTATTTAATTGTGTAACAGTATGTTAAAATAATTTTGTTAAATTTATATTAAAGAAGGTGCTTTCTGCCTTTTGCAAGTATTCATTAAAACAAATATCAATAACAAATTTTTACACACTAAAAATGAACAGATTTAACCAACACATTATAGCAAGCCTGCTAGTGGCTTGCTATGCATTCACGTCTTTTGCGCAAGAAATTAGCTTTAATGCTGTAGGCCTCCAAGGAGAATCTATTAACAATCCAACATCATTAGACTTTGGACCCGATGGTAAATTGTATGTATCGCAACAAAATGGCGATATTATACAATATGAAATTACTCGAAATAACGCACCACAAGGTCAAGGAACTTTCACAACCTCATCAACAAATGTGATTGATGTTGTAAAAACCGAAATACCAAACCATACTGATGATGGTGTGGTCACTACTGTTAAACTTAGACAAGTTACAGGCATTCTAACTGCAGGAACTCCTACCAATCCTGTTATTTATGTTTCTTCATCTGACAATCTTATTGGCGGAGGTGGTAGCGGAAATGATGTAAATCTTGATACTAATTCTGGTGTTTTATCCAAACTAACCTGGAATGGGAGTACTTGGGATAAGATAGATTTAATTAGAGGTTTACCTCGTTGCGAAGAAAACCACAGTACCAATGGCATGGACATTTTTGAAAAAAATGGAGACATTTTTTTATTACTTCAACAAGGAGGACACACTAACAAAGGAGCACCAAGTAATAACTTTGTAGGTACTCCCGAATACTATTTATCCGCAGCCTTATTAATAGTAAATCTTTCTCAATTAGAAAGCATGCCTATATATACAGATCCAAGAACAAACACTGATTATGTATATGATTTACCTACACTTAATGACCCTAATAGAATAGACATTACAAATACCGATAGCAGATTCCCTTATCCACAAGGACACCCCATGTACAATGCTACAATTGATGTTGGTGATCCTTTTGGTGGCGATGATGGTTTCAATCAAGCTATTCCTGAAATAGGTGGTCCTGTTCAAATATTTTCTTCAGGATATAGAAATGCTTATGATGTAGTAATCACTGAAAATGGGAATATATACACTTATGACAATGGCCCAAATACAGGCTGGGGTGGAGTTCCTTTAATTTACAACAGTAATGACCAAAATATTGGTGATGAAACCACCACTACTTACAATCCTGAAAATGGAGATTATGTAAAAGGAGAATTTAATGAATCTGGCAGCACTGGTTTTGGAGACACCTTACACTTTATTGGTACTATTAATGATGCTAATGGCACTTATTACGGAGGTCATCCAAACCCAATTAGAGCCTTTCCTTCTCGAGCTGATATTGTTGATTATCAAAATATAGGTGGTACTTGGCAAGAAATTGACAGAAGTAGCCTGTCGGCAAGTTTGGTCGGGGTTTCTGGTTATTTTCAAACTAATTTCACAGTTTCCAATTTCCCTGATGATACACGTCAAGGTGCCTATGATGTAAATGACACCAATAATAACGATACTAGAATTCTTGATGTTATTAACTCATCAACAAATGGCCTGTGCGAATACACTGCTTCTAATTTTTCAAATCAATTAAAAGGAAATTTATTTGCGGCTTCATTTAACGGAAACATTACACGCTATGCACTTTCAAGTACTGGCGACGGCCTCATAGAAAAGGAAGTTATTTTTAGTGGATTCGGATCAATACCTCTTGATATTATTGCACTACCCGACACACATATTTATGCAGGAACCATTTGGGCAGTAACTTATGGTGCCGATGACATTACCATTTTTGAACCATCAGAATCTAGTGATTGTATTACTACTACTAATCCAAATTTTGATCCACTGGCGGATTATGACAATGATGGATTCACTAATCAAGATGAAATTGATAATGGTACCAATTTTTGCTCTGCGGGGAGTTTCCCCCAAGATAATGATAATGATCAAATTTCGGATTTAAATGACAATGATGATGACAATGATGGAATTTTAGATGTTAATGATGCTTTTGCTATTGACCCAGAAAATGGAACTACTACCAATTTACCCATCAGATATTCGTTTTTCAACAATGATCCCGGAACTGGTTTTTTTGGATTAGGTTTTACTGGTCTAATGCTAGATCCCTCTGGAAATACCAATTATTTAAATCAATTTGACATTGATAATTTATCTTTTGGAGGTGCAGCAGGCAAAGCTTCTATTGATTTGATTTCTGATGGTGATCCAATTAACCAAGTCAATGATCAAGATAACGCTTTTCAATTTGGAATTAATGTGGACAACAACTCTCCAAACTTTAGCATTCATACCAAAGTAGAATCGCCTTTTTTTGGAGTTAATGGAGTAGGCACATTTCCCATAAATTATGCTTCTGTTGGGCTTTACATTGGAAATGGAGATCAGGACAACTATATAAAATTAGTCATTTCTAACGGAACAAATCCTAACGATGACATTTACGGACTTGAAGTTTTACGAGAAGAAAACGGAAACAATGTACAAAGCACACGATTTAATATTCCTAACATATTATCAGGTAATGCCGTTGAATTATACATTTCAGTAAATCCAGGCAATCAAACTGCTCAACCTTATATTAGTACGGACAATGGCAATACCATACAAACTATCGGAAACCCTGTTAGCTTGCCAGATAGCTTTCTATCATCTACTGACAACCAAGGTATGGCCGTAGGTATAATTTCAACTTCGTTTGGACAAGCCCCTGAATTTTCCGCTGTATGGGATTTTATACATATCAACGAAAGTACTACAGACGTTTTAATTGCAGATAGCCAAGAAATTGATTTTGGAATAGCCCAAAGTAATGATAGTGCTATTTTAAAAAATATTTCTATTTCTAATTTTAATGACCCAATTGAAGGCAGCGTTAGTATACAAGAAATAAATATTACTGGTATTGACAACAATCTATTTGAATTTGAAGTAAACACTCCATTAATTGTTCCTGTTGATGGTGAAGTAATTATTCCTGTAAAATTTAACCCCAACACTACTAGTATTGGTATAAAAAATGCCCAAATTGAAATTACTCATTCTGGTAGCACCACTCCTTTAATTATTGATTTAAAAGGAGTAATTGATAATGAAATAGCTCCTTTAGTTAGAATTAATTCGGGAGGAGAAACTATTAACAATAATCAATTAAACTGGGAATCGGACAATAACACGGGAGCAACATCAAATAGTATTTTTTCTGTAAACACAGGTAATATTTTTAATGCAAACTTTAATTATGATAACAAAAGCCCTTCCATTCCTTCGCACATTGACGAAACTACTTTTAACACACTTTTTGATCAAGAAAAATTTGATTTCGGTGCTTCTCCAGAAATGGAATATCAAATTCCTATAGACAATGGAAGTTATGTAGTCAACTTATATTTGGGGAATACCTTTAATGGAACAAATCAAATTGGTGAGCGTATTTTTGATATCCTTTTAGAAGGTAACATTGCAAAAACCAACTTAGATTTAGTGGCTACTTTTGGGCATCAAATAGCAGGAATGTTAAGTTTTCCAGTAAATGTATCTGACAATATATTAAATATTGCATTTGCACACAAAACAGAAAACCCACTCATTAATGCCATTGAAATTATTACTCCAATCATACAAATTACCCCTTTACATATTGCCTCCTTACCTAATTTAACAAACACAAATTCGGACCAGGTAGTTATACACATGAGTGCTACTGGCGGCTTAGTTGGTATTCCATACCAATATGAAATTTCTGGTCAACCTAATGGAATTACAATGGATCCAAATACAGGAACAATCTCTGGTATTGTAAGTGATGCTCCTGGCATATATTCTGTAACATTAACTGCCAAACAAGAAAACACTGCTAGTGAAACAAGCACATTTACTTGGGAAGTAATTGATCAAATTTTTTCTTGGACAAATAAAAATGAAGATCAAAACTATACGGCACGACATGAATGTTCCTTTGTACAAGCAGGAGAAAATTTCATTTTATTTGGCGGAAGAGAGTCTGCAGAAAAAATAGAAGTATATGATTACACTAATGATTCTTGGTCTGAAGGAGGTGAAGCTCCCCTACCATTTAACCACTTTCAAGCAGTAACACACCAAGGTTTGGTTTGGGTAATTGGCGCATTTAAAACCAATAATTTCCCTAATGAAACTCCTGCCGAATATATATATATGTACAACCCTGCATCTGAAAAATGGATAAAAGGCTTTGAAATACCTGAAAACCGAAGAAGAGGTGGCGCAGCCTTAGTTGTTCATAATGATAAATTTTACATTATTGGAGGAAATACCATAGGACATAATGGGGGCTATGTAGCATGGTTAGATATGTATGATCCCGAACAAGGTGTGTGGACAGTATTGGATGATGCTCCTAACGAAAGGGATCATTTTCAAGCTACAGTAATAAATAATCAGCTATATGCTGTTGGAGGTAGACTTTCTGGAGGTCCGGGAGGCACATTTGGTCCGTTAATTCCAGAAGTGGATGTATACAATTTGGACACCAATACATGGACCACTTTAGCTACCAACTCTAATTTACCTACCCCCAGAGCTGCTGCTAGTGTGGTTAGTTTCAATGGACAAATATATGCTATTGGTGGCGAGGGCACTCAGCCAGGCCCTGCCTTTAGCACTGTTGAAGCTTACAATCCTTTAACAAACACATGGAACACTAAAGCTAGCTTAAATAATCCTAGACATGGTACACAAGCTATAGTTTCTGGCAACGGAATTTTCACTCTTGGCGGCTCTCCAAACCGAGGTGGCGGAAACCAAAAAAATATGGAGTTTTTTGGAGAAGATTCGCCTGTTGGAACTCCAATAATTTCAAGTGATATAGAAACTACAAACGTTTTAAACTTTACTTATAATCTTAATGCTCCAGAAGTAAGTTTATCAATTTCATTACAAAATAATGGAGGGAACACTGCTTCATACATAAATAATGTTTCGGTAACAGGGAATGGTTTTTCTTTAAATGAATCGATCAGTAATACTTTAATCACCCCCCTTGAAGAAAAAACAATTAATCTCACATTTTCAGCAACTAATTTACAAAATGCCACAGGGACATTAGTGCTGGAAATTGATAATGATTTAATTGAAATCCCAATCAATGGATCGATTTCTAATTTTAATACTAGCTCAACTTCGGCTAAACAGTTAGCTGTTGATTTAAATACTACAAAGGATATTGTATTAAAAGTATTTCCAAATCCAACAAGCAATTATTTAAAAATAGAAACCAAAAACACTATTGACAAAGTAACTAAAGCTTCCTTGTTTGACATTCAAAGAAAACTAATTATTAGTGATTCTTTTAATGACAACACACCTACTGAAATGTCTTTAAAAAATATTTCTAGGGGATTATATTTCCTAAGTGTTGAATTGACTTCTGGAGAACTATTATTTAAAAAAATAGTTATTGAGTAATAATCCGCTCATCAACAAAAAAGGAGTCATCAAATTTGATGACTCCTTTTTTGCTCATATAAAACTTTAAAATGATTATTTTAAAGCTTTAGCCATTACATGATATCTTGGATCTTCTACGCTTTCTTCAATTACCCCTTCAAATTTAGGAGAAGCTTTATGCATTAAATCTTTACACTCCATGCTCAAGTGTTTCAAGGTTAATTTCTTTCCAACTTTTTCATATTTTTCAACCAAAACAAAAATAGCTTCCAAAGCAGAATGATCTGCTACTTTTGCTTCCATAAAATCAATTTCAACAGTACTAGGATCACCGTTAACATCAAACTTAGAGTTAAAACTTTGAATACTTCCAAAAAACACTGACCCCCATATTTCGTATACCTTTGTACCGTTTTCTTTCACAAAACGATTTACCCTAACACGTTTAGCGCTTTCCCAAGCAAAAACTAATGCTGAAATAATTACCCCAGCCAATACTGCAATAGCCAAATCAACAAAAACAGTAATTGTGGATACAGCAATCAACACAAAAGCGTCTGATTTTGGAATACGTTTTAAAATACGAAAACTACTCCATGCAAAAGTTTCGATTACCATCATAAACATTACACCAACCAAAGCGGCTATAGGCACCATTTCAATATACGTATCTGCAAATAATATAAATATCAACAAAGTTACTGCCATTACAATACCCGACGCTCGACCTCGACCACCAGAGTTTATATTAATCATCGTTTGACCAATCATTCCACAACCTGCAGTACCTCCAAATAATCCACTTACTACATTGGCTGCTCCTTGAGCCACACATTCTCGGTTACCATTTCCTCTAGTTTCAGTAATTTCATCCACTAAATTTAAAGTCATTAACGACTCAATTAAACCTACTGCTGCCGCTAAAGCCGCATAAGGCAAAATAAATGTAAATGTATCTAAAGCCAATGGTAAGTGTTCCCATAACTCTAAATTAGGTGTGGGGAATTTTCCTTTTAATCCAGCGCCTCCACCTTCACGTATATAAGACCCCACGGTAGTCACATTAATATTTCCAAATATTTTTATCAATGACACAATTAATATAGCCGTTAATGCTGCTGGTAATTTTTTAGTGTATTTAAACTTAGGTAAAAAGTAGACTAAAGCCATTGTTAATCCTACTAGACCAATCATACTATACAATTCCGTTCCTTCCATAATGGTAGCAACTCCTTTTGGGGTTTTATGAAAAAACATTTTCAATTGCGCTAAAAAAATCACAATGGCTAAACCATTTACAAATCCCATCATTACGGGATGCGGAATTAAACGAACAAAACGTCCTAATTTAAAAAGCCCTGCAATAATTTGAATTACTCCCATCAAAATAACAGTCGCTAATAAGTAAAAATACCCCATGTTTTCAACCGGTATATCAAAGGCTAAGCCTCTTTTATTTCCGTCAATCAACAAATGAATAAGCACCACTGCTACCGCTCCAGCCGCTCCTGATATTAAGCCAGGTCTTCCTCCAAAAATGGCCGCTATTAACCCAACCATAAATGCCCCAGATAAAGCCACCAAAGGATCAATACCTAGTACAAAAGCAAAAGCTACCACCTCAGGTATCATAGCTAATGAAGTTGTAATCCCTGCTGTAATATCATTTTTAATTCCTTCCGAATTTGTTTTAAAATACTGTTTCACAATATGTGTTTATTGAATTATTTACGTACAGAGCACATAATAATTGTACCCTTTTTTAAAAGTGCAAAAGTACAGCTTTAAAACGAATAAAATAAGCCTTAGTTTTATCAATGAATTGGGCGGAGCAGGCTGTGTTGAACTTAGTCAACCTACTACAAATTTTTATCTTTTTCAATTTCCCACATTATAGCATCAATTTTTTTCTGGTACTTTTTTACTCTTAATTTATCCTGTAATGGAAAAACCAACGTGCCAATTATCAAAAGGGTGAAATATACAGCTGCGCAAAACAAAACCGCTTGCAAGTACCCTCTATCTAGCTTTTCTATAACAGTTTCGGAATTCCCTACGTACGTAGTATCCTGCCCATAAAAAGGAGCAATAAATGAAAAACCAATTCCGAACAAAACAAACAACAACATATTTTTTTTAAAATAATTAGCGTCTTTTTTTAGCATTTCTATTTTTGCCTTGTAAACAATTATTCTGTTTTCTTGATAAGCCGTCATATTAATTAAAATATTCCATTGGAAACAACTCTTTTATTGCTCCGTATGTGCTTTCTAATGCTTTTTTACTCTTTTTAAATGATTTCCACTTTACTTTGGTTATTCCCTCCTCTTCCTGAGGCAAAAGTTTACCCTCAAAATCAGTATACATTTCAAACCAATAGGTCAACTTTAACTTGTATGAACCATTACGCTTGTATACATGATAGGTTTTTTTTATAAAGTCTCCTAAAATCAAATTTTCCGCCCCTGTTTCCTCCTCTACTTCGCGCAAAGCTGTTTGTGCAATAGATTCTTTTTTTTCAGCTTTTCCTTTTGGCAAATCCCATTTATCATTTCGATAAATAAATAATATTTTTTGCTCAGCATTATATACCTTCCCCCCTCCAGCTAATACAACAGGTAATTTTTTATGTAAAATTTTCAAAAGTTTATCCTCCTTTTTATGATACAGGTGGTATTTCAACTCAGGCTGAACTAAAAGCTTTTGTATGATTTCAATCATATTCGCTTTTTTTATATTTATTTTAATATGTTCATTGGAAATACAAGATTCACAGGACAGGATAATTGCTGAATTATTGACAAAAACTTTATACATTTGCGACTATGATTTTTGATATAGAAACTGCCAAAGAAACAGCAGCTCAATTGCTGCAAATTAATGCAATTAAATTACAACCACAAACCCCTTTTACATGGGCATCGGGATGGAAGTCACCTATCTATTGTGACAACAGAATTAGCCTTTCTTTCCCTAAGGTTCGTAACTCCATAAAAAACAAATTTGCAGCTGCGATTCGCAAACAATATCCAAATGCAGAAGTTATTGCTGGCGTAGCCACTGGCGCTATAGGAATTGGCATGCTTGTAGCTGACGCACTTGATTTACCATTTATTTATATTAGACCCGAAGCTAAAAAGCATGGCAGACAAAATCAAATAGAGGGTATTGTACCCGAAGGCAAAAATGTAGTTGTTATTGAGGATTTAATTAGTACAGGAAAAAGTAGCCTACTAGCTGTTGAAGCCTTAAAAAAATGCAACGCCAACATGCTGGGTATGGTAGCCATTTTTAGTTATGGTTTCCAAATAGCTGCCGATAATTTTGCTGCTGCAGAAGTAACGCTACACACACTTAGCAACTACGAAAATTTAATTGTTTTAGCTCAAGAAGCCAACTACATAACAGCTGAAGAAGCTAAAACGCTACAAAATTGGAGAAAAAACCCATCGGAATGGGGTAAATAAATAACATTACATTTAACAACTAACATTCCTTTTAACCAACAAAAAAATAACAAATCACGAAAAAGCATGAATTTAGAAAGCCCTAAAGTTTGTATTAGCAAAAACACTCAAGAAGTATTTAATTTTTTAACTAAAGTTGAAAACTTTGAACAAATAATGCCTGATAGCAAACAAAAATTTGAAAAACTTAGTGACGAAAAATTCCTGTTTCAATTAAAAGGAATGCCCGAAATTGTATTGAAACAAAAAGAGCAGATTTCACCAAGTAAGGTTGTTCTTGGAGCAGCTAGCGATAAACTTCCTTTCACACTTACCGCAAATATTGACGCCTTAAGTGATAACGAAACTGAAACTCAGCTTATTTTTGACGGAGAATTTAATGCAATGATGGCTATGATGATTAAAAAGCCAATTCAAAACTTTATAAATGCTTTGGCTGAAAATTTGAAAAACATTTAGAATTCAAATTATATATTTAACAAGCTCCATTTACTAGTAAATGGAGCTTGCTTTTTATACCTAATTAATATTTCAATTCAATTTGTTTTAAATCATAAGTATTAACACACTCATCTTCCTCCATCACTTGCAGCAAACCTTGATTAGTCACTCCCTGAATAATACCCACAAACTCCCTATTATCAACCACAAAAGTTGATGGCTTTTTGTATCGAAACATGGCATTTTCAAAATCTTGCTTCAATTTATTAAAATCTTTAGCCTGGTAATTTTCAAAAAAACTTTCTAAACACATTAAAATTTGCTGGAGTATTTCTTCTAGCGAAAGCGAAATCCCTAGTATATTTTTTATTGATGAGGCTTTAGGCAAATTATAAAAATCTACTTGATTTACATTTAAGCCAATTCCAATTATTGTTTCGGACAAAACGCCATTTTGATAGCTATTTTCAATCAAAATCCCTCCAATCTTTTTATTGGCTGACAAAATGTCGTTCGGCCACTTAATTTTTAAATGCGGTAAACTATTTTTTTTTAAAACACTTTTTACAGCCAAAGCGGTTAGCATATTTAGAACAAATGGCTGTAAAGCGACAGCCTCCTTAATTGAAAAAAAGACACTAAAAGTAAGATTTTTACCCGCTTCGGCTTCCCAATTTGATCCGCGCTGCCCCCTACCTTTAGTTTGTTTTTTTGCCCAAACACATGTTGGTTCTACAATACTTTTTTGCCGTAAAGCTTCTTTTAAAAAACTATTTGTAGATGGTATGGCATCAACTTTGATTATTTTCATTAAAATTATAGACTTTTGCTTGTACAAATAAGGTGTTAAAAAGCCAAAAAAGAATAACTTTGTTATAACTAATAAAAAAACGGCTTTATCTTTTTTTTGAATACCGTAAATTAGCATATAGACTATAAAACATCAACTGATCACAATTTCTTAAATTTGCTACTAGCATGCAAGAAAGAGTAAAAAAAATTTGAATGTCGAAACAAGAAAAAAACAATGATTTGTTAATAGCTCAAGTCATTAAAGGTATTGAAGAAGTAAAAGGACAAGACATTACCATACTTGATTTAAGAGAAATTGAAAACACAGTATGTGACTATTTTATTATTTGTAATGGTACTTCCAACACACAAGTAAACGCCATTGTTGGTTCCGTTCAAAAAACTGTTAGCAAAGCATTAAAAGATAAACCTTGGAATATTGAAGGTACAGATAATGCCGAATGGGTATTAATGGATTATATTAATGTAGTGGTTCACGTTTTCCAAAAACACATTAGAGAAATATATAATATAGAAGAACTTTGGGGTGATGCAAAAAGCACACTCATAGAAACAAATTATTAAAATTAGCAAAAAAATATATGGCAAATCAGCCCAAAAAATCAGATTTAAACAAAAAACCAAAATTCAACTCTTATTGGATTATAGCCTTAGTTGTATTAGGTTTTTTTGCTATTACCTTTTTTGAAGGTGATTTAGCTGGTAAAAACGAAATATCCCCTTCGGAATTTCAAACTTACCTAAAGGAAAATGAAGTTAACAAAGTAGTTATTGTTAATAGAAGAATTGCTAAAGTTTTTTTAACTACCGAAGCAAAACGCCTAGAAAAACACAAAAAGAAAACTGGAAATACTTTTTTATCCAATACATCGGGTAAAGAAAGAGCCGATTATCAGTTTGAATTTGGTGATTTACAAAACTTTGAAAACACTATAAATCAAATAAAATCATCTAACAACATAAATACTCCTGTACAATATAGTAGTGAATCAAATGTATGGGGAGATTTATTGATTTCACTACTACCATTCGCCCTTATTATAGGTGTATGGATTTTTATTATGCGCCGTATGAGTGGTGGCGGTGGCGGTGGACCTGGAGGTCAAATTTTCAATATTGGAAAATCAAAAGCCAAACTATTTGATCAAAATACTGATGTAAAAACATCCTTTGAAAATGTAGCTGGTTTAGAAGGAGCCAAGGAAGAAGTACAAGAAATTGTTGATTTTTTAAAAAATCCAGAAAAATATACTTCTTTGGGAGGAAAAATACCTAAAGGTGCTCTTTTAGTGGGGCCTCCTGGTACTGGAAAAACATTATTAGCAAAGGCTGTAGCTGGAGAAGCAAAAGTTCCTTTCTTTTCTTTATCTGGTTCTGATTTTGTTGAAATGTTTGTAGGTGTCGGAGCTTCACGTGTACGTGATTTATTTAAACAAGCTAAAGATAAATCACCTGCCATTATTTTTATTGATGAAATTGATGCCATTGGTAGAGCACGTGGAAAAAACAATATGTCTGGATCTAATGATGAACGTGAAAACACCCTTAACCAACTTTTAACCGAAATGGATGGTTTTGGCACAAATACTAATGTTATTGTAATTGCAGCTACCAACCGTGCTGATGTTTTAGATAAAGCCTTAATGAGAGCTGGTCGTTTTGATCGTCAAATTTATGTAGACTTACCTAATTTAACCGAAAGACTTTCCATATTTAAAGTCCACCTAAAACCTCTAAAAAAAGACGACAACTTAAATATTGAGTTTTTAGCAAAACAAACCCCTGGTTTTTCCGGTGCAGACATTGCAAATTTATGTAATGAGGCTGCTCTTATAGCTGCCCGTAAAGGTAAAAAGACTGTTGGAAAACAAGATTTTTTAGATGCCGTTGATCGTATAGTTGGTGGACTAGAAAGACGAAGTAATTTATTTTCTGCAGAAGAAAAGAAAACTATAGCTTATCATGAAGCTGGACACGCTACAGTGAGTTGGTTCTTAGAACATGCAGATCCTTTAGTAAAAGTTACCATAGTCCCTAGAGGAAGATCATTGGGAGCTGCTTGGTATTTACCGCAAGAAGCTCACATTACTCGAACTAATAAGTTTTTAGATGAAATTTGTGTCACTATGGGTGGACGTGCTGCAGAAAAAATTATGTTTAACCAAATATCTACAGGTGCATTAAGCGACCTTGAAAGTGTAACCAAAAAAGCAAAAGCTATGGTTATGATATATGGTTTAAACGAAAAAGTAGGAAATATTACTTATTATGACCCTGCTGGAGAAAGCGGATTTCTAAAACCATACAGTGAAAAAACTGCCGAATTAATTGATGCTGAAATAAAAAACATTATTGAAACTCAATTTCAACGTGCTATTGACCTACTTGAAACTCACAAGGAAAAAATGACTCAACTTGCCGAAGTTTTACTTGAAAGAGAAGTTATTTTTAAAGATGATTTAGTAGAAATTTTTGGAGAAAGACCCTTTAAAAAAGAAACCCCAATAGTTATTGACGCTGAGACTAATAACGAAGAAGAAAAATAAACGTAAGAATAACACCTTTTTCTCGTTAGTAGTAATGAATATATTGCAATCAATTATAAGTAAAGTAATATGAGTTTGTTCAGAAGACTTTTTTCGTCACGTAACAAACCTCAAAAGGAGGAGGACGACTCATTTTCAACAAGCAAGTACATGCCCGAAAATGAACTTCCAGTTGATGAACAATTTATGCTCAACTTTAGAGAAAAAGGAGGTAAATTTTTGTATTGCGAAAACGAACATGAAGCTTTTCAAACATTTGATAATATTTTATTAGAAAATGAGTGGCATAACAACGAAATTTGTTGTTTTGAGACTCATTTACAAAAACAGTTTTCACAGTTTAGTATTGATTTTACTAAAAAAGTTTCTGCGAATGTCTACTTTGCTTCGTGTGAATATTTAATTGGCAATAGTGGGGGTATTTTAGTTTCATCCAATCAATTGAAAGAAAAAAAACTAGATGAATTACCTGAAAATTTTATTATCATTGCTTACACTAGTCAGCTGATTAGCACAATTAGCGAAGGCTTAAAAGGCATAAAAAACAAAAAAAGCAATTATATACCTACCAATATTACCACCATACAATTGTTTGAAGCCCAAAAAGAAAATAATTTTTTGACCTATGGAAGTAGCGCAAAAAACCTATACCTACTTTTAGTAGAAGACTTATAGCATGAAAGAACTATACACCAGAACACTTTCTGGATTTATATATGTATGTATACTTATTGGCTCTATATTGCTCCATAAGTATTCATTTTTAGGCGTTTTTTTTATATTCTCACTCATTTGTTTGAATGAATTTCAACAATTAATACATTTTAAAAAAATCTCCTTATATGTTATTCTTATACTTGGTTTTATAGCAACTCATTTTATAAAAATTCCCATAACAATTACATGGTCATTTTTATTTGTTTCACTTTTTGTACAACTACTATTGTTAAAAGATCTTCTTTTTATTCGAATCATTCCAATGTTCGAAAAAAAGAAATATATAGTTAGTATTTTTTATCTAATCAGTTGTTTTTTCTTTTTAACTCTTATCCCTTTTGACCAATTTGGCAATTACAATCCCACATACATTATAGGTTTACTTATACTCATATGGGTTAATGATTCATTTGCTTATTTAACAGGTAAAAATTTTGGCAAGCATAAATTATATGCTAAAATATCTCCAAAAAAAACTATTGAAGGCTTTGCTGGAGGTTTTATTGCTGCTATTATAGGTGGGATGCTGATTTCATATTTCACCATTAGCTTATCATTAATAGACTGGATAATTATTGCTGCTATTGTGGCTATATTCGGAACTATTGGCGATTTAATTCAATCAAAATTTAAACGACAAGCTGGCGTAAAAGATAGTGGAAAAATAATGCCAGGCCACGGAGGCATATTTGATCGCCTTGATAGTATATTATATGCAAGTCCTTTTGTATTTTTGTATCTACAAATAATTACATATGTTTCATAAAGAAGGTTACAAAATCATAACAATAACATTAATTCTAGTTTCTGCATTAGCTTTGACTACTTATTTTTTTATTGATAATATTATTTTAAAAGGTATTTTATATGCTGTTGCTGTCTTCTTTTTAATAATTATTCTTCAATTTTTCAGAAACCCTAAACGTAACACAAAAACTGACGACAACATTGTTGTATCCCCTGTAGATGGCAAAGTTGTTGTAATAGAAGAGGTATTTGAAAAAGAGTTTTTTAAAGAAAAAAGAATACAAGTATCCGTATTCATGTCACCAATAAACGTACATGTTACCCGAAACCCAATTGGAGGCAAGGTACTTTTTAGTAAATACCACCCAGGTAAATTTCTAGTTGCCTGGCACCCAAAATCATCTGAAGAAAATGAACGCACTACAGTTGTTATCGAAAATTCAAAAATAAATGTACTTTATCGTCAAATTGCAGGTGCTTTAGCAAAAAGAATTGTAAATTATGCTAAGGAAAACACAATTGTAGCACAAGGCGCTGATAATGGTTTTATCAAATTTGGCTCAAGAGTTGATGTTTTTTTACCATTAGGAACAAAGATCAACGTTAATTTAGAAGATAAAGTTCGAGGTGGAGAAAGCATTTTAGCAACCGTAATGCAGCAGAATGATTAATGGATAGCAAAACAATACATAAAACTTTTTTAAAAGCCGTAGAAGAAGCAAATAGCTATCCAAAACTATTAGCTACAGACATTAAATTAAAATTTTACGCATATTACAAACAAGCCACGGAAGACCCCGGTCTTTACAGACCTACTGATGAAGTTGAACTTAGGAATGCCTTTAAAGTTAATGCATTACTACAAGTAAGGGGTTTGAGTAAAGATGAAGCTAAACTTGGATATATTGAACTTGTCAAAACCTATCTTAGGTAATAATCTACTCATAAAACAGTAATCCAAATTAAATTACACCTTTACCTTATCTCCCTCTAATTCCTCTAATTTATTACCTAAATCAGCTAACATACCTATAAACGGTATTACCTGTCTTCCTAAATCAGTTAATGAATATTCTACTCGTAGTGGTATTTCATGATATACTTTTTTTGATAAAATATTTACTTTTAACAGAAATTTCAGCTCTTGATTAAGCATTTTTTCGCTAATTTCTGGTATCAATTTCTTCAAATCTCCATACCGAAGCATGTCTGCTCCGAAAAATTGACCAATAATTAACAACTTCCATTTACCTCCAATAATGTCCAAAGATTTACGAACTGGACAGGTGTCAATTAATTTTTTTTCTTTTTTTTCCATTTGTTATCACTTGATTATCAGTAAAACCAACCAAAAGGTAAGTACCCCACCAATTGGTAAGCACTTGATTTAACGAAAGTTATATATTAAATTGAGTTATCAATTAATCTTAAAATGATTTAATTATGAAGGAAATACTAATAATAAGTCCCTTCTCATTACAAGGTACGTATGTCAAAAAGAATCTACAAAAAAAAGATCAAAATGTTCAAGATGATATTAAAAAAAATTCAGAAAGTTTTTTAGATAAAAATTTCTTTGTCGAGAAAAAGCTTGATCAATTATATCAATTAAAGAACAAATTTTCAAATGCAAACTGCTTGTATTTTGTAATTACAAAGCAAATATTACATCAAGATTTCAATGATTATTTTATTAATCTAATTCTGGCCATTCATCATACCCAACCAGAATTAATCATTGTTGATCACAATATTTGTAAGCATATATATAATTCTAGGTGCGAAGAAGTCATAGAAATGATCAAGACTGTATTTAGAGAAAATAAACTCTCGGTAATACATCTAAAGAAAGACAGATCTACATTAAAAGAAGTATATGAATTTTATAATATTTCTGAAAATTGCATAAGTAAAAAACTCATCAATAAAGTTCATAAGCATGCTAAAAAAATATTCAGTGTAAAAAAACAAGTAATGTATCCCAATGATTTGCTTGTTCCTGTAGCTGAACAACCGTTTAAAAAAACATTTGACTGGCATAACCATTCCTATAATTTAAATTAATAAAAAAAGAAAATCATGAATTATTTAAACACAGACAGCTTGATTTTAGAAGAAAAAAGCATCAAAGATGTTGCTACAATTTCTAAACCTAAAAACAATCAAATAAAAAAAATTGAAATTATTTATGGATATGATCCACTTTGTGGTTGGTGCTATGGTTTTTCAAATGAGATAAAGACTGTAATAGATGACTTAAAACATATTGCTGACTTCAAACTTGTTAATGGAGGCATCTTTGCTGGTTTAAGGGGCCTAAAAATGGGATACATTAGTGAGCATATTAAAAAGAATATGGAAAATGTTAGCGATAGATCTGGTCGCTTATTTGGAGCTAACTTTTTAAAATTATTAAACAATACCCATTATAGTTATGACTCAAAAAAAGCATCAATAGCAGTGGCCATTATGAGAGATGTTTTTTCTGAAGGCACATTTGAATTTGCTTCTGATATACAAACTGCTTTTTTCAAATACGGAAAAGATATTCAAGCTGACAGTACATATATCGAACTTTTAGAAGATTACCCTATTGATATCAACTATTTCTTGGATAGATTAAATAGTAAAATCGAAGCTGAGAAAGTTGAATTAGAATTTTTAAACACTCAATTATTAGGCTTTGAAGGATACCCTGCTTGTGCCATAAAAATGAATGGTATTACAGAAATACTAAATCAAGGTTATTTAGATGCTTCACAAATAATATCTAAAATTCTTTACAAAATGGAAGAAATTAAATGCAACTAGCTGCATACAAACAAATTCCCCCTCTCAAATCTATTTTAACTAACCAATTAAATTTCATTAAAGCATGTACTAAACTAAAAAGCTAAACTAACCATAATGAACACTAAAATATATAGCTCCTCGCATAACTATATCGTATATGCCGAAAAAATTAACACCCAAAATGGACATGAAAATTTAGGATTCCTCTCTTTTAAAAGAGGATTTATGCCCCTTTTAAATCCTATTTCAAATTTACCTGCTCCATTTAAAATTTGGGATGAAATAGCTCAAGAACTTCCTAAGCACTACAAAAATCAAACCTTGAGAGTTTCATTACAAAAACTAGAAACCCTAGATGCCACTCTACTTGATGAAAAGTATTTATGCCGAGCAAGTATGCTTATGAGTATACTTGCACATGCTTACGTAAGAAATGAACGGAATGAAGATTTAAATATTCCTGAATCAATAGAAAAACCCTGGAAAGTAATTACAGAAAGGTTAGAAAGACCTCAACCATTTCTTTCTTATATTGATTTAATTATATATAATTGGAAACAAAAAAATATAAACAACAAATTTGAATTAGATAATCTTGAATTATTAACCCCAACAGTTAACAATCAAGAAGAGCGTGTTTTTTACCTTACACAAACAGAAATTGCTTTTAAAACTATTGATGTAATAAAACATGTAGTTAATATCCAAAATGCAATAGTTCAAAATAATAAGCGAGAGGTAATTAACGGTTTACTTGCTCTTAAAGAAATAACGCTGCAAGTAACCGAGAACAGTTTTTTAAAAATCAATCCAAACCCTCGAAGCAAGACTTATGTAGATCCTGTTATATGGGCTAAAACAGTTGCTCCATTTGCTGTTCCTATTAAAGAAGGTGTTCAAGGACCTAGTGGAACATCATCCCCTTTTTTTCATTTAATTGATACTTTTATTGAACGTGCCAAATACGATACCATATTAGGCAAAGAAGCTATTCTTATAAGAGAATGGTATCCTAAACATTGGCAAAACTTTTTAAAGGCAGTTGATGAAATTTCAATTAATAACTATATCAATCAACAAAATGACGAAGAGCTAAATGGAGCTTTTTATTCTTTTATCGAAAGTTACTCTGGAGACAAAGGCTTTTTAGGAGTACACCGAAGGAAAGTTTATGGTTATTTACAAATGGCATTTAAAGTAGGTAGATCGGTAACAATTGGTGGTTTTAGTGGATTATTTAAAGAAAGAACATGGGAAGAAGTTGATGATGAACTTGAAACGACAAGATTAGAAAGATATGCTACAAAAAAATTAAAATGCCCTTTTGGATTTGTTTCCAAACGAACAAAAAGTAAATCTGAAAACATTACAAAAGTTGAGATCAACACCAAAAGCAAAGGGATTACCTACAGACCCGGAGATCGATGTTCTGTTATTCCCAAAAATGGAAAAAAAACTGTTCATAAAATAATTGAATTACTAAACTTAACTGGAAAAGAGCCCATAATACTTAATAATGAATGGAAAAATTACTTTGAAACTTATTACAATAAAAATGTTGAGCAAGCTAGTGTTTATGAAATATTACTATCTGCTAAAATCAATGATACTAATAGTATCCTTTCGTTATGTCCTCATTTAAAACTGTTTTTTAAAATAGATACTAACACTAAACAAATTTCATTATTAGAATTGGTTGAAAAATTAGTAGCCTTTTCGTCAAATGTATCACAAATGCTATTGCCTCATTTTATGGATTGCCTACATCCTGAACAAGAAAGAATGTACAGTATTTCATCAGGCTTTGACAATACTAAAATTGAACTCACTATTAGTGACTGTAAAACAACTATAAATGACAAAGTCTACAAAGGGGTTTGCTCCCATTTTTTAACTACAGAAGAAATAAACACTCACTCGAAAATACCAATTAATATTAGTAGACCTTTACGCTTTTCATTACCAAAAACAATAAACAACGAATATATTACACTATTTGCTGCTGGTTCAGGCATTGCACCTTTTAGAAGCTTTTGGATAGAAATAAAACGTCAAAATAAATTAAAACAGCTCTCTATTTTTTTATCTGTAAAATCTGTAGATGATATTATCTATAAAAACGAACTTAAAGAACTACTAATAGTTAATGAAGTAGATTTAAACATTATAGCGACTAGAGAGCATTTAGTCTTGGACAAAGACAAATCAAAAATCGAAGGTGAGTTAATATTTGCAAGTTTCCAAAATATAAAAATTGACCATATTATTTTACAAAAAGAACATACCTCAAAAATATACCAGCAAATTATAGCTAATAAAAAAGGGAGTGAAGGCTTATTTTACACTTGTGGAAAAGCTGGGTTTTCTTTATCAATTCTTAATTGTATTAAACAAATTATAGCAAAAAAAATGCCCAAAAATTTAGAGGCTAAAGAGCAATTCTATGCTTTATTTTCTGAAAACAGATATATGCAAGATGTATTTACATCACCAAATCTTATAGAAAGCAATACACATAAAAACTATTATATGTCTGATATTATCAATAAAAACAATGACAAAAATGGATATTGGCTTTCAATTAATAATAAAGTATATGATGTTACAGAATTTAAAGAAATACATCCCGGAGGTGATAAAATTATAATTGACAATAGTGGGCGTGATGGCACTTACGAATTTAAAAGAGCTAACCATAACTCCTCTAAAGAAATAGAATCATTGCTAAGTATGTATTGTATTGGTAGCCTAAAAAAAACAGAATTACCATTTAATTTACAAAAGGAGTATAATAAATGGCTCAAAGCTTTACAACTATGTACCGAAATGTTAAATACTTTTATTGCTGACTTTTCTTTTAAAAACAAAAAAACCACAATATTATGTGAAACAAATGAAAAAACCCCTTATAAAATTGCTTTAATGGTGGAAAACCAAAATAGATTTTTAACTGAATATGTTAAAAATATTCACGAAATTATAATAACACTTTATGGTGAGCAATCATATTTTGGTGATGTTATTCAGCTTATCAACAACGCTGTTGAATCCACTAAGAATGTTTGTGATATTTATACTTTAAAAAAATTAACTATTGAAAATAGTTGGGAAAAACTAACTCAACAAGAAGTCCATAACAAATCCCTTTTAGAGTTGGTACAAAAACTATTATGGGATGGGCTAAAATTCTTTGAATCTTATGATATAAACTTAAATGCTATTCACAAAATAGCCATAAAAAACTTATTCGAATTATTTAAAAAAGAACTACAAACAATACACAAAACAGTTATTAACAACAAAAAAGCTGTTTTGACATTAAGTTGAGCTTTGTTACTTGACCCGCAGTTGTATTTATATGTAGATTAATCAACTAATTATAGTACATGCGGGTTATTTAAACAATATACCAATATAATACAGCATACCTCTAATTAATTTTTAAAAAAAACTTACCTATGATGCTTTATAAAAAGAATTTCTTATTCAATTAATTCTACACTACAAACTTTAGTATTTTTTCTTAAATAATCTAAAGTTTTAAACCATGAGTTAACATGAAAACCTTTCTTTTATCAGTGATAGGTCTATTCAGATTAGTTTTATTAATTAGATATTACTTAAAATCAATCTCCATTAAAGATCACATTACCTTTTTAAGGTAATGTGATCTTTAATTTCCTCTCCATCTGGCGTTCTAATTAACACCCAATAGTCATCAGTAGGTACAGGTACTCCATTAAAAGTTCCATCCCAACCTTGACTATCACTAGTCAATGTTTTTAATAACTTTCCAAAACGATCATATATGTACACTAATGTTCCTGGTATTTCTTCAATTGATTTCACATGCCAAGTTTCGGTTTCAATTGGACCGCTACCATTAGGAGTGAAATAAGGGAAGTAATCTATAAAAACAAATTCTCTCATGCTTGGATCACATCCATTTTTATCAAAAACCCATATAGTATGCCTCCCTGGCAATACATTTTCTATTACATTAGATTCCTGACTATTTGCTGGGTCAGGATCATCATAGCCATAAGTATATTCCCCTTCTGATGACACCTCAATGGTTACTTGATTTAAATCAAAACCTTTTATAATATTGTCAATAATAATTTCGGCACTTTGAGATTGTTTCACTTCAAATGTTTCAAAGGCTACACATGAGTTTATTGTATTGTTTCTAACCTCCAATGTGACAAACATTCCAATATCAGACGGACTTAACTCAATAGTTTTTGGACCAGTAATAGTAGGCCTTACTTGGTTTCCTAATTCATTTTTAAATGTCCATTCATAAAACACATCATTATCGTTACCTGTATCACCATTAATCAAACGCGTTGGGTTATTCACACAAAAAACAACATCTTCTAATTCAATTACAGGAATACGCTCTACAAATAACTCAATTTCATTAATAGACTCGCAACCTAAAGCTTCATTTTTAACTTTAACATAATATGTCCCTGAATTTATACGTCTATCCGCTGATAATTGAACATTTCGTTCGGCATCATTCTGTGTTAAATGATAAGTCACATTAAACGCTGATGCACTTTGACTTCCTAATATTTCAGTATTTAAACTCTCAAAATTAAAAACAATAAACCCATCATTAAATTCATCATCATCACAAACTGTTCTGCTTGACAAACTTAATTGATTAATAACGGGTAGCGGAATCTCTTCCAAGGTAACCGGTAAAATAGTTTGACAAGTTAAATTTTCTTGTACCGCTTTAATATAAATCTGCCCATTTGGAATACTATCAGTATCATTAATTTCAGTAGCAGCTGAAGCTGCCATATCTGTATGATAAGTAATTGTTAAATCTGTTTCAGTAATAGGAACAAGTAAGCTTGTCAATGCTGCTCTTTTCTCTCCAAATAATTCGCCTTCACAAAATTGTACAGGTGTTGTTACAGAATTAATTTGAGGTAACTGAATCAGGTTTATTCTAAATTCACTTTCGTAAGTACAATTAGTATCAGCAGTAGAAGTTAGTGTTAAATAAATAAGTTGCTCTCCAAATCTATTCACAGAAAACTGTCCTATGTTTACACCTGTTATTTCATTTGAAGCACTTCTGGATGCTGTTGTGTAATAACGAACTGTATAATCTAATACCGCTCCAGTAACTGGAACAAAGTTTGCTTCAATACTATTCAAATTAAATATTTCAGTTCCATCATTACCTATATCACAACGCTCTAAAACTTGAGTAAGTGGTTCTATTTGTGGAATAGTATTTACTGTTACATTAAATACAATAGTATTATAACACAAAGTACTATTGCTTGTAACGCGAGCTACATATGATTTAGTTGTAGCTCTATTCACATCACTTAAAACTATATTTGCATCAGCATCCTCCATAGTATCATGGTATGATACTGTAAAATTTGTTGAATTTTGTCCATTTAACACTCTTGTGTTTAAATCAGAAAAATCAAAATCGGTAACCCCATCTAACGTTCCATCTAAATCACAAACTATTAAGTCCAATGGATCTGGCAAGGCTACTAAAGGAATTGGATTGGCAATTAAACCTAGTCTAACAATAGTTTCAGAAGTACATAAAGTTTCGGTGTTAAAAGCTTCAGCAAAAATTTCATTTACGCTATTATTTTTTGTAAAACTACCCAATAGAGGACTTGAGCCACCTGCATCCAAATAGTAGCGTACTATTACATTTTCATTTATTGGGTTAGCACTATCTACAAACTGAAAATCATTATTTAACTCACCTAAATCACTAATCGTAAAACTATTTGAACCCAAGGTATCCTCACACAAGACTACATCCTTTCCTGTAATTTCTGGTAATTGATTCAATAATATATGATATGATGTTTCAAAAATACACCCTGAATCAGAAGTAATCCTCAAATATATTGGAGTATCAAAACTTGTAATTTCGAAGGCTTGATCTGCATCAATATCTAAAGGAGTAACCTCGCTATGAGAAGCTCTATCAGATTCGGTTCTAAAATAAAGTACTCCACCTGTAGCAGCCAACTCTCTTTGTCTACCTGCAAAATTGAATACAAAAGTCGACTCCACATCTCTTAAATTAACAGTCTCCACTCCATTATTGCTTGTATCACAAATATTTATATCCTGTAATGAGGCTACTTCAGGCCTTTCATCAACGATAAGTAAAAATTTGTCAAAAGTTACGCATCCATTTACATTGGTAATACGAGCTACTATTTCCTGAGATAATGGTGTTTGATTTTCATACCCATCTAATGGCAATGCTACTCCATTTGCTGATGGCACCTGAATACTCTGTGCTCCTGCAGTACTCAAATCAACAAAGCCTGCATCTTCATCATTTGCATAAAAATCAACTGCAACTCCAGTTATAGCTCCATTATTTGTAATAATATCAATAGCATTTTGTAAATTAAAAATAGCCACACTTGGTGTATCTCCTTCACATTCTATTAAACGATCAATAGGAATTGTTGCTGCATTTTCTTCTATTTTTAAATTGAATTGACCTGTCACGAAACAATTTGGGTCATCATTATTTTCTATTCTAAAATAAATTGGCCTCTCAGCAATAGTACTCGAAAAAATTGGATTTATAATTTCACCTATACTACCTCCCGAATTAGCATCGGCAATTGACGAACTGTAATACCTTACAAACTTATCTGTTTGAGAGCCTAATATTAGAGCATCCCTACTACGTAAATCAAAATTTGCTGTTAATGAATTCCCTGGATTAACACATAATAAAAAATCTTCGTCATTCTCAATTACGGGGAGTGTATTAATAACAAATTGTTGCTGCTGAACTGAAACACAACCTGTTGTCCTATTTTCATATCTCACCCAAATTCTAGCATCTTCATCTAAAGAAATATCATAATTAGTTACTTCAGAGATTGGAATTAAATCATCCGATGAAAGCGGTGTTAATTCTGCAGATGCTTGTGTATTAAAATAATCAACATTAAACTGGTTTTTATCCGCTGTAGTAACTCTTTGAGTGACATCTTGAAAAGGAATAGTCATTGACCTATCATAACATACAAAAATAGGATCCAAAGCAACTACATCTGGAGCTGAGTTTACTTGTAATTGAAATGATACTACAGAAATACATCCATCATTAGAAGTGGCTCTTACCCAATAAGTCCCCGATGTACCTATATCCGCATCCGTTAATGCTGCTATTGAGGTATCATCGACATTACTAGCATCAAATTGATTTGTATAATAACTTAATCCCAAAGCTACATCAGTTGTTATTTGTGGTGCTACTTCAGCTTGAAACAATGTAGGTAATCCATCTATTTGGCTATCCGAATCGATATCACAAACAGTTATCACCTCTGCAGGTGTATTTACTGTAACTCTAGGCGATACAATTAAGTCAAAAGTATCTCTATCTTCACATAAAGGATCATCATCTGTTAAACGCACGTATATAGTTTGCCTATCCACCTCTGTATTTGTATAAGCAACTAACTCTGCGTTTGTAATGGGAACATTGGCATCAAAATCAGCAAGCGAGGCATACAATTCCACCTCAAATTCTGTTGAAATTTCATTTTTTTTACCTGAAAGATCAAAAACCGTAAAACCATCATCGTCATCATCACATGCACTTACATCCTCAACTGTACTATCTGATATTAGATGACGAGCTTTTAAAGTTACAGCCCTTACAATTGGACAATCTTGGCCTGTATTAACTACACGAACAGCAATACGTTGTATATTCTCTTCTTCATTGGTATAATTTGAAGGATCTGCTATTGGATTTACTCCATCTTGTGCATCACCAACACTCCTGTGAAAGCTGATATCTACGCCTGTAATTCCAGATGCTACTATTTGATCCCTTATTGGTGTTAAGTCAAAATCAGCAAAACCATCCTTGGGATCTACATCACAAATAATAATTTCTTCAAAAATAGCATTAGTTCCTTCAATTTCGTCAAAAGGAACGCCTACAGGAGGACTACTTATTGTTATACCAATGGGTATAGCGTTACTTGGACAGCCAGAAGATGATATGTTTTGCGCATAAATAGTAAAACTACCTGTATATACACGTGATTCATCAAACGGAACACTCAAAGCGATATCCTCAAAATAGGTAAAACTACCCAATACTGTCGAAAAAAACTGAGCTGTAATATCTGAAGTTGTAATTGCCTCAAAACCATCAGCATCATTAAGCGTAGTTCCTATAATGAGTTCTGAGTCACAAACAGAGAAATTTCTAGTCTCAACTGCAATATTCTCCCCTTGCCCTATACTTAACTGAAAACTAGAAATAAATTTACATCCCGACGGTTCTATAACACTTACAAAAATAGTATCATTATTGTTGGCTGTATGTGCACTAGGGTTTGCTATTGGTGTACCCGAGTCATTTTCAGCTTCAGCTAAACTTGTAAAAAAAGAAACTGTAGATCCTCCATCTCTGCCAGCCAATGCTTCTGTACTTTTTACCGTTAAATCAAATACTTGACTTGTAATGGCACCCGACACACATTCTGAGAGTGTTGTTATTGAATTTCCAGAATGTATATTTGACAAATCCACCTCGATTTCTGCTTCAATACTACAAGCTGCATTTAATTGTACACTTAAAGTGTATATTCCTGACTCTGTAACATCTAGTGTTCTTGTATTTACAGACAAACTCGTATCCACACTACTACTCCAAAAATATTGTGCCGTAGCAGGAAATAATTGCTCTGGACTTAAGGTTACTAAATTTGCACAATCATTTACATTTCCTGGAGTAAACACGGCATTTTCTAGCCTACCTAAATCTAATGATAATTCATTAGTGATTTTTTCAATAAAAACTGCTGAATCAGAAAATGCATCTCCACCATCGGCAACAATTATTTTTATGGTATAAGTTGTTCCTATTACCGAATTGGTATTTGCTCTTAAAGTTTCTGTATATTGAGTGTAATTTACACGAGTACTTGGTGATCTTGCTCCTCCATTAGCTATTAATGATCCATTTTCAGCAGGACATGATGTTGCCGATGTAACTCCAACGCCTTCTTCATGAACATTTGCTACAGTTACTGGACGACCATCCGGTGTTAATGCTATATTTGTAAATGGCCCACTACTCCCAGCTTCTTTAATTAAAATAACAACACCATCATTATTTGAACAAAAATTAGCTGCTCCAGAGGCATATTCATCAGAAGCAAAAACATAATTGAATGTAATATTATCCTGCAAGGCAAAAAAATCAAATTCGATTTCTGTTGCATTAAATGTAGTTCCCGGCGATACTCCTATGGCATTTTCATAATCAGTACTTCCTATCCAAGTTACTGTACCATCTCCAATACCTGCTGTACTTGCGTTGGCTTGACCTGCTCTACCTGTTGCTATTAATATTCCTTCTGTTAAATTAAAACCATTATTTCCACTCGCTGTAAAATTCCCAAAACTAATAATTGGAGTAGCGTCAATTGAACCGTTTATAGGTGACACTTGATTTTCTGTTAACTCACAATCTCCAACTCCTTCAACCAGATTATTTTCTATTAATTGTTCAACATTTTGCATTGTATCAATGGTTAAATCCTGAGCTTTAACCACTACAAAACCTACAATTAACAATAAAATAAAAAGTAGCTTTCTCTTCTTCATCTGGGGGGATTTTGAGATTAAAAATTGCACAATAAACTGATTAACAATAATTTAAAAAATCAAATCCATATAACAATCAAATAGAAAGATTTTTAACAAAATCGTTAAAACACTCAAAAATACAGATAAAAGAACTAAAAACAATTGTTTTGTAGGTTAATTATTACAAAAAAATAAGACCTGAGAAAAACTCAGGTCTTATTTTTTTGTTTGCTGAATACGAATTATTTATAGATGCAATTCCATAACACTTAACCAACAAAATGATTTCAAAATAAATTCTACTTCATTATAGAATAAATTATTTATCAAGAAAGGGTCAAAATACCCGCCTTTAATGTTTCTATTTTAGCTTGCGCATCTTCCATTTTTTTACGTTCATTTGCTACTACTTGCTCAGGGGCATTAGCTACAAATCGTTCATTAGAAAGTTTTTTACTTACACTTTTTAAGAAACCTTCCGTATACCTCAACTCCTCTTGTAATTTTTGTAATTCCTCTTCCACATTAATAGCCCCTTTCAAAGGCACAAAATATTCATTTGATTTTACTCTAAAAGAAAGTGCTCCCTCAGGGGATTCATTTACATAATTTAATGAAACTATGTTTCCTAATTTCTCAACAACACAATCAAAATCAGCTGGTATAGCCTCATTATTGATTATCTGCAACTCAATCGTTTCTTTAAATGATATATTTTTATCCTTACGAATGGTTCTAATCCCCGAAATAATATCCTTAGCTACTTCAAAGTTTTCTAACAACTGACTATCAAAATCAACTTGTTGTGGATAGGTATTTATTATTAAGGCTTCCGCGGAAGTACGATCAGTAATATTTTGCCAAATTTCTTCGGATGCAAAAGGAATAAAAGGATGCAACAAGCGTAAATTATCTTCTAACAAAGCAATCACAGACTCAAAGGTTTTTCGATCAATCGATTCCCCATAAGCAGGCTTAACCATTTCAAGCAGCCAACTACAAAAATCATCCCATACCAATTTATATATTGACATTAGCGAATCGCTCAATCTATATTTTTCAAAATTACTATCAATGGATACTAATACAGATTGAAACTTATCTTTATACCAAGCTATCGCTTTAGCTGCTGCTTTAGGTTGTGTTTTTTCTTCTGCAGTGGTTTCCCAACCTTTTATTAAACGAAAAGCATTCCATATTTTATTCACAAATGATTTTCCTTGCTTACACAAATCCTCATCAAACATCAAATCATTTCCAGCTGCAGAGCTTAACAATAATCCAACACGTACGCCATCGGCTCCATAATCAGAAATAAGCTTTAATGCATCGGGCGAATTCCCTAATGATTTGGACATTTTACGTCGTTGCTTATCTCGAACTAATCCCGTTAAATACACATTTTTAAATGGTGCTTCACCTGTATATTCATACCCAGAAATAATCATTCGAGCTACCCAGAAAAATAAAATATCCGGTCCAGTAACTAAATCATTAGTAGGATAATAATATTTAAATTCTTCATTTTCAGGATTATTAACACCATCAAACACACTCATTGGCCATAACCACGAAGAAAACCAGGTATCCAAAGCATCTTCATCTTGCTTCAAATCTTTTTCCTTTAATGATTGATTTCCTGTTTTTTCTTGTGCTAATTTTAATGCTGCCTCTTTAGTTTCAGCTACAACAAAATCTTCTTTACCTTCTCCATAATAATATGCAGGTATTTGTTGTCCCCACCATAACTGACGTGATATATTCCAATCTCTAATATTTTCCATCCAATGGCGGTACGTATTTTCAAACTTTTTAGGATGCAAATTAATAGACGTGTCATCACCTAAAACTGCTTTAATGGCAGGTTTTACCAGATCTTCCATCTTTAAAAACCATTGATCCGAAAGTTTAGGTTCAATAACCGCCTTTGTACGCTCCGAAGTCCCTACTTTATGCATATGAGTTTCGGTTTTTATCAAAAAGCCTTTTTCTTTTAACTCTTCAGAAAACTCTTTACGTACTACAAAACGATCTTTTCCTTGATAATGTAACCCAAATGAATTTAATGTGGCGTCATTATTAAAAATATCTATAACTTCTAAGTCATGAGTATCACCTAATATCTTATCATTTTCATCATGAGCAGGTGTTACTTTTAAACACCCTGTTCCAAATTCTAAATCCACATATGCGTCTTCAATAATAGGTATTACTCTATTTATTATAGGTACAATAGCTTTTTTCCCTTTTAAATGTGTAAATCTAGGATCTTCTGGATTAATACATATAGCTGTATCACCAAATATAGTTTCGGGTCTTGTTGTAGCTACTACTAAATACTCACCACTACCTTCAATTTGATACTTAACATGGTATAAAGCTCCTTGTTTTTCCTCATGAATTACCTCTTCATCTGATAAGGTAGTCTGAGCTTCGGGATCCCAATTTACCATACGATAACCACGGTAAATTAAGCCTTTGTTATATAAATCAACAAAAGTTTTTATAACTGATCGATATAAGTCATCATCTAATGTAAACTTGGTACGCTCCCAATCACATGAAGCTCCTAATTTTTTAAGTTGTTCTAATATAACACCTCCATACTCTTCGGTCCAATCCCAGGCATGTTTTAAAAATTCTTCACGTGTTAAATCACTTTTTTCAATTCCTTGCTCCTTTAATCTAGCTACCACTTTAGCTTCTGTAGCAATGGAAGCATGATCTGTTCCTGGCACCCAACACGCATTATAACCACGTAAACGCGCCCTTCTAATAAGAACATCCTGAATAGTATTATTTAGCATATGCCCCATATGCAATACTCCTGTAACATTTGGCGGAGGTATTACTATTGTATAAGGCTCTCTATCATCAACTTCTGAATGAAAATAATTATTCTTCATCCAGTAGTTATACCATTTTTCTTCTACTATTTTTGAATCGTATTGTGCAGCTATAGCCATTTTGGTCTAATATTTGAAGTATAGTTTGCAAAAGTAACTATATAAATAACAACTTGAAAGATTTAATGCCCCTTGAAGTTGTCAAAAAAATAATTACATTTACATTGAATTAAATTTTTAAACATGAAAAAATTAATTAGCCTATTTCTTGTGAGTTTTATTGGTTTTGGTGCTTTTGCTCAGGACACTGAAAAAAAAGACACCCCTGTTGAATCACAAAAAGAAAATGGAGCAAAAATTGAATTTGAAACCGAAGTAATCGATTATGGTACAATCGAAAAAGGTGCTGACGGTGTTCGTAAATTTACATTTACAAATACAGGTAATGAACCTTTAATTATCTCTAGAGTATACTCAAGCTGTGGGTGTACTATACCAAAAAAACCTGAAGCTCCTGTAGCTCCTGGTGAAAAAGGTGAAATTGAAGTTAAATATGACACAAAACGAGTAGGTCCTATTCGTAAAACTATTAGTGTATACAGCAATGCAGATGCTGTTCCATTTCCATTAAAAATCAAAGGAACAATTACAGAGAAAAAATAATTTATATTAAATTTACAAAATAAAAAGAGATGCTATTCGGCATCTCTTTTTTTGTTTTATAAATCAAATATTTATTTATAAACTAAATTTTCTATAAAGTAAGTCTCCATTTGAATCCTCTATTACTAATACATAAGCAGCATGAGGCAATAAGGCTGTAGACAACTCACTTTCATCAACAGCATCTACTAACAGTCGCCCGTTTAAATCAAAAATAGATAATCTACTCACCACACTTAACGAACTTACTTTTATTGAATTATTTTCTTGAAAAACAATAAATTTAGGTCTTTCAACAAACGTGTTTATTGATAAACTATCGCAAGTTTTACTTTTAATTACTGATGTTCCTCTACAGAAATTTCCAGTTTTAGAAAATTCAAAATTCTGTTTAGCTCCTTGTAAAGTATTACTGTCTATATTTCTTGTTGCGCTATTTTCTCCAAAAAAAGTATTAAAATGCATTAGTTGACCTTCATCAATAACATGTCCCATACTGTGCGCATGACCTAATTCATGAGTTGCAGTACCTTGAAAATCAACTTGTGCCCCAGAAGGCAAACCTTCTTCAAAATTCCAATTAGGTCGTGAATTAAATGTCATATCTACTTCCGACAAATATCCTACAACTTCACCCGACCTTAACTCGCAACCTTCAAAATAACTTATTGTTACTCCCAGTGTACCTGGTTCAATTTCATCACTATTTGAAGCTGTTGGCGAAACAAAACGCACTAAATTAACACCATCATCTGTGGCCACATTTAAACTACTACTACCTTCATCAATGGTCCAATTAATACCTGTTGCACAAATCCAATTATTTACTGATTTTTCAAAAGCAACGACAGCTTTTGAATTTGCCTTAAACTCATTATTATAAGTCCATGTGTAACCACCAACCCCATTCGTATTTACTAATTTAATACGTACAGTAGTATCAAACTCACCATTATTATCAATATCAAATGTAATATTAGATTCAGAACTCAATACTGTCAAATTATTAGTAGAGACAAATTGATTAACTCCACTTTGATCCACAACTCTTATCTTACCAGTACCCGCAAATGAAGGAACTCTTACTTCTATAACACTATCAGACCAGCTCAAAATTGAAAAATTATCAACACTCCGTAAGTTAGCTAAACCACCACCTTGATCGGCATCTTCAAAATCAACACTACCAATAGCATCACCAAAATCAGCACCATTAATTACAATAGTTTCTCCTGTTCCTGCCCTGACTGTTGTAGGAGTAAACGAATTTATTACTTTAGCACTAAGACTTTTTTTAGCTTTTTGGGGGGTGCTATTTTGTAACTGCAAAGGTTTTTGCATCAAATTAGATAAAACTTCGTAAAAATCCTCTGTATTTTCAAAACTAAAAAAAGGACTAACTACTTTATTAGATAAGGTTTCATACTTATAAAACCCTTGAATATCACTGTAAACCTTATATATATTATCCCCAAAAAAACCTTTCAATTTAGATTTATAACTTTGTAAAAAAAAGACTCCAACACTCCCCTTTTTTAACTGTAAACTAGGGGTAACTTTTTCGGTATTAAAACCGACAGTACCACCTTTGCTAATTACATATAAATAATCTTCCTTAAATTCTCCTGAAATTTTTTGAAGCACCTCAATCTTATTTAACGTACAAATATGATTTGTTTGTTCATTTAAATAAGAACGTTTTTCTATTACTTTTCCTTCAATCACTAAAGAAGACTCTTTTATTTGCTCTTCAATAGAAATTTTATAGAGCATTTGCTGTCCTTGTATTTGAAAAAGAGCAACAAAACATGTAATGAGCACTACTATTTTTATCTTCATTTTCTTTTTTTTTCACAAGTTATTAGTATTTGTAATACTATAAATTACAAAATTGTAGTCTTTATTCTTATAATTTTTGTAGGAATTTTCAAGAAAAAATATAATTCCTTCCATTTTATATTCACTTCTGTTCAAACTATTATAACATATCTTATTGTTAAAACACAAGTAGATTTAAGTTTTTTAACAGCCACAATTACCAGTTCCACATCCATTATCTTTACTTTTCTTGTTTGTAGGTTTCCAGAAAAACTTGGTAATCAAAAAGTATAATGCTCCTAAAAACAATACTAAAACTCCTACATTTTGTATTACTTGATTCATAAGATAATAGTCGATTTTATTATTTTTAACTTACTTTATTTCAATAATTGATATGCAATTAATGCTGTAACATAAGCCAAACCACTCATAAAAAATAACTGAATTAGCGGCCAACGCCATCCGTTTGTTTCTTTTTTAACAATAGCGATGGTACTCATACATTGCATGGCAAAAGCATAAAATAACAATAATGATACACCTGTTGCCAAATTAAATAATGGTGCTCCAGAAACTGGATTAATTTCTGCCGCCATTCTATTTTTTATAGTCTCTTCTTCTTCACTACCTACACTATAAATAGCAGCTAAAGTTCCTACAAAAACTTCGCGAGCAGCAAAAGAACTAATTAATGCTATTCCTATTTTCCAATCGTAACCTAAAGGAGCCACTAATGGTTCAATAGCTTTTCCCATATACCCTATGTATGAATGTTCTAATTTATGACTTGCAATAGCTTGTTCTAAATTTTCTTTCGAATTCTTTTCTAAACTTTCTTTCAGTTGACTTGTTACTATAACTTCTGCTTTTGAAAATTTTTCATTAGGACCATAACTCGCTAATACCCATAACACAATTGATATTGCTAAAATTATTTTTCCAGCTCCAGCAATAAATGCTTTAGTTTTTTCTATTACATTAATAGCCACATTTTTAAACAAAGGCCATTTATAGTTAGGCATTTCGACAACAAAAAAGCTTTTATTAGGCATTTTTAAAAACTTGCTCAACAACCACGAAGAGCCTAATGCCGTTACAAATCCAAGTAAATAGAGTAACATCAAGCTTAAACTCTGATATCCAAAAATCCATGCTACTCGCTCATTGGGAATTACTAGTGATATAATTATTAAATACACTGGTAAACGTGCTGAACAAGTTGTAAAAGGCACTACCAAAATAGTAATTAGTCGTTCTTTCCAATTTTCAATATTTCGAGTTGCCATAACCGCTGGTATAGCACAAGCTGTTCCTGAAATTAAAGGCACAATACTTTTTCCACTCAATCCAAATCTTCGCATTAAGCGATCCATTAAAAACACCACCCTACTCATATAACCCGATTCTTCTAAAATGGATATAAAGAAGAATAAAAAAGCGATTTGTGGAATAAAAATCACTATCCCCCCAAGACCCGGTATAATTCCTTCTGTAATTAGACTTGTCAATCCTCCACTGGGTAATTGTGCTTTTATAGTTTCACTCAACCACGCAAAACCTTCGTCAATTAAATCCATTGGATAACTTGACCAATCATATATAGCTTGAAAAATAAATAATAATATTGCAAAGAAAATTAAATATCCCCACACTTTATGCACCAACAATTGATCCAACTTAGCCCTTACCCCTGTTGCCGAAGCCACATCTATAGTCTGAGTTTGCTTAAGAGTTTCGTTTATAAATTGATATCTTTTAATGGTTTCCTTTTGCTGTAAACGTTTTAAATCGCTCTTCTTTTTGGTATGAAATTCCGAGGCATCTGCTATAGTATTCCTATTGATATTTGCAAAATTAACATCCTGTGTAATAACTAACCATAACTTATATAAAGATTGATTTGGAAATGCTCTCTGTAAGCCTTCAAAGTACTCTTTATCAATAACCGAAGCATTCACACAAGGCTCAACAGACAACTTTTTATATGCTGCAATCAATTGTTTTAACTCATCTACTCCTTGCTTTTTACGCGCACTCATTAAAACCACTTTGGTTTTTAACGCTTTTTCCAACGCAGGAATATCCAAACTAATCCCTTTTCGCTTCATACGATCAGCCATATTAATCACTAAAATCGCAGGAATATCAAGGTCTTTAATCTGTGTAAATAACAACAGATTTCTCTTCAAATTTTCAACATCACTAACTACAACAGCAACATCAGGATAATCCTTATCTTTTTTATTTAACAACACTTCAATAACCACGTTTTCATCCAGCGATGAAGCATTTAAGCTATACGTACCTGGCAAGTCTAAAATATGAGCTTTTACCCCTCTTGGCAACTTACAAACTCCCGCCTTGCGTTCAACTGTAATTCCTGGATAATTTCCTACTTGTTGATTTAACCCAGTAAGTAAATTAAATACCGAAGTTTTACCTGTATTTGGATTACCAATTAATGAAACATTAATGTGTTTTGCCATAAGTATACTACTTCTAATGCGATGTTTAAATTAACTCAATTTCGATCTGCTTTGCTACTTCTTTCCGAATTGCTAAATGAGAACCATTAATATTTAAATACATTGGACATGAAAAAGGGGCTACTTGCAACAAGGTAACTTCATTACCTGGCAAACATCCCATTTCGAGTAATTTTAAAGGAATTTCATCTGTTTCAAACATTGTAATAACTGCCGACTGCCCCCTCTTTAATTCTGCTAACGTTGTTTTCAAAGTTTATTTAGATTGAATTGAAACAACAAAAATACAATATAATTATGACCTACAAAATTAGAATTAATAAGATCTGTCAATCACAATATGATTACTTTAATAAAAAACATCATTCTTTACCCAACAACAAATTGATATCTGATAATAATTGCTCTATTGCCTTGATATCTGTTCCATCATAATACCCCCTGATTCTTCTTTTTTGATCTACCAATACAAAATTTTCAGTATGAATTAAATCATATTTTGAATATGGTGCTGCTTTAGCTACCAAATATGATTTTCGAGCCAAATCATATAATTCCCTTTTTGTTCCTGTAACTAAATTCCATTTCGTTACATCCACTTCTTTTTTAACCGCATATTTTTTTAATTGAGAAACAGAATCCACTTCGGGCATTACCGTATGAGATAACAACAATACCTGCTGCTCACTTTTAAGCTTTTGCTGAAGCAATCCCATATTCTGTGTCATTTTAGGGCAAATTGTTTGGCAAGTGGTAAAAAAGAAATCAGCTACATATATTTTATTCTTATAATGTTGCTCAGTAATGGTATCTCCGTGTTGATTTACTAATTTAAAATCTGCTATTTTATGATATTTCCGAATTTCTTGCATAGTAGAATCAACCAATTCAATATTTACTTGTTCGGGTTCGTAAATACGTAATACTCGTTTTGGTTTTAAAGCATTATAAATTAAAGCAATTATAATTACCGATATAACTAAAAGAAATATCCCAAACTTTTTATAAGGCGCAAAAAAACGAACTATACTCAACTTACATTATTTTTTTACAAAAATAAGATCTATTATTTGATATAAGCTATTGAACATTATTTAAAAGTCTTATATTTTTAGTCACTCTTTGCTAGTCTTAAAAAAGTAAGTTTCCTTATTTTTGCTCAAATTTATTTTTGAATGGAACTTCTTTTTAGAATTGGACAGGTTATTTTAATGTTGTCTATTTTAGTTATACTGCATGAGTTTGGACATTATATTCCTGCTAAACTTTTTAAAATTAAAGTAGAAAAATTCTTTTTATTTTTTGATGCCAAATTTGCGCTTTTCAAAACCAAAATAGGTGAAACCGTATGGGGTATTGGATGGCTTCCACTTGGTGGTTATGTAAAAATTGCCGGAATGATTGACGAAAGTATGGATCGCGAACAAATGGCACTACCACCAAAACCTTGGGAATTCCGCTCAAAACCCGCCTGGCAACGCTTAATTGTAATGGCTGGAGGTGTGATTGTTAACTTTTTTCTAGCCTGGTTTGTCTTTACCTGTTTACTTATTAGTAATGGAGACAGTTATATTCCTACCGATAAATTAAAATACGGCATTGAAGTTAATGAAATTGGAGAAACTCTTGGTTTTAAAAATGGCGACAAAATTTTAAGTGTCGATGGTAAACCTGTTAAAAAAATGAGTACTGCTGTACTTGAAATTATACTTGGCGAACAAGTTACTGTATTAAGAGATGGACAAAAAAAACAAATTCAAATTACAGACGAAAATAAAGAACTGTTATTCTCAAACTTACAAACGCCTTTTATAACAGCTCGTTACAAAACAATCCTAGGTTTTATTGGCGAAAAAACAATAGCTCAAAGTGTAGGTTTAGAAGTAGGAGATATTATCCATACCGCCAATAACAAACCTGCCACCTATTGGTCTGAGTTTGCAAACCAAATAAAAGCAAGCCGTGGAGACACTTTAAAAATTGGATATACCAGAAACAATCAAAACTATTACAAAAAAGTATTTATTCCTAAAGATAGTATTTTGGGAGTTAGTCCTCAAAAAATGGACTTGATTATTACCGACCAACACACTATTGCTAGTGCCATTCCTGCTGGTTTTACAAAAACCATACAATCATTAACGGATCAAGTACGTCAGTTCAAAGTGATTTTAAACAAAAAAACTGGTGCTTATAAACAAGTGAAAGGTCCTATTGGTTTAGTAGAACAAATGCCCAACCAATGGAACAACACCTATTTTTGGTCCATTTTAGCCACTTTATCGGTTTGGCTAGCCTTTGTTAACCTATTACCTATTCCAGCCCTAGACGGAGGACATATTATGTTTTTACTTTATGAAATTATATCTGGCAAAAAACCTAGTCAACGCATTTTAGAAATGGGACAAATGATTGGCTTTTTTATCATTCTAACACTTATGGTATTTATTTTTGGAAATGATATTTGGAATTTAATCAAAGGTTAAAATTCTAAAAAATAACCAGTTAAAAAAACAGCTAAAAATAAATTCAAAAAAAGTTTAAAAATATTTTGCAGTAACCTTAATCCGTTATATATTTGCACCCGCAACGACATAAAAACAATCTTTTAAATAGTTGCCCAAAAGTTAAATGCTACGTGAAAGCTGATAATTTTCACACTTTGAAATACAGTTCTATATGAACATTCCTCCTTAGCTCAGTTGGTTAGAGCATCTGACTGTTAATCAGAGGGTCCTTGGTTCGAGCCCAAGAGGGGGAGCAAATAAGCCCAGTAAGACATCGTTTTTACTGGGTTTTTTCTTTTTACACAAGTTTTTTCGGATCAAGTAATATTATTGGGGAGTAGCCAAAATTAAGCATATAATTTAGTTAACCTGTAGAGGAAGAATTTTACAT
>CANMLG010000045.1 GCA_947498765.1 uncultured Aquimarina sp.
GGAATACCCGTAGTACCGACTTCTATTGGACTTACCACCCCATTGGTTCCTGGAGCTACATAACTTCCTGTTGGCTGGGCTTCTACATTATCAGGAATACCATCATTATCAGCATCAATATCTAAATGGTTTGGAATTCCATCACCATCTGGATCAATATCTGCTGGGTCACCTGTATTAGGGTTACCATCTCCATCTATATTTGGATCTTCGACAGTATCTAAAATACCATCATTATCATCATCTAAATCTGCACTATCTGGAATACCATCACCATCGGTATCATTACCTTCTCTCCAATCTGGTTCCATACCTGGCATATCAGCATCTGGGAATGGATTGTCAGCCATCTGCCCTCCGTTTGTTGGATTTGTAGTTGAAGTACCTGGTGCCAAAGTGATTAAATCAAAATTATCATCGAGACCATCTCCATCTGAATCCGCTCCTGCAGGTGTTATATTAGCAACACCATCTTGGTCCGTATCATAAGCTTCAATAGTGTCACTCTCTGCATCACCATCACTATCTAAATCTAAATAATCTGGAATAGTATCACTATTTGTAAACGTAGCATCGGTATTTGTTGGAACTATAACTGTTCCTGTTCCAGCCACTGGAACTGAAATATCTGTATCATCAACTGGATCATACACATCATCAATACCATCTCCATCCGTATCGGTTCCTGATGGAGCAACATAGTCAGCTGTAGTCTGTGCCTCTATATTATCTACTATCCCATCATCATCTGAATCAATATCTAAAAAGTCTGCCCCATCGGTACCAAAACTATTTACTGGTGTTGTTCCAGTTGCTGAAAAAGCATCATCATCACTATCAACTTCATTTGGAATTCCGTTAGCTCCTACAGTTACCGTACCTCCTGTATCAATACGACCATCATTATCACTATCTGTTGCTAATGGATTTCCACTTTCAATTACATCATAAATACCATCATTGTCACTATCTAAATCAACACTATTTAATAGTCCATCTCCATCAAAGTCTGATTCCGTACATAATAAACTTCTAAAGGCAATATTATCTATGGTTATCGAACCTGCATTTGGTGCTGGATTATTATACAGATAAAGTCTAATCTGATAAAAGGTATTTGGAATCAACTGCAAATTTGTTGTTGCTGGCACCCTAAAAGATGACGTTGTTGGAAACAGTGTTGCTTCATCGAATAGCACTACGCTACTCGCAAAATTATCTCCAGAAATTTCTACTTGATATTGATACCCTGATCTGAAATCTACAGCAGGCACACCCATCGGTTCTCCAAAGAAAAATAATTGTGAAATTGAATAGGGATCACTACCTGTGGTAAAATTGATCTCTAAATAATCATTATCGGCAATAGCACTTGCTAAATCGGGTTGATCAACGCCTTGTAAATCAATATAACCTCCTCCTACATTATTAAGGTCTTCGGTATAACTAACTCCAGAACCAAATATTTGTGAAGATGCACTGGCTATAAAATCATTCCCTACTGTAGTTGGTGATAAATCCCCTCCGCCATTATCATACAATAACATTAATGGTGAAGGAGCAGGAGTTGCGTTAGGCTCACATGTATTTTCTTCTACATCGGTAATACCATCATTATCATCATCTAGATCTGTTACATCGGGAATCCCATCTCCATCAGTATCCAAAGGCTCTAACAAATCACGATAATCTACATCTGTATCTGTTTGAGATGGATCTCCTACATCTGTATTTGGGGTATCTACTGATCCATTATCTAAGTTGTTATTAACATCCGCAGTTGAATTATCGACATCAAAAGCATCTAATAATCCATCCATGTCAGTATCATTGGTATTCGTTGGTATACCCAAATCAGCTTCTGCTGTATCTGGAATACCATCATTATCCGAATCTGTATCTAGATAGTCTGGAACCCCATCCAAATCATTATTCACAGATGGCAACGTAGTATCCAATCCTGTCACCGGGTAAACTGTTGGAATACCTGTAGTAGGATCAACATCTGCTGGTCCTACCACTCCATCAGTACCAGGAGCTATATAACCAGCTGTAGGTTGTGCTTCTACATTATCTGGAATACCATCATTATCAGAATCAATATCTAAAGCATCAGGAATACCATCACCATCAGAATCTGGGCAATAGTACATACCAAAAATAAAAGAGTTGAAATCCCCGAAGGTAGCCGGGTTGTTATCACCTACTTCTGTAGCTAAATTTATATAAGTAACTAATACATCTGTAACTGGCTCACTTGGTGAAATATTAAACTCTACAAAAGAAGGATTTCCTTGGGTACCCGAAGTAGGGGCTCCTGTTATGGTAATACTATTACCTGAATTTGTAATTATAGCTTCAGCCATTGAATTTATAACCCATTCGAAATTTGAACTAGCGCCTACAGCTTGAAAAGTAACCTGATCTGTTCTATTTAAAGCTGTAACCCCTCCATCTGGAGTCTCGAATGATAAAAGCTCTGGACTAGTCAGTGTAATATTTGTACTAAAGCCTTCATTTAAGGTATATCCATTATCATCAACAAACCTAATGGCATTGTCTCCATTAGCTAGAATAGAAACTTCATCTGTACCACCAATTACTGTTGGAGCTGCAATGGTAATAGAAGTACTTAGGCTATTTCCTGCTGTATCACTGGTCAAAGTTGTACTTCCGCCCGAAACCTCAGTTAATGGGGCTCCAAAATCTGAACCAATTCTAATATTGGTATCAGGACATTCTATCGTATCTAAAATACCATCATTATCATCATCTAAATCTACACTATCTGGAACACCATCATTATCTTGGTCTTTTGTACCATCTCTAAAATCAACTTCTACCGTATTTGGATTCTGATCATTTGGCGTATCAACTGCCCCTCCATCTAAATTGTTATTTACGTCATTAGAACTATTATCTACATCAAAACCATCCAATAGACCGTCCATGTCGATATCATTCATATTTGCTGGCATTGCTAAACCTGCTTCTGTCGTATCGGGTATTCCATCATTGTCACTATCCATATCTAAATAATCTGGAATAGTATCTGTATCCGAATTTTCAGGAGTTCCCAAACCTAGTGTTTGGTCATATACTAATGGAATACCAGTTACTCCAACATCACCTGGAGCTACAACTCCATCGGTACCAGGAGCTGTATAACTTCCTGTTGGCTGAGCTTCCACATTATCTGGAATTCCGTCATTATCAGCATCAATATCTAAATGGTTTGGAATTCCATCGCCATCTGGATCAATATCTGCTGCTGCACCAGTATTAGGGTTACCATCTCCATCTATATTTGGATCTTCGTCGGTATCTAAAATACCATCATTATCATCATCTAAATCGACACTATCTGGTACTCCATCATTATCAGAATCATTACCTTCCCTCCAATCTGGCTCCATTCCTGGCATATCCAAATCTGGGAATGGATTGTCAGCCATCTGCCCTCCGTTTGTTGGGTTAGAATTTGGTACTAGAGCTAGATCAACTAAATCAAAATTATCATCTAAACCATCTCCATCGGCATCAGCATTAGCTGGTCCTATTTCTGGTATTCCATCTTGATTTATATCATAAGCTTCTATCGTATCACTCTCTATATCTCCATCACTATCCAAGTCTAAATAATCTGGAATGGTATCACTATTTACAAAAGTAGCATCGGTATTTGTTGGTATAATTGCTGTACCTCCATTATCTGGATCATAGCGATCATCGACACCATCCATATCGGTATCCACACCTAATGGAGCTTGATAAGCTCCTGTAGTTTGCGCTTCTATATTATCTACTATTCCATCATCATCTGCATCAATATCTAAGAAATCTTGAGCATTATCTGCATTAAAAGTATCTACAGGAACTGGTACAACTCCATTATCTGGTGCTCCTTCTACCACATCTGGAATACCATTTGTTCCAACATCTGCCGGACTAACAGTTATTCTTCCATCATTGTCTGGATCTACTGCATTAGGATCTCCACTTTCAATTACATCATAAATACCATCATTATCACTATCTAAGTCTACACTATTTGGAATACCATCCCCATCAAAATCTACTATTGGGCAAGTACTCGTTTGAATTGCAAAATTATCAAAGGTGGCAAAACCATTAGCTGCTTGTGAAGCATAAATATAAATACGAACTCTATAAAAAGTATTTTCTGCAATAGGAAAAGCGTTGGTACCTAAATTTACAAACTCCGAAGTATCAGCATTTGGTGGTCCACTAAATGTTCCAGTAGTTAAACGACTCGTTGTTCTATCTGAAACTAATACACTCGATGAATTAAAGTTATCAGCACTAATTTCTACTTGAAATGTATAATCAGAATAAATTGGATTCAGAACAGGGTCATCTCCTAAATTTGCACCTAAAGTAGCACTGTATGTTCCATTTATAAAAGAAGGAACATCATGAATAGAAACTGAACGAATGGCTGTAGCTACATCTGCTAAAGATGTAAAAGCATATTCTATATAATCCCCATTAGTTTTTGCCGTAGTTATATCCGCTGCATCCGCTCCACTAACATAATAATACCCTTCGCCTTGTACGTTATTAGGTACATTTAATGTTGACTCATCAACTAAACCAGGTCCAAAAGTTGTAGAGACTGCATTTAATTGAAATGAAGCACTCTCTACTATATTAGGTTCATATCGATCAACTTTCGCTGCACCTGTATTTCCATTCAAAGTACCTCTGTTTGAATCCCAAACTAAACCAGGAACACGGGGACCATTAAGATCGCAAACAGCCTCATCAACATCTCTAATACCATCGTTATCATCGTCCAAATCAACCGCATCGATGATACCATCCATATCTGAATCGATAGGTTCTAATGGATCTCTAAAATCAACATCTGAATCTGTTTGACTTGGGTTACCTGTATCTGTATTTGGTGTATTAACTGCCCCTCCATCTAAATCATCATTCACATCAAAAGGGTCTCCTGCAGGAGTATTTACATCATCATAAGCATCTAACAACCCATCTCCATCAATATCATTGGTATTTGTTGCCGGTGTTTGCCCAGCTTCTACTACATCTAATAAACCGTCATCATCTGAATCTGAATCTAAATAATCTGGTATTCCATCGGTATCATTATTTACTGTTGGTAGGGTCGTATCTAAACCGGTTGCTGGATACGCCGTAGGTATACCAGTTATCGGATCAACATCTGCAACTCCAACAACACCTGTAGCACTTGGTGGCACATAACCAATCGTTGGCTGAGCCTCGACATTATCGGGAATACCATCATTATCTGCATCAATATCTAGGCTATCATCAATACCATCTCCATCTGTATCACAAATCGGTTCTATCGCAATTTGAAAATTTGCAGTATCAGCCGCTGTACCTGATGTAACATTAACAATAGTTCTAGTTACCTCCAGTGATAAGGCTTTACCTTGAGTGCTATAAACATATGACGAACTAGCTCCTATTCCTATTCCCGTAACTGTAAAAGTATCATTTGGTGTATTTGTTGTTGATATAACACCAGTGACTCCAACATTACTATCTTCGACCCAAGTAAACCCTGGAGAAACCCCATTTGCAATATACCTAATCGTTTCCATGTCATTTATAGACGCGAAATCAGGCCCTGCATCAATAGTTATACTTGTTGGTCTATCAAAGGAGAACAATATTTGTTCTTCATCTCCAACCTCTGGCGTATTATTTGTAAATCTTACAACACTTTCTCCTATAAAATCAAAACTACTTATCGTAGAATCTGCAATACCTCCTGTTATATTTGCAGCACTAACATTAGTATTTATCAATTCAACCCCGGAATTACTCATATTAAAAGTCCCACCAGCATTGGTCACTCCCGTTAAATCTATCTTCTCTCTTCCTGATGCTGGACATTCGACATCATCTAAAATACCATCGTTATCATCATCTAAATCTGCAATATCATTTACCCCATCATTATCAGAATCAATCGATATTGCAGGGCCTGTAGGATCTAAAATTTCTGCTGTATTTAATGAATCATCTCCTAACCTACCATCTGTTAACTGATACTCTACCGTATATACTTGGGCTCCATTTACGGTTTCTATGCCTTCTGTAATAATAAAATTTCTATAAATCTTATCTACAATACCAAATACCTTGTCCCCATATTTACGATAAGCATCTCTTTGATCTAGAGCATTGATTCCATACCAATAAAACTTGACCGTAGCCGATTGCCCTACAGCACCACATTCTAATGTAAAATCAACTAAACCAAATGGGTATTCATAAGCTTCATCTTCAATACCTCCATTAGATACAATTTCTGATTCTTGAACAATTTGCATGTTGGTAATTTGATCACAATCACCAGTCACAGCAATCGAAACATAACTACCTGTCCCACTCCCATCGGGAATAGACGCAACATCTGGTTGCAAGCTATCTAAAGTTCCATCATTATTACCATCACCTCCATTGGGCGCTCCGTCTTCAATTACAACATCTACGTTATCATCGTCATCACAATTTTGCATGGTGTCATCTTGTGAAATATTGAGAGCCTGCATTTCTCCAGTCGGTGTAGCCGTAGTTACCACTAAACCATCGGCTGTCACAATTCCGTTTCCTACAGGATCAGGATCTGTTATAACCCCTGTTAAATTTGTCACTACACCTCCAACAGTAGGATCTCCTGTGAAATTTGTTCCTGTGTTACCTCCACTTAGTGAAGAGTTCAACAAATCTGTTTCCAAGAAATCTCCTCCACCTTCTATAGCATCAGCGCAACCATCTCCATCCGAATCTAAATCTAAAGCATTTACAATTCCATCATTATCTAAATCAGAACTACTACATAATGAACTTTGTATCGCAAAATTATCAAACGTTACAAAACCGTTTCCTGTAGTATCTTCAGACGCATATAAGTACATTCTTATCTTATAAGTATTATCTTCTGCTACTAAAAATGAATTTCCTCCTAAATTTGCAAACTCTGATTTACTAGTATCTGGCGGACCTAAAAACGCCCCTGCAACATCCCTTGTCGTAGTTCTATTAGCTACCAACACCGTTGATGTAGCAAAATTATCCACACTAATTTCTACTTGAAATGTATAATCTGCATAAATTGGATTCAACACAGGATCAGCTCCTAAATTTGACCCCCTTGCTCCGTAATTACCACTTACAAATGAAGGCACATCGTGTATAGCCACAGATCTTAAAAAAGAAGCCGTTTGACTTATAGAACTAAAAATAAACTCGACATAATCATTATTAGCTTTTGCAGTCGCTATATCAATTGCATCAGCACCACCTACATAATAATAACCTTCATTTTGTACTTGATTAGTTCCATTAAATTCCGATAGATCTGTTAATCCTAGTCCTATAACCGCACTAAAAGCATTTTGCTGAAACGAGGCACTATTTACAATATTAGGCTCGTATCTATATATTTTAGCCGCTCCTGTATTACCATTATTTGTACCTCTATTAGCATCCCAAACTAAACCTGCTGTTGCTGTTACAGAAGTACTGCAACCATATTCTACCGTATCTAAAATACCATCATTATCATCATCTAAATCTACTACATCGTTCACGTTATCACCATCTGTATCAAAGAACACTGGATCTACCTGAATTTGCACAGGCCCTTCAATGGCATTACAAAGCTGTGTTTCAACAATAGAAAGGTTACTCCCCACAACTAATGTTGTAGGCACAATAGTTCCATCAAATGATAGCATATATACAAGGTATTGACCTGCTATGTATTGCCCCAAATTAATAGTTCCTGTATTAGGAAACGGAGAAACAATACCGTAAATATTCAATCCTACATCGGTAACCACATATACATTATTCTGACCTAAATTCGTCATAGCATCTGTTGTAGCTACTATAGTAAGATCTTGATTACTCAAGAAATTACTATCTGGCACAAAAGGACTAGGCACTACTGGTACTACAGGGAATTGCGCTAAAGCAATTACACTGTAAAACCAAAAAAGTAATACCGTTATACCTTTTCCTGTAAGTAAGGATTCTTTTTTATGACGAATACTAAAAAAAGAGGTTGAAGTAATTTTTTTCATAATCCTAAGATTTTTATTCAAACTGCTGATTAAGCTCTGTTTCCCATCAAAAGTTAAATGTTTGAAAACAAACACATTATAAATTTAACATTTCTTTTCTTACTGAAAATCAGTTATTTAAAGTTTTTTATTTTTTTTCGACAACACGTTATTTAACATCGATATAATACGTAAATAATCGTTTAACTGCACTTTTGTAAACATTATAATTATCTGAACATCAACTATTTATATGATTACAAATCCTTTCTTTATTATATGTATGTAGACCGATAACATTTATATAGAACTCAATTAAATTTTCTAAAAAAGACAAAATATTATGGCTATTTATTCATTTTAATACTGATAAAATGAGACTCTATTTTAGTTTAATCCCAATACTTAAATTGTTACAAAAAACTACTCATTTTAAACAATAATAGACTTAATTTGGTGTAAGCATGGGTGGTATAATATCACAACAACCACTATCTGTATTTACATCTTGACTATCCCCTATGCCCTGCGTATTTGGAGTATTTGCCAGCGTTGACAAGGGTACGCCGTAAGTTGGAGATGTAGGATCTGTATCTACAGTAGTTCCTAAATTAAATAACACACTTTCGGTAGTACTCCCTAAATAACCTGTTGAAATACTAAGGTCATTATTATTGTTATTGGGTTGATTTAGTAATGTTGCCGAAGCATCACTTAAATCGGTTTGCTCAAAACTTAAATCACCTTCTACGGCATCTGGACAACCATCTCCGTCGCTGTCTAAATCCAAATGATTTGGTATTCCATCGTTATCTGTATCCTTTGAAAAACATATTATTGTTGGATTTACAAATGCTGAAAAAGCTACAGATGTGGGGTTTTGATCTAAAAACTGGAACGTAACTGCTTTTACCTTTTTATCATCTAAACCAATTAACTCTACTGTGCCACGAGCTTGACTAGCATCTGTTTGAGATCCATTAACATTTTCATCGGTAACTGCCGGAACACCTGAAAAACTTATTTTTTCTAAATTATCTGATGACGTAAATGTATATCCATTAGGGTTATCCGATAAAATAAAATCTAGACCATTGTCGGTGGTATTGTCTTCATAAAGCACACTAAAGTTTCCTATAACTCCTTGCTCAAGTACATTATCAAAGAAAAGACTCACATTATCAATAGGAGTTCCAAATTCAAATGTGTAGGAATCTCCATTGGTTATTGTTGACTCTCTTATGCTAAAACGTGTACCATTAATCCCCGTTAGTCCACCACTGGTGGTATGTGTAATTGTATTAGTCCCCGAACAGTCCGTAAAACTTAAATTATCAGCTAAAACATTAAAACTTGTGAATTCGATTCCTTCATCTGTGTCTAAAATTCCATCATTATCATCATCCAAATCAAAGACATCATTTACGGTATCCCCATCGCTATCTAAACATGCGTTTATAGTATCATCTGAAGCAAAAGTATTATACGTAGAAATATATTCTGTTACTCCATCTATTGTCCCTGTACCTCCATTATCATCAATACTATCTAACAACCCATCTCCATTACTATCGTTAGTTGCATTGGATGTAAATCCAAACTGCGCATCAGCCGTGCTAGTCATCGTATTTGTCACTCCATCTCCATTGATCACATCCCCATTTCCTATACCTGTAGTTGGAGCGACTCCTGCTTCTACAGCATCTGGACATCCATCTCCATCACTATCTAAATCCAAATGATCCAAAATTCCGTCTCCATCTAAATCTTCTGTACACGTAGTTCGTGGGTACAATGAAGCTTGGTAATTATTCAAGGTAAAGGTTACTTCATTGATAAACCCATTACTCCAAGTACTTCCTGCATCTCCTTGTAATCTATAAAAACGATACGATCCTGAATTTTGAGTAATCGCAACATTTACTTCCAAATCTGCTTCTGCTTGACCATAGGCCGCACTTACGGATAGATCTGTCCAATTACTACCGTCATTTGAACCTTGTACTGTAGCACTCACTCCATTTAACAAGAAACTATTTGAATTCTGCAATTGGAAAATAATTTCACTAATATCTAAACCATTAGTAAACTCAAATTGCATAATCGTATTTCCCGTAACTGGTAATACATTAGTAAAACGTGCTTGATTCGCTGCTACATTGGCTGTCTCTCCGTCTACAGTATTATCTAATGCATAAGAAGCATTAATCATAGTTAAATCAGAGGTCACTGTAATATCAGCTGTACGATCTCCTGTAGTCCAAACGGTCTCAGGAATAAAACATGTCGGAGACTCATCACTATTGATAATCCCATCGTTGTCCGCATCGACATCGAATAAATCAGGTATATCATCATTATCTGTATCAGAACATGCATTTAACACCTCTGACAATGCATAATTGGTATATGTAGAAGTATATTCAGGAACACCATCTATTGTTCCACTTCCTCCATTATCATCTACGCTATCGATTAATCCATCATTATTGGTATCAGGGTCACTATTTGCTGTATCTTGGGTAAAGGTAAACTGAGCATCTGCTGTAGCAACCGTAGATGTTACTGCTCCACCTGTCCCATTTTCTATATCTGCTGTTGCAATTCCTGTGATTGGTGCTACTCCTGCTTCTACAGCATCGGGACAGCCGTCTCCATCAGAATCTAAATCTAATCGATTAGGAACACCATCATCATCTAAATCTTGTGAACATGGGATTTCTAACGTAAACTGGAATCTTATAGAAGGGAATGAATTCCAAGTTAAAGGATTAATTCGTAACCCTGTCCAATCTTCATCGGAGTCAGTAACCGTATTAAATACCTGAGTGGTATTATTTGTATTGGCAATAAAAGTACCTATAGAAACCCAACTAGTTCCATCTTTAGTTCCTTCTAATTGATAACTCGCTACCCATTGTCCTGCATTACCTCGCCCTGCTGTAGTCACTCCTACAATGCGTCGTGCTCCACCAAATAACATTCCAACAAATTGATTCGTATCCGTATTATTTACTCCTGACCAACTTGTTCCAGAAGTTAACTGGGGTGCATTCAAGCCACCGAAATTCCCACTATTCACATAATCTCCACTAGCAGGATCTGGATCTAACAATTCTTCTGTACAAAGAACGCGTTCATCTACGTCCAAAATCCCATCATTATCATCATCAATATCCACTAAATCTCCGATGCCATCATTATCTGTATCAATACATCCGTCTCTAGTTGCATCTAAAGCATTTTCATTATAAGTAGAACTATATTCTGTTGTCCCGTTTAAAGGTAACGTAGCTCCCGAATTACTATCTAAACTATCCAATAACCCATCATCATTCGTATCATCATTTCCTCCATTCGTAGTTTGATCAAAACTAAATTGAGCATCATCTATATTCGGTGTTGTCGTGGTTACTGCTCCACCTGTACCATTTTCAATTGTTCCTTGTCCCAGACCTACTATTGGACTTACATTTGCTTCGACTGCATCTGGACAATCATCTCCATCACTGTCTAAATCTAAATGATTTAAGACCCCATCATCATCTAAGTCTTCAGTACACGTTGCTTTAAAATATTTAGAGGCTACATAATTCGTTAAATTAAAAGTCACCTCATTGATAAATCCATTACTCCAAGTACTTCCTGCATCTCCTTGTAATCTATAAAAACGATACAATCCTGCATTTTGAGTAATTACCACATTCACTTCTAAATCTGCTTCTGCTTGACCATAAGCTGTACTTCCCGATAAATCTGTCCAATTCGTTCCGTCATTAGAACCTTGCACAGTGGCACTTACCCCATTTAATAAGAAACTATTCGAGTTTTGTAATTGGAAAATAATTTCATTTAACTCGATAGCATTGATAAACTCAAACTGCATAATCGTATTTCCCGTAACAGCAAGTACATTAGTAAAACGTGCTTGATCTGCTGCGACATTGGCGGTATCACCATCTACCACATTCTCTAAGGCATACGAAGTATTAATCATGGTTAAGTCTGAGGTAATATTTATTAAAGAAGTACGATCTCCTGTCGTCCATTCGGTTTCAGCAAAGAAACAAGTTGGCGATTCTTCGGCATCTACTATACCGTCATTATCATCATCAATATCTACCAAATCTCCAATACCATCATTGTCATTATCGACACAAGCATTTAAAGTATTGGATAAGGCGATTAAATCGTAGGTAGAAGTATAGTCTGATAAGCTATCTCCATCAAGATCGACGCTATCGTTTAATCCATCTTCGGGAGTAGTATCCGTTGCACTTGTATCTAATTGTGCATTTGCAATGGTAGACGTCGTATTTGCTGAAGCATCAACTCCATTTCCATTAGTTACTGATGCAGAAACTAAATCGGCATTTCCTACTGGTACCCCTGCCTCTATGGCATCGGGACATCCGTCACCGTCACTATCAAGATCAAGATCATTAGTAATTCCATCATTATCTGTGTCTGGGCAAGTTGTTTCTTTTGTGAATTCTAATAAATCTAACAAAACGTAACATTCTTTAGTGGTAGTTCCAACAGGGAAGACTGATAAAAAATCTACATTTACTGTTGCTGGTGTCAATTCCATTGAAAATTCTTTCCAAGAAGTAGTACTTGAAATAATAGGGCTAACACCCAATAATTCCGTTTCAGCACAGCTTGTACTTCCTCCATATACGTGTAATTGCCCTGGGCCATCACTATTTCTAACAGCATCATGAACATACGCTGCAAAATTAAATATAAACGTTTCCCCTATAGCTATTGTATTATCCAAAGGAACTGCTAATTTTTCTAAAGGTACAGTTCCATTAGTTGTAGACGAATGGTAACCAATATACTTGTTACCATTGTATGGAAGTAAGTCTGGCGAAGTAGTAGCGCCATAATATAAATTAACCCCATCATGTATATCTACAGAACCAGCACACAACCAATTTGATGGTAATTGCGCCCCTCCTGTTGGAGATGCTTCAATTGCATCATCAGGATTAGATAAAAACTCCTTAGGACATTCTAATACATCCAACACCCCATCATTATCATCATCAATATCATAAACATCCACCATTCCATCGGTATCACTGTCTAAACACGCATTGAAACTGCCATCTAAAGCATACCTCGGATAGTCCGAAATATAATCTGGCACACCGTTTCCATCAGTATCTACACTATCGTTTAATCCATCTTCAGGAGCTGTATCCGTACCTGTGGTATCTAATTGCGCATTGATTATAGTTGTGGTAGTGTTCGCTGTAGCATCTGTGCCATTTCCATTAGTAACCAAAGCGGAAACTAAATCTGCATTTCCTAAAGGTACTCCTGCTTCTACAGCATCTGGACAACCATCTCCATCACTATCTAAATCCAAGCTATTTACAATACCGTCATTATCGGTATCTAATAAAGAACAAACACTAGCATCAAAACCATAAGACTCCGTACCTATTGCGTTTGCTGTAGCATGATCATGGGCAGTTGTTACATTAAAGCTTGTCAATAAGTTTACATTAAATTCGATTCTCCATGTGGCAGCTCCGTCGTATTGATCTGCAATTTGTGAAATCGTAGTTCCCGAAGTAATTTCTGTACCATCGGCTACATCCAACTGATTATCTGGATCAATCACCGTAGCTACTACAGCGGGTATCCAATTTAAGAGTATGGTTTGTTGATCATTATCTCTACTGGTTGCAGTAACTGGATTGTTATTCGTTTGAGGACCGTAGCTTACGGTATTTAATACATTTATTCCTGTAGTGGTAATGGTGATATCTTCTCCAAAATCTCCATCAGCGTCGTTATCATTTAATAAATAATGTACGCCATCACCGACGATCACGCTAGACCCTCCAAAAGCTACGTTAACATCGGTAAAGTTGATGGTATAATCCGCTACCGCACTTCCATTCGTAAATTGACCTGTTACACTTTGAGCATTGGCCGTATTCGTTTGTGCGGTGTTACTTGAAGTTCCAAAACCACAGCCTAATTCTACGGTATCTAACACCCCGTCGTTATCATCATCAAGATCAATTAGATCTCCAACACCATCGGTATCAGAATCTGCACAGGCATCTAAACTAGATGATTGTGCTAAATAATAGGTATTCGTATATTCCGGTGCACTATCGATCGTTGCACCATCGGCACCATCAAACAATCCATCTCTGTTAACATCATTGGTTGGCGCTGTAAATACAAATCTCGAATTCGCAACACCAGTGGTCGTTCCTCCACTATTTACTAAATCGCCTGTGGTTAAACCTGTAATATTCAACACCCCTCCTTCTTCCGCATCGGGACAACCATCACCGTCACTATCTAAATCTAAGTGTGGTGCTACCCCATCACCATCGATATCTGGGTCTTCACACAATTCTACCACTAATGAATATCCATCTTGACCAAAGTTTGCGGTATCTGTGTGATCCGTAGTTAAGGTAAATACGCTCATAGTAGAATTGATAGGAAATTCTAGATACCAAGTTCCAGTTCCATTTACATGATCTAATAATTGTACAATACTGTCTCCTGAAAAAATTTGTGTACCATCTGCAATACTTAATTGATTATCTGGATCTCGAACATATCCTAAAACTGCTGGTGTCCAGCTTACCTCAATCGTCTGTGAATTGTTATCGTATTGGGCATCATTCACTTCTAATAAATCTGGCCCCCAACGTATTACATTAACAAAGCTATTTGCTGCCGGAGTTACCGTAATGGTACTGCTAAAATTCATAGCCCCATCATTCCACAAATAAGATACCCCTTGACCATCAAACTGATCAGCTGTTGTTAATGCTAAGCTTGCATCCGAAAGATCAATCACATAACCCGCACTTGCTCCTCCATCTGTAAATGCCCCACTCACTTCTTGTGAACCTACTCCAGTTACAGGAGCATTATTTGCTGCAGTGGTTTGGAAATCACAGCCTAATTCTACTACATCTAAAATACCATCGTTGTCATCATCTAAATCCACTAAATCTGGCACACCATCATTATCAAAATCTGGTGCCGTACACCCGTCTTGTGTAGCATCGGTAACTAAATAATAAGTAGGAGCATAACTTACTTCTCCGTCATTTGGCGCAGCTTGCTCTACAATATCTGCTAAACCATTCCCGTTAGTATCTTCTCCATTCAATAAGGTATTGGTAAATTGGAAGTTTGCCGTAGTATCCGAAGTAGCATTCGCTTCCTTTGCATCACTACAGCCATCATTATCACTATCTACATCTAAGTAATCTGGAATGGCATCATTCGCACTATCGGTATTGATTAGTTCACAAACACTGGCATTAAATCCATAAGACTCCGTACCTATTGCGTTTGCTGTAGCATGATCATGAGCCGCTGTAAGATTAAAGCTAGTCAACAAATTCACATTAAATTCTATTCTCCAAGTAGCCGCTCCGTCAAATTGGTCAGCCATTTGGTTTATGGTAGTTCCCGAAGTAATTTCTGTACCATCAGCAATATCTAATTGGTTATCGGGATCTACAACTGTGGCTACCACAGCAGGTACCCAATTTAACAAAATGCTTTGCGCATCATTGTCTCTACTCGTCGCTGTAACTGGATTGTTATTTGTTTGAGGTCCGTACGTCACGGTATTTAATACGCTAGTACCCGTTGTCGTTATTGCAATGATTTCTCCAAAATCTCCATCGGCATCATTATCATTTAATAAATAATGTACACCATCTCCGACAATCACACTAGAGGCCACAAAAGCCACATTGACATCGGTAAAGTTTACTGTATAATCTGCTACTGCTCCGCCATTGGTAAATTGCCCCCCAACACTTTGTGCATTAGCGGTATTGGTTTGGGCTGTATTGCTAGAGATCCCAAAACCACATCCTAATTCTACCGTATCTAAAATTCCATCATTATCATCATCAAGATCTACTAAATCTCCTACACCATCACTATCATTGTCCGCACAAGCATCTAATACTGCTGATTGTGCTAAATAATAGGTATTCGTATATTCCGGTGCACTATCGATCGTTGCACCATCGGCACCATCAAACAATCCATCTCTGTTAACATCATTGGTTGGCGCTGTAAATACAAATCTCGAATTCGCAACACCAGTGGTCGTTCCTCCACTATTTACTAAATCGCCTGTGGTTAAACCTGTAATATTCAACACCCCTCCTTCTTCCGCATCGGGACAACCATCGCCGTCACTATCTAAATCTAAGTGTGGTGCTATACCATCACCATCGATATCTGGGTCTTCACACAATTCTACCACTAACGAATATCCATCTTGACCAAAGTTTGCGGTATCTGTGTGATCCGTAGTTAAGGTAAATACGCTCATAGTAGAATTGATAGGAAATTCTAGATACCAAGTTCCAGTTCCATTTACATGATCTAATAATTGTACAATACTGTCTCCTGAAAAAATTTGTGTACCATCTGCAATACTTAATTGATTATCTGGATCTCGAACATATCCTAAAACTGCTGGTGTCCAGCTTACCTCAATCGTCTGTGAATTGTTATCGTATTGCCCATCATTCACTTCTAATAAATCTGGTCCCCAACGAATCACATTCACAAAGCTATTTGCACCTGGAGTCACTGTAATCGTACTACTAAAATTCATGCTCGCATCATTCCACAAATAAGATACCCCTTGACCATCAAACTGATCAGCTGTTGTTAATGCTAAGCTTGCATCCGAAAGATCAATCACATAACCCGCACTTGCTCCTCCATCTGTAAATGCCCCACTCACTTCTTGTGAACCTACTCCAGTTACAGGAGCATTATTTGCTGCAGTGGTTTGGAAATCACAGCCTAATTCTACTACATCTAAAATACCATCGTTGTCATCATCTAAATCCACTAAATCTGGCACACCATCATTATCAAAATCTGGTGCCGCACACCCGTCTTGTGTAGCATCGGTAACTAAATAATAAGTAGGAGCATAACTTACTTCTCCGTCATTTGGCGCAGCTTGCTCTACAATATCTGCTAAACCATTCCCGTTAGTATCTTCTCCATTCAATAAGGTATTGGTAAATTGGAAGTTTGCCGTAGTATCCGAAGTAGCATTCGCTTCCTTTGCATCACTACAGCCATCATTATCACTATCTACATCTAAGTAATCTGGAATGGCATCATTCGCACTATCGGTATTGATTAGTTCACAAACACTGGCATTAAATCCATAAGACTCCGTACCTATTGCGTTTGCTGTAGCATGATCATGAGCCGCTGTAAGATTAAAGCTAGTCAACAAATTCACATTAAATTCTATTCTCCAAGTAGCTACCCCATTAAATTGATCCGCAGTTTGGGTAATCGTTGTACCCGAGGTAATTTCTATTCCATCAGCTATATCTAATTGATTATCGGGATCGATAACCGTAGCAACTACTGCAGGTATCCAATTCAATAAAATTGTTTGTTGATCGTTATCTCTACTCGTGGCTGTAACTGGGTTATTATTCGTTTGAGCTCCGTAAGTAACTGTATTTAAAACACTCGTTCCTGAAGTAGTAATAGTGATATCTTCACTAAAATCTCCATCTGCATCATTGTCATTCAATAAGTAATGCACTCCGTCTCCAACAACTACACTGGTTCCCCCAAAGGCCACATTCACATCTGTAAAGTTTACCGTATAATCTGCAACTGCACTTCCGTTTGTAAATTGACCAGCAACACTCTGGGTATTAGCTGTATTGGTCTGAGCTGTATTACTAGAGATCCCAAAACCACAACCTAATTCTACCGTATCTAAAATTCCATCATTATCATCATCTATATCTACTAAGTCCCCAACACCATCATTATCTAAATCTGCACAGGCATCTAAAACGGCTGAGGCTGCCAGATAATACGTATTGGTATACTCTGGACTTCCGTCGATAGTACTTCCGTCAGCTCCGTCAAACAATCCATCTCCATTAGTATCGTTAGCTGGACTCACAAATACAAATCTCGAATTCGCAACACCTGCAGTTGTACCACCAGTATTTACTAAATCTCCTGTGGTTAACCCCGTAATATTTAACACACCGCCTTCTTCTGCATCAGGACAACCATCACCATCACTATCTAGATCTAAATGATTATAAATACCATCACTGTCAATATCGTCGGTACACACTTGTTTTGGATTCAAGCTAGGGTCATAAGACAATGCTCCTTTAGTAGTTTGTATTTCTTGAATGATATATCCTGAATTTGTAGAACCTGCGGTTTCTGCAACTATGCTATAAAATGAATACGTATCTATATTCTGGTCGATAGTAAACACTCTTGCATTGTTTGTACTCCCTGTTACAGCCGTTGTGGTTACTTGTTGGTAATTCACCCCATCTTTTGACGCTTCTAATTGATAAGTTCCATTGGCAAAACGATTTAGTACCGTCAACGTTCCTAAATCAACTGGGGTTGGAAATTGTATCGTAAATAATACATCCCCAATATTTATCGTTTGAGCATTTACAAAGTTAAATGTTGCCGTTGTGGCTCCATCAAATAAGAGACTCGTATCTTCCCCTGGTTGAATATCAAATGGAGTTGTGATTCCTGAAATTTGTATGGCCTCTTCTGCTGTTAAGAAACAATTTGGACTTTCTACCGCATCCAAGATTCCATCATTATCATCATCCAAATCTACCAAATCCCCTACATCATCATTATCGCTATCCGCACACAGGTTTAAGGTTGATGAAGTTGCGAATCTAAAATAAGTCGAGGCATAATTAATTTGCCCGTCATTTACCGCATCTTCTACCGTATCTGCCAATCCATTTCCATTGGTATCTTCTCCATTAATAGTCGTATTCGTAAAAGCAAAAGTAGCGGATTGATCTGTTGTAGCTCCTGCTTCGTAACCATCACCACAACCATCTCCATCGCTATCGGGATCCAGATGATTCACAAATGCATCTCCATCGGTGTTATCCGTACAAGTATTTTTAGGATGTTCACTGGCATTATAATTGGCAACATTGATCGTCGGAATAACTTCCGCGGTATTTCCTGTAGTGGTATTCGCTGTAGCTACTCCAAGTATTCTAAAGTATTTGTAACTCCCTGCATTTTGGTCTACGGTAAATATTTTATCGGCATTGGTAGCAATCGATACTGCTGTAGAAGTTAAATCTACCCAATTGACTCCATTTACAGAACCTTGCATAATGGCAGTTCCTCCTGTTCCGTAGGAACCATTACTATCTAATAGTAATTCTGTTAATTCTACTTGATCTGGAAAAACTATCGTAAAAATATTAGCCCCTGCTAAGGGTTGACCGCTATTGAAATTATAGGTAAAAGAACTGATCTCGTCCGTAAGTACACTTACATTATCTGGACTCGTTAAACTAGAAAACACATTGGCTATCGAAGTAAATTCATCTAAACTTAAAAAACAATTTGGTGACTCCGTTGCATCTAATACTCCATCATTATCGTCATCAATATCTGTTAAGTCTGGCTCTCCATCGGTATCCGAATCGATTACGGTACAACGACTATTAAAAGCGTTATAAGCCACATCAGAAAAAGTATAATTAATCAAACCACTATCGCCTGGTGATTCTACACTATCGGCTAAACCATTTGTTCCAACATTTAACGAAGTTCCGACGGTCATTGTAGATGCTATGGCACCAGTGACATTAGCTTCATAAGCATCTGGACAACCATCCCCATCACTATCTAAATCCAAATAATTAGGATCTAGATCCGTATCTGAATTTATAGGTATTAATCCTGGATCCCATACATCGTATAACCCATCAAAATTAGCATCAACCAACGATGGTCCAATAATTAAATTAGGATCTTGTGCTTCAATATAATCTGGAATCCCATCATTATCTGCATCTATATCTAAGCTATTCGGTATTAAATCAGTGTCAAAATCTGTAGTTCCTTCTACCGTATCTAGTATCCCATCATTATCGTCATCTACATCTTCTGCATCTACAATACCATCATTATCGGTATCGGTACGACCGTCGTAAATACAAAAAGATATGGGTGGTGTTGTGTTTCCATTGCTCGGAGTTACGGTTCCTGTCCAAGTGGCCATCCCAGTCCAATTTGTTGGTAACGTTGGGGTAATATCACTAAGGGTATTATTATCATCTAGAATAACTGTGTAGGTTGCTGTTGAATTACTGGGTAATAATAAACTAAAACTACCATTAGCTAACACTTGACTCGCTATAGATGCTGACGAAGCACCATTCGGGATCAATTTTACAAACATCGTAGTTGGAATACCCACGGAAGACTCTTGTCCATCTTCGGTACAATTCCCTTTAACCCCTCCTAAAAAACCATTGTCATTATATACTGCACCTGCAGGTCCTGTTAATACACAAGGCACCTGATATGAAATATTTGTTGCTACTCCCCAATCATCTCCAGGTGAATTGGATACAAAACGTAATTGATAGGAACCTCCTGGTCGTGTCCAAGGAATCCTCACAGATATGTTTGTAGTAGCCGTTGGGTTATTAGAATGATTCCAACTTAAAGACCCTCCGGCAAATTGTGCTCCACTTTGTAATGAAGTACTAATTGTTCTATTACTCGCATTATTAAACCAACTAACATATTGAGTTCCTCCGAAACTCATTAATAGATTACCGGTTCTCCCTGTAGCACCGTTAAAATCTCCTGCTCCGATTCTAAAATTGAATACTATTTCATCAACTCCTGTAGGCATATTGATGTTAGTAGTCAGTAAGTCACCACTGGCATTATCATTAAAATTAACACTGACATTACCTACTGACCAACCTCCTGTATAACCCCAATTACCTGGTGTTAAGTTTATTGTTCCACACTGCGAAAAAACAGATAATACATTAAAAAAAAGCAACCAAATAGTTACTCCTAATATTCTTTTGAAACTGATCCTATTATTAACTTGCCCCATTGTTTAAAACTTAATCGCTTTAAAACATATAAAACATGATTACTTTAAAATCCTTAACTTTTTAATTACAGTTAACCATTAAATTTCAAATAATAAAGCATATCGCTTTCATTAAAAGAAAACCATGATTTCTATTTATTTCAAATTCAATAAATAATATTAAGTTAAAAAAAACATAAAAGTAAAAGTGCTACATATATTAAAAAAGTAAATTACTGATAACCAAGTTAATAACTTTTTCTGTATTTTTCAACTTATTGATTTACAAATAATTATATTTTAGACAAAAACAACTTTTAACAAGATAAAACACATAAAAAATCGACAAAATACATAAATATTAGACTGAGGTTTTTTATTTAATTAGCATATAAGATCATTACGTTGTTACACCTAAAAAATGAGACTCTATTTTTTTTATAATTTTATCAGTAATCATTTTTTGTTAATTTTAAGAAGCTATTATAAAAAATAGTATTTCATAAATTTTTATATTATTCAATTTGCTTGTTAGGGTTTCGTATAAATAGGTTGATTTATTTTTCATTAGGTTAAGGCAGGTTAACACGACAGTGATAAACCTGTTGATACTTGGAAGAAAAAGTATAACCTCAGCTACTTATTTAACACAAGAATAATAGAAAAAGAAACGATATATATGCTAATTTTTTATTAATAAATCGTATTAATTCGGCGCAATCATTGGTGGTACAATATCACAACAGGACGTATCATCATTGACATCTTGGCTACCCCCTATACCTTGAGTATTTGGTGTATTTGCTAAGGTAGATAATGGTACTCCATACGTTGGTGACGATGGATTGGTATCTACAGTAGTTCCTAAATTAAATAACACACTTTGAGTGGTAGTCCCCAAATAGCCTGTAGTAATACTATTATCATTATTATTGTTGTTAGGTTGATTTAATAGTGTTGCTGAAGCATCACTTAAATCGGTTTGTTCAAAACTTAAATCTCCTTCTACGGCATCAGGACAACCATCTCCGTCGCTGTCTAAGTCTAAACTGTTAATGATTCCATCTTTATCTAGATCTAATCCTTGAGTACAACTTGAAAAAGTAGTCAAATCCAAATAGAACCTATGTTGCATAGGGTTTAAAATAGCATCACTATTCCCATAGTAAATTTCAATTCTCTTAATTTCTTTAAAATTAGAAAATGTAACTGAAGATGGATTTATCTGACTATTACTTGATGCTGTTCCTCTTAACCCTAATGTAGGACTTACTCCGTCTGAAGGATAATTAAACATTTCATTAGATGCATCATAAACCTCAGAAACCGAACCAGGTGTTATAACACTAGGAAGAATGACATTATCATCTACATCGTAGCCAATCACTACTGTTAAATCATCAAAACCTACTCCATCACCATCTACATCATAAAATCCAAAAGTGGCTCCAGCTATAGGTTTGGAAAAATCTAGATTCACTATCAATGGATCATCATTTCCTGCATCATTTGCATTGATATGAATTGCATTTCCTACAGAATTTGTTATAATACCTGGTGAAATACCTGAAGTACCTGTACCGCTACCTCCAAGCAACACATCAGAAACATCTCCAGAAACACTATATGTAATGTCTAATCCTTGTCCATCTATATTGATAAAAGTGTAAGGGTTTAATGTACCTCCAACAGTCGTATTAAAATCTGACTGAAATACTCCCAAATCATATGTATCGGGGGAGGTACACCCTTCATCCACATCCAAAATACCATCATTATCGTCATCTACATCAAAAACATCAGCAATCATATCTCCATCAGAATCTAAGCAAGCATCAACAGTATTATCTAATGCAAAAGTCTCATATGTTGAATTATAATCTGGAATACCATCTCCATTAGCATCTACACTATCATTTAGTCCATCTTCTGGAGTACTATCTGTTGCATTGGGGTCTAGTTGAGCGTTAGCAGTATTGACTGTAGAAGTTACTGCCCCTCCACTACCATTTTCGACATCGGCATTTCCTAAATCTCCGTTTGTTAATGGCACTCCTGCTTCCACAGCATCTGGACAGCCGTCTCCATCGGAATCTAAATCTAATCGATTTGGAACACCGTCTGCATCCGTATCTTGATCAAAATGAGTTAGAGTAGCACTACATGTTTTTGTAAATAAAAATTCTCTTACCTCTTCCACTGCAAATGTAGAACTTACACTCGGATCTGAATCTCCGTTATACCCTACTATTCCTTTAACTATTACTGTTGTAGCATCTATTAGTTGCTCGTCAAAAATAAGATGAATGTCTTGTGTTGAATCCAAAACAGATGTATCTCCAGTCGCAAAACCTGGAATTAAGAATCCTGCTTGGGAATATATTAATGCACCACTAGAATCATAAACTTCTACACTATCGAACTCACCTATACCTGAAGCTGTACTACCTCCGTTATTTTGTGTACCACCATCGTTATAAAGTTCAAATTTAATGTCCCCTGTCTGAGATGATGCAAATTCTACCGTTATATCGGTAGTATAACTAGACAAACTACTAAATGTCATTCTAGTTTGATCTAAAATACCATCAACAAGTAAACCTATATCTGTTATTGGACTTGTAGATGTTGCAGAACTTACAGAAATAATACCTGAAGCGGTACACTCTATTTGTTCCTCTGTGTCTAAAATCCCATCATTATCATCATCAATATCAAAAACATCTGCAATAGAATCTCCGTCAGAATCTAAACAAGCATCTGTATTTTTATCTAAGGCAAAAGTGGTATATGTTAATGTATATTCCGGTGTTCCATCTAGAGTTCCTGTACCACCGTTATCGTCTATACTATCCAGTAATCCATCATTATTCGTATCATCATTTCCACTATTGGTCGTTTGGTCGAAGATAAATTGAGCATTGTCCACATTAGTAGTTGTAGTCGTTACCGCTCCACCTGTTCCATTTTCTAATGTTCCTTGTCCAATTGCTGTTCTTGGCATTGCATTTGCTTCTACGGAATCAGGACAACCGTCACCATCACTATCTAAATCTAAATGATTTAATATGCCATCATCATCGTTATCTTCGGTACAGCTTGACTTAGGATGTGCGCTAGCCACATATCCCGTTGCCAAAGTCGCGGTAATCTCACCAATCGTATTTGCGGTTGATAAGGCCGCATATTCGGTCATTCGAATTTCATAAAATTGATAATCCCCTGCATTTTGATCAATTGTAAATTGAATAGGTGTTGTATTTGTTGGTATTTCAGTTGCTGTCAATAGCCTCCAAATAGCACCATCAAATGAACCATACAATTGAGCTCGAGAAGTGGCAGTTGTAGTAATATTATCACTAATCTGAATAGCTGATAAATTTACAAATGTTGGATACTCTAAAGCAAATAAAGTAGTACCCTCTCCCGTACTAGGGACGGAATCAAAATTAAATGCAAGCGTATTGGCTCCATCATGTAATAATTGGATATCTCCATCGGACTGATCGTCATCGGGACTGCCAAAATCTGAAGTAATTCGTGAAGGAATAACCGCCTCTACTGCTGTAACAAAACAGCTTGGAGATTCTTCGGCATCGACCACCCCATCATTGTCATCATCTATATCGGCTATATCGCTAATGCCATCATTATCATTATCGATACAAGCGTCGAAAATGGTTGTAGTAGCGTATTGTTGATAGGTTAACCTATATTCTGGCATACCGTCTTGAATTGCACCATCGGCTGCATCAAATAAACCATCATTGTTAGTATCATTTGTTGGTGAAATAAATACGAAACGTGCATTATCTACATTAGAAGTCGTAGTGTTCCCTGCTCCTCCAGTACCATTAATAACATCTCCTGTAGTTAGTCCCGTAATTTCTAAAACTCCTGCTTCTTCCGCATCAGTACAGCCATCGCCATCGCTATCTAAATCTAAATCATTAGTAATCCCATCACCGTCAAAATCACAATTTATTATAGCAAGCTGAGCTGTTGGTATATCGTATTTGGTTACTTGCATCTCGATCCAATTAGAACCTGCTCCCCATTCTGTAACTAAATATCTCAATACATCTCCTTCTGCATAATAATTGGGTTTTGTCAAATTTAACTGAACACCAAACCAATCGTCACAAACTATGCGCTGTTGCCTTCCGTTACAACTATTTCCGAATAAAATTTGACCATCAGCGGCATCTGTACTAAAAGTATAATACCCTTCATCTCCTGCTTGCATTGTGTATTCAAACATTACTAAAAATGGAGTACCTGGGATTGCACCTCCTGTAACATTCCAAGTGGTGTAGTTTGCTATACTATTTAATGTAGTGATTCGTGGGTTACCTATATTTAGTCCATTAGGGCTATCATAAGTTCCATTACCATATTCAAATTCCATTAAAGAACCAATAGTTGTGGTAGTATCATCACAGTCTTGCCTAGTATTGGCTGGGTGCTCACTTCTAAAAGCACGAACTGTCCATGTCCTGTTGGGTATTGTAGCCACTGTTAAACCACTATTAGAGGGTAAACAAGGAACAAAACATTCAACAGTATCTAAAATACCATCATTATCATCGTCAACATCTACCAAATCACCTACACCGTCATCATCACTATCTAAACAAGCATCTCTAGTATTGTCTAAAGCATTTGCGGCATAGAAAGAAGCATATTCTGTAGAACCATCAACTGTACTTCCATCAATGCTATCCAATAATCCATCTCCATTACTATCGTTAGTAGCATTAGAAGTAAACGTAAATACCGCATCATCTACATTTGGTGTGGTAGTAGTTACAGCTCCACCAGTACCATTTTCTATAGTTCCTTGTCCCCTTCCTGTCGTTGGACTCACATTGGCTTCTACGGAATCTGGACAATCGTCACCATCACTATCTAAATCTAAATGATTTAATATGCCATCATCATCTAAATCTTCTGTACAGGTAGACTTGAAATACTTGGAAGCAACATAATCATTAAAATTAAAAGTGACTTCGTTTACAATACCATTTTGTGTTGTTGTACCTGCATCCCCTTGCAACCTATAAAAACTATACAAATCTGCATTTTGAGTTACAAATACATTTACTTCATTATCAGATTCTGTTACTTGGTAGTCAAAACTTGTAGTTAGATCCATCCAATTAGTACCATCGTTTGATCCTTGTAGTGTTGCAAATACCGTAGTATTCATAAAACTACTGGTAGACTGTAATTGGAAAATAATTTCGTTGATATTAACCGCTCTTTCAAATTCAAATTGAATAATAGTATTTCCTGTTACTGTTTGCCCATTTTGATAACGAGCTTGATTGGCTTGCGCATTAGCGGTTTCCCCGTCTACCATATTTTCGTAGGTATATGTTGTATTAAAACTATTAATATCGGAAGTTACCGTAATCAAAGTCGTTCGATCACCCTCTGTCCATTCGGTTTCTAAAAAGAAACAACTTGGAGATTCTTCTGCATCCACAATACCATCGTTATCATCATCGATATCGGCTAAATCTCCAATACCGTCATTGTCAAAATCGGCACAACCGTCTAGGATGTCAGATAAAGCAATTAAGTTGTAGGTAGATGTATAATCGGGTATACCATCGCCATTAGCATCTACACTATCATTTAATCCATCTTCTGGAGTTGTATCTGTACCACTAGTATCTAATTGCGCATTTGCTGTACTTGTGGTAGAAGTTACTGTTCCTCCACTACCATTTTCTATACTTGCTGTAACTAAATCTCCATTACTCAATGGTAATCCTGCTTCTACTGAATCTGGGCAACCATCGCCATCACTGTCTAAATCTAAACTATTAATAATACCATCATCATCATCATCACAAGTTGCACCTCCCATCGGAATTGCAGGACTACATGCCAAATTACCATTACTATTAAGAATTTCTATAGACAAACTACCATTAGCTTCACCCCAATCTGTAAAAACTATCTCTACTCGAACAAAACCATCAGCAGGTATTGTAAAAGGGAGATCATAATTTCCTGAAGAAGGTACAATAACTGCATTTGGATTTGTAGTAGCTATATTTTGATAAAAAGAACCTAATGTTGCTGGTAATCTACTAAGTGTACTGCCATCTGCACCAATTACCCTAACAGCGAAACCATCATTATTTGAACTATCGACTATCCTTATAGTAGCACTGTCTCCAGCACTACCTACACAATTTGTAAAAATAAACCAAGATTCAGAATTAGTTTCATCTTCTAAAACTGATAAAACAGATGTTCTTGTAGCGGTTGGCATTAAAGTTGGATCAATTTCCCAAAAACCATCTGCTGTAGGTAACAAGCCAAAAGAAGATGGGTCATAATTTGAATTATTATTTGGGCTGGGGGTCCATGGTCCATCACTCTCATTAAAATAAAAATAGCTATAAGGTTGATCTCCTGTAATTACTGGAACTGGGGGACATTCCACTACGTCTAAAACCCCATCATTGTCATCATCTACATCTGCACTATTTAGTACACCATCACAATCAGAATCAGAATCGACTGTTAATGCAGTTATAGCTTCTCCCGAATTTGCATAACAGGTATTTGCTGCGTTGTAAAAAGTTGCATAATAAACCCCTGCACCTAATGCGGTAACATCACTAATTAAATTAGTATCAGTTGCGGGAATACCACTATGCCATGTGAGCGTTGTGTTAGCTAATCCATTACTTGCTGTGATTCCAGAAATATCTGTTGTTAAAGTAGGACATAAATTTGTCGCTGTATTTGAAGATAATATAGGTGCATCGACCCCCGCTGGACATAAATTACAACTTTGAGTTGTTACTTGTATGGCATCAATATTTAAAAAAGATTGATTTGAATTTCCTTGTACTCGAATAAAGGTATAGTTTCCTGTTAAAGACGAAGGAATAGTATATGTAATATCTTCATAGGCTGTAGTAGAAGTCCACCCATTGATTAAGGTCGAATTTGCCGTATAGTTAACCCCATCATCACTAAAAGCTACTAATACACCATCTTGTCGTGTATCAATATAACGAGCCGTAATATTTAGCAAAGCTCCACCTGTGAAAGCTGTATCATAAGTAAAAATCGAAGCTCTATTTGTGGCAATAGAATTATCAAAAACAGCTACTCCTGTTCCATCTGGAGCCCCATCTCCTTCTCCAGCACCAGATAAACCTCCTGTATTTCCTGTTGCATATTGCGATTCACTAAGAATTCCGAATTCACAACCATGAACTCCTATGGCTGGAATCATTGCTGGCAGTGTAACTTCTTCGCTAGCTACTGTAATATCATAAGTTCCGTCAGCACTACTATTATTAAACAAGTTTGGCAAACTAGATGTAGTGGCTGTTTGCGTATTGGTTAATACTGCGGTATAATTACCATCAGGCACTACAGGTATTCGGTATGATCCATCTGTTTCTACTGGGGCACTAAAAACTACTGCTCCACCCTGGATAATATTTACGAACAAGCCTGTTGGTAAACCGGTTGCGCTTTCTGTTCCGTTTTTAATATTATCGTTGAATATACCTCCTGAACTATTTCCTGCTCCATCATCAAAGAAAATTTCTCCTACATACATGGTACATCCTGTAGTTTTTACTTCTACCGAATCAAATAATAACAATGAAGAACTTCCTCCTGCTGGAGATAATCTTACCCTATCATAGCTACCTGTTAACGTTTCTGGTATTGTGTATATGATTTCATCGTAAACTCCTAATGTTTGAGAAGCTGGTGTAATTTCTGAACTAGCAGCTGTCCATGTACTGCCATCGTCTGAAAATTCTAAACTAAATCCTCTAGGAAAGGAATTTGACCAACGTCTCACTTTCATTATAACTTCAGCTCCTCCAGTAAAAGTAGTATCATAAGTAAGTATAGATCTAGTTCCGCCATTAATACTTACTCTATTGGCTACGATATCTGTTGCTGTATCTACAATATCTGGCGCTCCTATCACCCCTGTAGCAGAACCCCAAGTAGGTTGCGCATTCCCCACTGCAGATGTAGCAAATTGAGTACTTATAAACTCCCCATTAAAACATACAATTCTCCAAAGCGCATCGACACCATTATCGGGATAATCTGCTATCACGTCCGTGATTCCTGCATTGATCGGTCCAAAATTATTATCATCTGTATCAACGGCGTTATCTAAACCATCATTGTCATCATCACTTCCTGATAATGTAATTCCAGCTTCTGTGGTATCATCCGTTTGCGCGTTGTCCGAATCTGTATCTAAATAATCTGGCGTTACATCCTCATCTGTATCTACAGGTGTAAGTCCGTTTGTTACTACGTAAGCAGAGTTTAATCCATTATTAGCTAAATAAGTAGCATTGGTATCGTTAGCTGGCACTATATAACCCACAGATGTTTGCGCCTCTACATTGTCTGGAATACCATCTCCATCAGCATCTAGATCTAATTGATCTGGAACATTATCCATATCTAAATCACATACTGGTGGAACTGCTGCTGAAATTTGTAATAAATCCAAATATAAAAACGATACAGTGTCTGTACTGTTTTGTTTTATAGCCATAAATCTTATGCGATCAAATTCTTGCGTTGTCGTAAATTCTAGTTCATATCTTTGCCAATCTAAATTTGTAGCATTAATCTCATTATTGACATCTACAGTTCCTAAAATTTCTGTTACATTACCAGCGGTGATTCCTGCTATTTGTACTCGACCCGGTGAAAAAAACGGAACATTGATAAGGTAACCTGAGTAGAAACTTAAATCATAGGTACCAGCGGGTAAAGGAACATCTAGAGTGTTTAAAGCAATTTCTCCTGATGTTGCAGTATCACTATGTATTCCTAACCAATTTTGCCCATCAAAACCAGAAGGTAATTCAGATGATGCTCCCCAAGAACTTGCTGGTCTAGCCGAATCACAAGTTCCTGGATCAGCTACCAATAATTGCCCTCCTGTGGCACCTGCGGTTGACCAACCCGTTGCAAATTGTATCGTTGAGTTTGTAGATAAATTAGGACATGCTGTATACTCTTCCATGCTAGCATTTACAAGGTAATTGAAAGTAGGGCATTCTACCTCATCTAATATACCATCGTTATCATCGTCGATATCTGTAATATCAGGTACGCCATCACCATCAGTGTCGGTACAATTTTCTACTGTAGCATCTAAATAATCATCAGTAGGGTTTTGAGTTGTTTGACTTCCGCCAGGTCCATCCAAAGGCACTCCAGTACCGTCTACATCTCCTTCATCGGCATCTGCTAGGTTATTGCTTGAAGTAAGGCCTGCTACAACAAAACTTCCTGAAGCTTCTACGGCATCAGGACAGCCATCACCATCACTATCTAAATCAAACTGATCTGCGACACCGTCATTATCTGTATCAAATCTAGTACAATCACTTACATTTATTCTAAAATTATCAAAAGACACACGACCTTGACCACTTTGATCTTCCGCTGAATAAATAAACATACGTATTGTATATGTTTCATTAGGTATCAACTGATAAAATGGAAAAATATCTAGCTCTTCGTATTGAAAAAAGTTTGGATCTGTTGGAGGCAACAACGCATCATCTGCAGAATTTGTAAAACTTGTTCCATCAGCTCTTCTAACGGTGGTTTTTCCGGGTACCAACACTGTCGATGTTGTAAAATTATCGGTGCTTATTTCTATTTGGTATGAAAAATCTACCAACATCGGCACTATAAAATCTGCTGGGTCTGTAAAGCTTTGTCGTAAATCTATTCCGCGTGGTTCATAAACCCCTGGCACAGATGTAGGCACATCTTGTATGTTTGAAGAGCGTAAAATAACTGTCCTATCACTACGCATCGTAAATGAGAATTCTAAATAATCATTATTCAATTTTGCATTGGCTGCACTTGTTTCAGTTGCACCGCTTACATAATAATAACCCGATTGTACTACAACATTTACTGCAGGGTCTGACGAAGACAAATCTGTTAACCCTACCCCTATACCAGTATTAGAAACTGTTAGTTGCGCAAATTCTGTAGGTAAACCTACAGAAGCGTCAAATCTTGAAGGCTCATACCTATCTACTTTAGGATCACCTGTGTTAAAATTGGTCCGGGAGTTTACTTCTGTTCCCGAAAAAATATTAGGATCCCAGATTAAACCCACATTTGTGGCTCCTGTCAAATCACAATCACTCTCTAACGTATCTAATATTCCATCATTATCATCATCTAAATCGAATTGATCTAATACCGTATCTCCGTCGGTATCTTGGGCGTAAATTGTTCCAGCTACACACAACATAGAAACTACTAGAATGAGTGAGAATTTTTTATAAAAAAATGAGGTTTGAGTAATTTTATCCATAATCAATTTAATTTTAAAAAACATAACATGCTCTAAAGCAGATTTTTAGAATATTAAATTACAATTCTTTAAAAATATAATTAACTGATTTACAGTATTTTAGATAAAAAGATGATTTTAATAGATAAAATACCCATTTTAACGATAAAAAACATTGACATTTATAGCATATAGTTTTTGAACAGTCTTTTTTTCTATTTTTCACAAAGAGAGAGACTTACTAATATCAAAAAACACGGTTCTTATATACTTAAAATTTAAATATATAATGATAATTCTAGGGTAAAGATTTTAAACGTTTAAATTAATTAGGCATAATAATTAAAGGTACAATTTGACAACAATCCGCATCGGTTGTAGCGTTTTGACTTTCCCCTAAACTTTGTTGTACTGCAACAACTGTATTTCCATCAACTAGGGTTACGCTACCTGTACTATCTACAATACCATCAGCAACAGGGTCTGCACTAGTAATTACTCCTGTTAAATTTTCTTGAATGGATTGCCCTGAAGGGGTTCCAACATTCCCACCATCCATATTAGATGTTAACAATACAGGCTGAATAATTGCATCTCCTCCTTCAACAGCATCAGGACAACCATCACCATCACTATCTAAATCGAGATAATTAGGAATCGTATCTAAATCTGTATCTGTAGTCCCTTCAATTATATCTAAAATTCCGTCATTATCATCATCTACATCTACTAAGTCACTAACACCATCTCCATCACTATCAAGTAAAGGAGGACAATTACTTAACACATAACTCCCTGTTGTTCCACATATTGTAGAACAATCTGGAGTCGAAACTTCATAAAAAATAGTTTGTCCATTAATAGGAAGCACTGGTGGTTCTGGAAGTAAATAACTCATTCCTCCATCACCTGAATAACGTACAACTGCATTACCACAAACGGTTGTTATAGTCGTTTCACAATTCGTAGCATTAGGCAAAATAAAATCTGTTCCTGCTGCTGGTGCATTACATACACGAAGGCCTGTAACCAAATTTGGTCCATTAGGATTACTGGTAGTTGTTATTGGGGCACTTGGCACTACTGATGGTGTAGAAATATTAACGGCATCTACAATGGAGTATTCGGTAAAATTGATATCAACTCCAGGGGGTAAGAAGTAATTTACTTTTAAAAGCACATAATTTAATACTCCTTCAGCAGCTCCTCCATTATCTAAAAAAGAATCATAAATGCATAGTTCCCAAGTTCCTTGTGCTGATGTGCTCGAATTAATTCCTCCAAGATTAATTTCTGCCGAAGAAACCGGAGGTATAAGTACTGTTCCTGATCCAACCTCTCCTGGGCCTCCTCCAAAACAGGTATTGTTCCCAACTACCCCTGCTGGTCCAGTAGGGCATCCTCCGTTTGTTGCCCAAAATGGGGTGCAAAATGGTCCTTCTGTTGATGGTATGGGTGTTTTTATATTAGCAACGGCTTCACAAATCCAACTATTTCCAAAAGGAGGACCCGAAGAAAATCGAAATTGATATTCGAAATTTTCGGCTATGGCTCCTGCATCCACACTTGATAAATTCAAACTTAAACAGGTTTCTGCTGAAGCGTTATACGTTGCCACGACTGTTACATCTGCAGCTGTCCCTGTAGGAGGTAAAGTTGCTTCGGTTCCCCCTTGACCTATATTTCCCTGATTCAATTCATCTGAAGTTTTACAATACAATCTTGCCGTAAATACCTGATCTTCGAAACTACAAGCAGCTATTCCTCCCCCTACACTTAATGTATGTATATAGATCAATGCCGAAGCAGGGTCATCGGCAGTACCAAACACGCCATCTACTCCAACGGTCGAAGCTCCATTACTTGCTATAGGCGTTCCGTTTTGTAACCATTCTATATAATAATCTTGTCCCTCAATTCCAGTGTCAACTTCTGCCGTTAAAGTAACCGTATCCGATCCACAAGCATCATTTTCTACAGTAGCTTTTACGATTTTCGGACAAAATGCACAGGTGTAACCAGGACTTGATATCGTAAACACACAGCCTGAGTTGATATTATCTCCCAATATCGTAATATTATATGCAGAACCATCAGGAATATCATTGATAAAAATACTCCCTGAGGCTACTACATTTGGGTCATCTCCTGCTATGACTCCAACATCAGTATTAACCGTATAAGTGCCTGCTCCTTGCCCTCCATTACTGAATACGACTTCTACATTATAATTTCCTGTTGTCCCTACATTCGAACAGTCCTGATCGGCTGTTGCTAATAATAACTCGCAGGGAGCAGGTACCCAATGAGGTGCAAAACAAGGTTCTGAAACTAAAGAACAAGTTCCCGATACCGTGACATCATAACATAATTCATAAGTAGTACTAGGAGCTACTTGCCAAACAGGCCTACCCATATTTGCTGGAAGATTAGGCTCATTAGTTACTCTTCCCGTAGCTGTGACTGGTGAACACCCATTAAAAAACTGCCAATTATTGATGTTAGACACAGTACAACCAGCATTAGTAGTTGGTGTTGCCCCTAAAAAACTAATAAAATTCTCTTCCAACACTGCTGGAGTAGTAAATGTCGCACAAAAGGTCACCGTATCCCCCGAAGTTACCACCTCAAAAACATCTGGGTGACACAATTGATCTGTACCTACTCCATCAACATTATTAAAAACACTAATCTGATCTGTTATTGGCGCCGTACCACAAGTAGCTGTTGCACAAGATCTGCATGGATCTGTTGGTGGCATTATAACTGCATCTAAAAAAATATTCCAGTTGTTGCCTGCGTATAATGTACCATTAATAATATACAAAATAGAACTACTATTTTATAACTCGAATCGTAGTATTGCCTCATATCCAATAATTATTACTAAATATATAAAAGTTAAGTTATTAAAAAAAAACATAATGATGTGAAAATCAATATTTTAAAGTAAAATTAAATCTAATTTGGAGAAAGTGTTGGTGGAATAATTTCGCAACATTGACTATTCTTTGTACCATCTTGACTCTCATCAATACCTTGTGTAACTGCTGTAGTGGCAGGACCTATAATAGGTACTCCAAAAGTTATACTACCAGGTGTGCTATCAACTGTACTTGGCAAATTCGATAAATTTTGATTTACTATTGAGCCAGTTCCCCCCGATACAGAGCCTGCGGCTGTTACCAGATCTACTTGCGCAAAGCCTCCTGCACCCTCAACAGCATCGGCACAATTATCATTATCACTATCTAAATCCAAACAATTAGGAATACCATCACCATCAAAATCCTCGGCAACACTAATACGGATTTCATAAATGGCATTAGGCTGTGTTGGATTAGCAGTATCTTCATCAGTCGTAATAACTTCAAAGCTTTGTACATTGGATATTTCCGATTCCCATATAAATGATGTCGACGTACTACTTGTTGAAGTATTCCGTTGTACCAAATATTTATTTCCATCCTGAATGTTTGAAAAACCAGTCGTTAAGCTACCAGAAAAGAAATAGGTAGTTCCATCCACACTACGAATACCGTCAAATGAGGCATCTTGCGCTATTACTGGATCGTGTATTAATTGTAAAAAAACCTGAGAGGTACCTGTAAAATCAAACCGAGAATATGCTGTAATAATTGCGGGGTTACCCGCCACAAATTCGCCACTGTTATTTGTGTAAATGTTTTCCGCATTTATAACCACATTCCCATTACTTAATCCAAACTTTGAACTTACATCAATATTCACTACACTCACATTACTCTCATTACTACCCAAACCTAAATCAGCTGCAGAAATTGTTAAAAAATTTCGAGGACACTCCACCTCATCTAAAATAGCATCATTATCATCATCCAAGTCTACATTATCCGTAATTCCATCACCATCAGCATCTCGTACTATATTAATAACCGTTGGATCGGGACTTGAAGCGGGTAAAGTTCTTGGATCGTCACTACTTATGGTTTGCGGACCAAAACTAACAAAACCCGTATTACTAAAACTGCCTACTTCTGCCGATGAGCTTACGGCTATTTGTACATCAAAAGTGGTACTCCCAGCGGCAGGTACAATTATGTTTTCTATTTCTATAGTATTAATAGTAAAATTAGTAATGGTACCTCCTCCTGGATCTGCTGGCACTATAGAACCGGGTACAAAACTAAATTCTGAAGAAGTTAATACATCGGAAAAACCTACGTTTGAAACTGTAGTTAATGTATTTGAAATTTCAAAAGTATAAGTAAATGTTGATCCTGGAGCAAACGTAAAACCACTTGCCGATTTGGTAATTACAGGCGGGGTACACGCAGCTGCATCAAAGTCCGAAAAAGGGGTTACTTCCCCTATTCTTTTGGCCACATTTGTGGTCACATTATAAAATAATATAACGTTTCCTGTAGTACCTCCGTTTTTATAAAAATATACATTTCCATTAGCATCAGACCATGCACCTCCTGCACTACTTATAAGTGTATCCGAACTTGGATCAACAGTAATATCCAAAACTTCACCTGTGGTTGGATTGTAGGATCGTATTGTTGTTCCATTAACACCATAAAGTAATCCTGTTTGATTTGAAAAGGCTACATCGGCGGGGTTAATATTCCGGTCTAATTGAACAAAAGAATATTCAAATGCATTTAAATCTACTTTGGCAATATATCTGGTACCATCCACATTATCTTGTGCAAATGTCAAAAAGGTTTCGGTTTGCGAATCAATTGTTCCTATAAAATTCCTAAGATTTAATTGCGAATTAGCCACATTACCACTACCTGGCCAAGTAGGCATTAAAGCTGCTGTAGCAACTGAATCGGCTACTGGTTTACCTAAACTTACCACCACTCCCGATGGAGATATAGTTACTAAATCACCTCGTCTGACTGTATCGGTAGTATCAAAATCTCGCGTTTGAATCGCATACAATAAATTATTATTGGTATTAAAAGCCAATGCATTATAAGTTCCCGCTGCCGAAAGTGTAATTACTCCCGAGGGCGTTTCTGGTGCTTGTAAATCCAATGCTCCTAAAGTAGATGACGTGGTATTATTAGGTGCGCTAATTACATAAGCTGTATTGGTACACACAAAATTTGTGTTAGTCATTATTGTTAAATTCAATGTGGCACTGGCACATACATTTGGATTAGCAAGCGTATTGCATACTCGGTAATTAATAGAAACATTTGTTCCTGCTTCACTAGTTAATGGAGTATACCTTAGTGTTCCTCTGTCTACATTAAATTTAACCGTTCCGCCTGCGGAACCAGTTCCTAAATTTGTTAATTCAATGAAACCTACAGATCGCACATCCGAATTTCCAATAAAATCATCATTATCCAATATATACACTTCTGATACTGTTGCCAAAGGGATAGTCTGCATATCATTTACTGCAACAGCACTATTTACATTAGGGTCTACCGTATCTGGTGTACCATCATTATCAATATCTTGTGCACAAATAGCTGTTGATATTAAAAAAAAATTAATAGAAAAATATTTGCTAAATATTACTTTTATATTCTCCACTCCTTATTTGTTTGCATTTATTAATCTAAATCTTACATGAATGTATACATATAATTGAATATTAGAAACTTATATGTAATATTCTTTTTTTAAAACTTTAAAAAGCAAATAAAACCGATTAAATACAATTATTATGCTTTTTTTTCTTTTTAAAAGATAAAATAACTAAATTAAACAACTGTAAATCAATAAATTAAAATACATGTTGAAATATTATTGTGCTATTTATATTAGTAAAGCCACTTTACCAATAACTGATCTAATAATAAAAAACATATTAGAAAAAAGTAGAGTAAATAATTTAGAAAGAAAGATTTCTGGTTATTTATATTATGATGAAGGCTATTTTTTACAATATATAGAGTCTGATACTGCCAATACTATAAATAAACTAATTGCTGTATTAGAGAAAGATCAAAGACATCAAATTATTAATTGCTTTAAAACTTCTCATACTGGAAATAAGCGTTTTTTAGAATGGAGCATGGGACAAATTGATAAAAATCAATTAATTAATTTGAATTTAGAACAACAAATTATTAATTATATGAAATGGCTAAAAAGCCTAAACCATAATATTGATATGAACTCTTCAAAAATATGGAATATGGTAGATTTACTTTCTTCTCATAAAAAAGTACTTCAATTAATTTAACTCTTTTATCTTAGTTTTATAAAAATCATATACATGTTGTACATCTTTTTTTGCTAATGGTTTTTCTATATAATCAAAAATAAAATCACATTTTTCTTTAGCCTTATTCATATCATTCTTCCAGTTTGATGTGGTTAAAAGACTAATTAAAATACCTGACCTAAATTGATCCGAAAATTTCATGTATTCTTCTAAAAATTCAAAACCATCCATTACTGGCATGTTGATATCTAAAAAAATTACATTGGGTTTCTTTATATTTTTTATTTCGCATGTTTTTAAAAAATGTAGAGCTTCTTCACCGTTATGAACTTCTACAATTTCTTTAGTAATATGACAAGTATTTAAAATTTTCTTATTGTAAAAATTGGCGGTAATACTATCATCAACCAAAAGCACACAATCCATCTGTTCCATAATATTTATTTTTAATTCTATTTAGGTAATGTAAAATAAAAAGTAGTCCCTCTATTTAATTCGGATGTTAACCAAATATTACCATGATGATTACTTATAATTCTACTACAATTTGCTAAACCTATGCCATTGCCTTCATAATCTTCGGGCAGGTGCAATCTTTTAAACACTTCAAATATGCGTTTATGATGTTTTTTAGCTATACCAATACCATTGTCTTTTATAAAAAATTCATAAAATTCTTTTTTCTCAATTGATCCTATATCTATTTTGGGCACTTCATTTTTGTATTGATACTTAATACTATTTGAAATTAAATTTTGAAATAATTGACGTATTTGAGTTCGGTCACATAAAACTTGTTTTGGTAATTCGGACACAAAAATTATTGCTCCTGATGCTTGAATAGCTTCATCTAAATCATTCAAAACATTTCCAATAATCAAATTTAAATTGTTACTCTTACGCCTTAAGGATATATTTTCTAATTGTGAATAGGTCATTAAATCTCTTATCAAACTTCCCATTCTAATGGTAGCACCTTCTATAAATTGCAAATACTGTTTCGCATCAGCTTCTAAAGCATCAAAAAATTCTTCTTTAAACAAACCTATAAAACTTGTAATTGTATTTAAAGGTTCTTTTAAATCATGACTTGCTAAATAGGCAAAACGCTCTAACTCTTCATTTAACTTTCTAAGCTTATTTTCTGCTTCTTTATTTTCATGAATATAAGTTAACGTGCCCACAACTTTCATTTGTTTTTTGTTGCTACTATCATTACTATTCGCACTTATTTTAAACCATTTAAATTGATTCTCTTTCGTTTTAATTCTTATATCTTTTTCATAATGCTTGTTTTTACGAATGAGTGATTTCATACTCTTTATGAATAATAGCCTATCATTTTTATGTATAAATCCCAACAACTGTCTAAATGAACTCCCTATTTCTTCTCTATTCCAACCTGTTAAATCACATAACTCCTCGGACCACCATGCTTTATTCTTTTTCCCACTTGACCATTCCCATATTGCCGACCTACTACATTTAAAAGCTGCTTGTACTCTTTCGGTGAACTCTGCTAATTCTTGTTTTATTTTTTTTGTCTCATTTATATTTTGAGTAGAAGTTATGATTGATAATACTTCTCCTTTTGCATTCCTTTGATATATACTACTAGTGGCCAATAACCATATAGGCTCTTTGGTTACTTTGTGTACAATACGGTATTCAATTTGAATCGGAATGGATAAATTTTTTCTAGCTACATTTTCATAGTGAGCTTTTAATAAAGTAATGTCTTCAGAAAAAATAATGTTTTTAAAAAAAGCATCTTTAAATACATCATTTTGACTTTGAGCATAACCTGCAAACCTTGCTATGCTAGAACTTACATATGAAAATTGTTGTTTATTAACATCATATGTCATAATTACTGCTGGGCTGGTTTTTACTAATTTTCCGAAAAAATCAATAATTTTCTTATTCTCAATCTGTTGTACTTTATACTCATGAATATTAAAGAAGCTTAAAAGTATTCCCATAGGTTGCCCTAAATCATCTTTATCTAATTGTATAGTTGTACTAAACCAAACCCCGTAATTATTTTGAACTTCGACTACACAAAGCTCTTCTGTTTTTATCACTTGTTTACATAAGTCTTCAATATCATAACCAACAATAGCTTCTGAAAACCTTTTGATCATGTTTCTAGTGTTTTCAAACTCTACACCAAAAAAATGACTAATCTCTGAAGCACAACTCAAAATATTTAATTTTAAATCTAGAAAAATCCAACCTACTCCAGCACTATCTGCAAATGTTTTAAACTTATTTTTATGCTTATAAGAAACACTTTTTATTGGAGAATCTCTTTGTATTTTTTTCAATGGATATTCATTCAAAGCTATACTTAAGCGTTTATCATATTCTATATCATACAATGTTGCTATTACTTCATTTTGCAACTTTACAACATAAAGTCTTTTTTTATCTTGAAACTTCAGTGTCTTTCTAATTTCTACGGTAATACATTTACGATCTTCAATATCATAAATATTTGTTCTAAGTGTATTTGCATCCGAATGCTTAATTTGTTCAAAACATTTTAGTAATTGAATTTCAATTTCTGGCAGCAATGTTCCCACCAAATTAGTTGGCAATTCTTTTTCCTCCAAAAAATACCGTTTATAATCTCCCGATATAAAATGAATTACATCGCTTTCATCAATACATATTATTGTTAAACCAATATCAACAAATAATTCCTCTGGAGTAGATTTTCCTACACTATTAAAAACTTGCTTTTTAACCATATATAATTAAAAAATACTATTTAATTCTCAATTTACTGTTTTTCAATAACTTATATGTTAAGTTACTGATTTTTTAAACAAAAAAAACAGTATTTTATCGAACATCAACTATTTAAAAAAAATCTAAATACATAAAATAATTTTACTTTTTTATAACATCAATTCAATTACTTCCATCAAAAAAATAAATGCTTCTTTGTTTATAATCTTAATTTAATATTTTTACATCCGCATATAATTAAATTATTTAAAAAATGGGAAGAGCTTTTGAATTTCGTAAAGCACGAAAAATGAAACGTTGGTCGGCAATGGCAAAAACGTTTACACGTATTGGTAAGGATATTGTAATGGCTGTTAAAGAAGGAGGTCCTGATCCAGCTTCAAACTCTCGCCTACGTGCTGTTATTCAAAATGCGAAGGCTGCCAATATGCCTAAGGATAACGTTGAACGCGCCATTAAAAAAGCATCCGATAAGGATCAAGGAGATTATAAAGAAGTACTTTTTGAAGGCTATGCACCTCATGGTATTGCTATACTTGTAGAAACTGCAACGGATAATAATAATAGAACCGTTGCTAATGTTAGAGCTGCTTTCAATAAATGTAATGGAAATTTAGGTACTTCGGGATCGGTTGAATTTATGTTTGACCACACCTGTAATTTTCGCATTAATGCTGAAGGTATAGATGTAGAAGAACTAGAGTTAGAATTTATTGATTTTGGTGCTGAAGAAATTTTTAAAGATGAAGATGGGGTATTAATTTATGCTCCTTTTGGTAGCTTCGGAGCCATACAAAAAGAGTTAGAAAATAGAAATATTGAAATATTATCCTCTGGTTTTGAACGCATCCCACAAGTAACTAAAGAATTAAGTGGTGATGAACTTGCTGATGTTGAAAAATTACTTGAAAAATTAGAAGAAGATGATGATGTACAAAATGTTTATCATTCTATGGTGGAAGCTTCTTAAATTAGAATTTTTGAAATAAGATTTTTCTTATCAAAAAATAGCATTCACGATAACAAATAATATTTAAATTTTTCTAACTTTTAAAATCTTACTTCTTACTTCAAAAAAACTGTTAATAAGTAGATTTTTTATACAGCTTTAAAGTTGTATTTTTACACTCCTAACCAAATTTAACTGCATGGGAAAAATTATAGCTATAGCTAATCAAAAAGGAGGAGTAGGTAAAACTACCACTTCTGTCAATTTAGCTGCATCACTTGGTGTACTTGAAAAAAAAGTATTATTAATTGATGCTGATCCACAAGCTAATGCTACCTCTGGATTAGGTATTGATGTAGAAAGTGTAGAAGTGGGTACCTACCAATTATTAGAACATACTTCTAATATTGAAGATAGCATTATTAAAACAAATGCACCCAATGTAGATTTAGTTCCTGCGCATATTGATTTGGTTGCTATTGAAATTGAACTGGTGGACAAAGACCAACGTGAATACATGCTAAAAAAAGCAGTAGCTCCAATAATTGATCAATACGATTATATTTTAATTGATTGTGCACCATCATTAGGGCTACTAACACTAAATGCTTTGACCGCTGCCAATTCTGTAGCTATACCCATACAATGCGAATATTTTGCTTTGGAAGGCTTAGGAAAATTATTGAATACTATTAAAAGTGTTCAAAAAATTCATAATAAAAACTTAGACATCGAAGGCTTATTACTTACCATGTATGATGCCCGTTTACGTTTATCAAATCAAGTTGTTGAAGAAGTACAAAAACACTTTAATGAAATGGTTTTTAAAACTATTATTCAACGAAATGTACGATTGAGTGAAGCGCCTAGTTATGGCGAAAGTATCATTAATTATGATGCATCGAGTAAAGGAGCAGCTAACTATTTAAGTTTAGCTAATGAAATTATTGAAAAAAACAAATAGAACAAATAGCTATTTATGGCGAAAGCAACTAAAAAGCAAGCGCTAGGACGTGGATTATCAGCACTACTAAAGGATCCTGAAAATGACATTAAATCAGCTAATGATGAAAATGCAAATCAACTTGTAGGTAGTATTGTTGAATTGGACTTGGATGCCATTGAGGTCAATCCCTTTCAGCCACGAACCAGTTTTAATGAAGAAGCTTTAAATGAATTAGCTAGCTCTATTAAAGAATTAGGCTTAATACAACCTATTACTGTTCGTAAGCTTGGCTTTAACTCCTACCAATTAGTTAGTGGTGAACGCCGTTACCGTGCTAGTAAAAAATTAGGTTTAACCGCCATACCTGCCTATATCCGCATTGCCGATGATAACGAATCATTAGCAATGGCATTGGTCGAAAATATACAACGTCAGGATTTAGACCCTATTGAAGTAGCCTTATCATACCAACGTTTAATTGATGAAATCAATTTAACACAAGAACAAATGAGTGAGCGTGTAGGTAAAAAACGCTCTACAATAACTAATTATCTTCGTTTATTAAAATTAGACCCTATTATACAAACAGGAATTCGAGATGGATTTTTAAGTATGGGGCATGGACGAGCGCTAATAAACATTGAAGATCATGATACTCAAATTAATGCCTACGAAAAAGTAATTAGCGATTCTTTGTCTGTACGTGCAACAGAAGAACTTGTGCGCAGTCTTACAAATAAAGGAACTTCTACTAACAAAAAAGAGAGCAAACAAACTCCTTCTTTTGTTACAGAAGCTCAAGACGAGTTTACAGATTTTTTTGGTGCAAAAATAGACATCAAAGCTAGTAGTAATGGAAAAGGTAAAATATCCATTCCATTCTCGTCAAAAGAGGATTTTAATCGTATTTTGAAGTTACTAAAGCGTGGCTAAACAAGGGCTAATATTATTATTTTTATTTTTTTCAATTCATTTACTTGCACAGGAAAAAGATAGTTTAAGTATTGTATCTGTTGATTCAGTTGCTGTAAAAAAGAGCTTAAAAAAAATAGCAAGAATAAAGCGTAGAGAGCTAAGGCAGCAAAAAAACATAAGACCTTATGATGCTCTTGCTCCTTCAAAAGCGGCTTTTTATTCTGCAGTACTTCCTGGTTTAGGTCAAGCTTTTACCGGAAAATATTGGAAAATCCCCATTGTTTATGGTGCACTAGGTACAGGTATTGGAATTGCTATTTGGAATAAAAATAGACATGATGAAATTCGAGATATTTTTAAAAATCGCCTCAGGGGTATTACTACTGACCGTTTTTTTGATCAAGAAAGTAATCGCCCTTTGCTTAGTAACAACGCATTGATTGAAGCCCAAAGACAATTTAGAAAGCAACAAGAACTATCAGTTTTAATTACAGTTGGCTTATATGTACTAAACATTGTTGACGCTAATGTAACTGCACATTTACAACAATATAATCTAAATAAAAATTTAAGCTTTATACCTAAAATTGAATTAGATACACCAACTACTCAACCAAATTATAGCATGGCTTTGCAGTATAATTTTTAAGCTTATACTTATAAAGAAATTGTATATTCGCCTACAAATTTATTTTTGATTAAAATTAATTTAAATAATAACGAAATAATTTAGCTTCAAGCAGAAATTAAATAAAATGAAAATAGCACTACTAGGATACGGACGTATGGGAAAAGCAATTGAAAAAATTGCTTTAGAAAGAGGTCACGAAATTGTACTTAAAGTTGATGAAAGCACTACTTCATATGATGTATCAGTAGCTGATGTAGCTATTGATTTTAGTATTCCTACTGCTGCAGTAGGCAATTTAACCAACTGCTTTAACGCAGGTGTTCCTGTTGTTTCGGGCACTACAGGTTGGTTAGATAACTATGAAGCTATGAAAAGTCTTTGTTCTGAAAAAAATGGAAGTTTTATTTATGCCTCTAACTTTAGCTTAGGCGTGAATTTATTTTTTGAATTAAATAAAAAAGTAGCGCAACTAATGAATCCTATGTTGGAGAATTATGGCGTAACTACCGAAGAAATTCACCATACCAAAAAATTGGACGCCCCTAGTGGTACTGCCATTACTTTAGCTGAAGGAATTATTGAAAATACTGATTTTGAAGGTTGGAAATTATACGAAGGTGACAAAAAGAACGTTACCATTACTGCCAAACGAGTTGGAGATATCCCTGGTACACATAGCATTACCTATCATTCTGAAGTAGATGAAATAGAAATTAAGCATACCGCCTACAATAGGCAAGGATTTGCTCTAGGCGCTGTAGTTGCTTCAGAATGGTTAGTTGATAAAAAAGGAATTTATGGCATGAAAGACGTTTTAGGTCTTTAATCAAGCTTTTTAGTAAAAAAACAATAAGTACTTTTAATAGTACTTATAAAACATATTATTATGACACTAACACAGTGGTTTATATTTTTTATACTTATACAGGTTATTCATTTTTTAGCCACCTGGAAATTATACGTTAAAGCCGGTTTTAAAGCTTGGGAAGCTGCCGTACCTGTTTACAATGCCTATATTCTTACAAAAATAATAAACCGCCATTGGTCTTGGGTTATTTTATTATTTATTCCTGTTATAAATGTGATTATGCTGCCCATTTTTTGGGTAGAAACCATACGTAGTTTTGGTCAAAACACTAGTAAAGACACCTTTTTAGTCGTTGCTAGCTTAGGTTTTTATATTTTTTATGTTAACTACTTTTTAGATGTTGAGCATATCAAAGACCGTAGTTTAACACCTAAAACTGCTGCCGGTGAATGGATCAGCTCTATTTTATTTGCTGTGGTAGCCGCAACTATAGTACATACTTATGTAATGCAACCTTATAATATTCCTACGTCATCCTTAGAAAAAACATTACTGGTAGGTGATTTTTTATTTGTAAGTAAATTTCATTACGGTGCTCGTACGCCAATGACTGCTGTATCTTTCCCTATGGTACATGATACCATACCCAAACTTAAGGTACGTTCTTATCTAAAAAAACCTCAAATCCCTTATTTTAGATTACCTGGTTTTACCAAAATTAAACGTAGTGATATTGTTGTATTTAGTTGGCCTGTAGATACCGTTACTCAGTTTTTTGTTAAGAATGGTATTAAAGTTACCAAACCTATTGACAAAAAAAGTAATTACGTAAAACGCTGTGTGGGTATCCCTGGAGATAACCTAACTATTGTTGATGGTAAAGTATTTATTGACGGTAAGCCCCTCGATTTACCTGAAAAAGCAAAACCTCAATATAGTCATAAAGTAACTACCAAAAAGCCCAATGATATTGTCAATTTAAAATCTTTATATAAAAACTACGATATTACCGATCCTGTAATTAGCCCAAAAGGGATGGTTTTACCTAATGGCAACCGATTACCTGGTATACCAATTACTTACGAAAAAGCCAGATTATCAGGATTTAATAAATATAGAAATATTGGAAATGAATATAAAATTTCTGCTATGACGAAAGACGAAGCAGAAAATTTAGAAAAAAAATCAGCTATTACTTCTGTTGAACCTATCATTGCTCCAAAAGGCGAAAAAGAACCTAAAATTTTCCCTAATAACGAGAAATTAAATTGGAACAAGGATCAAATGGGACCTATTTACATCCCTGAAGAAGGAAAGTCTGTAAATTTAACCCCTGAAAATATTGACTTTTATAAACGTATTATTGAAGTGTATGAAGGTGAAGAAATGGGTATTGCAAATAAAGTAAGCCTTAATGGAAGTCAAGTATTAATCAATAATACACCAACTACTTCATACACCTTTAAACAGGATTACTATTGGATGATGGGTGACAACCGCCATAATAGTGAAGACAGTCGCTACTGGGGATTTGTTCCTGAAAATCACGTAGTGGGTAAACCTGTATTTTTATTTATGAGTTGGGACACCAACGCTAAAGGTATTTTTAATAAAATTCGTTGGAATCGTATTATGACCACCGTTGGTGGCGACGGTAAATTAGTTTCATACCGCTATTTAGTTTTGGCACTTATATTAGGCTATATGGGTATTAGCTTCTTCTTAAAAAAGCGAAAAGAAAAACAAGCATAATACTAAACAGAGCATCAATTAAAATGAGTCAAATACTTACGCATCCAAGTTATTTTGGTTCTATTGCCCAATACGTAGCTATAGCCAAAGCGAAAAGTATTGTTTTTGAAGATTGTGATAATTATCAAAAACAAACTTTGCGTAACCGCACTTATATTTATGGAGCCAACGGTATATTGCTTTTAAACTTACCTATTCTTCATTCAGGTATAAAAGGAAAAAAACGTTTGTACAGAGATATTAAAATTGAGCATCAATTTAATAGCTTGAAAATTCATTGGAAATCACTAGAAGCCGCATACAGAACCTCTCCCTACTTTGAATTCTATGAAGATGATCTAGTCCCTCTTTTTGAAAAAAAGCCAGAATTCCTACTTGATTTTAATCATAAAATTCATGAATTCATTTTTGATTGCCTACAAATAGCTACACCACAAACAAAAACTACTGAATTTAATTTACAAGTAACAGATGGCATTACTGATTACAGACATCTAGTTAACCCAAAAGATAAAAACATTGGTACTAACTTTGATAAATACATTCAAGTTTTTGAAAGTAAATATGGATTTATTCCCAACCTTTCTATTTTAGATCTACTTTTTAACGAAGGTCCAAATGCTTTAACTTATTTAGAAAGTCAAGATTTGTAAGTTGTATCATTTACTTACTATTAAGTAAACCCACACTACATCCACATACAATCTTGATAATCCGTTAGCATATGTAGTAATAGGCCTAAAGCCATTACACGGGTTTTAGGAATAAAAAAAAGTGCGAAATACACTCCTATTGCATAGTAAGAATGTAACGGATGAAAATTAATACTACATCTATTAGCTTCAAAAAAATCAGCAGCTAGCAAATGATCTAAATCTACTAACATGGTTAGAACTAACAGAAACCACACTTTTTTCCATTGCTTTCTAAAAAAAACAAAGGCTACCACTCCTGGAAACAAAAAGTGTAATCCATAGTGCATAGAAAACCTCAATATTTCCCACATGACTAAAAACTTATTTTAGTGGTTACAGGGAAATGATCAGACCAACCTTTACATCTTTCTATTTTATGATCAAAAACTTGAGCAGATGTAGGTACAAAAATAAAATCTATTCGTGTCGGGAAATAACTAAAATCATAAGTTGACCCAAAACCATTACCTGCAACAACAAAGGTATCTTTAAAATCATTAGAATTTAACAACTCTTTATACACATATGAAAATGCATTATTATTAAAATCTCCTCCTATCACCACTGGATAAGGACAATTAGCTATATGTGCTTTTATTTTCTCAACTTGTTTTTGCTGATACTTAAATACCTTACTAAAACGCTTTAAAATACTCTTCCCTCCTCTTTTTTGTAATTGCTCTGCATTTTTGGCAAACTTATAGGACGATAAATGAATACTATAGACACGTATAGTATCATTTTCGATCTTCAAATCTGCAAAAGCAGCATCTCTTCCTATTTGCTTATCTTTCCATCTTATCAGTCCTTCATTTATAATAGGATATTTTGACAGTACAAAATTTGAACCTTTTTTAGAATCTTTTGCTTTAGTTGATGCAAAAGGATATTCTTTTTTTAGCTTATTAATAGCACTAATTAATGTTTCTTGAACCAATAGTATATCAGGCAAACTATCTTTATAAACCTCTATAAATTCTTTATAAAAAACAGTGTGTTCATCTGCAGAAGAAAACTGACGTGAATTATAAGACATAATACGTATAGGTTTATCCATTCCGCTTACACTAGTACTAGTCTTCAAAAAATGAACTCCATACAAACGTTGCAAATTTTTAACACTCACCAACAAAAATAATATCGATAACAAACATTTTTTATTCAATTGAAGCAACCAATACAATGCAAAAAAAACATTCATTAGTAACAGTGCAGGCATTAATAGCGAGCAGTAATTAATAAAATGTAATTTTGTTGGAGGTATATACGAAATAACTAACACACATAAAGAAACAAAAACTACAACGGAGTTTAACAAAAAAAGAATACGCTTCATAAATGCCTTCTAATTTTTACCTGCTTTAAACAAAAAATCTTTCTCATTTTTTGAAAGACTCTCATAGCCACTTTTACTTATTTTATCTAAAATAGCATCAATCTGTTCTTGTGTTGGTGTTTTGGTTTGTCTGGATAGTGTAGTTTTTCTTGTTGAAGTAGTACTCCGAGTAGCCGCTGACTTTGTTTTTTTGGCCTTGTGTACTGTTTTTAATATTGTTTTTTCTTTAGGCTTTGTTAAACCTACTACCCAATCCATAAAATTTTCAACAGGTTGCCCTATATCATTCCCTTTCTGTAGTTGATTCATGTACAAATAACCGATTAGTGCTCCCCCCAAATGTGCTAAATGCCCACCAGCATTACCGTTTGGAATATTAATTACATCAAATAACAATAAAGCAACAGTAATCCACCATAATTTAAATGTAAAAGGAAGAAATAATAGTTTAAATGAATAATTCGGACTCTGTATAGTTGCTGCTACCATTACGGCATTTACGGCTGCAGAAGCGCCCACTAATACAGAAGAAGACACTGATGAGAAAGCTGGAAATAAATTATAGGATAACATATATACCAAAGCCCCAACTATAATCCCTAAAAAATAAACATTTAAAAAACGACGCCCATTATGTATATTTAAAAATATTTGACCAAAAAAGTACAAATACAACATATTAAATAACAAATGCCTAAATCCCGAATGTAAAAAGCCATAAGTAATTAATGTCCATGGCTTGTATACATAACTAAAAATATCATGCGGAAACGCAAACCAATTTTTAATAAATTCCAAGTCTGTTTTAAACAAAAAACCCAAGGTGTTTACCAATGGAAAAAACACAAAAACAAGTACATTAACAATAATCAGCTTATGTAAAACTGAAGCTTGTAAAAAATGTTTCGTATATACTTCTTTAAAGTTCATTAATACCAACGTTTATCATTAAACGAATTCTTTTTCCAATACCATATAATTATAAAACCAACCACTGCTCCACCTATGTGTGCCCAATTAGCTGTATTTGCTGGACCAATAATATTATTCCCCGTTAATGCTGCATATACGTCCAATAAAAAATAACCACCTATTAAATATTTTGCTTTTATTGGAACAGGAATAAACATTAGCATTAATGGTAAATTAGGATACAAAACAGCAAACGCAACCAAAACTCCAAATATTGCCCCTGATGCACCCACCATAGGAATACTAAATGATTCTATCATTTTTCTTAATCCTGATTGAGTTAAACCATCATAATTAGTATACTGGCCCGTTTCTAAAATATTTTTAATAAATTCAACAACATTCACATCGGTTAAGCCATTATTTTTTAAAACAGCATACATGGGCATAAATTCATAATAACCGAATAAAATTTGCAATGCCGCAGCGCCAAATCCAGCTGAAAAATATAAAAATATAAATTTTGACTGTCCAATAGCACGTTCAATATGACTACCAAACATATATAAAGCAAACATATTGAATAATAAATGTGTAGTGCCTCCATGCATAAACATATGCGTTAAAGGTTGCCAAATTTTAAAATTCGGATTTTTAGGAAACCACAGTGCAAATAAGGTGTCGGCTACATTAGGAATCAAAAAATTACTCCCTATAAAAAACACCACATTTATGATCAATAAAGTTTTTACTGTATCTGTAATTCTATCCATTTTAAAACTTTTTATCTAATTCGTCAACTCCTAATGTAATAAAAGTTGTTTTTCCATTGGGAGCACGGCTAGGTTCTTCACAAGCAAATAATTGATTCACCATATGTTTCTGTGCTTCGTTCTCTAATACAACTCCTGTTTTTACTGCTGCACTTTTTGCTAATGACTTTGCCATAACATCTATTTGAGAAAAACCAGTGTCTGGTAATTCTTGCTCCATATCGGCAATAAGTTGCTCTAAAATAATAGATACCTCACTTTCAGTAACCACCGTTGGTATCCCCTGTATAGAAATACTTTCTTCAGTAAAACCATTAAAATTAAAACCTGCATGCACTAAATGTGCTTCTAATGATTTTAGTAACGCAATTTCTGTTGAAGAAAAAGTGAGTTCCAACGGAAATAATAGTTGCTGACTTACCGCATTAGACAAACTAATTTGTTTTCTAAATTCCTCATACAAAACCCGTTGGTGTGCTCTATTTTGATGTACCACAACCAAGCCACTTTTTATGGTGGTTATCAAATACTTTCGTTGCAATTGATATACGGTTTGCGTTTTTTCCGCTTCCGCAGCAACTTTATCAAACATAGATACCGTATTTACTGAACTTTCAAATTCTAATTTTGAAAATTCCGTTGAAGGTTCTATAGTTTCGGTCTCTTTATTTAAACCCGAATACAAGGCTTCCCAATCATCTGTTTTTTTAGCCTTAAAATTAGACACAAATGTAGTATTACTACTTTTTGGTGTTTCGGTTTTTAGTTCTTTTAAACGCGGTTCTTCTTTTTTAAATTCTGTTGCAAAAGGATTAAAATCTCTATTCACTTCTATTTTAGGAACACTAATCGTCTTTTTTACTTGCTCGTATGGTAAATCCATGCTTGCGTCTCGTTGAAAATCCAAGACAGGCGCTATATTAAATTGCCCCAAACTATGCTTAACAGTAGCCCGTAAAATTGCATATAATGATTGTTCATTATCAAACTTTACCTCTGTTTTTGTAGGGTGAATATTAATATCTATTGACTTAGGATCTACGCTCAAATACAAATAATAACTTGGGTAACTCTTATCCTTTAACAAACCTTCAAATGCAGAAATCACGGCATGATGCAAGTAAGGACTTTTCACAAAACGATCGTTTACAAAAAAGAATTGTTCTCCTCTTGTTTTTTTAGCAAAATCTGGTTTCCCTACAAAACCAGAAATAGCAACTAACTCGGTTTCTTCGGAAACGGGGACTAATTTTTCGTTTGTTTTACCTCCAAAAATATGTACCAATCTTTGGCGTGTATTTGTTGCAGGCAAATTCAATACTTCACTCCCATTAGAATAAAATTCAAAATGCACATTACAATGCACCATAGCTACTCTATGAAATTCATCAATAATATGACGCAATTCTACGGCATTGGATTTTAAAAAATTTCTTCGAGCAGGCACATTAAAAAACAAATTTTTAACCCAAATAGTAGTTCCTTTTGGTGTGGCACAGGGTTCTTGCATAATCACCTCACTACCTTCTATTTTTATATGTGTCCCTAAATCCTGACTTTCTTGTTTTGTTTTTTGTTCTACATGTGCAATTGCAGCAATAGAAGCCAAAGCTTCACCTCGGAAACCTTTTGTTGAAAGCGCAAATAAATCTTCGGCCGTTTTTATTTTTGAAGTCGCATGGCGCTCAAATGACAAACGCGCATCGGTAGTACTCATCCCCTTACCATTATCTACTACTTGAATAAGTGTTTTTCCGGCCTCTTTTATAATTAAATTTATATGTGTAGCTCCTGCATCAATGGCATTTTCCAATAATTCTTTCACTACGGATGCTGGACGTTGTACCACCTCACCTGCAGCTATTTGATTGGCTACATGATCTGGCAAAAGTTGAATAATATCGGACATTAGCGTTTAAAAAATATGGATAGATCAAAATCTATGATAAACAAAAAAAGGATTAGTAACACAATACAAATGTATAGTACTCTTTTGTTTGCACTACTTTTTGGGTTACTACGATATTCATCCCATGCCGTTGAAAATTTACCTTTTAAACCTTTGGCAGGTTCAATGGTATTACGATAACTATCAAATTTTTGATTAATTTCAAAGGGGCTGCCCTCCTTTTCGTTTTTATAATAACGCGGGGTATAACTAAATTTTTTGTTTTTACGCCTTGTCAACAATCCCATAAATATGAATTTCCTTCAAAATTAAACAACCAGTATTCCATTTTAAACTATTCAACAAAATCATCAAAAATCAAGCCATTTAAAAATACTATTCTATAATTTTGATTGATTCTATTGCAAAATGTAATCTTCAAATTTACTTAAAACCACGTAGAACAAAATAGAAAATGCCTCAAAAATCGAGGCACTTTTCAACATAATTCTAAATAGAATGTATTTTACATTACAACCTATTGCTTTTTAGCTTCTTCTATAGCTTCTTTTTGCATTTTTTCATTAGCTACAATTCCTAATTCTACCCTTCTATTTTTACTTCTCCCCTCGGGGGTACTGTTGTCATATTTTGGCTTTGTTTCTCCAAACCATTGTACACTAAAACGCAAAGGATCCAAGCCATGGGTTTTTAAATAGGCAGCTACCGATTCTGCTCTATTTTTTGACAATTGTAAGTTGTATGGCTCAGCACCACTACTATCGGTATGCCCGGATATAGAAATATTTGTATCGGCATAATCAATTAGAATTTTTTGTAAACGTTGTAATGTTTCTTCTGATTTTGCATTAATATTCGATTTAGAAGTATCAAAATAAATACCACTTTCCTCGTCAAAAATTACATTAATACTTTCGCCGACACGCTCCACAACTGCACCAGGAATTTCCTCTTCAATACGCTCTGCCTGTTTATCCATTTTACGTCCAATAATACCTCCAGCAACACCACCCAATACTCCACCTAGTACTGCTCCTAATTCTGAATTACCTCCTTTTCCTATATTATTCCCTAATATACCTCCTATTACAGCTCCTCCAACGGCTCCAATTCCAGCGCCTTTTTGTGTATTATTTGCATTTTGTACCGCTTTACAACTTATTAACATACTTGCCGAAAGTAGTAGTATTCCTAGTTTATTTGATATCATTTTCATGTTATTCACTTTTTGTAAAATTCATAGTTATTTTAAAAGGCTTCCCTTCAAATTGTAATTTTTGAGACCAAACCATTTGACTTGCATCCAAACTTTCTAAAGTTGTTCTAAATCCCTTATTCCCTTCAATACTTTTCTTTTTTACGGTGAGTGGTTTCATCATAAAACTATAAGTTTCTTGAGTACCTTGTAATGGAATTGTCCATTTTAAATTTTTTACAGAGGTATCACAACCTTCAGTTAAAAACTGATACGTTCCTGTATTATTATTGGGTACGAATTGCCATTTACTTCCTTCAAAACAATTCGCTCCTGCGTCATTATATAATTTTACATTAAAAGTTCCTGGTCTACTGTATGAAACCTTTGTTAATATCCAATTACCTTTCAATGTTTTTTCTGCTTGCCGTATAGGTTGCATAGTCTTACATCCATATGTAAATAACAATAATGTACATAAACCCCCCAACTTGTTATTAAAATTCATAGATCAAATAGTATTTGTTAAAAATAAATTATTAACACATTCATTAGCTACAAATTACGATTAATAAACCTATATTCAAATAACATTAACAGTACCACAACATCATCCTCCAAAATAGTAACTTGTCGTTAGTCTTATTTACATCCAAAAATTGGTTTTAAAATCTATAGTATAATTCTCATTTAAAAATGAAATAATAGTAATTTAGCGCTAGCTTAATCAATTGTTCCCTATGACTACGATCCCTAGTTTAGACCTATCCTTATTTTTATCTGATAATCCATCAAAAAAACAACAATTTGTTACTGATTTAGGAAATGCATTTGAAGAAATTGGTTTTATATCATTAAAAAATCATTTTCTTTCAGAAACATTAACTACTCAACTTTATAAAGAAATTAAAGCTTTTTTTGATTTACCTAAGGCTACTAAAAAAACTTATGAAATTCCAAAACTCCATGGGCAACGTGGATATACTTCCTTTGGAAAAGAACAAGCTGTTGGCCACAAAAAAGCAGACTTAAAAGAATTTTGGCATTTTGGACAGGAACCAAAATCCGACCTTGAATACACCAAGGATTATCATAAAAACATTCAGGTTACCGAACTTCCAAATTTTAACTCAATTGGAATGGACGCTTTTAAAATGCTTGAAAAAACAGGACAATATTTATTAAAAGCTATTGCTTTGTATTTAGAACTTCCGGAAACTTATTTTGATAAATGGAGTACTAACGGGAATAGCATTTTACGCCCTATTCACTACCCTCCTATTACCGAAGCACCCAAAGATGCCATTAGAGCAGGTGCGCATGGTGACATTAATTTGATTACACTTTTAATGGGCGCTTCCACTGGTGGCTTACAGGTACTAAACAAACAAGAACAATGGATTGATGCAGCTCCTCACGAAAATGAATTAGTTATAAATGTAGGTGATATGCTAGAACGTTTGACAAATAACAAATTACGATCAACAATACACAGAGTAATCAACCCTCCAAAAGAAAGTTGGGATCAACCTCGTTATTCTATTCCATTTTTTATGCATCCACGCTTGGATATGCCTTTAAATTGTTTGGAAGTATGCGTTAACCAAACACATCCTAAAGCTTATGATGACATTTTAGCTGGAGACTTTTTGTATGAACGTTTAGTGGCTATTGGATTGATAAAGTAGTTGATGGTTGATGGTTGATGGTTGATGGTTGATGGTAAAATAAATTATTCTACTTTTTTATTCAAAAAAAATAGAATAATTTTCAAATAAAATTTAATCATACTCTTAACTTTGTTTTATTCAAAAAACTACTAACTACTAACAACCCAAAACCGTCAACCCAAAACGCTCAACTAAGAAAAAATATGGCAAAAAAGAAAAAATTAGGTTTGGAAGATTTAGGTGGATTTGTATTTTCTACTAACGAGGATTTTGATTTTGAAACTGATCATAATCATGAAAATTTAGCCCCTAATGAACAATATTTAGAAGCTCATTTTAGCAACAAAGGAAGAGGTGGCAAAACAGTCACTATTGTGAAAGGTTTTATTGGTAATGAAGACGATTTAAAATTACTCGCCAAATTATTAAAAAAGAAATGTGGAGTGGGTGGCGCAGTCAAAGATGGAGAAATCATTATTCAAGGAAATTACCGTGATAAAATTATGGAAATTCTGAAAAAAGAAAAATATAACGTAAAACGTGTTGGAGGCTAATGTTGGTAGTTTTCGGAAACAAAATCTGAATTAACTTATTGTTCTATCACATAATAATTATTAATAATCTCGAATGCTCTTATTTAAACCTACATACAACCTTCAACCCTTAATCTTCAACCCTCAACCCTAGTCTCATAAACAAGAAACATCTTTTCAATTAATATCAAAAACAAATGAAAAAAATAAAAATAGGTGGTGTACCAGAACATTTTAATCTACCTTGGCATTTATGTATTGAAAATGGAAATTTTTCAAAACAAAACCTAAGGGTTACTTGGCAAGATTTCCCTGGTGGTACTGGAGCGATGTGTAAAGCTTTACGCGAAAAGGAAATTGATGTAGCTATAATACTTACCGAAGGTTTTGTAAAAGATAGTATTGCAGGAAATCCTTCTAAAATTGTACAAACTTATATTGAAACCCCATTAATCTGGGGGATTCATGTAGATGACAAATCTAGTTATAAACAGATTACTGATATTCAAAATACGAAAGCAGCCATAAGTCGTTATGGATCTGGATCCCATTTAATGGCCTATATAAACGCACAACAACAAGCTTGGAACACCAATGACCTTTCATTTGAGGTAGTCGGAAACTTAAATGGTGCTATAAAAAGTTTACATGAAGGAACCTCTGATTATTTTATGTGGGAACATTTTACTACAAAACCATTAGTTGATAATGGAACTTTCCGAAGAATTGGGGACTGCCCTACTCCGTGGCCTTGTTTTGTGATTGCGGTTCGCGATGAACTTTTAGAGCAAGAACCCGAAAGTGTTCAAAAAATGCTTCGGGTAATTAATACTGAAACTGCCACTTTTAAACAAAAAGAAAATATTTCAGAATTATTAGCTAAGCGTTACGAGCAAAAATTAGAAGACATTACCAAATGGTTAAACATTACCGAATGGAGTCAACAACAAATTAGTAATGACACTTTAACTAAAGTCCAAAACCAATTATTTGATCTTGATGTTATTGACAAAAAAGTAGATTATTCTTCTTTAGTTCATAATATGTAAATTCAAAATAATAAACATTTAAAAGATATTTCTATCAAAGTAGTCAACCGATTTTGGGGATATTCACCTAAGGATTAAGGGTTAAGGGTTAAGGGTTAAGGGTTAAGGGTTAAAATAAATTATTCTTTTATTCTTGATAAAAAGCAGACTAATTTTTAAATAAAATTTAACCCAACTCGCTTAAGTTTATTTTTCTATTAAAAAGTATAATTAAAAACTAACTACTCACAATTCACAACTGATAACTGATAACTCACAAATCACAAATCACAACTGATAACCATTAAATTAACCTTGATTACATTTACCTAACATCATAACTTCAATAAATAATTTTTTATTTACAATTTCATAAAAAACACTTCTTAAAAATTATACTTAAGTAGTTTTTATTTGTGGTTCATTAACATTCCTTTTAGAAAACAATCTCTAAAAAGAGCAACACAAATACTATGAAACTAATCTATAAATCTATTATTTCAACAGCAATAGCAACGGCTCTTTATTCATGTAAAGATGATGATATCACTGGACCTCCTCCAACAGAGAATCCTTTTGAAACTGAATTCTCCAAAATATCAAGTATACAAGTTTCTAATCAAGGAGTACCCGAAATTAGCGCTTATGACAAAGTAACTCAGCAGGTTTTTTCAACAAACACTGAAGCCAAATTAGTAGAAGTTATTGATATTTCAGACGTTAACTCTCCTAAGCTAGTAGGAAATATAGACATTAGTATTTATGGAAAAAACCTAAATAGTGTAGCCGTACAAAATGGAATGCTAGCTGTAGCAATTGAAGGCAACGATAAAAATGCCGACGAAGGAAGTATCCTTGTTTTTGACACTCAAAATTTAACCACACCTACTATAAATGTAAAAGCAGGTTTTTTACCTGATATGGTCACGTTTTCGCCAGACAGCAAATATATATTATCTGCAAATGAAGGGGAACCTAATGATGAAAATACCGTAGACAAAAAAGGCTCAGTTAGTATTATTACTATGGCTACTAAAACAATAAAAACTTTAGATTTTACTTCATTTAATAGTCAAGAAGCTACTTTAGAAGCTAATGGTTTTAGAGTTTTTGGTCAGACTAACGGAATTGCAAATAAACTTGATGTTGATGTTGAACCAGAATATATTGCAGTTGCCGATGATTCTAAAACAGCTTATGTTGCTTTACAGGAAAACAATGGTATTGCTGTTGTTGATTTAATTACACAAACTATTACAGATATTTTACCTTTAGGAACTAAAGATTTTAATGATCCTGCGAACGCTTATGATGTTAGTGATAAAGATGATGCCTTTTCACTAGCCAACTGGAATGTAAAAAGTTTTTTTATGCCCGATGCTATTGACTACTTTACCTCCAACGGGATAGGCTATATCATTACAGCCAATGAAGGCGATGCCAGAGATTATGATGGATTTAGTGAAGAAGTAAGAGTTAAAGACTTAGCTTTAGATGAAACTGTTTACCTTAATGCTAAAGAATTACAAAAAAATGAAAATTTAGGAAGATTAAAAGTAACCACTGCCAATGGTGATGCAGATGGCGATGGCAAATTTGAACAAATTTTTGCTTACGGTGCACGTTCTTTTTCAATATGGACTACTAATGGATCTTTAGTATATGACAGCGGAAATTCATTAGCTATAAAAACAGAAGAATTAGGCACGTATCCCGAAAATAGAAGTGATGATAAAGGCACTGAACCCGAAGCGGTAATCACCTATACTATAGGCGAATTTACATATGCTTTTATAGGTTTAGAAAGAAGCGGAAATGTATTTGTTTATGACATATCAAATCCAACTGCTCCTGTGTTTTTACAAAATTTACAAAACACTTCACCAGAAGGCTTAACTGTTGTTCCTGCTGCAGATAGTCCAAATGGAAAAGATTTATTAATTGTTAGTAATGAATTTCCTGATAAAGAATTTGTAATTGAAGATGCTAATGGTGGTGATTTTGGCAAACTTGTTATTTATTCAAAATAGACCATAATCGACTTGATTAAATATAATTCATAAAAAAGTTTAGAAGCGACATTTATCGCTTTTTTTATGTAACCTGAACTCGGTTACTATTTCAGGTGTCGTATAACATCAAACATTAGTTAAAAATCACAAAAAAATAGATTCTTGATAAAGAATAAGGCTTAAAATTTATTTTTTTATAAAATAATTCCTTTAATTTCAATTAAATGTATACTATTTCCACTTATTTGCAATGTCAAAAAAACAAATAACCCTATCTTTATCACAAAACAAATTAATTCTATTTCGCAATGAGGTTAATTAAAACCAGACCAGTTAAATATCTAATTTTCGCACTTCTAATCAACTTTATAAGTTGTCAAAACAAAGCGCAAACACCACCCAATCCAGAAACAGAAAAAAAAGACACCAATGAGCTTGTTCTTTTTGATTTTAATGATGGGATCGAGAAAGCTACTGTTAAAACAGATGATGCTAAATTTGAAGTAATTAAAGACAACAATACTTCTAAGCTTTTAGTTTCTACAAATTCAAACATTATCAAACCAGGACTTGTTCTTCATAAACCTGAAGGGAAAACTTGGGATTTAAATGGTTTCTACCAAGTAAAAGCAGACGTAACTAATGTTGGTGATACGCCAATGCAAGTTGAATTCTATGTAGGAAATGATCCAGATGAATTAATTAAATGGTATTGTTCTGATTATGCCGATTTAGAACCTAAAGAATCTAAAACGATTACCGTTAATTTAGCATGGAGTGACTGGGTACACCAACCTCAACTTGATATTGTTGGTATGCGAGGTACTCCTGGTAAATTAAAAACAGATATTGCTGCCATTAATGAAGTTTCATTTTATTCAAGGTATGCTAAAGTACCAAATCAATTTACGGTAAATAATGTAAGAGCTGTTGGTAAATTAGAGATTAAAGATACTACAAACTTTTTCCCTTTTATAGATAAATTTGGCCAATATGCACACAAAGAATGGAAAGGAAAAACACATACGGCAGAGGATATAAAAAAGAATGCTGAAAAAGAACTTGCGGAATTAGCCGCTAGTCCAGAACCAAAAAATCGTAACATATATGGAGGTTGGACTGCTGGTCCTAAACTAAAAGCTACAGGTTTTTTTAGAACGGAAAAGCATGATGGAAAATGGTGGATGGTAGATCCTGAAGGCTATCTATTTTGGTCAAATGGAGTAAACTGTGTAGCCTCTGATGCTGTTTTTACAGGTACGCAATACAGAGAAAAATATTTTGATGGGTTACCTACAAAAGAAGATAGTGAATATGGTCAATTTTATGAAGTAAGTAAACATTCTACACATGGTTTTTATCATGATAAAATCCCTTATGATAGTTATAATTTTTACCAAGCTAACTTGTACAAAAAATATGGAAAAGATTGGTTAGAAAAATTTAGAGAATTATCACATAAGCGTTTACGTAGCTGGGGATTAAACACGATTGGTTTTGTATCTGATAATGGCGCTTTAGCTAAACGAAAAACACCTTATGTAGGTTCTATTTGGATTAATGACACTCCCAAAATTAAAGGTTCTGTTGGTTTCTGGGGTAAATTCCATGATGTTTTTGATCCAAAATTCCGAAAAGCAGTAAATAAATCCGTAGCCAGTCAAAAATATGGCGCTGGTGATCCTTGGTGTATTGGTTACTTTATTGATAATGAATTAGCATGGGGATCTGTAGGCTCACTCGCCATAGGAGCATTAAAAAGCCCTGCATCACAACCTGCTAAAATTGAATTTATAAAAGACCTTAAAAAGAAGTATCAAACTATTGATAAGTTAAATAATCAATGGGGAACTACACATGCTTCGTGGAAAGCGCTTGCAGATTCAACATCTGCTCCAGATATGGCTAAAGCTAAAGAAGATTTAGTCGCATTTTACGAAAAAATTGCAGATACTTATTTTAGAATTATTAAAGAAGGACTTAACACCATCGCTCCTAAACAAAATTACTTAGGATGTCGTTTTGCTTGGGCTAACAATGATGTAGTTTTAACAGCTGCAAGTAAGTACATGGATATCATGAGTTTTAACAAATACGAATATAGTGTTGAAAACGTAGGCCTACCTAAAGGAGTTGATAAACCCATTATGATTGGAGAATTTCATTTTGGTGCTACCGATCGTGGACATTATCATGCTGGTGTAAAATCAGCTGATAGCCAATCAGATCGAGGAGTACGCTATGAAAAATATATGAAAGGCGCTTTACAAAACCCTTTAATTGTTGGAGCCCATTATTTCCAATACTTAGACCAACCATTAACTGGTCGTTTTGATGGCGAAAATTACAATATTGGATGTGTTGATATTTGCGATAAACCTTATGAAGAATTTATTTCTAAAGTAAAAGAAGTAGCTTATAATTTATTTGAATTACGTTCTGCAAAATAGAAAACAGTATACAACTTGATTTATCTAAAAAGCTCCTTCTAATGAAGGGGCTTTTTTTAGATAATAGCGAAAAATAAAATGAATACATAGTATAATTTAATTCGATCAATGCACAATATCTTTTCCCTTTAAATCATAGCCCATGAAAAAAATAATACCTGCTTTTGTAAAACATATTGTATGTATTGGAATAATTAGTTTAAGTATCAGTAAAATTTCTTCACAAGAAAAAGAAAAAAACGTTAAAAAATCAGACGAAATAATGTTGTTTGATTTTGAAAACGAATTAAAAGAAACAACAATTATTACCGAAGATGCTAGCTATAAAATTTTAAAATCTACTAATAGCCATAAACTAGAAATAGCCACAGATTTTAATTTATCAAAACCTGGCATTATTTTAAAAGAACCCAAAGGTGCAAACTGGGACTTAAGTGGTTACTATTCTGTAAAAGCTGATGTTACTAATATTGGTGATAAAGAAATGCAAGTTGAATTTTATGTAGGTAATGACCCTGATGATCTTGTAAAATGGTTTTGCTCTGATTATGTAGATTTAAAACCAAACGAAAGCAAAACAATAACTGTTTTTTTGGCTTGGAGTCCATGGGCTTTCGATCCTCAAATTGAAGTAAATGGAATGCGTGGTATTCCTGGAAAAATTAAAACTGATTTAAAAGCCATCAAACAAGTCTCCTTCAATACACGATATGCTGTTTCGAAAAACAAGTTTACTGTTGACAATATAAGAGCTGTTCAAAAATTAGAAATAAGAGATCCCAAAGATTTTTTCCCTTTTGTTGATAAATACGGACAATACAAACATAAAGAATGGAAAGGCAAAGTGCACTCTGACAAAGAATTAAAACAAATCACTAAAAAAGAGGCTAAAGCTATTGCAAAAAATGTTGGCCCTAAAAATCGTAATAAATATGGAGGTTGGACAGCTGGACCACAACTAAAGGCTACTGGTTTTTTTAGAACTGAAAAACATCAAGGAAAATGGTGGATGGTCGATCCTGAAGGCCGTTTATTTTGGACCAATGGTGTAAACTGTGTTTCTTCAAAAGCCCCAACAACTGGAGTGGAATACCGCGAATCTTATTTTGATTTTCTTCCAAAAGAAGGAAACGTTTTTTCTGAATTTTACACCAAAAGTAACTGGGGAGATCATGGGTTTTATAAGGATAAAAAACCTTATACAGCCTTTAACTTTTACCGAGCCAACTTACGTAGGAAGTATGGTAATAAATGGTTAAGCGAATTCCAAAATTTAGCACACAATAGATTACGAGATTGGGGACTAAACACCATTGGTTTTGTTTCAGATTTAGAAGCTACTCAACAACACAGAACTCCTTTTGTTGGTTCAGTATGGATTTTAAAAACACCAAAAATTATAGGCTCTACTGGATATTGGGGACCTTTTCATGATGTTTTTGATCCAGAATTTAAAAAAATTGTAAATAAATCCATGCAAACACAAAAAAATGGCGCTGGAGATCCTTGGTGTATTGGATTTTTTGTTGATAATGAATTATCATGGGGTGATATAGGTTCTTTAGCTATTGGAACATTAAAAAGTCCTGCTAGCCAACCCGCCAAAATTGAATTTATAAAAGACTTAAAAATCAAATACGAAAATATTGATAAACTTAATAGCATTTGGAAAACCAATCATACATCATGGGATGCACTGCTAAATACTACTAAAGCACCTAAATTTGAAGATGCAAAAGAGGATTTAATCACTTTTTATGGAAAAATAGCCGACACCTATTTTAGAATAATTAAAGAAGGCTTAAACACCATTGCTCCTAAACAAAATTACTTAGGCTGCCGTTTTGCTTGGGCAAATAATGATATCGTACTTACAGCAGCTAGTAAATACATGGACATTATGAGTTTTAATAAATACGAATACAGTGTTGAAAATATCGGTTTACCAAAAGGAGTTGATGCTCCAATTATGATTGGAGAATTTGATTTTGGCGCCTTAGATCGTGGTCATTTCCATTATGGTGTAAAATTAGCTAAAGATCAAGCTGAGCGAGGTACGATGTATAAAAGTTATATTGAAGGCGCCTTGCGTAATCCATTAATCGTAGGCGCACATTGGTTCCAATACAATGATGAACCTTTTACTGCACGTGGTGATGGCGAAAACTACAACGTAGGTTTTGTTGATACTTGTGATAACCCATACACAGAACTTATTGATAAAGTAAGAGAAACGAGTTATAAGTTATACGAATATCGTTCAGAAAATTAAGAAAACAAGTCCAATTGATTTGTTTGTAAAGCTCCTTCTAATTGAAGGAGTTTTTTTTTGGCTGGTAATCCCCCTGCATACCCCACCAAATCACCACTACTACCTATAATTCGATGACAAGGTACTATAATTGAAAGGGCATTTGCTCCATTCGCCGAAGCAATGGCTCTTATGGCTTTGGGGTTATTCAATTGATTTGATAACTCAAGGTAGGATGATGTTTTCCCGTAAGGAATTTGAATTAGTGCCTCCCAAACCATTTTTTGAAAATCGGTTCCTACAAATAATAAAGGAATATCAAATTCAGATTGTTTTTTATTAAAATAATTTAAAAGCTGGTTTTTGGTTTCCTCAATTACAACAGATGTTTCCGTTGTAAAATCGGCATCCAAACCTTTTTTGATTCGAGCATCAACTGCTGCTCTTTGTTTCCGATAGCGCCAATCACACAAACATAACTGTTCCTTATGTGATCCTAATACTAACTCTCCATAAGGAGTTTTAAAATAGTGTAGTGCTATTGAATTTGACATGAACTAAAAGTACTCTTTTTCTATAAAAAAAGCGACCCGTTTGGATCGCTTTCTTATAATTTAATTCCTCTTTTTTGTAGATTATGGTTGTACTTTTACATCAATAATTATAAAATCTTGAGTTGGACTAAACCCTGGTTCAATTTCTTTAATTTTTATTAAACCTTTTTTTCCATATTGATCAATAAATTCAACTTCATCATTTACTTTAAGCTCACTTATTAATTCTGGACTAGAGTTAGACACTGTTAATGCATCAAAATCTTTTGACATGGTAACTCCATTATATGAGCCAATAGTACCTAATTTAAAGTAAGTAATATTTAATTCTTCTTTAGGTGTTCCTGATTTTAAAGGAACATCAACCACATCTGTTCTGTAACTATTTGTTGAAGACAAATTAGCTCCAGTTCCATTCAAATGATAATATCCAAAATCCCAAAAAGCCGCATACTCTATACCTTGATTAATTAAATACTCTTCACCATCTAATAATGAGAAAAAAGTAGCAGAATTCCCTTCAGAATCAGGTGCAAACAATTTCACATCTTTAAACTCTCTAACTAAAGCATCTGGATTTGTACCATCACCAATACTTACCGTTACTGTCCCTACACCAGCTACTAATCTTTTAGATTGTTCTCTAAAATCACCCCTACCACTTGTTGTCCAAAATTTATAAACAATTGATCCATTTGTCATTCCAGTAGGAACATCTAAATCAAATGTAAAATCTAATTCATTCTTAGATTCACTTGTCAAGTCAATTGATCCATCTGCTTTAGTTTGTTTCTTATTTAGTTCAGGAATAATAAATGGCTCAGCCAAACCGCCTAATTCTTGCTTTGTAACATAAAGCCTTCTTTGTGTTTTATCAGTTCCTTTTAATATAACTCTAGCTTGAGCTGTCATTCCAGCCTCACCTGTAACCATTGCTTCAAACTTATCATCTGTTGCTCCTCCTTCAGTAACACGTATAGTTGCAGTTTCTGTTGTAGTAGGCCCACCTTCTTCTTCTGGGTTTGTTCCCAACACATCTTCTGAACTATCACTACTACAACTAAATAATAATGCCGAAGCAAAGGCTAATGATGCTATTGATTTTAAATTAAATCTTAAATTCATGATTTTTATTTTTTTGATTGATTATAGTAAAGGTAGGTTCTTTATCAAGATATATAAAATTAGATTTCATAAATATTAACAACAAATCAGACAAAAACACTTATTTAAACGACAAAAGGCTATTTTTTTTGAATAAAATAGCCTTTTGTTATAAATTTCAGAACTTTGTACTAAGCGCCCCATTCGGTATGAAAAATACCTTCGCGATCGGTACGCTCATAAGTATGCGAACCAAAATGGTCTCGTTGTGCTTGTATTAAATTTAATGGTAATTTACTACTCGTATACGCATCAAAATAAGTCAATGAATTTGACAAGCCTGGCACAGGAATTCCATTTTTAGCAGCAAAAGCTACCACCTCACGTACCGCCGGAACCGCATTTTGAACTCGCTCAACAAAAGTTGGTGCTAATAAAAGATTTGGTAAATCTTTATCTTCTTTAAATGCTACTGTAATATCTTCTAACAATGCCGCTCTAATGATACAACCAGCTCTCCAAATTTGTGCAATTAAACTTAGATCTAAGTTATAACCGTACTCTTTAGAAGCATCAGTCAACTGGTGTAATCCTTGAGCATATGCCGTTATAAATGCAAAATACAATGATTGCTCAGCTAATTCTACTAATTTTTCTTTTTCTATTTCCTCTACTTCTGGTCTTCCATAAAGTGCATCGGCTTTAATACGCTCGTCTTTCAAAGCCGAAATTTCGCGCATACTTACTGCAATATCAATAGTAGGTACTGGAATCCCTAAATCCATTGCATTTTGAGATGTCCACTTCCCTGTTCCTTTTTGCTTTGCTTTATCTAATATTAAATCAACAATACGCTGGTCTGTTAATTCATCTTCCTGCAAAAATATTTCAGAAGTAATTTGCACTAAAAAAGACTGCAAACGTCCTTGATTCCACTTTGCAAAAATCTGATGTAATTCATCGTTCGTAAACTTCGCAGACTTGCGCAACAGATCATAAATTTCTGAAGTCAACTGCATCATCCCATACTCAATACCATTATGTACCATTTTTACATAATTTCCTGCTGATTTTGGCCCAAGATAAGCTACACAAGGTTTGCCATCTGATGCTTTTGCTGAAACGGCATCAAAAATTGGTTTAATATATTTGTATGAAGGTTCTGATCCACCTGGCATAATACTTGGTCCTCTACGCGCACCTTTTGCTCCTCCAGATACCCCTACTCCTAAAAAGTGAATTCCTTTTTCGGTAAGGTAAGCCTCTCTCCTATCGGTATCTGTGTAAAATGAATTTCCTCCATCAATTAACAAATCCCCTTCTTCTATAAAAGGTAATAAACTTTCAATAACCATATCTACTGGCTTACCCGCTGGTACCAACATCATTATTTTACGAGGAGTACTCAAGTTAGCAACAAACTCTTGAGTTGATGTAGTAGCATCTACCTTATTGGTATCACCACCTTCTTCTTTTAAAGCTGCTACTTGTGCTTCGCTAAGGTCTAAACCATAAGCAGTAAAGCCATTATCAGCAACGTTCAAAATAAAATTGCGCCCCATGACACCTAAACCAATCAATCCGAAATCATACTTTTTTGTACTCATCTTTTACAACTATTTAATTTTTTTACAACATTACTGCTGTTATCTTTAAAACTTAATTTCTTTGTCAAAATACGTAGCTAAGTCTTGAATTATCTAGTATCTTCGCGACGCAATGTAATTCTTTTTTAAATCAAAAGAATTCACTGCCTTTACTGACAAAAGATGCGCAAAAATAGCCAAAATGTTGTTTCTTTTTGCAGTTATTTAATGTAAAAATTATTTTAAATTACTTAAGTACTCTAAGTAATTACAAATTATAAAACTCATATGAAAAAAGGAGATAATCAGTTACTTGTTATTTTTGGAGCTTCAGGTGACCTGTGTGTACGAAAATTAATTCCTGCCATTTACAATTTATACAAAGGTGGACACCTTGCCGAAAACTTTGCTGTTCTTGGAACTAGTCGGAGTAATTTAACTGATAAAGAGTTTAGAAACAAAGTCGTTACAGAAAGTCAATTTTTAGCTGATTCCATTTCTGGTGAAGCTAAAGACTTTATAAAAACATTTGCCGATAAATTATTTTATGAAGATTTAGGAGATTCTTACGAAGAGCCTTTTATTGGGCTTAGCAAACGTATACACTCCCTTAATACAGACCTAAAACTTGACAATAATGTCATTTTTTACCTATCTACTCCTCCTGGGATTTATGAACTAATTGCTAAAAACCTAAAGGAACAAGGGCTAACTAACGAAGATAAAGGTTGGAAACGAATTATTGTTGAAAAACCTTTTGGCTATAGTTTAGAAACTGCTCAAAATTTAAATAAAGGTTTACAAAAATACTTTAACGAAAGTCAAATTTATCGTATTGATCATTATTTAGGAAAGGAAACCGTTCAAAACCTATTGGTAACTCGTTTTGCCAATAGTATTTTTGAGCCACTATGGAACAGAAACTACATTAATCATATTGAAATCACTAATGCCGAAAGTGTTGGTGTGGGGAACCGAGGTGGTTATTATGATAAATCGGGTGCCTTGCGTGATATGTTCCAAAACCATTTAATGCAAATTGTATCCTTAGTTGCTATGGAACCACCTATTGATTCGCAACCCGAATCCATTAGAAACGAAAAAGTAAAAGCTTTACAATCCATAAGGCATTTGAATAAAGATACTTTTTATGACAATACTACTCGAGGTCAATATTTAGCTTCCACTATAAATGGAGAAAAGGTAAAAGGTTATAGAGAGGAAGAAGGAGTTGATCCAAATTCAATGACCGAAACCTATGCGGCACTTAAGTTTTATATTGACAACTGGCGCTGGAAAGATGTTCCTTTTTATGTACGTACCGCTAAATGTATGCCTACCAAAGTGACAGAAGTTGTTATTCATTTTAAACCAAGTCATCACCGTTTGTTTGAAGGAACAAATTCGGATAATCGTTTAATTATTCGTATTCAGCCCGACGAAGGAATTTTGATGAAATTTGGAGTTAAAGTACCTGGACAAGGTTTTAAAGTTGAAACCGCTAACCTTGACTTCCACTATACTGATTTAGTAGACACCTATGTAATGGAAGCCTATGAGCGTTTGTTATTAGATGCTATGCAAGGTGATGCCACATTATACGCTCGCGCAGACGAAGTGGAGGCAGCTTGGGCTTTTGTAGATCCCATATTAAAACGTTGGGAAAACAATGATGATAAAATGCATGGGTATCCTGCAGGTACTTGGGGGCCTAAATTTTCAGATCAACTGTTCAAAGGCAATGTTGGTGGAGATGGCTTTAGAAACCCCGGACCTAATTTAACTGATAGCGAAGATTATTGCGAGTTGTAATTACACATTTATACTCTTATACAAAAAACTCCAAGAAATAACTTGGAGTTTTTTTTGTATAAACTTTTTTATAATTAACCTGAGTTTCCTAAAAAGTAGGAGTATACAGATTGTACAACTTAGTATATTTAGTTTAAATACTAAGAGTCCATAACCAGAAATCTATTCTATAACGATACCCTTTAATTTTTCCTCATTTTTCTTTAGTTGTTCTTTACCTCTTTTGATAGTCTTATCTAACTCACTAAGCTTTTCTTCCGCTTTTTTAATAGCTTCTTCTTTTTTTGAAATCTCTTCAGTTGATGGAGTGTCTTTTCCTTTTTGTTCTTTTAGTTTTTCTAGACGCTCTCTAGCTGCTTTAATTTTTTCTTTTCCTCTAGCAATATGTGTTTCTTCATCATTTAGCTCAGCTTTTTCTTTTTTTACTTTATTTCTTGCTGCTGCCGCTCGTTGTTTACCGAATTCCCTTCCTGTTAGACCACTTTCTTTAGAATATCCTTGTTTTTTCTCTATTTTTTCTTTGAGATCTTTTTCTTTCTTTTCCTTTTTCCCCTTCACGCTCTCTATTTCATCCTCATAATCACCTTTGCCATCTTCCTTAACTTTTTCGGTTTTCTTTAATGCCTTATTTGCTTTTTTTTGAGCTTGATCTTTTTTCTCTTTTCCTTTGTCCTTAATTTTTTCGATATCTTCTCCTTTATCTTTTCCTTTTTGAAATTGTTTGTCAGCTTTTCTAGCTTCTCTCTCTAAGGCTTTTTGTTCTTTTTTAAGTTTTGCTTCTACTGATTTTCCTTGTGCATAGGTTCCTGTCGACAAGCCCATCATAAGGCCCATCAATAATATAATATGTTTCATAATTTTTAAATTTGTATTGACTTAAGAATACCGTAGGTTTTTAAATATTATCCAATGCATCTAGTGCTTCATCTAATTCTTTAGATTTCGTTTTTACTTCATTCGAAATATCATCTAATGACTTTTCTACTTTTTTTAATTCAACTTTAGTTTCATTAGGTAATTCTTTTGAAGGTGTTTTCTTTTTATCGGTACAAGCAATTAATGTTATTGCTAAAATACTCAAACTGACAATGTATTTTTTCATAATAAAAGTAAAATAAATTGATTGAAAATTAACCATTATTTTTGATTTTCAGATACTTAATGTATTTTTTTTTAAATATTCTCAAACAACTTTAAATTAATTCTCCTTCATAACAGGCTTATTATATTATACCATTAGTGTTCTAAAAAGAAAATTAGGAAAATTTAGTCCATCTATAAAATAACTCTACATTTTGGAGTAAAAAAATCGATATAACACAACAAAACAAGTTAATAAGCACTAAAATTATATAAAAATATAATATATATCTTTTTTCTTACATTTAAAACATAAAAAACAATATATTTGGCCGAAATTTAACTTACTGTTTTTCAGCAAAAAACAAACCCATTTATTATGAAAAAATTTTTACTCCCATTATTGGCTTTAGCCGCATTTAATTTTGGAACTGCTCAAGAAGAATCTATTCGTTTTGGTGCCAAAGCAGGTTTAAACATTGCCAATTTAGCAGGTGATGAAGTTAAAAACAACGAAATTAAAATTGGTTTTAATGTTGGAGTACTTGTTGAAATTCCAATTACAGAAAAATTTGCTATACAACCCGAATTTCTATTTTCTACTCAAGGTTCAAAAAGTGATGAAGGTTTCCCTAATTTTAGTGAAACATTAATCGAAAATTTAAACCAAGAGTTTGAATCCAATATAAATTACATCAATATTCCTATTATGACTAAATATTATTTAGCAAAAGGACTTAGTATTCAGGCTGGGCCTCAAGTAGGAATACTAATTTCAGCAAAAGACAGGGATGATAACGACATTAAAGACAACATAAGTTCCATTGATTTAGGCTTAAATTTTGGAGCCGGGTATCAATTAGCCTCTGGAATCTTTTTTGATGCGCGATACAATTTAGGGCTCACAAATGTTTTTGATTTTGAATTTAGAGCAGCTCCAGATAGTGATCCTGGAATACCTAAAGCTAAAAACTCTGTAATTTCAATTTCATTAGGCTATAAATTCTAATATGAGAATTTACTATTCTTTGTAAAGAAATTCTTATTAGAAAAATTTATATTATTTTGCGGTTATAATGACACATTTCATTTAACCGCATTTTTTTATGAAACTAAAAGTATACTCTGACAAAAACGAAGTAGCTAAAGCTTTTTCGGAATATTTAAAAGAACTATTAGCAACTACCAATAAACCAATACATGTAGCCCTCTCTGGTGGTAGTACCCCTAAAGCTATTTTTGACTACATGGCAGATAACTATAAAGAAAGTATAGACTGGAGTAAATTGCACTTGTATTGGGGAGATGAACGTTGTGTACCTCCTACAGATACCGAAAGCAATTACAAAATGACAGTAGATCATTTGCTTTCAAAAATTAATTTTCCTGAAGAAAATATTCATCGTGTACTTGGCGAAAATAATCCTGAAGAAGAGGCCATACGTTATGGAAAATTAATTGAAGAACAAATCCCTAGTGACGAAGATGGTCCTTTATTTGACTTAGTTATATTGGGAATGGGAGATGATGGACATACCGCTTCTATTTTTCCATATAATATAGAGTTATGGGATAGTGAAAATACTTGTGAAGTAGCATTACATCCAGATTCTGGTCAAAAACGTGTTACCATTACAGGGAATATTATCAATAATGCTAAAGAAGTAGCCTTTTTAGTTACTGGAGCTTCCAAAGAAGAAAAAGTAAAAACTATTATAAATGAAGAGGATGGTTTTGAAAAATTTCCTGCCGCTTTAGTAGCCCCTTATACAGAACAATTAACTTGGTTTTTAGACGAAGCTGCTGCTAAAGGACTTGATTTATAATATAAAATCTTATTTAATTATACTAACAAAAGAGATTTCCCTTTTTTCAAAAGCTGCTTAGGCAGCTTTTTTTGTATCTTGAATTAAAATTAAATTGCAACACTGCAAAAAAATCATGAAAGAAATTATTAATACTAAAAATGCTCCAGCACCTATAGGACCGTATAATCAAGCTGTTCTGGCAAATGACACCTTATACATTTCTGGTCAAATTGCTATTGACCCAACTACTGGAAACTTAATTACCGATGCCATAACATTAGAAACAAAGCAAGTCCTTGAAAATTTAAAAGCTATTCTAGCTGAAGCTAATTTCACTTTTGAAAACATTGTAAAGACAAGTATTTTTTTGAGTAATATGGATTATTTTTCCACGGTTAATGAAATTTATTCCAAGTACTTTTCAAATGATTCTGCTCCTGCCAGAGAAACCATTGCTGTTAGTGGTTTACCTAAAGGTGTAAATATTGAAATTTCGGCCATTGCTGTAAGGTCTTGACTCATTTTTCGGCTATTTATCCACTTGCAAATTCCTATAAATTATACCCCAATTTAAAAACCACTTACTTATGCCTACCAAAATAACCTTATTTTTGTTCTTTTTACTTAGTCAAATCTGTTTTTCGCAAAAAATGGATAATACCACTTTAGAAGAACTATTAACCAAAGTTACCGATAGTGTTAATGGCTATCCTGGTTACTGGGAAATTATACATCGAGATCAACAATTACTTTGTATTACTGATGAACAACATAACAGAATGCGAATTATTTCGCCAATAGTTCAAACAGATTCTTTAGATAAAGAACTTTTAATTGATGCTTTAACTGCAAACTTCCATTCGGCACTTGATGTTAAATATGCGAATTCTAAAGGTATAATTTGGTCTGTATTTATACATCCATTAAAAGAGCTAAGTGAAAATGAAGTGGTTAGTGCTGTGGAACAAGTAGTGAATGCTGCTAAAAATTTTGGTACTACTTTTTCAAGTACCGAAATGATTTTTGGAGGTACAGCATCGCCCACACAAGACAAAGAAGAAACTCCTGTAGAAGAAGCTCCTCCAACACGCAAGCTATAAGTTAAATAAACCACTATGTATGGACTGATAAAGTGCCATAGTTTCAACTATAACTGAAAGTCACCATCTTTTAAATATCTATTTTTGCTCTTAGCTATTAGCACTTTCAAAATATACAAAAAACCAAAAGCTAACTACCGATAACTCTTTGTACTATTTTTAGAAACAATATGCACTAAAGTGCATATTTTTAAGTATATCTGATACCAATAAACCAAAAAAAACTTGTTTTGTTCATTTTAACTTCAATTGAAATAGTTGTTGAATTGATTACATTAAAAATTAAATAGATAATCAACCTCCAACTCTTTAATTGGACCGTATTGCTTTAACACCTCTAAATTTACATCTTTTTTATTACCAATAACCATCATATCAAAAGCTTTCCCTTTGATATACGATTCAAAAAATAAATTTAAATCTTGTAAACTTAAATTACTAACAGCTTGATATACCTCAATTCTATTATCATGATCAATTCCTAACTTTTGTAAACGCTTATAATTCCAGTAAATACCGGACTTATTGATTCTGCTAGCTGCAATAGTTTTTAATACGGATTCCTTAGCCGAATAAAATTGCGCTTCATTTAAAGGCATGTTATTTAGCAACTCCTTCATGGCACTTATAGCTTCAGGCAATTTATTGGCTTGCGTCCCCATGTAGGCGTATAAATAATTAGGCTTTTGTTTTTCTTGCGCAGTGGCATAACTACTCATTGCCGAATACGCTAATGATTTTGACTCTCGTAATTCTTGAAAAACAATGGATGACAAACCACTTCCGAAATAAGTATTAAACAATAAGGTTGCAGCAGCTAATTTAGGATCATAAGTAATAGATTTTGATACCAATAGCAATTCTGCTTGTACCATATCATAATTTACAAAATACACATTTCCTGTATTTTCCTTTTCTTCAAATTTGGCTTTCTCTGTGGTTACCTCTTTAAAGGTTTTTAATGTATAATTCTCTGATAAAGCCTTTTTAGTTCCTTCAATATTTTTTCCATAATAGAAAAACTCAGGGGTGAATTCAACAACATCTTTTACCAATTGAACTAATTCTGTTGTAGATGCTGCTTTTAAATCAATTATAGGAGTTACATTACGTAAACGTGAGTTTTCTCCATATTTACTGTAATTTAACATCCCATTCCACAAAATTTCAGATTTATTTTTCTTCCTATCTGCTCTACTCTTATCAACACGTTCAATCAATTTTTGATAGGCTAATGCATCAGGCTTTAATTGTTTAATTACCGAAAAAAGCAATTGTAAACCTTCTGGTATATGCTGCTGTAAGCCAGAAACAGATATTCTAGTTTTATCCTCCTGAACATCAAAATTGTACTTTATTCCTAGTTTATAAAACTCTTTTTTTACCGATTCATTACTTAGCATACTTGTCCCTAAATAATCAGCATATGAAAATGCAATAGGTAACTTTTTATTGTGATCACTTCCTATAGGGTAAGTAATTGTTAATGATGCTAAATCATTCGTTTCATTTTTAATATAGGAAAATTTTGTTCCATTACTAATAGTAGTTTCCTTAATTAACTCCTTATAATTAATTTGTTGCGGTGCTAAGGAATCAGATACCATCTTGTTAAATTTTTTAGTAAATTCAGAAACTTGATCTCTATTTACATTTACTGGAGTAATTTTAGGGTTCTCAACCTTTACTTGATTAGGATCCTCCCCTACTTCTTTATTAATTACCACATAATTTTCTTTATAAAATTTATTTGCAAAATCAATAACTTGTTGTTTGGTTATTTTTTTAAGCTTATCTAATTTTTGTAAACGTTCTTCCCATGGTTGATTGTATACAAAACTATACATATAATCATAAGCTACAGCTTTTGAGCTTTCTAAACTTTGAATTTGAGATAAGGTCAAATCATTAATAATAGCATCAATTAACCAATCGTCAAAAGCTCCTTTTTTCACCAATTCTAATTGGTCTAATAACAATTGTTTTACCTCTGTTAAAGACTGTCCTTTTTTGGGCATGCCATATAAAATATGCATTCCATAATCTTTTTTAAATGAAGTAAATGAACTAGCCGATTGTACTTTTTGCTTGCTATTTAAATTTAAATCGATTAGACCTGCACTGGAATTGGCTAATAAATAATCTATTAAATTAACCATAATGGTTTCATCATCATTTACCCCAGCTGTTCTAAAGCCTACATAAACAGAGGCGGCATTTGGACCATACACAGAAGCCTCTATGGGGTCAGTTATTGGTAATTCTTTATCAAATTCTGGATGTTCTACCGATTTATATACATAACTTCCAAAGGCTTTTTCTACTTTTCTAATAGTTTCGTCAAAATCTAAATCTCCAACCAAAATAAGTGCCATATTGTTTGGCACATAATATTTTTCAAAATAATTATGAATCGCTTTCATGGAAGGGTTCTTTAAATGTTCCGATGTGCCAATAGTCGTTTGAGTTCCATAAGGGTGCGTTGGGAACAATTTTTCTAACATGGCAGTATATTGTTTACGTCCATCATTATCTTGCCCCCGATTAAACTCTTCATAAACCGTTTCCAATTCGGTATGAAACAAACGTAATACTAGTTCACTAAAACGTTCCTTTTCAACGGCTAACCATTTATCTAATTCATTAGTTGGAATTTTATTTTTATATACCGTCATTTCATTTGACGTAAAGGCATTTGTACCTTCAGCCCCAATACTACTAATCATTTTATCATATTCATTAGCTATGGCATAATTTGCTGCTATTGTAGAAATAGAATCAATCTTTTTATAGATTACTTTTTTACGGACTGTATCATATGTGTTTTTATGTGCTTCATACAAATGAGAAATTTCTCTTAATTGATCCTTTTCCTTTCCCCAATTGGAAGTACCTAATTTGCTGGTACCTTTAAACAACATATGCTCTAAATAATGAGCTAATCCTGTTTGGTCAGCAGGATCGTAAGTAGAACCTGCCTTTACTGCAATAAGCGTTTCTATTTTAGGTTCGTCTGTATTTTTAGATAAATAAACTTTTAATCCATTATGCAAAGTATACAAGCGTAAGCCCGTGGGATCATTTTCAAAAGACTTATATACTTTAGTAATATCAAATGATTTTTCTGAATGATATGTAATAGGTTCCTTTTTGGAAGTACATCCCATTAAAAAAATGGCCAATAGTAAGCCTAAAAAAGTTTTATTAAAATTTATTTTAATTTTTCGCATAGTCTTTTTACATAAAAAACGTTAAAAAATAATTATATGTATATATCAATAACTAACTACAAACAAACCAATTAAAAAAGTGTTTTTTAGTAACAAGTAAGTTTATCTCATCAAAACAATAAAAAAACTTACTCCTAGTAATTTTAATAAAGAAGATATACCCTCATAATTTGGTCTAAACTTAGTAATATACGTAGTTATAGCCAATTATTCTACTCCTTATTTTTGCTTCAAGAAAGTATTTAAAACAAAAATCCGTTTTCAATAAAATTTGAAAACGGATTTTTATATGTTAAACTACTGTAAACTTTAGGTTTACTGTATGTAAAAATTAACCAACAACTTCAGCAACTTTTTTTCCTATTTCTGCTGGCGAATCAACCACATGAATTCCACAAGCTCTCATAATTGCCTTTTTAGCAGCTGCAGTATCTTCAGAACCACCCACAATAGCCCCTGCGTGCCCCATTGTTCTACCTGCTGGAGCAGTTTCACCTGCTATAAATCCAACTACAGGTTTTTTACTTCCTGAGTTTTTATACCAGTTGGCAGCATCAGCTTCTAGTTGCCCTCCAATTTCACCAATCATTACTACAGCTTCAGTTTCAGGATCATTAATTAATAGTTCAACAGCTTCTTTGGTAGTTGTACCAATAATTGGATCTCCACCAATACCGATAGCTGTTGTAATCCCTAAACCTTGCTTTACTACCTGATCAGCTGCTTCATATGTTAATGTCCCTGATTTAGATACAATACCTACTTTTCCTTTTTTGAAAACAAAACCTGGCATAATACCAACTTTAGCTTCGCCAGGTGTGATTACACCAGGACAGTTAGGCCCTATTAATCTACAATCTTTATCTTTTATATAGTTTGCTGTTTTAACCATATCAGCAACTGGGATACCCTCAGTGATAGTAATAATTACTTTAATACCTGCATCGGCAGATTCCATAATAGCATCAGCTGCAAATGCTGGTGGAACAAAAATCAAAGACACATCAGCGTTTACTTTTTCAACCGCTTCAGCTACTGTATTAAAAACTGGTCTATCTAAATGGGTTTGTCCTCCTTTACCTGGAGTTACACCACCGACCACATTTGTTCCATACTCAATCATTTGTGAAGCGTGAAAAGTTCCTTCGCTCCCTGTGAAACCTTGTACTATTATATTTGAATCTTTATTTACTAAAACACTCATTGTATATATTTCTTTTTTATAATATGCTTTGCTAAAGTAAGTATTAATTACTAAGTAGTGAAGTTTTGTTTACAGAAATGTTTCCATATTTTCAAGACTCATATCTGCTTGCTGACTTATCATATATCCTTTATATAATTTATCATCTTTGAATTCCCAAATACACATAAAATGTGCTATAGCCTGTTCTTTAGATCTTTCAATTGCCTTGGCATAAAAAGTATGTCGTACAGTAACTATGCTTTTTTCCATCAATAAGTGCGTTATTTTATTCCTCGAAAATTCAAAAGCATCTTGCATGGTTTTAAACATTCTTAAAATATCATCAAAATGTTTTTTTGAAAAACCAAAACTACTATTCCAATTTAATGTCACTTCTGGGTGTAAATAGTCTTTCAAAATCTGCTCATCATGAATTAAATCTGCTTCATAAAAAGTGCGCACAATTTTTTTTGGACTCAAACTCATAATTTCTTTACCTTTTCTATGATATCTGGTATCTGTCTAATGGCAGCAATTTCTTTATATTTAGATCTAAAATCACCAGCAGGAATACCAAAATAATGACCTCCTGTTTTTAAAGATTTACTCACCCCTGATTTTGCAGAAATTACAGCTTTATCACCAATACTAATTCCACTAGTAATACCAACTTGACCCCAAATAGTAACCTCATCTCCAATTTCAACACAACCAGCAATTCCTACTTGAGAAGCAATTAAACACTTACGACCAACAATAGTATCATGACCAATATGTACTTGATTATCAATTTTAGTACCTTCCTTAATAATTGTCGCATCAGACACTCCTCTATCTATTGTACATGAAGCACCTAAATCTACATTATCTTCAATAATAATGCTTCCGCTAGAAAGTAACTTATCAAAACCTGTAGGTCTATTTTTATAATAAAAAGCATCGGCTCCTAATACGGTATTGGCATGAATTGTTACATTTTCTCCTAAATGACAATTATCATAAATAGAAACATTACCATGAATTACTGAATTTGCTCCAATAGTTACATGGTTTCCAATAAACACCCCTGGTTGAATAACTACATTTTCTCCAATTTTAGCCGTTGGCGAAATTTGATGTGGAGCACTTTCAAAAGGTTTAAAAAATTTAGTTAACTTATTAAAATCATCAAAAGGGTCCTTGGAAATTAATAAACCTTTCCCTTGTGGACAAGCTACTTTTTTATTAATTAACACCGTAGTTGCTGCACTTTCTAAAGCTTTATCATAATATTTTGGATGGTCAACAAAAACAATATCACCGGCAACTACTCTATGAATTTCATTACAACCTGTTACTAAAAAATCTGCCTCACCAACAAATTCAATTTGTAAAATATCGGCAATTTGTTTTAATGTATAGGGTTGGGGGAATTTCATTTAAATTATGAATTACGAATTATAAATTACGAATTTAAAAATACAATTCTTTAATTAATCATATTTCTAAATTCGCATCTCTTAATTGAAAAATTACTCTTTTACACGTTCTTTGTACGTACCTTTAGCTGTCTCTATTTTAATTTTATCCCCTTCATTAATAAATAAAGGCACCATTATTTGAGCTCCAGTTTCAACAGTAGCAGGTTTTGTTGCATTAGTAGCCGTATTCCCTTTAACTCCAGGTTCAGTCGCCGTTACCTCTAAAATTACTGTTTGTGGCATTTCAACAGAAAGCGGCAAACCATCTTCTGAATTTATAATTACGGTTACTACGTCACCTTCTTTCAATAAATCTGGTCGATCAATAGCGGTTTCCTGTAATGCAATTTGCGAATAATCTTCTTGATTCATTAAATGATATCCTTCGGCATCATTATATAAAAATTGAAATTTATGAGTCTCAACACGAACTTCATCAATTTTATGTCCTGCAGAAAAAGTATTATCAATTACTTTCCCTGATGTTACACTTTTTAGTTTTGTACGAACAAAAGCAGGACCTTTTCCTGGTTTTACATGTAAAAATTCTATTATTTTAAAAATATCATGATTATATCGAATACATAATCCATTTCTTATATCACTTGTACTTGCCATTATATGCGATTGTTATTTTGTTATTTTGATTTAAAATAGCCTTTCATAATTCCACGTTGCGAATTTTTAATAAACTGCAAAATTTCATCACGCTCCTTGGAGGCTTCCATTTCAGCTTCTATTATTGATGAAGCTTGGGTATTATTATAATTTTTTTGGTATAAAATTCTATAAATATTCTGAATTTCTCTTATTTTATCTACATCGAAACCTCTTCGGCGTAAGCCAATAGAATTGATTCCAACATAAGATAAAGGCTCGCGGCCTGCTTTTACAAATGGGGGTACATCCTTACGAACTAATGAACCTCCTGTTACAAAAGCATGACTTCCTACACTACAGAATTGATTAATTGCCACCATACCAGCACATACCACATAATCACCGATAGTAATATGCCCTGCAAGTGTTGTATTATTAGAAAAAATACAATGATTACCCACTATACAATCATGAGCAATATGACTATATGCCATAATCCAACAATCTTCGCCAATTTGAGTTTTCATTCTGTCAGATGTTCCTCTATTAATTGTAACACATTCTCTGATAGTTGTGTTATCACCAATAATAGTCACCGTATCTTCATCGTTAAATTTTTTATCTTGAGGTATTGCAGAAATTACAGCTCCTGGAAAAATATTGCAATTTTTACCAATGCGCGCCCCTTCCATTATGGTTACGTTTGAGCCTATCCAGGTACCTTCTCCAATAATTACATCATTATGAATGGTTGTAAAAGGTTCGATAACCACATTTTTGGCTATTTTGGCTCCGGGGTGAACGTATGCTAGTGGTTGATTCATTGTTATTTATTTAATTGCTTCTGTACGAATTTTGATAAAAAATTCTTCCTTATATTTTTCCTAAATATGAAACTAAAGGTACTATTTGTTTTTGGTTTTCACGATTTGCGCCATTAATTCTGCTTCTGACACTAATTTATTATTGGCATAAGCTTTTGCCGCCATATGACAAATCCCTCTTCTAATTGGAGTTATTAATTTTAAATCAAAAATTAAAGTATCTCCTGGTATTACTTGCTGCTTAAATTTAACATTGTCAATTTTCATAAAAAAAGTCAAGTAATTTTCAGGATCTGGAACAGTACTTAAAGCTAATATTCCTCCTGCTTGCGCCATGGCTTCTACTTGTAAAACTCCTGGCATTACAGGAGCCTCAGGGAAATGTCCATTAAAAAATGGCTCATTCATGGTCACATTCTTCATTCCAACCACATGCTTATCAGACATTTCAATAATACGATCCAATAATAAGAATGGCGCCCTATGTGGTAAGGTTGCCATAATTTGATGAATATCCATCAATGGTTTTTGCGATAAATCAAATTTAGGCACGTAATTACGGCGTTCTTTTTTTATTTTCTGCGCCATTATTTTTGCAAATTCTGTATTCACAAAATGACCTGGTTTGGTCGCTATAACTCTTCCTCTAATACGTGTTCCTATTAATGCTAAATCACCAATTACATCTAATAATTTATGGCGTGCTGCTTCATTAGGGTAATGTAATGTCAGATTATCCAAAATACCATTAGGAGTAACCGAAATAGAGTCCTTACCAAAAGCTACCTTTAAACGTTCCATAGTTTCGGGACTTAATTCCTTATCCACATACACTATGGCATTATTCAAATCTCCTCCTTTTATGAGTCCATGCTCTAAAAGCATTTCTAGTTCATGTAAAAAACTAAAAGTACGTGCATCAGCAATATGTTCTTTAAAATCAGAAATTGTATCTAATGAAGCATTTTGAGTTCCTAATACCTTTGTACCAAAATCAACCATAGTTGTTATCTGATATTCATCGGAAGGAATAACTAAAATTTCACTTCCCGTTTTTTCATCCTTATAGGCAATGGGTTCAGTAACTATATACTCATCAATCTCTTCCGCTAATTCTTCGATTCCTGCTTTTTCCAAAGCTTCCACAAAAAACTTACTTGACCCATCCATTATAGGTGGTTCTGGTGCATTTAATTCAAATAACACATTATCAATACCCAAACCAACACAAGCAGCTAGTACATGCTCGGATGTATTTATTGAAACTCCATTATTTTCAAAATTAGTTCCTCGTTGCGTATTGGTTACAAAAAGAGCACTTGCTTTAATAGTTGGTTCACCTTCTAAATCTACCCTTTTAAAAGCGTAACCATGATTTGCTGGAGCTGGTTTAAAAGTTAATGTTACCTCATTTCCGGTATGAAGGCCTACACCCGTAAGTGTAATTTCTTGCTTGATTGTTTTTTGTTTCACAACGGTAGTACTCATTCTATTTATTATTTTTTTCTAATACATTAATTCGATTTACTATTTTAGGAAGATTCCTAAAATGCACATATGATTTATTCCAATCTGTATAACCAAACGCTGGCGAACCTTGTATTACTTCGCCATCTTTTATATTTCGACCAATACCAGATTGAGCTTGTATTTTAACATTATCGCCTATAACCAAATGTCCTGCCATACCTACTTGTCCACCAATTAAACAGTGCTTTCCTATTTTGGTAGACCCAGCAATACCGGCCTGCGCTGCAATGGCTGTATGCTCTCCAACTTCAACATTGTGAGCAATTTGTATTTGATTATCTAATTTTACTCCTTTTCTGATAATCGTAGAGCCCAATGTTGCTCTATCTATTGATGTTCCTGCACCTACATCAACATCTTCTTCTATAATTACATTTCCTATTTGAGGTACTTTTTTATACTCTCCTTTTTCATTTGGCACAAAACCAAATCCATCAGCACCTATTACTGCACTACTATGCAAAACACAACGATCTCCTATAACACAATCTGAATATACTTTTGCTCCGGCAAATAATACTACATCATCGCCTATCGTTACATTATCGCCTATATATACATTTGGAAAAATTTTAACATTATTACCTATTTTTACCCCATTGGCAATATAAGTGAATGCTCCAATGTAGATATTGTCTCCATAAGTTACAGATTCTGAAATAAAACTAGGTTGTTCAACCCCTGTTTTATTCATTTTAATCATGTTATAATACTCCAATAATTTAGAAAACGCATTACGTGCATCATCAACACGGATTAATGTGGTTTCAATAGTATCCTCTACTTCAAAGCTTTTATCAACAATAGTTATTGTTGCTTTTGTAGTATATATGTATTGTTTGTACTTTTGGTTGGCCAAAAAAGTTAAAGACCCAGATGTTCCTTCTTCAATTTTTGCTAACTTACTAACTTGGGCTTCACTATTTCCTTCAACAGTTCCCTCAAGTATTTCGGCAATTTGTTTGGCTGTAAATTTCATTGAAGCAAAAATATGAAATTTTACTAATCCAAAACTTTAGGAAGACATATAAAATATTTTGTTACTTTTTTTGACAAGGCTTCTATATTATATTGATCGCTCGCCGCTGCTATATCTTTAATTTTTTGATTTTTAAACATTAATTTTATATTCTGCTTTTTTGTATTGTAAGCTTGATTTGATACTTCCCCTCCAAAAACAAAATAAGAAGCTTCTTCTTCTGAAAAGCCATATTTTTTCTGTAACCCTTTATTATACTTATCAAGCAGCTCATTAGAAAAGGGTGTAGATGCTAACTGAATTTTTAATAAATCACGATTAATTATCATTTGAGATAGCTTACTTAACACCTTATCATCATAACTTATCCATTCTTTTATGGCTGAAATAATATCATAATCATCCAATTTAGAAAATTCATTTAGCACTTCTATAGTAAAACTTGAAGCGTCAATTTTATTGTTTAAAAAGAAATTTAATACTGTACCAGCAGGTAATTGATGTCCTTTCCCCACTAAATACTTTGCTCTTTTTAATGTATTTATCAATAAATTTTCAGCTACTAAACTAGTTTTATGTAAATATACTTGCCAATACATCAATCTTCGAGAAAGCAAAAACTTTTCAACTGAATAAATCCCTTTTTCTTCAACAACTAAATAATCATCTACTACATTTAGCATGGTAATAAGCCGTTCACTATTCACATTACCCTCGGCCACACCAGTATAAAAACTATCGCGTTTTAAGTAATCTAAACGATCCATATCTAATTGACTAGATATCAACTGATGTAAAAATTCTCGCTTATATTCTCCTTTAAAAACCTCGATAGCTAAATCCAACTTTCCGTTAAACTCTTTATTTATAGTTTCCATAAAAAATAAAGAAATTTCTTCATGACTTACTTCATTAACTATACTATGCTCCATAGCATGCGAAAATGGTCCATGGCCAATATCGTGTAGTAAAATAGCTATTAAAACAGCATTTTCTTCATCAATTGAAATTTCAACCCCTTTAAAACGAAGTACACGAACCGCTTGCTGCATTAAATGCATAGAACCAATAGCATGATGAAAACGGGTATGATGTGCTCCTGGATACACCATGTAAGACATCCCCATTTGAGTAATTCTGCGTAAGCGTTGAAAATACTTATGTTCAATTAAATCAAAAACCAAAGCATTAGGCAATGTAATAAACCCGTAAATTGGATCGTTTAATATTTTTAATTTGTTTCTTTTTTTCAAAAAATATTATTTTAAAAGATAAAACAAATATACATTATCCGATATTAGTATTTCTGTAACTTCCCACTGGAATTTCAGTTATTTAATTAACTTAATTTATACAATCATATTTATGAGTTCGATACATATTCTATGGGTTGATGATGAAATTGACTTATTAAAACCTCATATTCTTTTTTTAGAAAAGAAAAATTATAAAGTTTCTAAATGCCAAAGTGGTACGGAAGCCATTGAAGCTATTGATAAAGAAAACTTTGACATTGTTTTTTTAGACGAAAATATGCCTGGAATATCCGGTATTGATACTTTAGCTGAGATCAAGGAAAAACAAGCCAATTTGCCCGTGGTTATGATTACCAAAAGCGAAGAGGAGTATATAATGGAACAAGCCATTGGAAGTAAAATAGCCGATTATTTAATCAAACCTGTAAATCCAAATCAGATCTTATTAAGTTTAAAAAAGAATTTAGATCATTCCCGCTTAGTTTCTGAAAAAACCACCTCAAATTACCAACAAGAATTTAGAAAAATAGCTATGGATATGGCCATGGTAAATTCTTATGATGAATGGGTTGAAATGTATCAACGCTTGCTATATTGGGAATTGGAATTAGAAGGCATTGAAGATTCCGGAATGTTTGAAATTTTAGAAACACAAAAAGTAGAAGCTAATTCTCAATTTTGTAAATTTATTAATAAAAATTATCAAGATTGGTTTGATGGTGCCCCTGATGCTCCAATGCTATCTCACAGACTTTTTCAAGATCGTGTTGTCCCCGAATTAAGTAAAGAGCAGCCGACACTTTTAGTTGTAGTGGATAATTTGCGTTATGATCAGTGGAAAGTATTTGAGCCTATAATTACAAAACATTATAAAATAACTGAAGAAGCGCCTTATTACAGTATTTTACCAACTGCCACCCAATATGCGCGTAATGCTATTTTTTCGGGTCTGATGCCACTAGAAATGGAAAAAAAACATCCCGAATGGTGGCTAAATGACACTGATGAAGGTGGTAAAAATATGCATGAAAATGATTTTTTAACATCTCAAATTGAGCGCTTACGTCTTGACATTAAACATGAATACTACAAAATAACTAACGAAAAATCGGGAAGAACACTTGCCGATAATTTTAAAGGATGCAAAAACAACGATTTAACTGTGGTGGTGTATAATTTTGTTGACATGCTTTCTCATTCAAAAACTGAAATGGAAGTTATCAAAGAATTAGCATCAAATGACAAAGCTTATCGTTCTTTAACATTAAGTTGGTTCAAAAATTCACCGTTATACGATATCATCCAAAAAGCACAAACCTTAGGGTTCAAATTAATTATTACCACCGATCACGGTACTATTAACGTAAACAAACCATCAAAAGTTATAGGTGATAAAAACACTAGCTTAAATTTACGCTATAAAACAGGTAAAAGTTTAACCTACGAAAACAAGGAAGTAGTGGCATTTAAAGATCCTAAGTCCATCCATTTACCTGCTATAAACATGAGTAGTTCATTTATTTTTGCTCGTGATGATTACTTTTTTGCGTATCCTAATAATTATAACCATTACGTAAGTTATTATCGAAACACCTATCAACATGGAGGCGTTTCTTTAGAGGAAATGATTATTCCTTTTGTAACTTTGCTGCCAAAATAAAATAGACATGAGATTTTAGATGTGAGATTATAGACTTCTAAAATCTCATATCTAAAATCTTAGATCTTCATAAATGGAAGTTACTTACGACATTACTGGTTTAGATGAAATTGCCAAACTAATTATAGCCAAAGCAAAACATAAAACATTATTATTTAATGGAGAAATGGGAGCTGGTAAAACCACACTTATAAAAGCCGTTTGTAAATTTTTAGGTGTACAAGATACCGTTTCTAGTCCAACCTTTGCTTTAGTTAATGAATATGAAGGTGATGGCAACCTGATTTATCATTTTGATTTTTATCGCATCCAAGATGAAGAAGAAGCTCATGCTATTGGCTTTGAAGAATACGAATATACAGGGGATTACCTTTTTATTGAATGGAGTGAAAATATTCCAAACTTACTCCCTGAAGAGGCACACATTATTGATATCTCCATTGAAGAAAAGGGTTTACGAAAACTTTCTTTTGACCTACAAAAAGAACTGTAAAAACTCTGTAAACTATCTCATAGCAACACTGCAAGGCATTATATGAACGAAACTGAATTTTAATTTCGATATAAGCTGTAGAGTAGTATACCATACCCTTTGGCGATGCCGATCAAACTTAAGAAATAACACCTGAACCGATTAACTCATCTTCCAAGTACCAAGCTACAAATTGTCCTTCCTGAATGGCCGATTGAGGATTTTCAAAACGCACTACCAATCCTTCTTCAGTAAGATTAATAACAGCATTTTCTAAATTTTGGCGATAGCGAATCCGAGCTTTAACGGACATTAAATCTCCCTTTTTTAAAGCTAAATCTGTACGTACCCAATGCAATTCATCTGGTTTCACCAACAATTGACTACGATACAAACCTGGATGTTCTTTACCTTGCCCTACATAAATAGTATTAGTTGTAACATCAGTTTCTATAACAAATAAAGGTAGTGGTGTTCCGCCTACAGACAAACCTTTACGTTGCCCTTTTGTAAAATAATGCGCTCCAATATGTTCTCCAACTTTTTTACCAAAGTTTGGTGTATAATTATAGTTATGCAATTGAGTAGAAGCATCTGCACTTTCATAAATAGTATGGTCTGCAGGAATTTCAATAATAGCACCATTTTTAGGCTTTAGCTGTTGCTGAAGAAAATCTGGTAAACGTACTTTTCCAATAAAACATAAACCTTGTGAATCTTTTTTATCCGCAGTAACTAAATCCTGCTCAGCTGCTATTTTACGAACTTCTGGTTTTATTAATTCCCCCACAGGGAACAATGTTTTTGCCAATTGTTCTTGCGAAAGTTGACACAAAAAATAAGATTGATCCTTATTTGCATCTTTACCAGCTAATAATCGATGGGTTAATTTTCCATCCATTTCAATTGTATCTTTTCGACAATAGTGTCCCGTAGCCACATAATCCGCTCCCAACTCCAATGCAATTTTCATAAACACATCAAACTTAATCTCTCTATTGCAAAGCACATCTGGGTTTGGCGTTCTTCCTTTTTCATATTCTGCAAACATGTAATCAACAATACGCTCTTTGTATTGTTCACTCAAATCAACAGTTTGAAATGGAATCCCTAATTTTTCTGCCACTAGTAAAGCATCATTACTATCATCTAACCAAGGACACTCATCAGATATAGTTACAGAATCATCGTGCCAATTTTTCATAAAAAGTCCTATCACTTCATACCCCTGCTCTTTAAGCAAGTATGCTGCAACACTGGAATCAACACCTCCCGAAAGTCCTACTACAACTCGTTTCATGATCTAAAAATTGAGTGCAAAAATACAACAATTTGATGTAATTTTATTTTAAAGTACTAGGATAATAATAAAGAAAGGAAAATGATCTTTCTGCACATTTCCCTTTCATTGTTATCGGATGCTACAATGTTTTTAAAGCTTCAATAATAGCTTCTGGATCTAACCTTTCTGTATAATCTTCTGGTAAAAATGACACTATAATTTCCCCTTGTTTGTTTACTACATAAGTAGCTGGCAAAGGCAACTCATAATCATCATTTTGATTATGCTTAGGCACATCAATATCAAATTTATGATATACCTCTCGTAAATCTTCGGGCATTTGGAATACCAAACCTAACTGTTTCGCATATTTGTTATCAATATCACTTAATACCGCAAAAGACAACTCGTTTTTTTCTAATGTTGTTAATGAATTATCCGGAGTTTCAGGAGTAATAGCTATCAAATTTGCTCCAAGTTTTTTTATCTGTGGCAATACATCTTGTAAAGCTTTCAACTCCACATTACAATATGGACACCAGCCTCCTCTATAAAAAGAAACTACTAATGGTCCCTCTTCTAAAAAAGAATGAATATTAACTTGATTATTAGAAACATCTACTAGTGTAGCATCTTTTAATACATCTCCTTTTTTAACCGCTTTTTTAGGCAAAGCTTCGGCGGTAAGCGTATTGAGGGCATTAGTCATAATAGTTTGGACTTCTGCTGGTACATTTTTAGAAAACGCTTCTTTCGTTTCTTTTAATTGAGTGGTTAATGACATAATTATGATTTTAAGTAATTTATTTAAATACTATGTCGATAATACCTCATTAGAATTACTAAAATAAGTTACTATGTTTTGACTATTTGAAATAGGAATACACTAGTAATTTTACCTTTTTCAAGATTTACTTATAACGTTTTTCTCGAATCAATTTTCCATTTTCGTAATATTTCCAGATGCCATTTTTTTTATTTGCCTTATAATTACCTTCAATAATTAACTCTCCTTTACCATTGTAATATTTATTTTCTCCCTCAAGTAATCCATTTTTATAATTGAACACTTTATAAAGAATCCCTTTAAGTGTATAAATTAACTCTTTACCTTCTTTTTTTCCGTTTATAAAAGTTACTTTTTCCGAAACCTGACCATTATCATAATAACTTAAGCGCTCTCCTATTAATAAATCATTATCATAATTTTCTATCATCATTAGTTTAGCGTTGGTATTGTGATAATATTCCCATTTACCTTCTCGTTTTTTATCAATAAGAATACCTTTACTAATTAGCTTTCCTTTTTGACTATAGTATTTCACCTCAGCTTTATTTCCATTATCCGAAAAACTTTTTATCGCAGAAGGCTTGTTCGGAAAACCTTTTGTATAAAATTTAAAATCACCAACTTCTTTTCCATGATCAAAAGTACCCGAATACCTTAGTTGCTCAGTTCCATCATATTTTTTTTGCCATAAACCATGCCTTGTACCATCTTCATGATATTGATTTATTTGCGCATAAAAAACATTTGTCAACAACAAAAAAAAGCCAACCACTACTAGTTTAAAATCATTCATTGATATAAAATTTACCTATCAAATTTAATCAAATTTTATTCCAAAAAATAAGCCCTATGAATTTAATCACAGGGCTCATTATTCGATTTATTAGAAAAAAATTATTTCTTTTTCTTTTGTTGCTTTTCTGCTTGCTCCATAGCCTCTTGCAGGCGTTGCTTAAACTTGCTCTGCTTTTTTGGTTTCTTTTTATTTTCCTGTATTTGAGCATGAATTTTATCTTCGTCAATAATATAATTTTTAATCACTAACATAATTCCAATAGTAATTAAGTTAGAAATAAAATAATATAATGACAATCCCGAAGGATAATTATTAAAGAAGAACAACATAAACAACGGCGATAAGTACATGATAAACTTCATATTTGGCATACCAGGCTGTTGTTGGGTTGGCATATTTTGACCTGTAGTCATTTGCATGTAAAAGAATATAGCAATAGATGCTAATATTGGAAATAAACTTACATGATCCCCATAAAAAGGAATGGTAAATGGTAAATCAAATATTTTATCATAACTTGATAAATCATCAGCCCATAAAAAGCCTTTTTGGCGTAATGCTATAGCACTTGGAAAAAAGCTAAACAAAGCATACAAAATAGGCATTTGCAACAAGGCCGGTATACATCCACTCATTGGACTTACCCCTGCTTTACCATAAAGCTTCATGGTTTCTTGCTGCTTTTTCATTGGATTATCAGCGTACTTTTCATTCAACTCCGTTATCTCAGGCTTTAACACCTTCATACGGGCTTGCGAAACATAGGACTTGTAAGTTACCGGAGACAATCCTATTTTTACCAAAATTGTCATAAAAATAATAGCCAATCCATAAGGTAAAAACCCTCCTAATAAACTAAACAATGGAATAAATATGATTTTATTGATCCATCCAAAAATACCCCAACCCAGTGCCACAATCTCATCAAGATTTCGATCATAGCTTTTTAAAATTTCATAGTCGGTTGGACCATAATACCAATTCATTTGGTAATTTAAATTCCCTGCATTTAAGGCTAAAGGCATTTGAGCTGTAAACTTTTTCAATTTTAAGGTGTCTATGGCTTCATCCTTAATTAAATTAGTTGAAGTAAATTTCCCCTTTTTAAAAGCTTTATCGGTTAATAACACCGAAGAAAAGAAATGCTGCTTGAATGCTACATAAGTAACATCTTCCGCTTCTTCTTCTTTAAAATCCCCTTGGCCCGTATAGTCATCTCGTCCATCCTCGTATTCAAAAACAACCTCGGTATAACGATTTTCATAAGTATTACTTTTTGCATGTCGGAATGCCTCTAATTCCCAGTTTAAATCAATAGATTTACTCGAATCAAAAACACTTTCCAAACCTTGAGAGCGTACAGAAAAATCAAGCATGTAATCATTAGGCTTTAATACATACACATATTCTAAAAATTTATCATTTGCTACCTTTAAGCGCATACTCAATTGTTGATTGTCTCCAACTTTAGTAAGCTTAGGCTCAAAAAATAAATCCTTAGTACTTAAAACCCTATTGTCAGCAGTACTAAAATCAATAGATAAATTCGCATTTTTACCATCCTTAATTAAGTATACAGAATTGGCATCATAAGTTTTAAAATTTTTCAATTTTGCCTCACTAATATACCCTCCTTTGTTATTAATTTTTAAAGAAAGTACTTCATTTTCCAATAAGGTTTCGCCTCCATTTGCTGAAGCTAATGTTTGCGAGTATCCAAAAGCACCAAGTTTTTGGTAAGCAGCTACTTTTCCTAAAGAATCAACGGCAGCTGGCAAACTTATTTCTGTTGTTGCTTTATTTTCCTCTGTTTCTTGTTTCGTATTAGCTACTTGTTCTTGTTTTTGCTTTTCAGCCTCAAGTTCCTCTGGAGTAGGCCTATTCGTATATATGTAATACGCAGCAATGGCAAAAATTAGCACATAACCAATTAATGATTTAGGGTCAAATTGTTTTTCTTCCATATTTATTTATAAAGTCATAAAATACAAAAAACATCAAGATTCATATCGAGATGTTTTTTAATACTGACTAGTTATTACTTTTTACTATAATTAAGTGCTGCTCTTACAAAAGCAACAAAAAGTGGATGTGGTTTTAACACTGTACTTTTATATTCTGGATGGTATTGCACTCCCACAAACCATGGATGATCTTTAACTTCTATTATTTCTACTAAACCAGTTTTAGGATTAGTTCCTGTAGTTAATAATCCAGCAGTCTCTAACTGTTTTTTATACTCATTATTATACTCGTAACGATGACGATGACGCTCTAATATTTCATCTTCTTGATAGGCATCATGTACATGACTTCCTTTTTTCAAGGCACATTTCCAAGCTCCTAAACGCATAGTCCCTCCTTTATCAGTCACGTTTTTTTGTGCTTCCATTAAGTTAATTACAGGATTTGCTGCATGTTCATCTTGTTCTATTGAAGTTGCATTTTTAAGTCCTAATACATTTCGTGAATATTCAATAACTGCCATTTGCATTCCTAAACAAATTCCCAAAAATGGAATTTTATTTTCGCGAGCATATTGAACCGCCATAATTTTACCTTCGATACCACGCTCACCAAAACCTGGGGCAACCAAAATACCATCTAAATGTTTAATTTTATCTGATACATTACTACTATCCAAATGCTCAGAATGTATACTTTCTACTTTTACCTTTACTTCATTTGCCGCTCCTGCATGTATAAAAGCTTCTAAAATTGACTTATAAGAATCTTGCAATTCCACATACTTTCCTATTAAGCCAATTGTAACGGTACTTTTAGGATTTTTATGCTTCTTTAAAAAACCATTCCAAGCAGTTAAATCAATCTTTTCCTCTATCGGAAGATTAAATTGCCTTAAAACTACCGCATCTAATTTTTCTTCCAACATCAAATTAGGAACATCGTAAATGGTAGAAGCATCGATAGATTGAATTACTGCTTCTTTTCTAACGTTACAAAACAAAGCTAGTTTAGCTCTTAAATCATCAGATAATTCATGCTCTGTTCTACAAACTAATACATCTGCCTTTATACCACTTTCCATAAGTGTTTTAACACTATGCTGGGTAGGTTTTGTTTTTAACTCCCCTGCGGCAGACAAGTAAGGTATTAAGGTAAGGTGAATTACCATCGAATTCTCATCGCCCAATTCCCATTTTAATTGACGTACAGCTTCGATATATGGTAACGATTCAATATCTCCTACTGTACCTCCTATTTCTGTAATTACGATATCATATTCTCCACAATTTCCTAAAATCTGAATACGCTCTTTAATTTCATTGGTAATATGAGGCACCACCTGCACTGTCTTTCCTAAAAACTCACCACGACGTTCTTTTTGAATAACACTTTGGTAAATACGCCCTGTAGTAACATTATTAGCTTGTGATGTAGGCACATTTAAAAAACGTTCATAATGACCTAGATCCAAATCTGTCTCAGCACCATCATCAGTTACATAACACTCTCCATGCTCATACGGATTGAGTGTTCCTGGATCAACATTTATATAGGGATCAAGCTTTTGAATGGTTACTCTATGACCACGAACTTGTAATAATTTTGCCAACGAAGCTGCAATAATTCCTTTTCCTAATGACGAAGAAACTCCTCCTGTGACGAAAATATATTTAGTTTGGCTCATGCAGCTTTTCTTTAAATTTAAATAAAGCGCAAAAATACAAAGAAGAATATAAAATAGGTTAACTTTTTTACTCAAAAAGCAGTAATTCAATTTAAGTATTAAAAGTATTTAACACTTTAAAAGAATCTTATAATTTTAAACGAATTATAAGATTCAAATTAACCAAAAAATGAAGTATTATGACAAATTAATTAACAAAAAAAGCCCCAAATAATTGGGACTTTTTATATATTATAAAGAATATCACAATATGCTTCTATTCTTCTTCATTTGAAGATTCTTCGACCTGATCAGACTCCAAATTTAAATCTTTAATTAAATCTGATTTATGCAACAAGTTATACCACTGTATTATTTTTTTAATATCGCTAGCATATACTCTTTCTTCATCATAATCTGGTAAAACCTCTAAAAAATATGATTCCAATTCTTTTTTAGAAGACTTATGACTTATAGAAGCTTCACCTTTTTGCTTTTCGCGAATTGCAATAAACACCTCTTTCAATGGTATTTCCTTATCATAAGTATAAACGGCAATTTCATTAAGTACACTAACATTATTTCGCATACTAATTGATTGTCGTTTACCATCAATTAACGATGTAACCAAAAAGCCACCTCTAGTTTGAGACATTAATTCAAACAAACCTGGTTTTCCTGATATGGCTATAATTTTTTCTAAACTCATTTTTTTAATTTAATGAACGCTAATATATAAATTTTATCTTCCTTTTTTTGCTAATGGGTAACGCATACGATAATCACTAAATACTTTTCCCTTGGAAATATTTGCTAATTTTCCTTTTAATAAGCGTTTTTTTAATCCCGATAGCTTATCTGTAAATAGAATTCCTTCAATATGATCATATTCATGTTGGATTACACGTGCTGCTAAACCAGAATATGTTTCTATTTTTTCATTAAAATCTTCATCAAAATATTGAATTTTCACTGTTTCTTTTCTAACCACATCTTCTCTTACATCTGGAATACTCAAACACCCCTCATTAAAAGCCCATTCCTCACCGGTTTCTTCTAAGATTGTTGGGTTAATAAATGCTTTTTTAAAAGACTTTAATTGCTCTTGTTCTTCAACTTTCAAATCTTCATCAGCCGCAAAAGGAGAAGCATCAATAACAAATAATCTAATTGAGCGTCCAACTTGGGGTGCTGCTAAACCTACTCCATGAGCATTATACATGGTCTCCCACATATTTTCTAAAAACTCTGAAAAATTCGGATAATCTTCAGGGATTTGTTTCGCAACTTTTTTTAACACGGGATCTCCGTAGGCAACAACAGGCAAAATCATTATTCAGTCTCTATTTTGGTAATCTTAATATGTAATAACTAATAAGCAATCTAAAAATTGCGCATCAATAATTTCGAATTGCAAAAGTACTAAACTAAATACTTTCCGTCTTCATTTTTAGATTCAAATTATGATATAGAACTTTGTTAAAAAACTTTCAAGTATAACAAACATCACTATTCTTTTAACTTTAAACCCAAACTTAAATAGCAATTATTTCACCTATAATTTAAAAAATCTTGAAGAATCAAAGTGGCACTTATCTTATCCACCAATGCTTTATCTCTTCTTTTCTTTTTTGAAATTCCAGATTTTAACATTGTATCAAATGCCATTTTAGAGGTAAAACGCTCATCAATTCGATGTATTTGAATTCCAATAAATTCTTTAGCTAATTGCTCCAAAAAAGTTTTAATTTCTACCTCAATATCCGAAGCTTCACCATGTAATCGTTTAGGTTCTCCCACTACAAAAGCTTCAATTTTATTAAGCTGAGCATAGTCTTTTAAAAAAGGAATTAATTCTGCAGTAGATACTGTGGTTAATCCGCTTGCTATAAGTTGTAAATCATCTGTAACAGCAATTCCTGTTCGCTTACTTCCATAATCAATAGCTATTAATTGAGGCATATTCTATTTTAGATTTTAGATTTTAGATTTTAGATTTTAGATTTTAGATTTTAGATTTTAGATTTTAGATTTTAGATTTTAG
>CANMLG010000046.1 GCA_947498765.1 uncultured Aquimarina sp.
TTTTTTCAATTGAATGAATCCTGTGGGTTTATTTACTATATCCCTTATAACTAAAGAAATGTGGAGAATATCGGAGTCGAACCGATGACCTCCTGCGTGCAAGGCAGGCGCTCTAGCCAGCTGAGCTAATCCCCCATTATGAAATCCTGAATTACGAATTTAGAATTACGAATAATGTGACTTAAACTCTATCTTCTAGAATTTCCTTTTCAATATTTTTTTATGAACTTTAATCTAATTATGAATGATAAATTACCAATTATGAATTGTTCTAATTCATAATTTAAAATTCGTAATTCATAATTGAATTGTAGTCTCAGGCAGACTCGAACTGCCGACCTCTACATTATCAGTGTAGCGCTCTAACCAGCTGAGCTATGAGACTGTCATTTTCATAGTTGATGGTTGATGGTTTTTCGTTGATAGTAATTAGAAAAAAATCTAACAACTAACAACCACAAACAAACAACTAAATTTATTAATCGACAGCTTAAGACCAGGATAATCAATTTAAAAAACATAACTAATGTTTCTACATCGATACCTTAACTATTGTTTACCTTATTGGCAAATCTCTAGAAAGGAGGTGTTCCAGCCGCACCTTCCGGTACGGCTACCTTGTTACGACTTAGCCCCAGTTACCAGTTTTACCCTAGGCCGCTCCTTACGGTGACGGACTTCAGGTACCCCCAGCTTCCATGGCTTGACGGGCGGTGTGTACAAGGCCCGGGAACGTATTCACCGGATCATGGCTGATATCCGATTACTAGCGATTCCAGCTTCACGGAGTCGAGTTGCAGACTCCGATCCGAACTGAGATAGGGTTTATAGATTCGCTCCTATTCACATAGTGGCTGCTCTCTGTCCCTACCATTGTAGCACGTGTGTGGCCCAGGACGTAAGGGCCGTGATGATTTGACGTCATCCCCACCTTCCTCGCGGTTTGCACCGGCAGTCTTGCTAGAGTTCCCGACATCACTCGCTGGCAACTAACAACAGGGGTTGCGCTCGTTATAGGACTTAACCTGACACCTCACGGCACGAGCTGACGACAACCATGCAGCACCTTGTAAATTGTCCGAAGAAAAGTCTATCTCTAAACCTGTCAATCTACATTTAAGCCCTGGTAAGGTTCCTCGCGTATCATCGAATTAAACCACATGCTCCACCGCTTGTGCGGGCCCCCGTCAATTCCTTTGAGTTTCATTCTTGCGAACGTACTCCCCAGGTGGGTTACTTATCACTTTCGCTTAGTCACTCAGTCCGAAAACCAAACAACTAGTAACCATCGTTTACGGCGTGGACTACCAGGGTATCTAATCCTGTTCGCTACCCACGCTTTCGTCCCTCAGCGTCAATTAATTGTTAGTGATCTGCCTTCGCAATCGGTATTCTAAGTAATATCTATGCATTTCACCGCTACACTACTTATTCTAACCACTTCACAATAATTCAAGTCTAACAGTATCAATGGCAATTTTACGGTTGAGCCGCAAACTTTCACCACTGACTTATTAAACCGCCTACGGACCCTTTAAACCCAATGATTCCGGATAACGCTTGGATCCTCCGTATTACCGCGGCTGCTGGCACGGAGTTAGCCGATCCTTATTCTTATAGTACCGTCAATCTGTTACACGTAACAGGGTTTCTTCCTATATAAAAGTAGTTTACAACCCATAGGGCAGTCTTCCTACACGCGGCATGGCTGGATCAGAGTTGCCTCCATTGTCCAATATTCCTCACTGCTGCCTCCCGTAGGAGTCTGGTCCGTGTCTCAGTACCAGTGTGGGGGATCTCCCTCTCAGGACCCCTATCTATCGTGGCCTTGGTAAGCCGTTACCTTACCAACTAGCTAATAGAACGCATAGCCATCTTTTACCAATAAATCTTTAATTACTAATCGATGCCAATCAATAATACTATGGAGCATTAATCCAAATTTCTCTGGGCTATTCTCCAGTAAAAGGTAGGTTCTATACGCGTTACGCACCCGTGCGCCGGTCGTCATCAAGTGCAAGCACTCATGTTACCCCTCGACTTGCATGTGTTAAGCCTGCCGCTAGCGTTCATCCTGAGCCAGGATCAAACTCTTCATCGTTAATCTTTAAATATTTTACAATTAAAATATCAATATCAACAAAACAGAAATTATAATTCGTCTCTCAAAATGACTATTCTAGTCTTAATTCTTTTTCTTGGTATTAATTTC
>CANMLG010000047.1 GCA_947498765.1 uncultured Aquimarina sp.
AATACAAAAGTTTGGCTTAGTGCAAAATCGAAATTAATCGCTTGTCCTCTGCCCTAAATGCCATATATTTAACGTTAGCTGTAATCACAAAAATCCTATTTGATGTTAAGCTTCTTTAAAAAAAAGAAAAATGAAAGGCTTCCAAAACGATTCTGGAATGATGATGATTTATCTAAATCAGAGTTAGATCAATTTCGTAAAGATTATTTATTTAATAGATGTATTTCAGGTGCAGAATTTATTGAAATTTTGGATTCTAAATTTACACCCTATATGAAATCAATTGGATTTAAAGGTAGAAAAAACAACTTCTATAAAATTGAAGACTCTTTAATTCTAACTATCGGAATTTTTAAAAATAAATATGGAGGAGACTGTTCATTAAATTTGGGTTTACACATAAAGGGCTTTCCTATATGTAATTCAGATAAATTTATTGATAATAATAAATTCACTCCTTCTCATTCAATAATTCAAAAAACTCTAGAATTAGACAATGGAAGTAAAATTTTCAGATTTGGAATTAATAAAGAAGAAGGTATTGAAACTGTAGATATAATGAAATCTGTAGTAGAAAAAAAGGGTCTTGAGTTTTTTAAAAAATTTTCTGATTATCCTCATCCTTTTGATAAAATAAGAACTATTGATTTAGAAAAACCAACAGATAAATTCTCTGAATTCGGTATTGATTCAAGAATGTTAGGATGGATACATTTCAAAAAATTTATTGCTCGACTTAATCATTTAAACGGCAATAATGAATTTGCTTTGAATGTATTGAAGAAAGCTAGGGAAGACGAATATTACTCTAAAAGGTTTACCTCTGTCGGTGTTTCTCCCTTAATTGAGGGAATAGATGAAATGATAAAAAACTACAGCTAACAAGGTATAAGAAAACATAGGGTTATTGTGTTTAATCGAAAGGCCTGTGTGTATTTGCAAAGTCGCCAACTATAAAATTTGACATTTACTAAAAATGATAAAAGCAAAATATTTATATTTGGCTTAGTACCAATCTGAAACGTATCGCTTATCACCTGTCCTACGTTTCTTACGCGAATCGTTAGGCAATATTAAAAAAAATGAAAAATGTTTTTATTGTAATTATATTATTACTCATTTCTAATTCATCACTTAGTCAAGATTATTCATATAAATCTAAAGAATATGACTTTAAAATATTCGAGTACTTGATAGAAAAAACCAAAACTGACTCTATCTCTTTAGAACAATATTTAGAATTTAGTAAACCTTTTTCAAAATTGGATATTAGACCTTTGAATACTAATAAAGTTTGGGCAATTGACACTATACATTCAGCAAGTACAATACCGAATTTTATTTGGGGAAGCTTTTCTAAAAAATATAATTTGACACAAGAACAAGCAGCAAATAGACCTAATGAATTTTTAGACAAAGGAAAAAATACGCAGAATCAAAATTCTAAATTCCTTAATCTTAACTTGAGAAAATTCCAAATATTGACAAAAAAAATAAAAAACTCTACAAATAAAATTTTCTTAAATCAAAAATTCATTCAAAGGGTTGATAATATTTATAAAGAAAAAAAATATTGGACTTATGTAATCCCAAAAGATTCTCCTTTCCCTATATCAAATACGACTAAAGAATTAACAGATATAGTATTTAATAAACAACAAAAAAGTATTTTGAAATTACTATCTGAACTAAAAATTTACACAGCTTATAAAACGAAAACAGGAGGGGTATTTTTTCTAATAGACGGGTTTACTGATAATTCATATGGATTTTACTCGAGTCCAAATGGAATTATGGAGACCAAAAATGATTTATTCCAAATTATGACTCACGAAAAGTTAGAAAGTGATTTTTTCTATTATGTTGCTAACTAAAAACATTGCCTAACAATAGTAACCGTTGCACAAGCCCTTAATTTTACAAAATAAGCTTTAAAATAAGCAATTCTAAGAGGTCATATTTTATAC
>CANMLG010000048.1 GCA_947498765.1 uncultured Aquimarina sp.
TATTTTATCGTAGCGATAGCGGAGGGAAAATGTATCCAGAACTTATTACACAAATTACTCGAAGCTATGCTAGACTAAATACCAACTTAAATAAACACACTGACTGATTCGAGTATTTTTCATAGCTATAGCAGAGGGAAAACGTATCGAGAACTATTCTCTCGGAATCGGAAAGCACTTCTCGATACTATTTGCTTCATTCCATTGCGCAAATCACTCGAAGCGATGCTAGATAAGTAAACTCGCTTATCATAAATGGGATTATTCAACAATCTAAATTTAATTCTATTTGATTAACTTTGTAGGCAGGGAAAACATTTCGCAACGATCTAAATTTCTACAGATGCAATATAAATTGATGATATTATTGCTATCATAAAAAAGAGTTATTTAATTTGAAGTTATTCAAAATATAGTAAAAGAAGGCAAACAGATGATTATGAAGTTTCTTGATCTTACTCTAACTATTACAGCTTATAAAGCAAAATAAACATATGCTTCTTAAAACCTAAAATTATGAACCTACAATATATATCAGACAAAAATGGCATTCATAGGAGTGTGGTAATACCTATTGAAGACTGGAACAGAATAAAAGAAAAATACAGTGGTTTAGAAGACGAACTAAATGATGATCAATACCAACTTTCTAAAGAACAAGAAAAGGCCATTGACATTGCTTTAGATGCCATGAATAACGGTGAAGAGATTTCTCATAAATCCGTAATGGAAGAAACTCGCGAAAAATACCCACAACTGTTTAAAAATAGCTAATGTTTACACTTACGTGGACACCACAAGCTAAAAAAGATTATTGGAATAATATTGATTATTTGCTAGAAGAATTCCCTATAGAAGTATCTAAAAGATTTGTAACCAAAGTTAATGAACTCGAAGAGCAACTTAAACTGCAAAACCTTACTTTCAAAGCTACTTCTCGTAAAAACGTATACCAAATACCTGTTGTAAAACAAGTAACTCTTTTCTATTACGCAGACCAACAAAAAATAGTATTCCTTCGTTTTTGGAATAACAAAAAAGATCCCAGAACGCTAAAATTTTAGGTAGTGCCCAAATCACTCAAAGCAATGCTAAACTCGACACCTAACCTAAATAAAAACACGCTGACCCGTTCGAGTGTTTTCTCCTAGCCATAGCGGAGGAAAATGTATCGAGAACTCGTCTGTCGGAATCGGAAAGTACTTCTCGATACTATTTCTCGCTTCATTCCATTGTACAAATCACTCGAAGCGATGAGATAAACTTACAACAAGGGCGCTTTACAGTAAAAACAAGATCATTTTACAAAAAAGTCAAACTTTTCAATTCTAAAACGAAATAAAAATTAAATATTCCTTATAATTAATCTCTAATTTAAAGACTTACGGATTTAAGGTTGCAATCCGTGTTAATCTTCACCATCAATTTACATTAAATTTTCAATTAAAACATCTATTTCTATTTCACTTGATAAACTTACAACAAAAAGACTCTATTTTTAAAACAAAACTTTTTACAAAAAAATCACTTTGCTTGATTAACTTTGTTGGCATGGAAAACATTTCCGCGCTATCGGGTATTATCCATAGAATGCGCTATCGGTATTAATTCTCCTCTTCTTTCGAAGGTAATGGGTATTTACCTATTGGAAGTAAAAGTTCTCTATCAATTCTCAAACCTTCCTGAATTTCTCCTATTTTGTACATAAAACTGAGGGCTAAATCAATATGAGTGTCACTAAAATCTATCGTTACAAAAGTAATTCCTTCTTTACTTTCTGTAGATATTTTTATAGTTGTATTGTTTTCTTTATTAAAAAAATAGGTATATTGTTTTGCAGCTAATCCTGAAAACATAATTTCTGTTACTTTCATCTTAATCCGTCTATTAAAATTACATCTAAATTTGGGAACATATCACTAAAATCTTGTATTACTCCTTGACAAGATACACAATAAGGAAGCTCTGAAGATATAATAATTTCTCCTGTAACTTTTGGATATACACGACCTTTAACTGCTCCTTTACTTTTAGCTATCTCAGATAACATCACATACTCGGTATCCCATTCTCGACTCCAAGCTCCATCAACATCAATATTTCCTTGCCCGTCAACCTTGTAAACATCAAAAATAGGCTCTCCTTTAAACTTTTCTCCACTTATTCTAATCATATTATCTAATGGGACGTCATCTATTTTACCTTCAACTTTAGCAATATTTTTACCATTAAATTCATTCTTGAACACTGTTAAATCATCTCCCGAAAGGATTTTACTCTTTTCATATATAACTCCTTGTCTATGTTCTTTAAATGACTTCTTAGCTAAACTGTATTCTTGGGATGATGCTCTAAAGATATTTTTTCCTTCTATCAACCTAGTAGGGAGGTTACTCCCCGCATCAGCCAACTTCCCAATATCAAAATGACCATCCAATTCCTTAATACGATAATCTTCATCACCATATTTTTTAATAAGCTTTGCTCTTTCTCCTTTATAGGCATCAATAGCATTTAACCTAGTTTGCTTAAACTTAGCTTTTAGAATACCTGTTCCAATCATCCCTAATTGTAAGTAGGTATTATACTCTCTAAAAATTGCGCAAGCTTGTTCATTTCCTTGACATAAATCTGTATAATTTACAAGAATATCAGCGGCACCACTTGTAATCTCTAAAGCTCCATAAAGTATCTTCCCAGCTACTCGTAGTTTAGAAAGATGTCTTAATTTAAATAAATTACCCGTTCCTGAAGCGGTTAATGCTATATCTACAGTTAAGCCTATCTGTTTAATTCTTTTTTCTGTATTATCAGACTTAATAGATCCTGCTAAAAATATAGCTGGTACCGGAATATTAGTCACTTTGGCTGCCGTATCACTTTCAACAAATAACACATTTACAGGTTGGAAATAATCATACTCTAAAGCAAAAACTGGCTTTTCTGCAGGTCTCCCTCCTTGTATTTCAATTGTGTTTGTTTTTAAAATTGGATCTTGATAAGTTGTTCTAGGAAACCAAGAATTACCATTATAAACCACAGTAGGTGGTGAAATATAAAACTCATCAAATAAAAAGTACTCTGATGGATCTAAATATTTATATCTAGAAGAATCTGCATATTTACTATCAATCCATAATCCAAAAAGAATTTCCATGAATCGATCTCTATTCTTTTCATTTGCAAAAAAGATTCCATCATTATTTTGTATTGAATGGAATAGTTGCCTTAAGAAAGACTTATCTGCATAAAATAAATCTAATAACTCATTAGCATAAGAGTTTATGTCATCTGGATAACTATCTAATAAATCTAAGATTAAGTCTTCGTAATACTCAGAAAGATAAGTCTTACTATCTTCAATAAGTTTGATAATTTTAAACTTACCCTTGGTTGAAAAATGTTGAGCCCCGCAACTAGCAATACTTTTTAACTCTCTTAAATCTGCATCATTCAATGATTTTTTGGTTTCTAATCTATTTACAATTTCAATAAAATCATTTTCTATTTCATCTTTATTAATTGGAGATAAATAATCTTGAAGCTCATTAATTTTTTTCGAATTATATGGAAACACAGAAAACTTGACTCCCATATAATCAAAAACAGCTACACTCTTAGTTTGACTATTTTTAGGACCTCCCTTTGTTGTTTCAATTGGTATTTCACTATAACGCTTAAGTCTAACTTGTTCCCTTTTAATGGATAGATTTATAGATAAACCTTGAAACTTGCCTTTGAAATTTTCGCCTACTTTTGAAAAATATTTTTCATCTAAAGTTTTTTCCTCGTTTATATTAGCACAACGTATTTTTTGAAATACTTTTTGAATATATTCAGAATCTGTATACTCATTATCCTCATCCTTCTGAAACAAATACAAACGCAGTTTTTCGTTTCCTAATGTAGCCCAATTGACTTGCGAAAATTGAGTATCGGTACCGTAATCCATTAACCAATCGGTGTTGGTGTTTGGGCTTTTGGTATCTTTAAAAGGATGCTCTAAACCAAAAACACCATGACCTAACTCATGCGCAGCCGTTTTTACTGGTGCTCCTTTACCTTCGGCCCCCGAGCCGTTTACAAACACATACCCAAACTGACTTCCTTTGGGCATAAAGCCTCCTAAAGGCTCACTAGTATATAAATCGGTTACAAATAAATAATAGGCTTTGCTTGAATAATCATCCGTGGTTTGGTAATCCTTATTTATGGCTTTAAACTCCGAAGGGAAATTTTTAAATACACCGCTGCCATCATAGGTTAATTGGGTATTTCCATCCTTATCCCAAACACTGGTATCTGGATTGTAATTTGGCATGACAGACAAATTGAACTCTACTCCTATTTTTTTGTAAATGGCTTGTAATTCTTGTTTAAAACTTGCTGTAATTACCGCCCCACCCATAGGCACTAAATTGACCGCAATTGGGGCTGGTTTAGCCAAATGGTGGATAAAGAAATTGGCTGCTACCTGTTGTTTACCTCCTTCGGTTTTATAAGTTACAATAGCTTCTTCCTTACGGTAACCATCAAAACCTTTCAGCGTTATTTTCAGAGTATTTTTGGCTTCAACTACATAGTCAATTTTACGACCGCTTAATGTTTTTATAATTAAGCTATCCAGCTTTATTTTTTTGTTTCTAATTTTTACATCGGCATAAAATACGTCTGTTGCTCCATTGGGTACCGCTTTATGAAATGCATATACCTCGGCACCGGCTTCGTTTTTAGTTTTTGGGTAGGTTTCCTTTTCAAAAGTTCCTTCGGCTTTGTCAAAGGCATAGGTAGTGGCTGCGCCGTCCCTAAATGTAATTTCAATAGCCTCGGTAGCTACCTGACTAACGGATGATCCGTTTCCGGATGATGTCGGCCCACTGGCTACTCCCGAAGTATTTGAAGGCGATGCACTGCCTCCTTCGGCTACTTGGCCAGTTTGCTCGGCATTACCCTGTTTATCAATACGGAAGGTTTTATCGGTGCCTGCTATTTGGTATTCATCCTCTTCGTCATAATCCACCTCCTTGATTTCGCCATTTTTACCCGTAATGACTATTTTGGTTTTATCCTCGTTAAGTTGTACATCTTCTATTTCAAAATCAACGGCTACTTCCTTTTTATCCCCTCCTTTTAGGGCATCACCTAAATCTTCTATTTCATCTATAACTTCCTTAACATCTGCTATAGCCTCATCAACATCCAATATGTTTTTTAAACTGGAATCATAGGTGGTAATTACCACACCATCGGCAAGTTGTTTTTCATTATTAATTAAAATATTGCTAAACTTAACATTTAGGCCTACGTTTTTTAAATACGGAATGGTGACCACTCCTTTACCCGTATAGCGCCCATTTGATCCACTTAACTCGGTAATACGTACTGGAAAATCCCCTGCTGTAAATACTTCATCAACGTACAGCTCTGTTATGGGTTCTTTATTGGTTAGTTCGATATCCGATGTGATCCCACAATTGTAATACGTCTCTTCATTTTCGGTAACATCGGTGGTAAAACTTTTAGTTTCCGAAAACTCACTATCTCCTAACTGACATTTGGAACTTACTTGGTATTCGTAAGTGGTGCCTTCCTTTAAATCCCAGAGTGTCGCCCAAGGTTCTGTGGTACGCGCTGTAAACCATTGCGCATCCTTTAGGTCGGCTTGCCTGTATCTGATGATATAAGGCGTGATTTCATCTAGATTTTCGTCCCAATAAATATTGGCCTTGTAAATTCCTTTTACCTCTGCGCTTATATTTTTTGGCGCCTCGCAAGGCGTGATGTAGTCAAACCAAAAAATTTCGGAATAGCCTGCATTTTCAAATAACGCAATAGGCTCTCCTCCTTTTTGGGCCTTAGCTTGTACCCGCCATGCGTAACGTTTGTTGGATAGTAGTAAAGGTTGATCGGGTCCATACCTAAACGATGTTCTGTTAGTGCTGACCGTAAAAATGGGTGGCGAACTTAAAAAAGCGGTTTGTGGGTCTACTTGATTGTTCCATACTTCGACCATGCTCAACTCATAATCCACATCCGTTACATTTACGCCACGTGGTGTCCACTGAAAAATGATGTTTTGTGTTTTTGACGCATCCTTTTCTTCTCCCTTAAAGGGCAACACCAACAATGGTGGATCATTTTGAATAACAAAGGCGTTAGTACATGTTTTTTGCGAAAGTTGTAAGCCTGTAATGACATCAATAACCTCCATACAAAACTCGTAATTCCCTTCGGGTAAAGCATTGGCATAGGCTTGAGGCGAAATACCTACTATATTTTGTAATTCAAAATACTGTGCAATCTCAGCCGTAGTTACATTTAATGGGGTTCCTCCATCAATAAATAAGGGAATATTACCCGTAAACCCCGGTCGGCTTTCCAAGGCAATACCTTGTCCTTTAACACTTACTCTTAATGCTATTTGGCGGTTGGTTATACTAAAATCATTAAGCACTAACTGGGTGCGTAGTGGGCCATTTAGTAAGTTAGCATCGCTATAATTACTCAGGTATATGGGGGCTGGATTGGTAACCTGTAGGGACACATTTACTGGAAATGTTTGCCCTACAATAGTAACACTGCTTAATAGGATGAATACTCCTGCCAGCGTACACAGCATTTGGGTTAATTTTTGCTTAACGGATGCTATTATTTGTTCATTTATCTTCATAAAAAAGATTAATTTTTTTCTATATATTTTAAAATAAGCTGTCTATCTGCTGATTTTAATGCCTTTTTAAAATAAGTATCTATTAGTTGTTGCATTAAATAACTATCAACAGCCTCCATACTCTTGGTATTATCAAAAATACGATAGGCTTTATACTTTTCGTTTTCTATAAATTGAGTAATCTCGGTGTCCTCTGTATTTAAGACTTGTAAGCTACTCTGCTTTTCTATAATGGGTTGCATCCATCGGTGCGCAAATAATACTTCGCCTCTTGCTTTTGCTTTCTTTTTTAAACGTTCGAACTCATTTTTTAAACCTTGATTATTGGTTGGTTTACTACCCTTATCTGTATCATACAAGGCATGAGACTTTACATTTAACTGGGCATCAATATATTGTTTTTCAAATTTTTCATCCAACACCGTCATTTGACCATTTAAGCTTTTAAAACTTTGTAAAATCAAGTCATTAAATTTTGCTTTAAAATCAGTATAACTATGTAGCGCTACTAAAAATTCATTGGCTTTTAATTTAAAAACGGCATCTGATTTTTCTTTAGCTAAAGGCGAGATCAAGGCATTCAATTCTTTTCGTTTACTTACAGGAACTTCCCTAAAAATTTTATTGCCTTGGTAGTTTCTCAATTGATTTACAATTTCCTCTTTTTTACCTTCAAATACTTTTTCCTTATAGGTTATTTTTAAACGCTCGCCTGGTCCGTTAAAATTTAAATTCAATTTAGGTGGGCTTACTTTAAAATTGTCAAAAGTATAATTATAGGACAAGGTTCCTGTAAAATCTACCGAATTGGATTGTGCTGCTCTACTCCTTATTTGATTTAATAAATTTAAACTAAATCGGTGCTTCTTTTTAAATACGTAACCCGAATTTAACCTAATGTTCATTACCTCGCTCTCCTTTTCACTCCCTATTCGATTTTGATTGTAGCTCAATGTAGCCGATGTACGTAGTTGTTTATTAAAAAAGGCCTTACTTGCATTTACGGATGGACCAAGGGTAATTATAGCTGCTTCGGTTCCAATTTGGTTGATACTGGCATTGGCTGTTGCCGAAATAGTAAAACTGCGGGTTGGAAAGCCTAAATTGTAACCTGTTCCAAAATTATAGAAACTCGATTTTCCACTAGTTAGTACTTTATTATTTTGTTCACTTTGCGAAGTTTGAAACGATACATCCACCGTTACTGCCGAAGTCTTGGTTTTGTTGCTCTGAATTTGATAAGCAATACCCAAATTGGCATTTTGGTTAATTTGCTGTAAATCCAAGGTATCAATATTATCTACCGGAGTAACCTCATTTATGGCATCAAATTGATTTTTTATGTTGGTAAACGACCTAAAGTTAGAATAGCCTCCCGTAAAATTTAATTTTTCATTTGGCGTATAACCTAAATTAAATGAACTAACTATACGTTGTAATTGTGATTGCTTTTTATTTTCTAAATCGTCACGTTGTAATCCTCCATTAAAACCTATGTTAATTTTTCCTTTAAGGATACTTTGCGAAGCATTTACCGTAATGTTTTCTAAATCATTATTGAAAAAATAAGCGCCTAAAGTTCTATAATCTGGGTCAATTCTTTCGTAACCTACTCCTACAGTACCATTAGCAACTGGGTATGAAACATTGGCATTTATGGCGTTAAACTGTTGTGTCGTGGCATTGCTTTGTACTAAAAAAGAAAGTGGGGTATTGTTTTTTCCTGCACTTTGATTGGAGATATCTTCAGTAATTACCGAATTGGCAATTTCTACATGCAATTGTAATTTATCTGCTAATTTAAAATTCCCCTCGGCACTCACCACTACATTGTCCTTTGGAGTTACTCCTATATCTAAAGGAATGGATTCATTTAAAGAAGTTTCGTCATCTTTTGCTTTAAACAGAATAAGACCTACATCAAATTTTTCAAATTTGTAATTGGCATTAAAACCATAACCCAAACGCTTGTATGCGGGTAATGATTGGGGGTCATTCGCATTGAATTCGACTTCTTTTTGTAAGCGTCCATACATAGCACTAATAGTAAATGGTTTACTGGTAGGAGCCAAATCAATACCAAAACCCGAAAATTGATGCCCGTTTAATGTATAGGGCGAAAATGTCATATTTACTTGTCCAATATGAGTGGTAATCCATTTGTAGGAAGGGTGTAAACTCAACGTATTAAACGTAAAAGGACGATTGGTTTCAAACTCCTGATTCGAATATGTAAATGTTAATGGTATATTATACACTCCTTTGATATTTACATTGATATTTCCATTTAAAAAATAAGTAAAAGGTTCACGTGCCGAAGCCCCTTCGTAAAAAATAGAATTTGCCGAAACGCCTCCGTTCACTTTTACCAATTTGGCCTTCCCAAAATTGGTAAAGTCTTGCGCTACTGTGGTAGTATATATTCCTATCACAGCCCAAATAAAAAATAGTTTATTCAATCTTTCTTCCTTCAATCCCACACCTATTCTACTACCAGTTTTAACACCTGATTTCCTAACTCACTTTCTACTACTACCAAGTATATCCCCGAAGCAGTTGTTTGTAATTCAAATGATTCCTCGTGTCTGTCCTTTTTTTCCAATACGCGATTGGCTATGATACTATGGCTTGTCAGCTCATATACGCTTATGCTCGCTGTGGCTGGTTCAGACATTTTTATATCCAGTGTAAAAATCCCATCTAATGTTGGGTTTGGATATAGGTTGTAATTCACAAACTTGGATACCACCACATCACCACCCGCTGTTATAGGTTGATCCGCTACCGATGTGTCGCGTTCCAATACTACTACTTGTTTAGTGATCGAAGCTTTACACAGGCCTCGTGCTACATCAAAAGTAATATCATAAGTACCGGGGTTATCAAATGTTAATTCTATAAAATCATTATCTATTAAATTAACTAATGCATCCTGTGGAAAATCCCAATCCGTTATATCTGGTTTGGGATTGGCTATATTAACGATAATAAAAGGTTCTCCTACAAATACCTGACTCGAAGCAATAAAGCCTGCCGAGATTTCATCATTGGTCAACTCTATAAATATTTCATCTCGTGCTTCGCAGTTATCCGCATTGGTCACCATCACTTCATATAAACCAGTAGCAGTAATCTCCACTTGCGCTTGTTCGCTTAAAAAACCATTACTACTCGACCACCTGTAACTTACTCCATTTGGTATACTGGCATCTAACTCCGCTGTTTGATCTTTACACAAGGTTATATCTTCGCCTAAATCTATTGTAAACGCCTCGGGATTTACAATTTCGTAGGTATGCACCACCTCACAACCTACGGCATCGGTTACTTTAAGCTCATATACTCCAGCACATAAACTTTGAATTGTTGCCGTTGTGGCTCCTGTATTCCATTGATAGCTGTAAGGTATTATACCCCCTGTAGTAGTTACTTCGATACTTCCTGTACAGGCATCAAAACATATCGGATCGGTAAGCTGTTCGGTAATTACTAGGGCTGCTGGTGGTGTTAATGTAATACTCCTTTCTGCTTTACAACCCAAGGCATCAGTTACTGTTACACTATAAACCCCTGGAAGTAACTCTTGTACATTCGCTGTACTTGCTCCTGTACTCCATTGATATGTATAAGGTGGTGTTCCTCCTGCTACCCTGCTGTTTACTTTCCAATCTGTTCCTGTTCCACAGGAAATAAAAGATTCCTCTAAACTCGTAATTTCTAAAACGGATGGTTCGGTAACTACTAATACATCACTTTGTTGTGGTGTCCCTTGTGCATCGGTCACTATTACGTAATAACTCCCTGCTCCTACAGCTTCTAATCGTTTGGGAGTACTTGATACTATCGTATTGTTACTCGCATCATACCACTCATAAATATAAGGCTGATCGATAGCATTAAATGGAATCCCGCCACTTACCCTTGCTTGTAGACTTCCTGTTTCTGACCCCTGACAACTCACTGCTTTTTCAATAGATAAATCTATAGCTATTGGGGCTATTACAATATTATCTACATCGTCTATTACTAGTTCACAATTGTTGGCATCGGTGACTGTTAATCCATAACCAAAAGCATTCGTATTATTCAAAACCGCTTGTCCATTACTGCTTGGTGTTGTCCGTATGCTGCCATCAACTAAGGATTCCCATGCATAACTGTAAGGTGGGGTTCCGCCTGCTATAGTTACACTTATTTCCCCATCATTTACGCCTGGTGCTGAGGGGAATGTTCTTACTGTGCTTCCTACTGTGCGTAAGACTAAGGGTTCATTTACTGTGATAGCTGTTTCAATACTACAGCCTCGAGCATCTATAATGCGTACTGTATACATCCCTGATTTTAATGCGGTAATACTCGGTGTAATAGCATTCGTATTCCACAGATAACTATAAGGTGGGGTACCGCCTGTTATGCTTATACTAGCTTCTCCGTCTACTCCATTAAAACAACTTACTGGGGTACTGCTTTCATTGGTGATTTCCAATACTAATGGTTCTGTAATAATCCTACTTGTACTGGCTGTATTGCCATTAGCATCGGTAACCTCTAAACGGTATTCTCCTTGTGCTTGGGGTGGCGCTGTGTCACTTGTACTTATTGATTGTCCATTGGCTATATCCTTCCACTCATAACTATATGGAGGAACTCCTCCTGTAACACTACTTGTTAAAGGCGCTATAGTCATTTCTCCAAAACAAGGTATCCCTTGCGTTGCTGTTAACTCGGGAATATTTACTCCTAATTGATTCGGTTCACTTACTGCAATTTCTATACTAGTAACACTACAGCCATTGGCATCACTTACTACTACTTGGTACTTACCACTGTTTAGATTTTCTATCTGGTTACTATCAATTGATGTAAAACTTGCTTGATCTGAACTCCACACATAACTATAAGGCGCTGTGCCGCCTGAAACTGTTATGGCAATACTCCCGTTTTGGGTGTTAAAGCCTGTTAGGTTACTCACTACTGGAGCGCCTATAAGCAAGCGTTCTTCGACCCCTTTGATTTCATATTCACTCTCCATTAAGGGACTACACAAGCTTTGATCTACTACTGCTAATCGGTATATTCCTGGGGATAGGTTTTCAATACGCGCCGTATTGCCACTAAAGCGTGCATCTCCTCGCTTACGCCACTCATAAGTATATGCTAAATAGTTCCCCAAAGCGTCTTGGACTCCGCCCGTTACACTTACTTCCAAAAATCCATCATTAGCTTGGTAACATTGCTCATCTTGACTACCTATTAAACTTACTATAATTTCATCGGGTTGAGTTGTGGTAATACTATCTTGATTCGTATTCCCGTTTTTATCGGTAACTACTAATCTATAACTTCCCGATGCTTGATTGATTAGCTGCCCTTCTTTTTCGCCGATCAATTCCGTTTCTGTAGTTCCTACTATTTTATACCACTGGTAATCATATAATGGCGCTGTACTCGACTGTGGTACTCCGCCACTTACTGTAGCAATAATATCTGAAGTCGTTGCCCCAAAACAAGCATTGGCTTGCTGTTCGCTTAATGTTACTTGCAGCGCATCGGGAGCTAAAAGTACTTGGGTAAATTCTCGTGTACAGTCTTTTGCATCCTTAATTTCTAATTCATAAGTCCCCTCACTTAAATCGCTTATGCTAGCTGTGGTTTGTATAAAACTTGCATCCCCTACCTTACTCCATTGATAACTAAGAGGTTCTGTTCCCCCTGTAGCTGTGATACTAATACGTCCATTAGACAATCCTGAACCTGTTATTTCACTAACTGAGGCCGTAAAAACAATCTCTGGACTCTCTAAATCAATCACCTCGGTTAAATCTACTGCACAATCATTAGCGTCCTTGGCCGTTAGCTTATAAATCCCTGCACTTAAATCGGCTATATTTTGTGTAGCACTGCTATAACTTGCATCTGCTACTTTGGTCCACTCATAGCTGTATGGTGGGGTTCCCCCGCTTATAGTTATATCTACAAAACCATCTTTGGCTTCAAAACACTGTTCATTACCAGTTTCTTTTAGACCTACCTCAAATTTTGTGGGACTGATTAGTGTAAATGTATCTGATGCCATCGTACCTTCACTATCGGTAACTACTACTTTATATTCGCCTGCTGGCTGTCTATTTAATGTAGCTAATCCTTGCCCTTCTTGTACTAATTGCTCTACACCTGCTTCTATTTTAAACCAGGTCAAGTTAAAATCTGTAATCGCGGATACTATGGGATAACCACCACTTACTGTAGCTTCTAATGCTCCAGTAGCTTCTCCAAAACACTTGATCGCTAACAATTCTTTTAAATCCACCTCTAAGGCTTCGGGCTCAAACACCTCAAAACTTGCTGGTTCGCTACACCCATTGACATCACTTACACTAACTGTATACTTGCCTGCTGTGATATTTTCTATGCGTGCCGTGTTGGCACTAAATAGTAAATCATCTTCCTTAGTCCAATTATAACTTAATGTGCCACTTCCGCCACTGGCCGACACTTCCAAAACACCTGTAGCGGCACCTCGCACCCGAATTTCTTGATTAATTACTGGGGTGATTTGTATGGCTGCGGGTTCGTTGATGCTAAAATTGGCTGCTGTGGGTAAGCTACAATTGTTGGCATCTTGTATGTACAGCTCATAGGTGTCTGCTTTTAGGGCTTCTAATGTGTTATCACTTAAACTGCTTAATGGACTATAAATCACATTATCTAACGAATAACGATATGGCGGCGTTCCGCCTGATACATTTAGTTGTACACTTCCAGTGGCTTCACCAAAACAGGCCGCTGCTTTGGGACTAGTGGTAACACTCAACGCTGTTGGAGCATTGAGTACTTTTACTGACACTGGTCTGGTCGATGTATGCTGATCATAAACCACTACGCTATAACTCCCTGCTACTGCATTTTCTAATACCGCATCGGTATCTATTAACAAATTGCTTCCCAAACGCCATTCGTATCGGTAAGGTCCTATACCCCCCGTAGCAGTAACATTTAATTTTCCTCTTTCGTTAAAACATCGTATTGTCCCCTCTTCATTGATCTCGCTAATTTTTAATTCTGTGGGCTCCGTGATGCTTATTGGACTGGCTAGTGATTTTTCACAACCTTCGCTATCGCTCACTGTTAAATTATACACTCCTGCTTCTAGCTCACTTAATGTTAGCTCTATATCGCCAGCCACTAATTGTGTTGTTAATGCTCCTGAAGTTGGCACATAGGTTGCACCATCTTTTTCCCATTCATAACTATACCCGCCATGACCACCAAATACGCTTACTTTAAAACTCCCTTCGGCTTCGCCGAAAACTACATTGTTTGCTTGAGATTCATAAACTACTTCCAAGGCTTCTCGGGGGACTACCACTCGAACACTACCGGATGTTTTTGTACATCCATTGGTATCGCGCACATACACAACTCCTGTAAAATTACTACGTATTGCAATAACGCCTGTGGCCGCTAATGGGGTGTAATTCCCTGTGGTTCCCAAACGATAACTATAAGGCGCACTCCCACCTGTTACGTTTACTGTTATACTTGCTGCATCGCCAAAACATACGGCATTATTGGGGGTAACATTACGGATAGTTACTGCTGTAATTCCTGATCCAATCTCAAAACTACCACTTGCAAATGCTCCTGGGGTGTTTAGCAATGCTTGACTATTGGCTACCCTGAATGTATAGCTCCCTTTGGATAAACCAGAAAATGTATTGGCACTACCTTGCTGTACCTCATCGCCCGCTGTATCAAATACTTGATAACGGTAAAAAGTACTGGTACCTCCTTGTACGTTTACAATACTGGCACTTGCCGTAGTTTCTTCAAAACAATCAATATCCTGATCTATACTTACTCGATCGTAGATAATTGCTGCTGGATTAATGATCTCTACATTGTCTGCCGTTAGATTACTCACTGTACAAGTGTCATCACTAACACTTACGCTATAGATACCTGCTGTTAAATCCGTAAAAGTATAGGCCCGATTCGTACTGGTTCTGGTGATGGTGCTTCCCGAAGTAATTTCTTCTAAACTATACGTGAAATTTGGACTTGGATTTCCATTATTAATGTTTATGGTAATTTCTGCATCACCAGCATTGCGGTAACTTTGGTTTTTGGTCTCTAATACGCTTACTATACTCAACGGATTGCTTGGCGCTTGAATGATCACACTCCCATCATTTGTAGTCGCTGAGCTTCCGTTACAATTTGAAATGTCTGTTTTTGTTAAACGTACAGCGATAGGATAAGCGGTAGCTCTGGGAGCTACGTTAGTAAATGTATGGGTATTGGATGTTATAGGACTGGCTGGTGTCCATGTGCTCCCGCCATCCCTACTAAACTCATATATCCCATCCGATAACGGAAAACCGGCATCTTTACCTCCGCTAGCGCTTATTGTTATACTGCCTGTGCCCCCTGTACATACGGCATTGGTTTTATTGGTAGTGAAGGTAATTTCACTTGGCGCTTTTACCTCGAATTTCTGAGTAACTTCTACAGATTTTACTTCTCCGTAATCTAAATTATCGGGCTCCGATGCGCGCAGTGTTTGATACACTAAAAAATATGTGCCCGATTCTACCCCTGTTATTGTGACTTTATTGCCTGGTTCAAAACTATCAAACCTTCCCGAACTTGGAATAGTAATTGAACTTTCTAAATCCGTGGGTACCTCATCGCTCGGGTCTACAAACCTGCGTAAATTATACAATAACTTAAACCCAGAAGCTAAATCTTTATCAAAGCTTAATTCTATTTTTCCATCACTGGTTGCGATGCACGAAGTGTTTGTTCTGCTTGGTTGAGTCGTTAGTTGTGGGGAACTTCGTATGAAATTTAGTGATAAACTATTTGTAGTATAAACTCGTTCTGATTCATCCCACAATTTATTTCTTAAAGGAGGATAAGTTTCTGGACCAGAACCATTCCTACTTCCGCATACAATTCCTCTAATTGAAATTTCTTTATCTGCCAAATCATTTTCATTATATCCTAGACCTGTTAAAGATGTTCTATTAGGAAATCTATCATCTAATCCAAAATCTATGATTTTTACATCCTCAACATTTCCATTAATTGGATTCACCACACTAAGTTCGACTCCTTCTAGTTTATTTCCTGTTATAGTTCCTGTTATATCATATATGCTTTCCTCAATACTTATTAATCTTTGAAATCCTATAGACCTATTATCTTTTATTTCTTCTTTTAAGTAAACGAATTTTACAGTAGCAAAAAAAATCCCAATTCGTGAATTAGGCTCTCCTGTTCGATTCGGAGAAATACTCCCATTAAAAAAAGTACACTCTTTTGAAAAACTAGATACAACAGTACCTACTTTTAAATCAAAATTAAAAAAAGAAGTTGCTCCACCTCTTACTGTTTGTCCTCCTGAACCTCTTATAAAATCACTTCCTACTCTAATTGTACTAGGATCACGACTAATAGTACCAATTGTTCTTCTTATTATTCCCTCTTCAGTTTTCATCAATTCAATTTCATTAAAATTTGAAACAAACGATGGACGAATACTCAAACTAGAGATATCTCTAGCATAAAAAGCATAACTCAATTCATACCTATAATCCTGTCCAAAAACAAACGAAACAAACAACAAAAAAAAGCTTAATAAAATGTATTTCTTCTTCATATTAGTAGGTTACTTTAATTTGTTCTAATTTAGACTCTATACCTGTTTTTAAAATGGCTTTTAAGGCGTAGGTATAGGTCGTATTTATTTTTAAATCTTTGTCTTCATACCTATTGATATTTGCAGGAAATGTTTTAAACAAACTTAAATTTCCTTCAACCGTACTTTTATACAATAAGAGTTCTGCTATATCTTCTGTGCTTGTTTTCCATGAAATAAACATCGTCCGTAATTCACGGTTAGGAGTTACATTAAATCGTGTGATTATTTTTTCGCCTAATTGTTGCGTAATACTTAGCTGTATAGGTTGACAAGGGCTGCTTTCTAACCCTGTGTTGTCCTTAGCTATTATGGTATATTCATAATTACCAACTGGCACAGTTTTATCATTATAATTGAGTACACTAGCCTCTACTTTAGCTATAAACTCCCAGCCTAAATCGGCTTGTTTTTTTTCTTTACGGTATACTTCATACGCTGCCACATCATCACTGCTACTTTTTACCCATGAAAAACTTACCGTATTGTCTATGACATCATATTTGGTAATCACTACTGGAGTAGGTGGAAATAAGTCCGGTTTATCAATACTTAAAACCTCAGAAAGCTTTGAAGCATTATAGCGTTCATCTTCGGCCCAAATTTTATAATGAATTTGTTTGTTTAAATTTTTAACATTAATGGTATCCGTAAACTCATTTTCATTTACCAAGCTTTTTGTTACTGGGGCAAATTCATCATTTTTATTATTTGCCCTAAATACGCGATAGCCTTTGAGATCAAATTCTTTATTGGCTGCCCATTTTAAGCGCACCACTCCTGTAGTATCTATAGTACCTTGTAATCCTTTTGGGATACTTGGCGGAATGGAATCCACAGGTTGCACAATTACCGGATAAGAAGGGCGTTGATCTCCATTTTTAGCCACGGCTATAATTTTAAAATAATTAATACGCTTTAGCTTTGTATAGGTTAATGAGCGTTGCTCTGGCTTTATATTTTCAACTACCTTTTTAAAATCAGTACGGTCATTATTGCTTCGTACTAATTGAAAGCCCTTTAGTAAATGATTGGCTTTTTTATCAAATGTCCATTGCAGTACTACCGTACTATCATTTTTCATTTTTTTTCCTGTAATGTAGGGTACAAACTTAAGACGCTCCGTTGCTTTTCCTTTTAACACTTTAGAGGCAGGGCCTTTTTGTCCAAACGCATTTATTCCTTTTATTCGATAATAATAGGCTTTGTTGTTTGGTATCGAATCCGTGTATCCTAACGAAATTTGTTTTCCGGGTTTTATTATTTCTGCATTAAAAATTGGATATTTATTAATTTGCTTAAATGCTGTGCCTTCTTCAGAACGTTCTACAATATAACTTGAATAGGTTTCTTGTAAGGCAGAATAATTCCAATTCAATTCTGCTTTATTTTCATTAAAAAACAGATTAAAACCCGCCGGACTTGGTAGAGCTTCATGAAAATCTACCCCTGTAAACATCGTCCCTTTTTCGGCCACAGCCACACCCGCATTATCCATTACCGAAATGGAATACAAATACTTATCGCCAGGTTGCACATCGGTATCCTCATAGCCCCAACCTGCTAACTTTGCCGCCTCAAAACTTTGCTCTGCCGCTAACATTGCAAATGTAAAACGTTGTTCTAATTCTTGGTTTACTGCCATAACCGTTTGCAGTGGATCCATTTGTGTAGTTTCAAAACTATCTCCATATATAGATTGCGCAATAATGGCTGCAAATTCATTTTTATCATAAGGTTCTTTCCATTGTTCTAGAGGTGCTGGTAAAAATACCCCTCCAGTCAGCACTTCTTTTTGAATTGGACTTACAGGATTTCCATTTCTGGAAATTAAACTCCGTTCCACTTGAAAGCCAAAACGATTCGCTTGTTTCCAGGCTTTAGGCGTAGTAACTCCCCAACGCAGTAATATTTTATTAGGCATAGGTCTAACGACCAACTGTATCTTTGCCGATGCTTCTTCCTCATATTGCCCAAAAGCTACATTACTTAACACAAGCAACACACTACTTACTAGTTGTATATATTTTTTACTAATACTCATTGATATAATTAATTTGCTGTAGGGCACTTTTATGAATTCCTCCCGGAGTTATATACTGGTATAATACCGAGTATTTACCCAGTGCTAATACCGGAAAACGCGATTGAATCAAGGTTTTATTTTTTGCATAAAAATCAGTATCTCCCGATTGTTCATATTGATTTACCACCGCATTACGCAGGTATAAATAGTCTGCTTTATAACGCAAGGTCATCGTATATTTTATAGGTAACCTACGCTTTAAAAAAGAAGTGACATTATTATTTCCCAATTGATGTTTATACCAGCTACTCACTGGCAAATCATTTACTGGCACTACTCCTAAAATACTAGTATCTCGATTGTACGAAACTGAGCTGTTTGAAGCATAACTATCATACACTATAGGTTTTATTAATTTTTTAAAGTAGTCATCTTTGGTTTCAGCTTTGGCGTAAACTAATTTTTTATTCCCAGTATATGTTGTTCCCAAAAGTTCTGCTTTACCGAAAGTTTCATAATCATTGCCTTCTAATTCCAAGAAATGTACATCAGGACCGATAATTTCTGTTACATAGGAGTTTGCTTTAAATGAATTAAATTTTTCTTTAAATGTTTTGAATTCGCTTGTACGTAAATTATAATCCAATAAAGATTTTGGCTTGCCTTTACCCACTACTCGCTGGGCTTTTTTTGATTTTATATTTGCAGTAGAGCCTTCGGAAGCGGCATCACCTCCTTTTTTATTTTTAAACCAATCCAAATCTTCATTACCTCCTTCATCAATACCTAAAGCCTTTATATCCACTTGAGCTTCATTGTCTATTTCTTTCCCTTTCGGGAAGGTCATTACATCAAACTGCATAGCATTATTTGCATCCAAATCTGGAATTGAAAAATGCAACATTCGCTTACCAGCATCATAACTTAAATCGGAACGTTTTACCACACCAGTATTTCTATTTGTAAACTGTGCTTTATAAGTATAATTGGCATGTAACAAATAACTTTGATTAAGCTTCAACTGTATGTATCCCTTATTGTATTCCTCAGTTAACAAAGCTTCTTGATCTTTATAAGGATACATGTATTTAATGTTTTGTAAAGGAATATACTCAGGCGCTTTATCTGTTGTAAATGTTACTTCTTTTAATTCATACACATCTTTCCCTCCACGTTGGACTGGAGACCAACTTCCGTTCGTATATTCTTTAAAAGTAACTTTTGTTCGCACGGTCACTTGCTTTTCCGAAGGTAAAACATCGGCACTTAATTTATAAGTAACCACATCTTTGGTATCATTCCAAACCAATTCGATAGGCACTTCTTTCCCTTCAGCTAAAATTTTAGCCTCTTCCAATTCTACCACATATCGGTGTGTCCCATCTGATTCTTCAAGGCTTACCACTTCGTTTAACGTATAATTAAAGGCTACTTGAGGTGAGGTAAACACATCTACTTTGGTTACTTTATCCCCTGGATCAATTTCCGCAATCATCGGAATTTCCAGACCATCACCTGCATCGCGTTCTATGATACATTCCTCACCAATTTCAACGTGTAAACGCATTCTTCCTTTAACTAAACCTCCCAAAACACTATAATATGCCCCCACATAGCCTTCAAAATAACTCGGGTTTGGAAATTTTCCTCGAAGTAAAGCTGCTACACCTGCTTCTAATATTTTGTAGCTTCTTCTTTTTCCAAATAGCTTGACTCGAACACCAAACTCCCCATATAAATAGGCATAAACTTGCCCTAAGGAATACCATCCATTATCTCCAATAGGCCCTGCACGACCTTTACAGGTTACTCCTTCATAATGCCTATACATGACATCAAAACCTACACCGGCTTCAATAAATGCATAAAAAGCAGACCACCTAAAATCTTTGGCATAGGTAAAACTTAAACCAAAGGCGAATCCACGACCAGCTGTAAGTTCTGTATCGCTTCGGTTATTATCCATAATATCCTCGCCTAAAATCTGTATCACCCGATGATGTGGTCTTAACTGAGTAGGCATCACATTACCTGTCATGAAATAACCTCCAATTTCAAATCGTTCCGGAGGCAATATAAATGCCAAACGTATGGGTGTATTGGGGGTACCCACATGTAAATACCATTTTGAGGGACTGGTATGAATTACGGCTCTACCTGCTAATGTCGAATTTGGAATGGAAGCCCCTTTTACCGTCTTTAAATCAACATATACTTCAAACTCCCCATGAAATGTATCTGTAGTAAAATCCTTTTCAATCCCTACATATACACCAACACTACCCGATTTAGCTATTTCTCCTTTCGGAATTGCCGTTTGAGAAACACTTAAATAATTTCCGCCACTTAATTGTTCATCTATCGCATTTTCTGCAATAGGTGTCCCTTTTTCCAATCCTTTATCAATAGCCTCACCAATTTTATCTGCATTTTTACTTAATAATTTAATCTTTGACTTACCTAGTTTCCCTTTAGCCTTATCTATAAAACTGGCTATTTTGGCATCTATATCAATAAGATCTCCTTTATCACTACTTGTGTCTTTTCCTCCCTTTTTCAACATTAATGCGCCATCGCCCATAAAACCTAAACGATTTAGTCCCCCATTTCGGTTAAATTCCATTTCAAGAAAGGCTTTCCCTTTAAAGGCTTTTGATTTTGTGGCAATTTCTACCCCTGCTCGAAAACCTAGCCCATAGCTTCTATTAGGTACATATACCGCTCCCGAAGGTGTAAATGGATCACTTCCTTTATTTTTTTGCATGGCATAACTTAAACCACCTACCCATTTTTTTATTACTAATTTAGAATCGCCTCCATCGGCATGATCACTCCATGCATCCACAAACCAATAACGGAAATCTTTTTTCCCAAACATGCCTTTAGCCTTTGCTTTTAGCTTTAGTTTTTCTATTTCAACATCCAACGTGCCCGTGAATCCGTTGCCATAGGTTGGGTCATTTTTAATAGCTACTAATTCTCCTTTTACTTTAGCGCCACTCCTATTAATATCAATCTTAACACCATCTAATGCTACTTTATGAAATTTCCAATTTTGAATGCGTTTTCCTTCTTCAATTTTTCCTAATATGCCTAATTTCCCTTTGGCATAAGAGCCATTTTTATCTAGGTTAATGGTCATATCAAAACCTAAACCTACCTTGTCCTTACTCGGTGTTAACAATTTTAAATTATCAACAGTTATAGGAAAATTAAAAAGGTCATTATTACTCCCTTCATAACTAAATTTAGTTACTTGAATAAAGGGTTTTCCCGGACGGGTATTTAATTCCAACTCTTCAAAACGGATTTCAGGAAATAGTAAGTCTGATTTTTCTTGAGTGCTTGTTAATTGTTCTTCTTCTCCTTGCTTGTTATTTTCTGTGGCTAATGTTTCTGATGACTTTTGTTGACCAATATTAGCTTTTATTGTCATTTTTCCTGATAAATTTGCATTTGGATACATGTTATCATCTATCACATCAATACCCACCGAAGAATTTTCATAAAGCTCCATTTTAGCTAAAAAAATAGGTACATCAACAGATTCTTTTGCAATTACTTTTAAACCAAAATCTTTTCCACTCACCCAGCCTTCATAACCATAAGGCTTTTCGACTATAGGCACTTTTAGTTCACCTGCTAAGCTTCCCCCTCTTAATTTATTTAAGCCTAGCTCTATACTTAATGAATCAATAGAAAAAGGCCATTTACCAGCTGCTCCTTTGTTTAAATTCAATACATTGGCTCCTCCAAATTTACCCGACACTCCATTGCTATCTAACAATAAATCTTTGGCGCTAAAAGCCACACGCTCTCCTGAGCTTTCAATAGCTTTTGGCAAACTTACTTTTACTTCTTTTGCATAAATTCCACGCCATAACTCCTCTTGACCAGACACTAATAAATTATCATATATTTTTGGAAATTCAACCAAATCACTATTTCTCGTGTCACTCAAATCTAATACTGTGTTAGACAATTTAAATGCCCAACCTTTTAATCCATTAATTTCAAAAGGAGGTAAATCAATTTCTACTAATAAATCATTCCATCCTTTTGCCTTAACACTAAAACTGGAACCTAAATAACATTTATCATCTAAACGCTTATTATTTTCGAGAATTTCATCTCCTTTATCAACAGGCTTAGGGGCACCACATTGGTAATTCCCTTGATTATCCAATGGAATTAGTACTGATCTAGAAACCAACACATCGGCTTCTAAACTAATTTCTTTTAAACCTGTACAATCAATACTTACAAATGAATTTTCACCAAACGTATTTGTTTTTAAATTACTACTCCCTTTTAATGTAATTAACCAATTATTGGCATTAAATGGAATAGGTTGATTTCCTAATAACACCAATTTGGTTTCTCCAATAAAAGCTCCTTTATGAGAAAATTTAACTCCTTCCGCTCCAAAAAACAATTGAATCCCACGTTGGGGAATATCCAATTTTGCAAACAACTTTAGCTCCGCATATTTAGGAAACATTTTAGCTTCACTAACTACAATTTCGATAGCATTTCCAGTCTCATCTTTTTTAGACAAACCCACAGGTAAATCAAAAAAGTGATCTCCTTTTAAAACATCTACATACTTTTTTAAATCCTTTATTTGATCAAATAGTTTTTTCGCTTTTTGTTTAACAGAATCAATAACCGGTGATTTAGGAAAATTTTCGACAATGAATGCTTGGGTAAATTCAGGCTCTTGATTTTCAAAACTATATTGAAAACGAGTAGTATTTTCTTTTTCTAAAGAAGCAAAACTCTTGTACTTTTTAGTCACCAAAGTGTTACTTTTAGTTGCCTTAGGTACCAATTTATTCTTATAATACTTTAGTAACTCATTCGATGGAGCTTTTTGTTGCTTGGTACTTGTAGAATCTGTTGGAGATGTAACTACATTTTCGTAGTTAAAAGAAATGTCTTTTGCTTTCATACTTGTAAAAACAAGCACGTTAAAAAACACTATAACTCTGAGTACAATTCTGGGTATAATTCTGAATTCCATTTAGTTAAATTAACCTGAATGCTAATATAACTAATAAAGAAAAACAACCTATTTTTTTATTTATCACCAAGGTACTGACTATCAATTAGTTGAAATAAATTATAAAATATTGTTAAAAAAAATTGGATTTCAACGGCAAAAAACAGCTTTTTGTGGATTTTTTTGTGCTAATTTTTTCTTTTTAAATCACTTAATTAAAATACGCTGACTGGTTCGAGTGTTTTCACGCAGCAATAGCGCGAGCGCGGAGAGGAAGTGTATCTAGAATCCGCCTGATTGAATCGGAAAGCGCTTCTCGATACTATTTACTTCATTTCATTACGCAAATCACTCGAAGTAATAACCATATTAGATATTGTATAACTTAAAAAAGAAACAACTGATGTGTATCATTATTATTAATCACTAGAACTTGTTTTTGTTTAGGTAGATCTACTATATGACGCACATCTTTATTTGCAAAAAATCCTGTTTTATTATTGGATATCCATGTAAAATCCCCTTTGCCATCTCCCTTAAGAAATGAACCAATACCAGCATCTGATCTTGTAGTTTCAACTTCAAAATGATGATTATTTCCGGCTAATAATAAATCTTTTTTACCATCGGAATCAAAATCATTATATAAAATACTATTAACTAAAGAGGTTTGTACTTCATTTGAGAATGGTTTAAATTTAAAGTCTTCACCCTCATTATAAAAAATTCCAGAGCGAAACTCGTTTACTTCATAATGCAAAGCCGAATCAATGCCTTTACCTAAAATACCATCAACTCCAAGGTTCGCAAACTCTTCAAAAGTGGGAATTTTTTTAGCTATATGAGGCATTTGTTGCGATGTACACGTACGCCCACGAACGGGCACTTGTTTCCCTTTATAATCTTTTGCTAATACAATATCTTCTACACCATTGGCATCAAAATCCTTGGCATACACATGAAATGGTTTTTCCTTATTTGCATGAAACTTAGTATTCAGCCCTAAATTACCCGCTATAATATCCAAATCCCCATCATTATCCACATCTTCAACCAAAATTTTATTCCACCATCCTTTTGTTTCTTCTAATTTTTTGTATTGCTCAGCCTTTACAAACTTTCCATTTTTATTTAATAAAACTTGAATTCCAGTCCACTCTCCCGTCACAATTAAATCAAGCTTTCCATCTTTATCAATATCCTTGAACACAGCATCTTTAAGCATTCCTAAATTATTAATACCTACTTCTCTATTAGCTATATTAAACTTACCTTTTTCATTTTTTAACAAGTAGCTAGATCCCGAGTTAGGGTATTTTGCAGGAACAACACCACTCCCCACAAATATATCTTGATCTCCGTCTCCATCATAATCTCCTGTAACGACCGCAGTAGTAACTATGTTTAATTCGGGTATGGCTGCATTCTTTTTTATAAAAACACCCTTCCCATCATTCTCGTAATAACGATCCAATAATCCTCTGGATCGTGGTGAAAACTCATAACTTCCAGAACCTACATACAAATCTAAATCACCATCACTATCAGCATCAAAAAAAGTGGCTGATATATCCTCATATTTTGCATCAGTTATAAAATCTTTTTGACTCTTTTTTATAAAAGTTCCATTCTTTCTTCCTAGCAACAAAGTAGCCTCTTGTTTAAAGCCTCCTCCTAAAAAAACATCCTCTACTCCATCTCCATTAACATCACCTACTGCTTTGGCTGGACCTAATTGCGAATATTTATAGGGCAGCAATAATTGTAATTTATAATCATTAAAATAAGGGTCCATATGACTATATTTAAATGATTGTTCTTTAAAAACAGGTTTCAAAGCTTCTTTATTATTTTTTATTATTGCGCTATTTTTATATTCAACGCTTACTATTTTATTCACTGAAACATCAGTTAGCAACTGTGTTTTCCCATCTAACCACTGTATATTTATTTCTGTAATACTATCCCCTTTAGGAATTCCAAAATGTAAAGACGAAGAAACTGAAGATAAAAAGCCTCTCGTATTAATTAATTGTCTCGTATATTTTTTACCAGTATTTGTATGTACAGTAGCTTTCACTCCTTGTCCATTTCTGTTTTTTTCTGGTCCAACAAAATTTAGTTTTAAAAAATTCCCTTTATTTAATTCAACCGCATTATTTTTTAATATCGTTACGGGTTCATTTATATTATTAGTAACCACTTCCAAATCTCCATCATTATCTAAATCCACATAAATTGCTCCATTGGAAAATGTTGGTTCAATAGTACTCCATTCATCAGTAGTATCTGTAAATGATAAATCACCATTATTTTTAAAGAAATAATTTTTTAATTTTTGTTGCGGTAACATTTTTGTAAACTGTAAAAAATCTTCTTTAGTTGGTTTTCTTCTATTCTTACGAAGAATTTTTAAAATTTCCCGAGTAGTATCTTGATCAATAACATCTCTGAATACGCCATTGGTCACATACACATCCTCAAAACCATCCAAATCTAAATCCGCAGCCAACACCGCCCAACTCCAATCGGTATTTGCCATACCCGATAAGTTTGATACTTCACTAAATGAATCATTACCATTATTAATCTGTAACATGTTATGCATATATTGATAATGATAATTATTGGCCACCATTTGTTCAAATTTAGGTATGGAAGTCATTGACATGGTAGTTTTAGAGCGTAGATAATCCTCTGGATTCATATCTAATGTAAGCACATCAAAATTCCCATCATTATTAATATCAACAATGTCACTCCCCATACTATTATGGGAAATATGTTTAAAAAACTCATCACGTTTATCCGTAAACGTTCCATTTCCATTATTGATGTATGCAAAATCGGGTACTTTAAAATCATTGCACACATAAATATCCAGAAAACCGTCTCCGTTTAAATCACCAACTTGTGGATTTAAGCCAAAACCAATATCATAATGCAATCCGGCTTTTACTGAAATATCTTTGAATTTTCCATTTCCTATATTCTCATACAATTTATCATTCCCTAATAATTTTTGAGAAGCTGGATTTTTTTGTTGTTCATTTAAATCGATAATATTTTTTGTTTTTCCATCAATGTCTGGTGTATTTGATATAAATACATCTAAATCATTGTCGTTATCCATATCAAAAAAAGTGGCCTGAATACCTCTATTGGCATCATTCAATCCATATCTCTTTGCTTCTTCTTTAAATTTAAAATCACCTTGATTCACATAGAGCAAATTTTCAAACTTAGCATCAGTAAAATCCAGTCCTCCTCTTGTAATATAAATATCTAAAAGTCCATCATTATTAATATCTACCGTAGTCACCCCTGTATTAAATCCTTTTTGAGGATTAATTGCTGCTATTGAGGTTACATCTTCAAATTTTAAATCTCCTAAATTCTTATATAATTTAGATTCGTTGGTATTAGACACAAAAAACAAATCTTGTAATCCGTCATTGTTAAAATCACCTGAAGCCACTCCAGCACCAATATAGGAATACATGTATTGGTAATAGTTGAAGTCTAGGTCTTCTGTAAGTTTATTTTGAAAAGTGATGTTTGAATTTTGAGGAGTTATTATAGCTAGCAACTTTCCTTCATTTGATTTCACCTCTTCATTTTCTCTTTTACTACCAACTTTTTTATCCCTTTTGCAAGATTCTAATGTACTCACAAACAATGCCATCACAAAAAAAATTGCAATATACCTTGCTTTTTTACCTAATATCATAATAATAATTTGCTATAAAAGTAACCCCTAAACCTCAAAATAGAAAAATTTAATTCACAACTTTTAAGTCTAAAAAAAAACGAATTAATAAGAAAATAAAAAATGACAGTACTTAAAAGTACTGTCATTTTTTTCTTGAGTAATTTTTTTTAGTTTATGTTCGGCAAATTTGCTGAAATATTGGTAGGTATTGGATGAAAATAATTTTCAATACTCACCTCTAAACTTGAATCAGGATTGATAATTGCATTAGATTCTTTTAACAATTCTCCATTGAACTGAGAAACTTGAGGATCTCTATTTTCTAATGCTTCTCTCACTCTTTTCATTCGAACCAAATCATTCCATCTCAAATACTCTCCTGCAAATTCCCATTTCCTTTCTGTAAAAGCAAGCTCTGCAAGATCTCCATCTGCTGAAGTTGCATCAGGAGTACCAGCTGGATAGGCACGTCTTCTTACTTCATTTAAAGACTCCCATGCTTCAGCAGTAGCATTACCTGATCGAGCTGATGCTTCAGCATGAATTAACAATACTTCAGCATATCTCATAAAAAAATCATTACGAGCTGATTTAAATTTCTTTTCAACATCTAAAGGTAATTCCTGAAAAATAGAACCGTCAGGTAATCTTTCCGCTTTAGGACCTGCAATCTTTCTAAACATTGGATTCTGTTGCGTATCAGCAAATAACCTTTCCCAAGGAAGCTCAGTTCTATATGTAGCCTCTTTTCTTGGTCCTTCTGGAAAGTCTTCATAAAAACGAATCTCAGCATAAGTTTCATCCCAGCCTTGGATTCTTCCATTAGCTCCAACTGCACCGTACTTTTGATTTTCTAAAAAGTTATCCTGACCTCCTAAATCATCTTGAACTCCAAATACAACAGTAAAAACAGATTCTGTATTAAAACGATTTGCTAATAACCATAAGTCACTTAAATTAGGGAATAATTCAAACCCAAAATCAGTTTTATTATCAATTACTTCTTTTGATAAAGTTGCTGCTTCTGCATATTTTGATGTATCCTCAGTTGGATAACCCGCCCAATCCATATATAAACGTGAAAGAAGAGACATAGCAGACCCCTTATTAGGTCTAGGTGCTCCTGGTAATGTTAAATCTCCATCAGGCCCTGTATTAATATTTGGTAAATTTTCAATAGCGAATTTCAAATCCGCTTCTATAAATTCCAACACATCTACTCTTTCCGGTAAGGTTAACGTCTTAGGGTCTGGATTTAAATCGGTCACCAAAGGTACACTATTGTGCATACGAAGTAGTTGATGATAAGCAATCGCTCTTAAAAAATGAGCCTCCCCTTGGACTCTTAATACCTGCTCATCATCGAACAAACCAATTAAGCCTTCAGATCGAAGAATAACGCTATTTGCATTTCGAATAATATCATAACTATCTGTCCAATGTGTAGTTAAACGTGCATTATTCGGCAGAACATTCCTCTGATCAAACTCTCGAAAATCTGCTTTGTTTAACTCTCTGTGTGTCGTTATATCATCACCTCCCCAACCTGTAACATAATAAGTTGTTTTTCTAGATGCATCATTTAATGCTGCATAGGTACCATTAACTGCGGCTTCTAATTGGTCTGTAGATTCAAAACTACCAGCTACTGGAGTAAACTTTAGGTTATCAGGATCTAATTCAGCACAACTTACTAAAGATAGTACCCCAATTACTGCTACAAATAACTCACGGTTATCTTTCGCTATTTTTTTTATAACATTTTTCATTACTTCTTTTTTTAAAAACTAACTTTTACTCCCATTGTATATGTTCTTGGATTTGGTACACCACCTAAGTCTATTCCCGATCTTCTATCATCTAAACCTGCAGAAGAACCTTCAGGATCATAACCTGAATAATCTGTTATTAAAAATAGGTTTTGACCACTCACATAAACATTTAAACTACTAATCCCTTTCATTGGATTATCTAAAGTATACCCTAATGACAGGTTAGCTAATCTAACAAAATCCCCATCTTCAACATACCTAGATGAGTCAAAACTATTAGACGTTGGCACATCTGTTAAACGTTCTGGTGTTGTCACATTTAATGCTGTAGTTAATAAATTATCTTGAAATGGACCATCTAATCCATTTAAAATAGCTCTTGCTTGGTTATACACTTGGAAGCCTGCTGAACCTTGAATAAAAACATTTAAATCTATTTTTTTATATCTAAATGTATTATTAAACCCCCAAGTCCATTCGGGTGTACCATTACCAATGATGTCTGAAGCTGAACTTTCAAAAAGTTGATCTCCAAAATTAGCCACTATATTACCTTCTGCGTCTAGCAATGGTTCTTGTTCGTTATAAACACCCAAGTATCTCTGTCCAACAAAAGAACCTAATGCTTCACCTTCAACAACTCTGTTTATACCTTCTTCTGAACCTGTTAAAGATTCTTGTTCTCCAGGAATAAAATTTTGCTCGTCGGTTATCTTTGTCACCTCATTTTTTATGTGTGAAATAGTAGCAAACACATCCCAACTAAAATTATCCGTATCAAATACACCTGCTGAAAGACTTATATCAAATCCTTTATTTTCAATTTCGGCCACATTTTGAAATCTAGTAACTCCCGTTAATACATTTGCTACAGAAAGTAACAAATCATTTGTTGTTTTTTCAAAATAATCAAATGATAAATTAACCTTATTATTGAATAACCCCAAATCAATACCTCCATTAATAGTCTCCGTAGTTTCCCATGTCAAACCAGTATTGGCCACTCTATTTGGCTCTGATCCTGGCTGAAGATTTGTTATATCCCCCTCAAAACTAAATCCATTCCTATCTTCCTGAGTATCAAAAGATCTTATCGCATTAACATCAATACTTTGGTTACCAACTAATCCCCAACTTGTTCTTAATTTTAAGCTACTAAAAACATTACTATTTTCAATAAAACTCAAATTATTAAAGCTATATGAAAGTGCTGCTGCAGGAAAGTAGCCTACCCTTTCACCTTTTGCAAAAATAGACGATTCATCTCTTCTCAAAGATCCTGTAATATATAGACTATTATTAAAATTATAGTTTATTCTACCTAGATATGATTCTATCGATCTTTCATTCCCTTCATTGGTTACAGACTCAAGTGCTCTACTTCCATTATCTGCTAAAAAAATAGTTTCTCCCTCGGCTGAGTCAATCAAATATTCATGTATTCTTTCTTCTGAACCTGTAAATTCATATACTCCTGTTACATCAAAATTATGATTCCCAAATGATTGATTCCAATTTAAAATATTACTAACTTGATGTTCAGTAAAACGGCGTGATCTCAATTCCGCCCTTCTATTAGAATCATCTCTAATTTGCTCTCTGATTTCATTTAATGTTCTCCCACCTGCTAATAAAGTATATGAAAAATTATCATTAAAATCATATTTTACATTTAAATTACTATCAAACCTATCTACTTCTCTTTCATCATTAGTTCCTAATAATGCGACAATTGGATTAACTGCAATAGGTACCACTAAGCCTCTCTGAGAAGTTCTATTAAACTCACCCTCTTCATTACGTAAAGGTGTTGTTGGATCAAACGCCAAAGCTCTAGCCGAAATACCTCCCCTAACATCATCAAAATCATTAGGATTATTTGTTTCATTCTCCCTGCTTCCATATAAATTCAAACCTACAGTTAATTTATCGTTCACTTTACTACTTAAATTTGAACGTAAAGATATTCTTTCGTATTCATTTGTAATCACGATTCCTTCTTGATCTGTAAGATTACCAGAAACAAAATAATTAAATTTATCTGACCCTCCATTTACGGATAATTGTGAATTTCTTGTAAATGCTGTTCTAAACAATTCGTCTTCATAATCAATAGGGTTAGCATCTAAGAATGAAATATCCTCATCAGTAAACCCGCCTCTTCCTCGATCTCTTGCTACTCTTGCAAATTCACCTGAGGTTAATCTTCCTTCATATTTTTTTGCCAATTGGCTTACAGACACAAATTGCTCAAAATTAACTTGAGGTTTTCCTTTTCCTTTTTTGGTTGACACCAAAATTACCCCATTTGCTCCCCTTGAACCATAAATTGCTAACGCAGAAGCATCTTTTAACACCTCAATAGATTTAATATCTGAAGGATTTATTGTTCTTAAATCACCACCAATAAAACCATCAACAACAACCAGTGGTCCATTTTCACTTCCAATAGAATTTACTCCTCTTACTCGAATTTTAACTCCGGCACCTGCGCTACCATTTGTTCTAGCTAAACTTACACCAGCTGTTCTTCCTTGAAGAATCTCTTCCGTTCTTGTTATTGGTTGTTCTTTATATTGTTTCTCGGTTACTCTGGCTACTGCACCAGTCACATCACTTTTTCTTTGAGAACCATACCCAATAACCACCACTTCATCCAGTGCATCAATATCTTGCTCGAGTGTTACATTTAACGAAGCTTGATCATCAACAACTATTTCCTGTGTTTTAAAACCAACATAAGAAATTTCTAATACATCACCTGCATTGGCATCAATAGTAAAGTTACCATCAAAATCAGATTGTGTTCCCTTACTTGTTCCTTTTATCACTACTGTTGCTCCTGGCAATGGAATTCCATCTGCATCCACAACAGTTCCTGTTATAGTTTGCACTACAACACTTACTCTATCGTTTTCGTAATTAGTATTAAAAAAAGTTTCAACACCATTTGCAGAAACCACATTAAATCCTGTTGCTAAAAACAGTAATGGCACTACTGAACCTAAGCTCCTCTTTCGCTTAAAATCCACCAGACCCTTTTTAGTTTTTGTTCTCATAAAAATAGTTTAGTTAATTTGTTTGTAAACGCAAGTATACATGCATCTCACAATCAAAAATACAATTATTTATTTAAAATCATAATCTTATTATAGTTTTGAATGTTAATATTTGATATTTTACTAAAAACCATATTTACAAACTATGAAAACATTATAATTTTATTCTAAAAAACAAGTTTCTGAAGTATTTTTAAATAAACTCATAATCAACTGATAAACATATGATTGAGTTTATTTTTTTAAATACTTAACGCAAATTAAGTTAACTCACTTAAAATCAACTAATAAATTATTAAACCACAATAGCAATAATAAAAGAAAGAATTATCTTACTAAATTTTAGGTAAAAAATATTATTCTCTTCTAAATAAAAATGAATCTTTTCTGAGGTAGATTTATGATCTACTATATCAAAGTACTCTAATATCCCTTCTGGTAAAAAATAACGGGGTAATTCTATATTCAAGTGAGCTATTTTTAACTACAATATACATTTATCCACAAGTTTTTGACTTGAGCCTTTAAAGCATTTAATACAATTGCAAATTAACTCAGTTTAGTATTTAAAATTAGGGCATAAAAAAACCTCTATTAGATAACTAATAGAGGTTTCAAAAAAGGCGGCGACCTACTCTCCCACAAGTGCAGTACCATTGGCGCTATCAGGCTTAACTTCTCTGTTCGGAATGGGAAGAGGTGAGCCCTGATGCTATAACCACCTTAAAATTGTTGTTGGTTGTTCGTTGTTGATTTTTAGTTATTTGCTAATTATATTTTACTATACTACTAACAACTATCAACTACACACTACCAACTGCGCTTTGCGCAAATAAGTTAACATATTGATAGATAAAATACGATTGATTTATTTTTTAAATTGACTTGTTTTTGTTTTATATAAAGTATCATTTTATAAGCAATTCTCACCTCCTATCTTTTAAGGGATAGGAGGCACACATAAGC
>CANMLG010000049.1 GCA_947498765.1 uncultured Aquimarina sp.
TGTTAGATGTTAGATGTTAGATGTTAGATGTTAGATGTTAGATGTTAGATGTTAGATGTTAGATGTTAGATGTTAGAATGAACAAAATCTCACCTTTCTTCTGCGCTTTTCTTCATCTTTTTATCTAAAAATTACGAACACAAATTCTAATATTCCAAACAATAAAAAACTAAATTTCAACCATCAACCATCAACCATCTAACTTTGTCAACTGTCAACTTAAAGAATTTACAATTTGATCAATTTAAATGAAGCTCCTGATTCTATATCTTTTACTAAGTACATTCCTTTTGACAAATTAGAAACATCCAATTGATTTGTTTCTCTTTGTAAAAAAGTACTTAATAATAATTTCCCAGACAGATCATAAATTGCTAATTTTAGTGCTTTCTTTTTTAAATTAATGGTTAAAAAATCTGACACGGGATTCGGATATACCTCAGCACTTTTTAATTGAAAATCTGGAATGGATAACGTACTTGATAAAACAATATCTATTTTATTCAAATTCAGTAAAAACTCCGACTCTCCTTCAAATACAAACTTCAAATTTTGTTCTCCAGCATTCAAACTTATATTTTTATTTACAGTAATCCATTGTTGCCATCCCCCAGTATTTTCTATACTTATACTTCCCAATAATGTATTATTACTCATAATACGAATAGTACCACCTTGAGTATCCGAAGCCACTCTAAATCCTAAAGAATATTCATCCGAGGTTTCAACATTAACCGCATACTCCACAAAGTCATTCGCACTTATAAAACCAACATTTAAACCACCTCCAATATCACTGGTTGGCTCGGTCTGCACTCCTTTTTGATTAGAAAAACTTTCTGCCTCAATACTACCTGGTATTTGTTGGTACTCTAACTCACATACTTCGCCTGGTAAATTATAACAACCATTGCCAGATGGTCCTTTTTCTACATCCCAATCAATTCCCGCCACCCAAGTATCACCTAACTCATAGGCTCCTACATCTGGATTTGTTCCTTTAAAACCATCAGTAATTCCAGTAATAATTCTACCAAAATCTACCGCTTTTGCATTAGGTTTTAATCGATAATCATTAGCCTCCCAGTTCATATAAGAGTCTCTGTCTACTAAATTATTTTGTTTATCCGATTGAGGTTCCCACGTGGCCTCATCTTCTTGTCCGCCTCCACTTGAGCCTTCTTTATCAGTAATATTATTCCAAACATTTACATTAGTAAACTTTGTACCTTCTTTATGCCAAGCTCCCATGGTAGCCAAGTTTTTTGCAAATGAATTATTGTAGACGTTTATATTTGTTCCATCCCAATTGATCTGCACACTCGTCCATTCGGTATTCCAAACTACATTTCGGTATACGTTTACATTACCTGCATCATTATCCAAATAAATTCCTGCCGCTTTTCTGAGTTTTCCTCTAGATTCAGCATCATGAAACCAATTGTGATGAATTTCCATATTTAAATCTGATCCAATAGTATACAGTAACGCACAATCATCTGCTATTAAGTTACTCTTTGACACATCATTATATTCTATAGTAGAATTTTTAGTAATAATTTGAATAGCATCCCTACCCCCATTTTCAATCACATTTTTACTTATCAAACAATTTGATACCCCACGAGATAACACAGGCGCATTATAATCCCCTAAATAATCAAAATCGTGAATGTAATTATTAATAATTCTGGTTCCATTTCCTGTATCATAAATACCCGATCCTGCACCAAAAGCTATTTCACTATGCTCTATAATATTGTCTTTAGCTCCCCATTTTATAAAAATACTTCTACAATCTGCTATAAAAGATTGAGCAACTCCACGGTAATAATCGCCATGAAAATTACTTACTTTATAGATTCTATTTCCAGTACCATCAATTTCAATTCGGCCTCCAAGTAAAGCTAAACCATGTACCTCTACAAAATTTCTTTTATTTAAATTAATGGTCATTTGTCGGCGTCGCATACTTATTTGATTATTTACTGGTTGCCCTCCTCCTGTATGTATGTATACTGTTTTAGTGTTACTATCAAACCACCATTCGTTTTGATAATCCAATGCTCCTTTTACTCCTTCTAAAAAAAAGTCTCCACCATCCGATGGTGGATGCGCTGCAATAATCCAAGCATCCCTTTTGTTTACAGTAAAATTAACTCTACCAGATGCTCCACCAGTAATAAATTCTCGCCAAGTTGTCCACCCAGATCCCTTTCGATCTCCATAAAACATAATGTTACCCCCTGTCCAATCTACATTAGGAATATCATCATTTAATAAAAAGGCATTGTTTAGATTTGATGAATTAGATCCGCCTCCACTTCTAACAGAATTTAATGAAAATGGATCTTGATCTGTGTTATTAGGCCAGCGAGCTAAATCCATTACCACATCATTATTCATAAACATATTGTAATCCTTCAAATCCCAATCTACAGTAGTCTTGTAAATAGATCCTGAATCTAATTCCCAATTAGACAGGGATTGCATCGCCGAAACAATTACCTTTTCACCTTCGTTTGCTTTAAAAATAATTGGATTTCCAGAAGTTCCCGAATTTTTAGGCCTAATAGTTTCAAAATATGTCCCCGCTCCGATAATCACAATATCTCCTGCTTTAGCTTCTTCGGCTGCTTTAGATATTGTTAAGTAAGGTGAATTTTCTGTACCTTGATTAGTATCACTCCCTGCTTTAGAAACATAAATATCTTTTGCCGTTCCAAAAAAGAAATAGCATAAAAAAATAATAGTAGAGTAAAACTTAAAATTAAGTTGAGCAAAACAAATCATAACTAAAAATAAATTATATGAACTTGGCTAAAATAGAAAAAGCATTTTCTTTGTTTTGTTAAAAACCTTTGGTTTGTAAGTCTTTTCCTAAATTATTTTAACAATTTCGATGATAGGTTTTTATTAATTGTCAAGTTACTTCGAAACAAATTACTCATAATCCATATTTGCACAAATGAACTCAAAAACCCCTACCTTTGCAGCACAAATTACTTATCATGGAAAATCACAAAGCTGGATTTGTTAATATTATCGGCAACCCAAATGTTGGTAAATCAACATTAATGAATGCTTTAATTGGCGAAAAACTATCCATTATTACCTCAAAAGCGCAAACTACACGCCATCGCATTTTAGGAATTGTAAATAGTGATAATTTTCAAGTAATTTTTTCGGACACACCTGGTATTATTAAACCTGCATATGAATTACAGGCATCCATGATGGATTTTGTAAAATCAGCTTTTGAAGATGCTGATGTACTTATTTACATGGTTGAAATTGGCGAAAAAGAATTAAAGGATGAGCAATTTTTTAAACGAATTAACAATTCAAAAATACCCGTTTTATTATTATTAAATAAAATTGATCAATCCAATCAAGAAATTTTAGAGACCCAAGTTGCCTATTGGACTGAAAAAGTACCCAATGCCGAAATTTTACCTATTTCTGCTTTAGAAAAATTTAATATTCAAACTGTTTTTGATCGTATTGTTGATTTACTCCCTGTTTCCCCTGCTTTTTACCCAAAAGATCAATTAACAGATAAACCTGAACGCTTTTTTGTTAACGAAGCTATTCGCGAAAAAATATTGTTACATTACAAAAAAGAAATTCCTTACGCTGTCGAAGTGGTCACCGAATCTTTTGAAGAAGACGATAAGATTATTCGTATCAATGCTGTTATTATGGTAGAGCGCGAAACCCAAAAAGGGATCATTATTGGTCATAAAGGAAGCGCCATAAAGCGTGTCGGACAAGAAGCACGTCAGGATTTAGAAAAATTCTTTGGCAAACAAATACATATAGAACTTTTTGTTAAAGTCAATAAAAATTGGCGTAGCAATCAAAATCAATTAAAACGATTTGGTTACCAACAAAAATAAGTATTGTAACACTTTACTATTTTTTATCAGCATTAAATATACACTTGCAAAACCTTAATTTAAGTAGTTTATAACTTAATACTTTATACGTTGTTCTAAATACTAAAATAAGGCGTACTTTTGCACAAAATTTGAAATCCTCAGTATGAGTACAATAGTAGCCATTGTAGGTCGTCCAAACGTTGGAAAATCTACTTTTTTTAATCGATTAATTCAGCGTCGTGACGCTATTGTAGATTCTGTAAGCGGAGTAACCCGCGACCGTCACTATGGGAAATCCGAATGGAATGGTCGTGAATTTTCTGTTATTGACACTGGTGGTTATGTAGTTGGTAGTGATGATGTTTTTGAAAGTGAGATTGACAAACAAGTAGAACTTGCTATTGATGAATCTGACGCTATTATTTTTATGGTTGATGTAGAAACTGGTATTACAAGTATGGACGAAGATGTCGCTAATCTTCTTCGTAAAGTAAAAAAACCTGTACTATTAGCCGTAAACAAAGTAGATAATGCCATGCGAGTTAACGATGCCATGGAATTTTACAACCTTGGTTTAGGTGATTATTTTTCAATTGCTAGTATCAATGGAAGTGGAACAGGTGAATTACTTGATGAATTAGTAAAAATACTTCCTGAAAAAGAAGAAGATAAACGCGAAGATGAATTACCCCGTTTTGCCGTTGTAGGACGCCCAAATGCTGGTAAATCTTCGTTTATAAATTCCCTTATTGGGGAAGAAAGAAATATAGTTACCGATGTTGCTGGTACTACTCGTGACGCCATTGACACCAAATACAACCGTTTTGGTTTTGAATTTAATTTGGTGGATACAGCAGGTATCCGAAGAAAATCAAAAGTAAAAGAAGACTTAGAATTTTACTCTGTAATGCGTTCCGTTCGTGCTATTGAACATGCCGATGTTTGCTTACTAGTGGTTGATGCTACTCGTGGATTTGATGCACAAGTACAAAATATTTTTTGGCTAGCAGAACGCAATCGAAAAGGAGTAGTTATTTTAGTTAATAAATGGGATTTAATTGAGGATAAAGGCAGTAATACCCCTAAAGAATTTGAAGCACATATTCGCAAACAGATTGCTCCATTTACCGATGTTCCTATTGTTTTTATTTCGGCCTTAACCAAGCAACGTATTTTTAAAGCCATGGAAACGGCTGTTGAAGTGTACAAAAACCGAAGCAAAAAAATTAAAACAAGTGTAATGAACGAAATTATGTTACCAATTGTGGAACATAATTCGCCCCCTGCATATAAAGGAAAATACGTTAAAATTAAATATTGCATGCAATTGCCTACTCCACAACCACAATTTGTGTTTTTCTGTAATTTGCCACAATACGTACGTGATCCCTATAAACGCTTTATCGAAAATCAGTTACGAAAAGAATTTGATTTCAATGGTGTACCCATTAATATTTACTTCAGAAAAAAATAGATTTTTAGTGTTAAAATAATTCTAAAACCTCTATTAATCAATAAAATGAAACCTGCGTTAATCTGATTAACGCAGGTTTTTAACTTAATCCCTAATTTTATTTATCAGATAATTCTGAAAACGAACGCTCAAACGTACAGTTTTATTCTTTTTGCTGTTTCTTTGTCTTGCTTATTAATAACAAACAGTATCATGACAACTAAACAAAAACCAACTATGTCGAAATTTGTTCGGTATACAAAAATTGCATTACTGCTTAATTTCCTTTTTCTTTTTAGTTCATATGCTCAAAGAATAGGAGACGCGGGAATGCGCTTTGACAACTCAAAAATTGATCCCGCTTACCCTCAAATGAGAGAATGGATGAAAGCTGGTGTACAAGGTGGGATTCCTTTACTTTCAAAAAGCAAAATCAAAAAAACAATTAATGCAACTAATAGCGATGGGATTAATAAAGCTATCGAAGAAGTTTCAAAAAACGGCGGAGGACAACTAAGACTTCGCAATGGAAATTACACTATTAATAAAACTATTTTTCCTAAAAATAATGTTCGTATTGTAGGTCAAAGTAGAGATGGGGTAGTATTAACCATTACTATGAGAGGTAAAGATTCTGAAGCTATTTATTTTCGTGGAACTAAACAAGGTAGTCTTGAGCGTTTAACCATCAAAGGAAACCAAGCTGGCAAACCTGATCCTTTTAAATTAGAACTAGTAAAACCAAACTATGATATTAAAGGAGTCGTATTTGGTAGTGGTGCTAAAAACTGCTGGTTGGATAAAGTCACTATTTTAAATACAGGTGGATCTCCTGTTAATACATGGAAAACAGATCACCTAACCTTTAGGGATATGTACGTTGATGGTGTATGGAATAAAGGCGGTGGCGGAAGTGGCTATTTTGCCATACAAAGTGGTTATGCTTTAGTGTATAATTGTACTATTAAAAATTTGAGACATTTTGCTATTCAACGAGAAGGTGCCTATTATAATGTAGTCTATAAAAATAATATAACGCAAGATGTAAATTTCCATAATGCAGATGCAGGAAATAACTTAATAGAACAAAACAATATTACCATTCAATCTGGTTTTGATTTTCAATACCATGCCGTTATGGGACCTTGGGCAAGCTTCCATCGGGTATCAGACAGAGACAATTACATTTACAAAAACACTTGCATAGAAAGGAATAACAATAATAGAAGAAGTTTTTCTGATAAAAATATTGTCTATTTAGGTCCTCGTAGAAAAGAAGAACGTAGTAGAATTCCTGAATTTCCTTTTGATAAATCAAAAAAAACCCCAAAACACGGTACATTTTACCCAGTAATTGAAAAAAACACAGCTACTGCTCCACCAGTAGTTGTTAGTCCAACACCCACTCCGCCTAGCAATGTTAACAACAACAAACTTCAAAAAAACGGAGTGTTTTATATTCGAAATAAATCTAATGGTCAAAATGTAATTGCGCCTAAATGGGATGACTATAATACCCGTATGTTTAACGCCCGTACTTTTAATGATCAAAAATGGGAATTCAAGCATATAGGTAATGGAATACATACTATAAAAAACCTAGGAACAAACAGATATTTAGAAATACCACATGGCAAATGTGATAACGGCAGTAATGTTGCCACATGGACTAACGCCAACTCTGACCACCAAAAATGGATTTTAAATCAAAAAAATGGTGTTATTTATTTACTCCCAAAACATTGCCCAAGCAAAGCTCTTGATAAACGTGGAGGAAAAGATCAAAATGTTCATTTATGGGCATTCAACCAAAATAACAACAATCAAAAATTTGAACTTATTCCGGTTTCTGGTCAAAAAAAATTAGATAAATTAAGTACTGCAGGTATACAATTATATCCAAATCCAGCAATTGATAATCTTAGCCTTAATTTTAGTGAAAATCACCAACCTATTAGCTATACTATTACATCAGTATTGGGACAAACTTTACTACAAGGTGACTTTATTAATGATGGTAGTATTACCAAAAATATAAATGTTAATAATCTAAGTAGCGGTATTTACTTTATACGCATCAACACCTCAAGCAATCAATCCTCTTTTGTTGAAAAATTTATGATTTCAAAACCATAAAGACGATATTAGATATTAAAAAAGGTTCAGAAAAAATTTAATTCTGAACCTTTTTTATATCCCATTTTCGCAACCCTTAATACAAATTACAGATAGTATATTCTTTTAACCCAGATTATGCACTAGAATTTTGTAATGAGGTATTAAAGCACAATAAAAACAAGTACTTTCTCAATTTCAGCATAGCACCACTATGGTTAAATTGAAAAGTGCAACAAAAGTGTTTGTTTTTGAAGTAATTTCATAACGGAATAAATTTTCTAATGCATAATTTGGGTTTAATAGTAATCCCAAAAATCATACTTTTCTCCTGCAATATTTTCCTTTTTATCCCCTAATTCAACAGCTCTTTTTTTCATAGTTTGTTGCATTTGTTGTAACCTATCTTGATATTCAGGAAAAAAAGATAAATCTTGGGTTTCCCAAGGATCGACTTTTACATTAAAAAGCTGAGTTACTCTGGACCCGGTAAAATACTCTCCTTTTTCTTTAGAGTAATTTTTGGCTCGTACATATTCAATTAACTTAAAATCCCCTTCGCGATAAGCGCGCTGAAATTGTTTATACGCATGGTACGTACTTTTTCTATGATCTAGGGTTTGTTTTTTCAATAAAGGCATTAAGCTTTTTCCCTTTACGGAAGAAGGAATAGTAACTCCCGTTAACTCGCAAATGGTTGGAAAAATATCATGAATGTAGGTAAACTTTTCAATTCTTTCTCCTTTATTCTTAATAATTCCACCAGATAGAATTAAAGGTACATGAACACCATCTTCATCATAAATATTTTGTTTACCCATTAACCCATGATTACCAACGGCTAAGCCACTATCACCTGCAAAAACAATTAATGTATTTGCATACTTTCCGCTATCTTTTAAACTTTGGATTACTTGTCCTATTTGAGAGTCTAAATGCGTAATAGCAGCATAATAATCACTTAAGTGTTTTTGAGCTATTTCCTTTGTTCTCGGCCAAGGGGCTAAAGCTTCATCACGCAAATACATATGACCATTATCAAAAGGATGTTGCTTAGTATATGAAGGTGGCAGATTTATTGTTTCTTCTGGATATTCTTTTTTAAACTTTTCGGGTGCCTGTCTGGGATCATGTGGTGCATGAAATGCCAAATACATCATAAAAGGTTCTTTATTACGGTATTTTTTAATGAATTTCGAGGCGCTTTCTGCAAAAATTTCTGAAGTATGTAGCCCATCTTTTTCCGTTCCAAAAGGACCTTTTTTATCCTCTTTACTAACTAAACGTTGTTTTCTTTTTCCTTTTTTATCAAAAGAAATTAAATACGCATCTTCCTTTTTAAATGCTCCTTTGACATCCCAGTCCCAAAAGGGCATTCGAAAATGATCCTGTAAATACACCCCTAAACCCATAATTTTATCTCCAGAATCAAAAGATCGGTGTAATGATCCTTTATCCTGATGCCATTTCCCTACAATATGGGTATAATAACCCGATTTTTTAAAAGTTTCGCCAATGGTAGCATGCTGTTGAGGAATCACAAAACCCTTACCTTGTAACTGAAACACATTACGACCCGAAAGTAACATAGCACGGCTAGGCACACATGTAGCCCCCGAAAAAGCCCCCATTAAATAGGCATTTGTAAATGCCACCCCATTTGCTGCTAATGCATCAATATTTGGGGTTTTTACTTCCATTCCGCCAAGGGCATGTACTCCGGAATATCTATGATCATCTGTATAAATGACTAGCACATTTGGCTTATCATTTACAGACTGTGCTTTAATTTTTACACAGGCAATTACTATTGCTATTATTAAACAACTATGTTTGCTAAGTTTCATTAACTTTTTTTTAATGTATTGATTTCGTTTTTATATCCTCAAAAACCATTGACTCTCTTTCATCAGGACTAGTTACCTTAAAATCAACATTAGATAAACTTAGGTTATCTATATGTCGTGCATATATTCCATATGCTGGTAATACTCCAAAAAAGCTAAACTCGGGATATTTTTTTACTTGTTCTTCAATCAATTTCACATCAGCTTTCTTCCCTTCTCCCGGCAGGGAAATACTAACATTTACTAAACTAACACCTCCAATACTGTGGTCTGGTGTTCCTGTTAGTAATATACCCGATGGAGATTTTATTCTTGATTTTTCGATACTTCGAGTAGTTGCTCTTATATTTTTTATTAAAAGCTTATTTATACTACCCACTTTTTGTTTTGGCGCATTGCGATAGGTACGTAAGCGTCCTCCTAAACGTACAAAAATGGGCATATCTACAGCATTCATTTCTATATTTTCAATACTTACATTACTTATGTTTGCTCCATCAACACTTAAAATTTTTATTCCTCCACCACGAGTATCATTTATAACACAATCCGATACCGAAATATTATAAAAATCGCCCATAGATTCCGTACCAAACTTAATAGCACCCCACTCACTTTTAAGGGTGCAACCTGTCACCTTAATATCATGTGTTGGCTTTGGACTTGTGGTTTTAAAACAAATAGCATCATCACCTGTATCAATAGTACAGTTTTCAATTACTACATTGGAACTCGAATCCAAATCAATACCGTCATTATTAAAATTGGCATGACTGTATATGGACACTTCCTCGATTTTAATATTAGTTGATTGGTAAAAATGGCAAGTCCAAGCTGCAGGTTGTTTTAACGTTACTCCTTTTATCTTAATATTTGATGAACCTACAAAACGCAATAAAAAAGGACGGTTTTTCCCAAATGTTTTATTAGTCTCTGAGATATAAAGCTCTGCTCTTTTTTTAACTAAATTTTTATGTAAAAAAGCTTCCCCATTACCATCTATAACACCACTACCGCTAACTCCAATATTTTTAGCATTTACCGCTCCTATCAAACAATTTCCACGTTCTTGTCCTGTAGCATCCGTAAATGTATCAATACTTTGGTAATCCATTGGATTACTACTTCCTAACAAAATAGCATTAGCTTCAACAACCAAATGCACATTATTTTTTAGTAATACGGTTCCCGTTATATACACACCATTACTAATAATTACCTTACCTCCTCCTTGCTCGTGACATGCATTAATTGCTTTTTGAATAGCAAATGTATTTATAGTGAGCATATCTGATTTTGCGCCAAAATCTCGTATATCAAAGGCTTGCTTTTTCTTGGTACAGGATAAACCCAAGACAAGTATTGAGAATTTTAAAAATATTCTTTTTAACAGCATTATTATAAACGTATTAATTCAGATTTGGTGATCAATTTGTAATTTGAAAATGTATTGTTAATGTGATCTTGTAATACATCATCCAAAATTATTGGCGCTCGTTTGTCCAATTTTTCTGTATGCATATGTACATTATCCATATATAAACCTTTAACATGTCGAGCATAAATTCCATAAGCTGGCAAAGTACCTACTAAATGGAATTCGGGCCACCAACCTTTTAGCACATCCAATGTATACTCTTTAAGCTTCTTTTTTTTAGCATCTTCTAATGTTCCTCCTCCAGAGAAATGAAGTTGAATATTCCTCAATAGTATATTTTTAATGTAATGGTTTGTTATGCCTGTAATAAAAATTGCCGAGTTTTGATCCAAATCTTTATTATCTACTATAATATTCTCAAAAGTGAAATTTTGTATGTTTCCCACAGGATACATTTTTTCAGGCGCATCTACACATGCTTTTTGTTGTGCTAGGGTCATAAATATTGGACGTGGGACATTTTTCATAACCAAGTTTGAAAAAGTCATATTTTCCATTTTACCTCCTTCATTCATTTGAATTTTTAAACCCGAATCATCGATGTTTTTAAAAGTACAATTGGAGACCGTAACGGCTTCAAAATTTCCGCGAGATAATAATCCTATTCGTATTCCCGCCCATTTACTTTCAAAAACACAATTGGAAATACTAATATTTTTACAAGGGACATTAGGCAATGATGCTTGCAAACAAATAGAATCATCGCTAGTATCAAAAAAGCTATTGGTAACACTTACATTTTGACACCCATCAAAATCAAGTCCGTCCCCATTATAATTCGCTCTACTTTTTATTGAAATTCCACTCACACTTATATTGTTACAATATAAAAAAGCCGAAGTCCACGCAGCTGGGTTTATCAACTTTACATTGTTGATATGAATATCAGTACAATTCAAAAAGCGAATAAGCATTGGCCGGCCCGTTTCTCGTTTAAAGTTTTTAGGAAATCCATTCCCATCAATAGTCCCATAACCTTCAATAGCAATCGAATGTGCTTCATTTGCAAAAATTAAACAACGATCCATATGTGGTTCGTTTTTGTACATATTTTTATGCGTATTTTTCGCATAATCTTCGATATCTGGACTTCCTAAAAGAACAGCTCCATTTTCTAAATAAAGGCTTACGTTATTTTTCAAAAAAATAGTTCCCACTACTATTTTTTTACCCGAAGGAATAATTACTTTACCTCCACCATTTGTCGTGGCTAAATCAATTGCTTTTTGTACCGCCTGAGTATCTTTATGTATACCATCTCCTTTGGCTCCATAATCCAATACATTATATCCTTGCCCAAATAAAGTTGAAGCATATAAAAGAAAGATGAACTGCACATATTTAAAAAGCATGAATAATTTTTTGATATATATAATCTGGATTAAATGTACTTCGATGTAAATAAATTACATATAACTTATGGGCAAAAGTGTAGCAGAATCACATTTTAACTTGCCTAATATTAAGTTTTAACTCAAATTACCACTAAACCTATAGATTGTATCAATTTCTATTCATTTCAGAATGACTACTTAAATATATCTAGTTAACTTGTTATTAGTTAAAAGAAATAAACCTTTCGGGAGAAAATGCTTTATAAACACCCACAGGTATAGCTGCCAACGAGAATTATATTGCTATTGCGGATCAAAATAAGTATTTGACTATCTTTAAAATACTTTAATCAAGCAATTCATTTAAATAAGTTTCAAAGCGTTCAATGCCTAAATTTATCAAAGTATTTCCATGAGCATCTTTAAAATCGGGAATGCCTTCAGTAACTACTTTTACTACCCCATATTTATCTAACAAAACATTCTTTGGAAAAAAACGAACTCCTATTTCATTGATATAATTCGTATCTGTAGAAACATGCGTTAAATTAAACTTATGTGTTTTTAAAAATTCTCTTAAATTAATCTCATTATCGAAAGTCATGGAAATGAAATTCATTTGTCCTTCATATTTTTCTTTTAATTTATTCAAATACGGCATTTCGTCCACACAAGGTTTGCAATGTATAAACCAAAAATTTATAAGTGTTGGTTTTCCATTTGACTTTGCTGCATTGTATATTTCCCCCTCTAATGTAAATTGATTCATACTTGGTAATTTTTTGCCGATATATGAACGTACCTTTTCACTTTTCATTAATTGCTCCATATTGGGCTGCGCTAAACTAGATAAATAGCTTACAAAAAAAAGTGTAAACAGTAGTAATATTCTCATTTCTCTGTTTTTAAAAGAAGTTGTAATCCTAAACTAACAAATACTATACCGCTTATTTTTTTAAGTATTTCGCCCACATAATCATTTTTACGAAGTGTTTTTGTCATAAATGAAGCAGAAAAAACTAAAAACAAGCACCAAAGAGTTCCTGTACATATAAATGTACCTCCTAAAATTAAAAAAGGAATAGCGTTATCTACAAAATCAGGTGCTATAAATTGGGGTAATAATGATAAAAAGAAAATACCCACTTTAGGATTCAACAAATTAGTCCAAAAGCCTTGCTTGTAGATTTTTAAAAGATTTAGCTTTTTAAAATTATTATCCTTAGCATCTATCAATTTAGATTTATCTAATAACATTTTTAATCCCAAATAAATTAAATAACCTGCTCCACACCATTTAACAAAAGTAAATAACATCACCGATTTCATCAACAATATCGATAAGCCAAAAGCTGCAAAAAGAATATGAAAAACCGTTCCACTTGCAATTCCTAAAACTGAATATAAGCCTGCCTTTTTTCCCTGAGTAATACTACGGGTAAGTATATAAATAGTATCGGCTCCAGGAGTAATATTTAAAAGTAGACCTGCTATCAAAAAACCTACGTAATTTTCAACTCCGTGCATTTTGAGTATGCTTTTAATAATTAATGATCAAATCCAACAAAACAAATTATTACCAACTACCACCAGCTCCACCTCCACTAAAACCGCCACCGCCGAAGCCGCCACCGAAACCACCACCAAAGCCTCCGCCCGATGATCTCCCTCCACCAAAACTTCCGCCACGGTAACCCCCACGACCCATATTGCTTAAAATAATAATATCTAACAAACTTGAGCGTTTACGATTGCCACTATTATGGTCATCGTCGTCATTTTTTTTCTTTTTGGAAGACCATATAATAAGCAAGAAGATCGCTAAAAAGATTACAAACATAAAAGGAAAACCTTCCGCTCCACCTTCAATTCGATTCCGGATACGCGTTCCTTTATAGGTTCCATTTAACATTTGAATTATGGCTGTAGTTCCCTTATCCAAACCTTTGTAATAACTACCAGCTTTAAATTCCGGAATAATTATTTCTCGCGTTAGCGCACCAAGCTGTCCAGCTGTTAAATATTGTTCTACACCATAACCTGGAGAAATATGCATTTTTCGGTCGTTTTTGGACAATAAAATAAATACGCCATTGTCCTTATCTGCTTGTCCAACACCCCATTGATGTGCCCATTTGGGAGTTAAAATCCCTATAGACTCCCCTTCTAAACTATTAATAGTAGCAATAACAATTTGTGTACTTGTCGTATCCGCATAACGGATCAACTTTACTTCCAAAGCTCGTTTTTCGGCCCCACTTAAAATGCTTGCATAATCATATACGGCTACTTGCTCTGTAGCTTTATTGGGTTTAGTCGGAATGGTAAATTGAGCATAAATTGCATTAAGCCCTATAAAAAAGCTTGCAATTACTACAAAAACGCATCTTGTTTTACCCATTATAACTTTGATATTTCGTCCGAAAGTTCATTAGCATCATCAACATCCCATGGAAAATGTTTTTTGAGTGCTTCCCCTATTTGCGTTACACCCAATACCAAACCTTTCCCAAAATGTTGTTTCTTAAATTCTTCTTGAATTACATCGCGTGTACTATGCCAAAAATCGGCTCCAACCAATTGATCAATTCCAGCATCACCATATACTACAAACTGTTTTAAATTTACAGCTACGTATAGAATCACTCCATTTTCTAGTTTTGTATTGTCCATTTTTAACAAATGAAACACCTCCTGAGCTCGCTCATACACATTTGTTTGATCGCAATCTTCCAAATGCACACGTATTTCCCCCGAAGTCTGCTTTTCTGCCAGCCTAATCGCTTCAATTACTTGCTGCTCCTCAGTCTCAGTCAAAAAAGATTCAACACTACTCCCCATTATTTAAAATCGAAATTAACATCCACAGGTTTTTCTGCTCCAGCTTCGGCATCAAAATAGGGTTTAGCATCAAAACCAAATATTTTAGCTGTGATTAAACCTGGAAAACTTTTTACCTTATTATTGTAAGGCTTAATTGCTGCATTAAAACGTGTACGAGCTGTTAAAATTTGATTCTCCGTACTGGCAATTTCATCTTGTAATTTCAAAAAGTTTTGATTTGCCTTTAAATCAGGGTAACGTTCAACGGTAACCAATAAACTTTTTAAGGCGCCACTTAATCCCCCTTGTACTTTATTAAATTGTGCTAACTGCTCAGGTGTAATATTGGAAGGATCAATGGTAACAGATGTCGCTTTTGCTCTAGCATTAATAACATCGACTAAAGCTCCCTTTTCGTAATCTGCAGCCCCTTGAACCGTTTTTACCAAATTTCCAATAAGATCATTTCGGCGTTGGTAAGCCGTTTGTACATTTCCCCATGCTTCTGCTGTATTTTCATTTAATGATACAAATGAATTATAATCACAAGAATTTAAAGAAAGCGCTAATAGAATAAGCCCAGTGATACGAAATACTAATTTCATGATAGTTAAGTGTTTAAAATTACAGACTCGCTTTTAGTGCTAACAACGATGCCTTTATTGAGTTCAATTTACGAATTATATCGAAATTTTCTAAGCTTTCCTTTTGGTGCGATTTTAAGTAGGTTTTTGCCCCTTCTAATTTGTAGCCACGCTCCTTAACTAAATGGTAAATAAGTTCAATATGCTCAATATCTTCTTTGGTAAAATAACGAACTCCGTTGGCATTTTTTTTGGGTTTAATTGCCGAAAATTCTTTTTCCCAAAAACGAATTAAGGAGGTGTTTACATTAAATGCTTTTGCTACCTCACCAATACTATAATACAATTTTTCAGGAAGGTCTAAGTGCATATTAATCTAAAGATTGATTTACTTCTTGTGATTTCTCTAACAAGGTAGCAAATTCTTGCGCAGAAAGGTTTCCGTAATAAAAATTAATTGGATTAATTCTCTTTTCATCTTTAAAAACCTCGTAATGTAAGTGCGGTGCTTGCGATCTTCCTGTACTCCCTACAAAACCAATAACATCGCCTCGCTTTACCTTTTGTCCTTTACGCACATTGTATTTGTACAAATGACCATATAATGTTTTATAACCATAACCATGTTCAATACGTATATGGTTTCCGTAACCCGAAGAGCGGTTATCAGCCCTAGTCACTACGCCATCACCTGTAGCAAAAATTGGTGTCCCTCTAGGAGCACTAAAATCCATTCCACGGTGCATTTTTCGCACTTTGGTAAAAGGATCACTTCGCATTCCGTACCCCGAAGCCATACGTTTCAAATCCTTATTTTGAACAGGCTGTATAGCAGGTATAGCCGCTAATAATTTTTCTTTCTCTTTAGCTAAAGTAGCTACTTCATCCAATGATTTAGATTGAATAGTAATTTGTTTTGCAATTTGATCTACACGCTGATTGGTCTCCTTTATTAGTTCAGAGTTTTCAAAACCATCAAACTTATTATACCTGTTCACCCCTCCAAAACCTGCTTTTCTCTGTTCTTCTGTGATGGGTTCGGCTTCAAAATATAAACGGTAAATGGTGTTATCCCGATCTGCAATTTCATTCAACACTTTTTCCTGTCGGTCCATTTTATTGTTCAGCATTTTATACTGTAACTTCATATTTTCCAACTCTCTCCTATATTTTTTCTCCTTCGGAGTTTCTATTTTAGGAATACTATAATAAGTAATTAGCAATACGAATGCTGCCAAAAACATTCCCAAAACGCTTAGCATTGCTATGCCCCATTTGCGCCCTTTTTTGGGTTCTATTTTTCGGTATGATAATGTTTCGCTGTCGTAGTAGTATTTAACCTTTGACATAATTTAAAATATACTATTTTTGCACGTGCCTTAATGGCTAACCATTAGAGTTTAATTTCCAAAGATACTAAAATTGTAGTGAAGCATTAAAAACCACTACTATTTCTATGGAAAATGACCATAAAACAACATCTTTTTAAATGAAATCACAAGAGATCCGCAAACAGTTTTTGGAGTTTTTTGAATCAAAAAAACACAGCATTGTTCCATCTGCCCCTATGGTTATTAAAAATGACCCTACGCTAATGTTTACCAATGCTGGGATGAACCAGTTTAAAGAATTCTTTTTAGGCAACGGTACTCCAAAAAACAATCGTATTACCGATACCCAAAAATGTTTACGTGTAAGTGGGAAACACAATGACCTGGAAGAAGTAGGCATGGACACCTATCACCATACCATGTTTGAAATGTTAGGAAACTGGTCTTTTGGTGATTATTTTAAAAAAGAAGCCATCCAATGGGCTTGGGAATTATTAACCGAAGTTTTTAAAATTGACAAAGATATCCTTTATGTATCCGTTTTTGAAGGAGCTGACGATGATGGATTAGGATTAGATCAAGAGGCTTTCGATTTATGGAAAGCCATTGTACCCGAAGATCGCATTATCATGGGAAATAAAAAGGATAACTTTTGGGAAATGGGAGACCAAGGCCCTTGTGGTCCTTGTTCAGAAATCCATGTTGACATCCGATCTGCTGAAGAGAAAGCAAAAGTATCTGGGCGTGACCTAGTAAATATGGATCACCCTCAGGTAGTTGAAATATGGAACTTAGTGTTCATGCAATTTAACCGTAAAGCTGATGGATCACTTGAAAAATTACCTGCTCAACATGTGGATACCGGAATGGGATTTGAACGTTTATGTATGGTATTACAAAACGTAAAGTCTAATTATGATACCGATGTATTTACACCACTTATTCGCGAAATTGAAACCATAACTAATTCCGTTTATGACAAAAATTCTCTACCTACAAATCAGGATGGAAAAGTAAGTGTAGCCATTCGTGTTATTGCCGATCATGTTCGCGCCGTTGCCTTTTCAATTGCCGATGGGCAATTACCAAGTAATAATGGAGCAGGCTATGTCATTAGACGTATTTTACGTAGAGCTATCCGTTATGGATTTACATTTTTAGATACTAAAGAACCTTTTATTTACAAACTGGTTGACACCTTGAGTAATCAATTAGGCGATGCATTCCCTGAATTAAAAACTCAGAAAAACCTTATTCTAAATGTAATTAAGGAAGAAGAAAATTCATTTCTTAAAACATTAGATCAAGGTTTATTGTTATTGGATCAAATTATTGAACAAACCAAAAGCGACACCATTTCTGGTGAAAAAGCTTTTGAATTATATGATACTTTTGGTTTTCCTATTGATCTTACGGCGCTTATTTTAAGTGAAAAAGGATTAAAGTTAGACGAAGCTGGTTTTAAAACCGAATTACAAAAACAAAAAGATCGCTCCCGTGCTGCAGCAAAAATATCTGCTGGTGACTGGGAAGTAATAGGCACTGAAAACAATGAAGCCTTTATTGGTTATGACCAGCTTACCGCTAAAGTAAACTTAACGCGTTACCGAAAGGTAATTAGTAAAAAAGATGGCGAATTATTCCAATTAGTGTTTAATCAAACGCCTTTTTATCCCGAAGGTGGAGGACAAGTAGGCGACAAGGGCTATTTGGAAGCGGCTAATGGTGATGTAGTATATATTATTGATACTAAAAAGGAAAACAATCTGATTATTCATATTGCCAAAAATCTTCCTAAAAACAGTAACGCTACCTTTACGGCAGTAGTTGATGCCAAACAACGTACTCGCACCGCATCTAACCACTCGGCAACACACTTACTACACCAAGCTTTACGTAGTGTACTAGGTACTCATGTAGAGCAAAAAGGCTCTATGGTACACAGTGGAAATTTACGTTTTGATTTTTCACATTTTTCAAAAGTCTCTGCCGATGAATTACAGGAAATTGAAAATTTTGTAAATGCCCGCATACGTGAAAAACTTCCGTTAGAAGAAAATAGAAATAACACTTATGACAAGGCTATAGCCGAGGGTGCCATTGCTCTTTTTGGCGAAAAATACGGCGATACAGTGCGCTCGATTCGATTTGGAAAATCAATGGAATTATGTGGCGGTATTCATGTACCCAATACAGCTGATATCTGGCATTTTAAAATTACTGGCGAAAGTGCAGTAGCTTCAGGAATTAGACGTATTGAAGCCATCACAAGCGATGCCGCTAAGGAATATTTTACGGCACAAGCAAAAGCTTTTAGTGACGTAAAAACAGTATTAAAAAATGCAAAAGATCCCGTAAAAGCAATTACCAGTTTACAGGACGAAAATAGTAGCTTAAAAAAGCAAATTGAACAGTTATTAAAAGAAAAGGCTGGTAATTTAAAAACCGAATTAGCCAACCAATTTACCGATATTAATGGCATTCAGTTTTTAGCTAAAGAAGTGGATTTAGATGCCCAAGGAAGTAAAGATTTATGCTTCGATTTAGGAAATAACCTAACCAATGCCTTTATTATTTTTGGAAGTGCCGTTAATGGTAAAGCCTTACTTACTTGTTACATATCAAAAGAGCTTGTTGCTAACAAAGGACTTAATGCCGGACAAGTAGTCCGCGAGCTTGGAAAACACATCCAAGGTGGTGGTGGTGGACAGCCATTTTTTGCTACCGCAGGTGGTAAAAACCCAGCGGGTATTGCTCAAGCTTTAGAAGGTGCAAAAAGTTATTTATAGTAAATTTTTAAGCTGCATTTATTATTAAGTTAAAAAGCAAGAATGAAATACCTAAATAATTCAAAAATCCTTAGAAATTTTCTAAGGATTTTTGAATTAAAACCTTAAACCTTACTAAGTGTCCAATTAAGCTTATTCTAAAAAGTGATTGTAAATTATTCTACAGAAGTATCTTCAGGCTCACCTTTAATCTGCAAATAACCTATAATAACACCAATAGCCACTAGAATTATTCCCGCAGGCAATCCCCATATGGCTTTTAATGCTGCTTTTATAGCTTGCCGCCTTCCTGTAACTTCAAAAGCTTTGTCTGGATTCATAATCATATAAATCCCAATACCCACTACTGCAATAATGCCTGCCCAAGGCCTTACTTTTTCTAATACTTTCATAATATATTTTATTATTAATAATTAAGGGGACTAATTATATTGCTTAAATGTGAGCTATGCTACTGGATTTTAAATACCTCATTAAAATAACATTTAAATTTTCATTTTTACAAATAATTTTTTTAAAAAAAAACACCTCCAAACGCAACCTTTTTGATAATTGCGTCTCTTATACATATAAAGTTCTTAAATTTAATACTCGGCCGACTAAATTAATTGGAAATAGAACAGCTTATTGAAAAATGCCAACAGCACGATGTAAAAGCACAGGAGGCTCTTTACCGAAGACTTGCGCCTCTACTTTTGGGAGTTTGCATGAAATATTGTAAAAATAAAGCCAATGCCGAAGATTTGTTTCAAGAATCATTTATTATTATTTTTAATAAAATTCATCAATTTAAATATAAAGGATCCTTTGAAGGTTGGGCAAAACGTATTACTATTAACACCATTTTAAGTCATTTTAGAAAAACACAACACACCGAGTCCATAAATGAAGAAAAAACAGCACTTATTGAAGATCATACTGAATTTGAGCACGCCAATTTTTCGTTAGACACACTACTCACATTAATTCATAAACTCCCTAGTCAATACAAATTAGTTTTTAATATGTATGTCCTTGATGATTTTTCGCATCAAGAAATTGCCATGGCACTAGACATATCAGTCGGTACATCAAAATCTAATTTATCAAGAGCTAGAGCTATTCTAAAAAAAGAATTGCTTGTACTAGAACAACAAAAAAACATGATTAATGGATAACAGAAAAACACATATCGATGCCCTTTTTAAGGATAAGCTTCAAGATTTTGAAGCAATTCCGAATGCGGCTTTGTGGAAAGAAATTTCCAAAAACATTCCCCAAAAAAAGAAGAAAAATAATCGCTTACTTTTCTTGGCTTTTCCAGCGGGCATTGCTGCCTCGTTAGCTTTATTTTTTATGCTTACCACACTTTCTAAGTCTAACAATGAAAGTGTTTCAAAAACAAGTATTCTGTTTACCGATAGTCCATGCCCCGAAGTAGATACAGAAAACACTATTAAAATTGTAAATAACGCTGAAAAAACATCTGTTAAACCAAACTCGCAAATAACCGCAAACCAAAAAAGCTTTGTTAACTCGTCTACTACTAAAAATAAATTTGTAAAAAAAACCTTAAACAACGCTAAAAATACAGATTCAAAATCGACAAATGAATATGTTCAGAACCTTTTGCCAACAGAAGCTTTAAAAAATACTGTCGCTAAAAACCTGAAACCGTCTATTATTAAAACACCCGAAGCTATTACTAGGAGTGCTATCCTAAACCAAATTACCTCAAAAAACAAGACAAATAGCTCTCAACAAATAGTCGAAATTCCTTCTAAAAACAAAAAAAATACCTCGGAAATAGATTTTAAAAGAACCCCTCAAGAAGATTCAAGTAAAGACCTAGAAAAAAATATAGAAAAAGACCAGCAAAAAGCACTAAAATCACTTTTAGCGATTACTAAAGAAAATAAAAAAACACCTACTAAAGTAGATCGAAAAAACTGGAGCATTCAACCTCAAATAGCCCCTTTGGCATATAATTCACTATCGGGGGGCTCCTCCATAAATTCCGATTTTTCGAATAACCCACAAACATCAGAGGCCGCTTTAAGTTACGGTATACGTATTGCCTACCAGTTATCCAATAAAATCCAAATACGTTCGGGCATAAGCACGGCGTCTATTAATTTGGCTACAAATGATATCTTTTCTTCAAGTTTAGCCTCTAATAACACGGCTATACTTTTTAATAATTCCGACGCCGTGAGTAACCTTATTGGAGAAGAGGCTTTTAGTAATCTTGATGAATTTACTGGCCGAAGTTTCCCTCCTACAGTCAGACCCAGTAGCACTCCCGAAAATTCTGAAGAGCTAAACGATCCCAACTCATTTGGACCTCTTAATGGCATCCCTTCGTCAGGTGATCCTATTAGCAGTACAAGGACTACAGGTTCATTACAACAACAAATAAATTATATCGAAATTCCTTTAGAAGTTTCCTACAGATTACTAAACAAGCAATTGGGTATTTCACTCATTGGTGGAGTGAGCTCTTTTATTTTGACTCAAAAAAACGATCAACTTTTGTTTGAAATTTCAGGTAATACTACTGAAATAGGCGAGGCTAAAAACCTTAATAACACTAGTTTTTCGGGTAATTTTGGCATTGGACTGGATTATAAAATAGCTCCAAACATCAAACTAAGCGTGGAGCCTATTTTTAAATTACAATTTAATGCCTTTGATAGCAATACAGAATTTGATCCTTATTTATTTGGTATTTATAGCGGTATAAAATTCGATCTTTAAACGCTCATATTAAACTTATAAAATTTGTTTTTAATCTGGTTTAGTACCTCTAACACATCAATGGTTTCAGGCTATTTTGTATTTTAGTTGCTTACAAAAAATCGAATGCTTTCTGTAGAGTCTATTTCATATGCTTATAACAAAACTAATGTTATTGACACTGTTAGTTTTACGGCTCAAAAAGGAGCTCATATTACCCTAATGGGCGAAAGTGGATGTGGAAAGAGCACCTTGTTAAAAGCCATATATGGCTTACTTTCCTTACCGAAAGGAAAAATATTTTATAATAACACGGAGTTATTAGGCCCGGAACATCATTTAGTCCCTGGGCATCCATTTATGAAATATTTAGCCCAAGAATTTGATTTAATGCCTTTTATATCGGCCGCCGATAATGTGGGAGAATTTTTATCCAATTTTTATCCCAATCAAAAAAAACAACGAATAAATGAACTTTTGGAAATTGTTGGTATGACCACATATGCTAAAACCCATGTGCGTTTTTTAAGTGGCGGTCAAAAACAACGTGTTGCGTTGGCACGTGTATTGGCAAAAGAGCCCGAAGTTTTATTGCTAGACGAACCTTTTAGCCAAATTGATAATTTTAAAAAAAACGAATTACGCTACCGCCTTTTTAGTTACCTAAAAAAGCAAAACATTACCTGTATCACCGCAACTCACGATAAAAATGATGCACTGGCTTTTTCGGATAACATTATTGTTATTAAACAAGGAAAACAAATCTCTGCCCGTAGTCCACAAGAAATGTTTGCCAATCCAACAGATCAATATTCGGCTTCGTTACTTTCCGAAATTAATATAGTACCACTTACTTTTTTTGACCCTGCTGGAGAAGAAAAAAACATCCTACTTTATCCACACGAAATTAAACTGAAAAAAAATAGCACGATTCTGCTTGAGGTTGTTACAGCTTATTATAATGGCACCCATTACTTAATAAAAGCCGAATTACATAATAAAAGTATCTTATTTCATCACGATACATATATTGCACCAAAAACTTTAGTCGGCATTACTGTTCATAAAACTATCATTGAACAACGCGCTAAGATTTGATAACTAATATTCAATTAAAAAAAGACACACAAATATCAAATTTATGTGTCTTCAATAATGTGAGTGCTACTTAAGAAAAAAAATCTATCGAAAATCACTCGAATTGACAATTCTAATTCAATAAAATTATAGTAGTAATAAAAGATACCTCCTTGTTTTTAAACACCCCACAACCAAGTTTTATCTCCCAAGTCTATTAGCAAAGCGATCTTAGCGCTAATCAATACCTCACCTCACATTCAATTACAGGTGTTTCTTCGACTCCAGGTGTTGGCAATTGCGCAGCTAAGGCTGCTAATCGAATAAATTCGGAACGATAACCAAATTCATCTTTCCCTTTTCCTTTTTTTGCCATATTTAATACTTGATTATATGTTAAATCTCCTTTATATTCAGAATTTTTAAGTAACATTCCAAAACCAGCTACAGCACTTGAAAATTGAAAATTAGGCGAAGTTTCTTCAAAAGGAATTCCTGTGTTTACTATGGTTTCTTCTAACAACTTACTTTTAGTTTCATTTGGTTTTTTATACCTAAATTTTACTGTTGCCAATTCTTTATTTAAAGACTCATTTGAAATTACATTTGGGATTTGATATTTTAATCCCGAATCCAATACATCATCATCAGCAACAGTAACCACTTCATACAATGCCGTAACAGAATGTCCAGCACCAAGCTCGCCAGCATCTTTTTTATCATTGGCAAAATCTTCATCGTTTAACAGTCTATTTTCATACCCAATCAAACGATACTTTTTTACATGTGTCGGGTTAAATTCTATCTGAATTTTAACATCCTTGGCTATAGTAAAAAGTGTACTGCTAAATTCATTAATAAATACCTTTTTAGCTTCCAATAGATTATCAATATAAGCATAGTTTCCGTTTCCTTTATCGGCAATAATTTCCATTTTACTATCCTTATAATTTCCCATTCCAAAACCGGTAACTGTTACATAAATTCCTTTATTTCTGTGCGCTACAATTAATTTTTCTAAATCGGCATCGCTAGATTGCCCCACATTAAAATCACCATCGGTCGCAATAATAATTCTGTTATTTCCTCCTTTGATAAAATGTGCTGCTGCAGTTTGGTAAGCCAATCGTAAACCTGCTGCTCCTGCTGTTGCCCCTCCAGACTGTAAACGGTTCAAAGCATTTAAAATCTTTTCTTTATTTGCCCCCGAAGTTGGTGGCAATACCAACCCCGAACTACCTGCATACACAACAATAGACACCTTATCTTTTTCTCGCAATTGACGAACCAACAATCCAAAAGCTTTTTTTAATAAAGGCAATTTGTTTGACGCACTCATGGAACCCGAAACATCAATTAAAAACACCAAATTACTTGGAGGAGCTTCCTTGGTTTCTAATGATTTGCCTTGCAATCCAATATGGACTAATTTGTTTTTGGTATTCCATGGACAGTCCGAAACTTCGTGATTTATTGAAAATGGGGCTTTCCCTTTGGGTTGTGGATAATTGTAGGTAAAATAATTAATCATTTCTTCTACACGAACTGCATCCTTTGGAGGCCTTTCCCCATTCATAATAAAACGTCTTACGTTACTATAAGAAGCCGCATCCACATCAATCGAAAAAGTAGATAATGGTGTTTGTAATGGGCTTTTAAACCCATTTTCCTTTACTTCGGCATAGCTTTCCGTGTTTGTCACTGGTGCAACTGGCATATGATTTATATGTACTCCCGCTACCCTCCCCTGCAACTTTTGACTATAATTTATTGCCCGAGAATCCATCATCATTTTTGGCTTAGACAGTTTACTTATGGCTCCAGTTATTTCTTTTTTCTCGTAACCTACCACTGTTGCTTCTTCTAAATCTGAAATATCTTCCTTTAAAACAACATCAATTATACTTGATTTTCCAACTATTCTTTTTTGAGTTACAAAACCTTTATATGAATATACCAAAGTTGCACCTTCATCAACTTTAATCGTATACACACCATCAAAATCAGTAACTGTACTTTTAGATGTTCCTTTTTCAACTATAGTAACACCTGGTAATCCTATGCCTCCAGATTCGGTTACTTTTCCTGTGATCGTTTTTGCTATTGCCATATTGACCACAGCTAAAAACAGACTTACAAATACGCTAAATTTTATCATGTTATTTATTTTTAGTGAAACATTCTTTATAACAAGATGCAGTTCACTTGAATATTCCATAAAAATTTTTTAATTTTTTTTATTTGCGTTAATTTGTGAAGCGTACATGCCTACTACTAAAGACTTAAATAATTCAGACGACCTACTCATTGAGCGTTTTCGTAAAGAAAACGACTTGGAGGTTCTGGGGCAATTATACCATAAATACATGCATTTAGTATATGGGGTTTGTTTAAAGTATTTAAAAAATAGGGAAGAAAGTCAAGATGCAGTAATGCAAATTTTTGAGATTTTAATTAAAGAAATCCCTAAGCATGAAATTAATGTATTTAAAAACTGGTTATATGGTGTAAGTAAAAATTATTGCTTAATGAAATTACGCAAACAGACTTCTGAAAAAGCCAAGCAACATGCGTATGCTGATCATTTTTTTATGGAAAATGCTCCAAATGTGCACCTATTAGATAAAGAGGCTCCGGTTGATTTGACAAAAGCCCTTAAAACTTGCATTGACAAACTAAAGGAAACCCAAAAGCAAAGTGTAGCATTATTTTATTTTGAACATAAATGTTACCGCGAAATAGCTGCTGAATTAGCTATCGAAGAAAAAAAAGTAAAAAGCCACATTCAAAATGGAAAACGCAATTTAAAAGCTTGCATTGAGCAAATAGAAAAGAAGCCACATGAGTGATTCTAAATTCACATATCGACACCTTAAAAATTATTTGAATGATGTACTTTCAAATAAGGAGCGAAATGCGCTTGAAAAAAAAGCACTACAAGATCCTTTTGATGCTGATGCTTTAGAAGGTTTAGAAACTCTTTCTGCTCAAGAATTAGATACCGATATGGTTTTTTTAAAACAAGCTTTAACTAACAGAACCAAAAAAACGCGGAGATCATTTCCAATTTTTAAAATTGCAGCTTCTATACTATTAGTTGTTGGATTAGGAAGCTTGTTGTATACCATAAACACCTCAAAAAATGCTCACCAAAAATTAACCAAAATAGAAGATTCCAAAGAAAATTCTGATTATGTTTTCATTGATCCGAGAGACACTCATTTTGACACGCTACCACCTCAAATAGATTCAACACAAATAGTAGTTCAAGATCAAAATTTTGACATTGATTATAGTGTAAAGGAAGAAAACATTTCAATTACACCTCATAAAACTCCGAAATCAGTTCTAGAAACTAAAAACAAAAAAGCAGCATCCAACAAAATAAAGTCGTCTGACATTATTAAGGATGAAGAAATTACAATAAAAGCTATAACCAAAAAAAATATTGACACCATTCAGGTTTCAGGTATTGTTACTGATAGCAATGGAACACCTTTACCTGGTGCCGAAATAAAAATTATAGGTACCAACATTACAACTACAACAGACTTTGATGGAAAATTCACGCTAATTTCTCCCAAAAAGGCTTCATTAGCTATTAATTATATTGGATTCAAAAAAACGGCTATTCGTGCAGAGGACCAAATAGCAATCATATTACACGAAGATATTTCTGAATTAGAAGAAGTACAGATTATAGGTTATAGTGCTACAAAAAGAGCAGAACAAACAGGAGTAATTAGTTCAATAAAATCAGAAAAAATACAACAATCTAAAGCAATTGTTATTGAAGAAACCCTGAGCGAAAAAGTTGCTGGAGTGCAAGTTGAGGCTTCTCCCCAACAAGATTCAGAAACTATGCAGGCAGCTTCAATTCCTCCAAACGGATCAATAGATGCCTTTAAAACTTGGGTCTATAAACAACTTGATCCATCAATTTTTAAAGCAAATAAGTCCTATAGCATTAACACTTCATTTACCGTAAACACAAAGGGTGGAATTTCAAACATTAAAATACTTACCAAACTTGACCGTTCAATTAAAAAAGAATTCAAAAAAGCGCTATTATCAAGTCCCAATTGGAAACCTGCCTATAAAAATGCTGAAGCTATAGAAGAAGAAGTTAGACTTGTTTTTAAAATCAATTAATTTCTTTTAACATTTTTTTTGCTGCTTCACTTTTATATTGTGATGGATGCCGAATTACTAAATTTAAAGTTTCTTCCAACTTTATCTTCTCTTCCATTTTAAGATACACTAAAGATTTATACCACAAAGCTTTAGGAGCATCTATAGATTCTGACGTCAATAATTTGTCAAAATTTGTAAGTGCTAATTCGGGTTGATTAAGCTGTAAATAGGACATTCCGATATAGGTATAAGCTATTGGATTCGCATCTTTATATTGATTCAAATATTCTTTTAAAATAGTTACTGTTTTGGTATAATCTTGCTTTTTAAAAGCATTAATTCCTTTATCAAAGTCACTATTTATTTGAGTCCCTCGGGTAGTAAATGAAGGCAGTTCATTTTCATTATAATACTGCTCAAATAATTCGTTATAACTCTTTTTACCATATAAAGTAACCAAACTAAAAAGAAGCAAAAAACTAGCCGCTACTACTAAACCATATTTAAAAAAATTAGGCTTCTTTTTTTTAATAAAAACTGTTCTCGCTTTTACTAATTTATTTTCAATTTCAATGGCCTCATCTGACTTAAAATAAGCCTCTAGCGCTTGTTTATCTTTAGGATTAAAACTGTTAGTTGAGGTATCCCACGAACGAGTATTGAAATGTAAGTTTATGGATTTATGCACCGCTACTTCTTCACGTAATTCGGCATTGTTTTTTAATTCCGATTCAAAAAGTGCTTTTTGATCAGCGGTCATACTGCCGTTTAAATAAGCTTCTATTTTTAGATATATTTCTTCTTCCATTATTTTGCCAAATTAGTATACCTTGTATCTTTTTTTACAAGTGCTGCTAAACTTTTTTTACATTTAAACACACGCTGAAAAGCTACATTTTCGGAAGCATAATTAAATTTTTCTACAATTTCAGAATAGGGTGTTTTTTTAAAATACGCTTTTAATAATTTCTTACAATTTTCAGATAAAAGGGCTATCTTTTCTTCAAAAAGTTCCCAACGTTCTTGTTCTAAAATAAAATTACTATTGTCAGTCTCCTTATTATTTAGTTCTAATATCTGCTCGTTTCTTACCCTTTTTTTTCTAAACGACAACTCTTTCATCCATAAGTTTTTACAAACAACATATAGGTAACCTTCAAAACTGGATTTAATTTCAAAATTTCTGACTTTTACACGTGCAGTCAATTGAAAAAGAGCGGTATGGAATATTTCTTCGGCATCTTCATAAGTACCGTTGTTAGATTTTATGTAGGAAACAATATTAGAAAAGTTTTTTTCATATATCTTTAGAATGATTTTTTCTTTCCCAGACAAAAGTCCTTCTAAGTAAATTTGATTTTTATCTTTTTGCATCAATATTATAGTATTCTTTGGGTAAGAAAACAGTTTTGAATCAACAATGTTTAAAATATAACTCTTTAACTATAGAATTTATGACTTATAAAAGCATTTTTTTTAAACTAACAGCTATCATTCTATTAATTAGCTGCTCTAATGATGATATTTTAATAGAAGACACTGATATAGCGACTTCGACATCACAGGTAACGCTTAATAAAATAAATATTAGCATATCAAATAACACATTAAACCATAACGAATTTAATAATAAAAATGATACTCCAATTTTTTTAAGACCATGCAATGAGTTTACGTACCGGGAATTTTTACATAAATATAAAGAAGTAATTGCTCCTCAAGATACGCCAACGTACTATCGGCAAGCTTTAATAAACAGAAGAGAAACGCAACTCAGAATATATAGATCTGAAGGAGCGTGTTCCTCGATTAAAATTCCTTTAAAAATCGATATTTTTTACGATACTGCGGATCAATTGTTCAAAGAGATATGGTATTTTAAACCTGCAAAACCAGGTGGAGGCGAAGAACAAGATGACGTGGATTCTGATTAAAAATTAACATTAAAAAATTTACAATGCTCAAAAAAATAACACAAACTATGGCTATACTGCTAACTATTATTAGTTGTACCGCTGAAGATCATTTTGAAGATGTTACTGATAGTAATAATTTAATTATATCCAAAAACTCACAAAAAAAACAAATTCCTGTATTTTGCTCTCATGAATACCAGCAATTTATGCATGTATATACAGAGACCACATTAATTAAAATAGCTCTACCAATTTCCATTACCTCAGATACTGATCGCTTAAACCCTGTAACCAAAGTGAATTCTATAAAAAAGTCGCTACCCATCAAGGACTTTAAAAAAGTACTAGAACAAAGGCATAAATTAAAAAAGAAATATGATACAATGGGTAATTGTCCTAGTATAAAAATACCCAAAACAAAAAAAATACAATATAATACAAAACTAAAAGCGTACATCGAATATTGGGAAAAAAAGGTTGGAGTTCCTGCTCCCAGAGGAGGTGAAGAGCAAGATGATTTAGATTCTCCCGATTAACATTCGGTTCATTAATAACGCTTAACAATTGTTTATTAAAAAACTTTTATTGTTCGTATTTATTTTTTTGATTGAAGAAAGTTCATTTTCTCAAACAAGTAATAATACTATTGATTTATACAATAAAAATGAAAGTATTACTGAGAAGATAATCAAATCGGAGGCTTTACTCAAAAATTTTTCAAATAGAAAAGCTTATGCTGAAAAAGAAAAATTTATTGATCAGTACGCCAAATGGTTATATAAAAACAAACAATATGTAAAGGCTGTTGAACTAAAAAAATACCGCTCTAGTACTCCAATAATTGACACCTTACTTTTTTGCAATCAATTGTTTTATGTAGGCTTATGCGAATATAAAATCAAACATTATGATCAGGCTATTAAAACCTTTGATGTATTAACTTCATTAGCCCATACAAAAAGCAATTTATTAATTGCAAAATCCTACACCGAATTAGGCCGCTGTTACAATAAAAAAGGGGATTACTTTAATGCTATTAAAAATTACCAATTAGGACAATCCCTTTTAATTAAAAACAACGAACTGAACAGACTACTTATAAACTATATAAATACGAGTCAAGCTTACGTAAATTTAGAAACAAAAAACAGTTATTTTGAATCATTAAAGTATCAACTTAAAGCAGATTCTCTATCAAAAAAAATAAAAACACAAAACAAGTATACATATTACATAAAAAAAGGGATTGCTCGGTTTTATAATAGAGATGAAACTTTAGATATCAATACCGCTTCTTTTTATTATCATCAAGCTTTAAAAATTGCAAAAAAGTTACAAGATTCATTCAAAATTGCCGAAATACATAGCCATTTAGGAAATCTTTATAACACGACCAATCCAACATTAAGCATAAAATTTCAATCAAAAAGCTTAGTGTTTTCCAACCAAAAAGATAGTATTCAAAATTATGCTATACATGCAAATTTAGGATTTGCACATATGCTTAACGAAGATTTTGACACTTCTTTAAAGCATTACTTTACTGCTATTGAATATATCACAGGATTTGAAATTCAACAACTAGCCTATTTATTAAACAAAAGAAAAAGCATAACGCGACAACATAATACAGATTATCTTTTAAAAGTATTAAAAGAGTTAGCTACTTTATATTTAAAAAAATACAATAAAGACTGTAACCAAATTCATTTAAAAAACTGTTTAGAATTATACCATTTTGCTGATCAAATTTTAGAATTGATTCGCACTCAAAGTAATGAGCTTAAATCTAAACTTTTTTGGCGTAAACAAAGTGCAGAAGTGTATAGTAAAGCCATTGAGATTTGTTATTTATTAAAAAAACCTAATCAAGCCTTTTACTTTATGGAAAAAAGCAAGGCGTTGCTATTAATTGAGAATGTAAAATCACAACACTTAAAACAGTCACTAAAAATACATCCTTACTTAATTGAAAAAGAAAACCTACTAAAAAAAGAAATTTATCAATTAGAAAAAAACAACCAAAACCCTAAACATAAAGATTCGGTCAATTTAATTTTATTTTCAAAACAACGACACCTCAAAAACGTGCAAGATAGTATTGAATTTGAGTTATCAAAATACCCACATACACCATATAAAATTGATGTTATAAGTTTGGCAGAAACGCAACAAACGCTAAAGGAGAATGAAGTTCTTATTGAATATAGCATTAACACCTATAATGATCATGCTAAAATAACATCACAAAATAAATACCTACATATTATTCCAGAAAGTGACTATGGAATAAAAAAGGTGTATAATTCCTACGGAATACTAATTACACGCAATACAGTTGATTTTTTTAACATTAAAAACCCCTCAACATTACAAAAAGAACTTCAATCATTTACCACTAAAATTTCTAAACCATTTCAATTAAACCAAGATTTTTTAACCTATAAAAAACAAGCGCTACAGATTTTTAAAAACTTATTTCCATCAAAAGATATTCTAGAAAAAATTAAAAATAAAAAGCTCACCATCATTCCCGATAGTTATTTAAACTACCTTTCTTTTGATGCTTTATTGGTACAAGAAAATGAAAAAACAAACTATTTAATAGAACAAAATGAAATTAGCTATACCTATTCCAATACGTTTTTAAATCAAATTAAAAAACAAAAACCAACATCAAATTTATCACTTCTTAGTGTTGCTCCTATACAATTTGATTATTTAAAATTAGCTAAATTAGATCACAGTAAAAACGAAATACACCAACTTCAAAAACATTTCAAAAACACTGAATTTATTTTTAATAATGCTACAAAATCAAATTTTATTTCAGCCTTGCCAAAATATGATTTGATCCACCTTGCGACCCATGCCAATGCTCAAGATTCTATAGTACCTTGGATCGCTTTTCATAAAGAAAAACTGACATTAGACGAAATCTATTTGTATAAAAACAAAGCAAAACTAGTAGTGTTAAGCGCATGCAACACTTTACTCGGAAAACAAGAACAAGGCGAAGGTGTAATGAGTTTAGCCAGAGGATTTTTCCATTCGGGAGCAGAAAGTGTAGTATCCTCCCTATGGAATGTAGACGACAAGGCAACTGCTAAAATAATGGATACTTTTTATGCACACTTAAAAAATGGAAAGTCTAAAGCTACTGCATTGAGAAATGCTAAATTAGCTTACCTCAAAAACCATAGCTTATCTGAAAGAGCACCTTACTATTGGGCTTCCTTAGTACTTTTAGGTAATAATGATCCTTTAATAAAATCTTTACATACAAATTGGTGGTATGGACTCCTCGCTATAGCAATTAGCCTTTTTATTATGGCGCTTTTCAAAAAATACATCTTTTAATCAATTGATTGAATAACGAACTTAATTAACTTGAATGCGAAAGAAATTTAGTTAGGATTTTATATCAAGAATCATCTTGTTTTTGGAGTATTTCCTGATTTTTTTCATTTAGGTTTTTATTAGACTAATGGTGTAAATAACCTTTCTTATTTCTAAAGAAAAATCAAAGAATACAGTAAATTCTTCCCAATTATTTTGCCATAATTGTACCTCATATGGATATTTACCTTTCCTTTTTTGGGCAAATCGATCAAGTTCAGCTTTGGCTATACTGGTTTTTTACTTTTTCGATTGTAACCCATTGCGTACATTATCACTGTTACGATAACCCTTTTAAAGTAACCCAAAATGAGCATCTATTTATACTTGGAGCATTACTTCTAAAGCAGCACTGTAGCACTGTGTAAATCTTTAAAATAGATTACTTAAATCTTCTTCTGTATTTGAGCCTCCCAATAGACCTCTTTTTAAAAATTGTTTGTTTAAATCATCCATAATAAAAATACTGTGCTATAAAGTTATACAAAAAATTAGGCGTAGTTTTAAAACCACGCCTAATTTCTGTTTACACAGTTTTTAGGACACTAAAGATTAAATGGTTTAACTTTTGGCAATTCAATTACTTTTTGTATCGCTCCACTACCATCAATTATTGTTGCTCCCTTAATACTTTTTTGTTGGTTTTTTCCTAAAACTTGTACTTTTTTTGAATTTAAAAAATCTTTCATAATGATTTAAAATTTAAATAGTTAAAATTTAAATAAACATATCACAGTTTCTTTATTTTACGTCACAAAAAAAAGCTAATAAAAAGCTAAAAAAAATTAAATATTTTCTATAGCCAAATTTGCGGTTATTCTATTGCTTTTTTAGGCTCTTTGTTTTAGTTACTTTGATAATTTTCAGAGTTTCAATGTCTGGATTAACACCTCTAGATAATATTATTTCAGAGAGTTATTTAATCCACTTATGTCGGTGTTTTCATCTTTATAATAAAGTTTTTAAGAGTATCGCAACAACAGGAAAATCAACTATGGGTTGATTTTATGGTTTTTAAACTTCATATTATCATTAATCATAAAGTGGATGAACTAAATTTTACAATTGTTTAAGCCAATATAGATGATAGAACTCCTTTAGAAAATAAAGATTTCATGCCTAAAATATTTGTCAAGTAGAGCATTCTAGATATAGAAGCTTTGGGAACTTTATCTCAAATATGGTGGCTGGTCTAATTACATATAGTTGCTTACCGAAGAAACCTAGTCTAATATATCAAACTTAAAAAATAATCAATTAACTATTTTTTAATCGAACTCAGGTTTTTAACCAAAAATGGAAATTCATAGTACACCCAGAAAAATAAATTATACCTTTTTTAACATTTCAATGAAGTAAGATTTTGCAATCGAAAGAACATAACACTGTACACAAGTGATTAATTTTTTCACAAGAATCGCTGCGCAGCTAAAGGAGGAAGCCGAAAACCCTTTAATAGAGTAGGTAAAATATTAATTTAAATATTATGAAAAAAAAATTTAAAATGAACGCTAGTAAGTTATCATTATGCGATTTTAAAAACCATGCAATTGAGAGTAATATTACCTCTTCAATAGCTGGTGGTTTTCCGAAAATTACCCATGCAAAGTCAGTTATTCTGACTCCATTTGCAAAGGTTTCTGGCCCTATTTATAGCCAACAACAATAACTTAACTTCACTAATGCAATCAAATTTAAATGATTGCATTAGTTTATAATTCTTAAAATAAAAAACAATGATTGTAAATAGTATTGTGGTCAAAATTGCCAGTAGATGTAATTTAAATTGCTCATACTGTTATGTTTATAACTTAGGTGACAACACCTACTTAAAGCAACCCAAATTAATGAATTATAACAATGTTGATTCACTTATTTTAAAAGTATTAGAGCATTGTCAAAATAATAATCTTAATAATTTTCAATTTATATTTCATGGTGGTGAACCGCTTCTTCAAAAAGAAGATTTCTTTACCTATTTTATAAGTGAGGCAAACAGAGTTATCGCTAGTAAAAAGATTCAGTGTTTTTATTCTTTACAAACAAATGGTATTCTATTAAATGAAAAATGGTGTAAATTATTTAATGAATTGAATATTCAAATCGGCATTAGTTTAGATGGATATAAAGAAATTAACGACAAATATAGAGTTGATCATAAAGGAAACGGTAGTTATGATAACGTTGTTAAAGGATTACAAATCGGCCAAAAATTTCTAAATAATAAGCCTGGTCTTTTAAGTGTAATGGATATAGAGAGTGATCCTGTAAAATTTTATACTAACCTAAAAAATTTAGACATAAAACATTTCGATTTATTATGGCCACATGCAACTCATGATATTCAACCAAATATTGAAAACCTAACAAAAGAAGATCCTAAAACACCTAATACATTCTATGCCAATTGGCTCATCAAAATTTTTGAAATTTGGTATGCTGAAAAAAATAAAACAAAAATAAGAATAACCGTTTTTGACACTATTATTGATTTAATTTTAGGAAAAGAATATGCTAGTAATGAAGACTTGGGCCTTTCGGATGTAGGGCTTTTGGTAATAGAAACCAATGGTGATATTGAAGTTGTTGGCGCACTAAAAATTTGCGGAAATGGATTTACCAAAAGTGGAGCAAATATTAAAAATCATACATTTAGCGATGCTTTAGAAACAAAATTAGCTAAAGTGTACTATAATAGTCATAAATTATTACCAGTAAAATGTACTAAATGTCCTATAGTAGATATTTGTGGTGGGGGGCATATACATACCCGATTTAGTAAATTAAATGGTTTTAATAACACCTCTGTATATTGTAACGATTTTTTAAAATTAATTACACATATTCAAAATACAATTTTTGATAGTTTGCCTAAAAAATATCAAAACGATTTTGATAAAATTACTTACGATGATTTGAATACTTATTTTAATGAGATTAACTTTAGCTTGACTGAAACTCCTCAATATATTGATGAATTAAGCTCTTTTTAAACCACTTAACTATGACTTATTTTAATTATAAAAGCCTTAAATAATACTACTCAATTGATAAAATTTCTTTTAAGTTACATTTAACATTAAAAAATTGATTTACAATTATAGTACTGATATTTTTAGTTATGATTAATTACAAAAAATTATGAACTATTATAAGCAGAACAGAAATGAAAACAATTTTTGGCAGCAAAGAACACCCATCCTTTACAATACATAATGGCAGCGGTGGCGGTGCGGGTTATTTTTTAAAGAATGCATACAATAGTGGTTGCAAAGAGTCTGGCCCTAATAATCCTCAAAAGATTTTTCTGTTCTAACTGCTGCTGCCTTGTTTGATTATTATTTGGCTTTTAATTAAAGCCTTTTTAACATATATTTTACTTATGTAATTGTAATACTGTTTACTATTCTAAACACATTATATGGTCAAAAAAAAGTAGCCTTGTGGTAGGCTATAAATGAACACTTTAAAAGTTCTAAGAATATTTAAAAAAACCTCAACATAAAAAATTGCACAATAAATATAATGGCAAAGGTTTTAAAATAGTAAGTATATCAAGTGACCATTCTGATAGAATTGATCATTGGGAAAAAATTATTGAAAAATATCAACTACCATGTCCACAATACCTAGATGAAAATAATATTGAGTGCCAAAATGATAATATAAATTATTTTCCGATCTCTTTTTTATCGAAGAAATGAGAGAAAATTCTGATTTTATTGAATAAAAAATTACCTAATTTGAAACAAACCTTCCCACATTACCGTCAACCCGATTCTAAAGACTGTGGACCCACATGTATTAGAATCATTGCCAAGTTTTATGGGAAACTTTATCCATTAGCCTTTTTAAGAGAATTATCCGAAACCATTCGTGATGGGAGTAGCCTTTTGGGATTGAGCGAAGCGGCAGAGCATATTGGTTTTAGAACCTTGGCGATTAAAATTGATAGCCAGACTTTAGTAGAAACCCCACTGCCTTGTATATTGCATTGGAACAAACAACATTTTGTAGTACTCTATGAGGTAAAAACATCTAAAAAAGGAACTGTTTATTACATTTCGGACCCTGCACATGGTTTATTAAAATACAACGAACAAGAATTTTTAAAACATTGGATTGGCAATAATGCCACTGCCAACACTAATGAAGGCGTTGCCTTATTATTTGAAACCACTCCTAAGTTTTATAAAGATACTACTCAACACGAAACCCAAGATCAACGCTTGGGTATTTCGTTTATTTCTCCATATCTATTTAAATACAAAAAATTTATTGTTCAGTTGATTATTGGCTTACTTGCTGGTAGTCTATTACAACTCATTTTTCCTTTTTTAACCCAAAGCATTGTTGATGTGGGGATAAAAAACCAAGATGTACACTTTATTTACCTCATTCTTTTTGCCCAATTATTTCTTTTTATTGGTAAAACTGCCGTAGAAATGATTCGGAGTTGGATTTTACTTCACCTTAGTACTCGAATCAATATTTCATTAATCTCCGATTTTTTTATCAAATTAATGAAGCTGCCCATTGCCTTTTTTGATACGCGTATGACAGGTGATATCCTCCAACGCATTAATGACCATCAACGCATTGAAAAGTTACTCACCACCTCGTCATTAAACGTATTATTCTCCATGGTGAATCTTTTTATTTTTGGAGTTGTATTGGCTTTTTACAGCCTATCCATTTTTGGAATTTTTATAGTGGGAAGCCTGTTTTATTTTTTATGGATTCGCATTTTTCTTAAAAAAAGAGCCGACCTAGATTACAAGCGTTTTACCGAAGTAAGTCAGGAACAAAGCAAAGTCATTGAACTCATTAATGGCATGCAGGAAATTAAATTACACAATGCCGAAAAACAAAAACGATGGGGCTGGGAATATTTACAAGCACGTTTGTTTAAAGTATCTATTGATGGATTAAAATTAGAACAATACCAAAGTGTAGGCTCCAGTTTTATTAATGAATTTAAAAATATTCTAATCACGGTGTTTTCTGCAAAATTAGTGATTGATGGAAGCATCACTTTAGGAATGATGCTCGCCATAGCCTACATTGTTGGTCAATTAAACTCCCCAATTGCACAACTGATTAATTTTGTACGCGAATTACAAGATGCTCAAATTTCATTGGATCGACTTGCCGAAATTCACAACAAAAAAGACGAAGAGCAGCAAGTAGAAAAACAAATTCAAAGCATACCAGATAACCTCTCTTTTGAGTTAACTAAAGTGTCTTTTAGATATATTGGTACAGAAAATAAGGTGCTCGATCAATTGACATTACGCATTCCTGCAAAAAAAATCACAGCCATTGTAGGGGCTAGTGGCAGTGGTAAAACCACCTTAATGAAATTGTTACTCAAGTTTTACGAACCTAATGAAGGTAACATTAGCATTGGACCACACAATTTACAATACATATCACAAAGATCATGGCGCTCAAAAGTAGGCGTGGTGATGCAAGAAGGCTTTATATTTAGTGATACCATTGCTCATAACATTGCCGTTGGTGATGATCATGTTGACAAAGACAAACTAGCTCATGCTGTACATGTGGCTAATATCAACGAGTTTATAGAGTCATTGCCTTTGAGTTACAATACTAAAATTGGTAGCGAAGGTATTGGCTTAAGTACGGGTCAAAAACAGCGTATTTTAATTGCCAGAGCCGTATACAAAAATCCTGATTATTTGTTTTTTGACGAAGCTACTAGTGCTTTAGATGCCAATAATGAAAAAATAATTATTGAACGCTTGAATCACTTTTTTAAGGATAAAACCGTGGTTGTGATTGCGCATCGTTTAAGCACCGTAAAAAATGCCGATCAAATTGTGGTACTCAACAAAGGCGCTATTATTGAACAAGGCGATCACGAAAGTTTAGTAAAACAACGAGAAGCTTATTATAGTTTAGTTAAAAATCAACTAGAATTAGGGGCATAATATGGAAAATACTCTACCAGATATTGAGCTTAGAAGCGAAGAAGTCCAAGAGATTTTAACCAAAGTGCCTCATTGGATGATTCGGTGGGGTAGTTTCCTCTTTTTTTTATTAATTGTAATGTTATTATTAATCACTTACGTTGTAAAATACCCCGATAGCATTCCTTGCCAAGCAGTAGTAACTTCGGAACTCCCACCCGAAAAAATTTACGCTCAAAAAACAGGAAAAATTGCAAATATCCTTACCCAAAATAATAGTTTAGTTAATGAAAATACACCCATTGCTATTTTACAAAACACGGCTAATTATAAGGATGTATTTTTATTAAAGTCCATTGTAGATACTTTAAAAATCAATAACAAAACTTTTGACTTTCCTTTTGATGAATTACCGGTGTTGTATTTAGGCGAAATTAATACGGCGTTTATACTATTTGAAAATAGTTATTCCGAATACGTATTGAATAATAAATTAAATCCCTTTGACAATGAAAAAAGAGCGAATCAGATTTCGATTATCGAATTAAAGAAACGCTTGTTTACCACTATCAATCAAAAGGAAATTCGAAAACAAGAACTCGAATTACAACAAAAAGACTTGAGTAGACAAGAACAACTATTTTCCAAAGGAGTCATTTCATCGCAAGCCTATGAAAACCGAAAACTAAGCCTATTACAAGCCGAAAGGGAGTATAGTTCCATTGCATTAACCATATCACAACTTAACGAACAAATTAGCCAAGCCAACAAAAATAATAGAGGTACTACGGTAAACAGAACTCGAGAGGAGGTTCGTTTGTTTAAAAACGTAATTCAATCATACAATCAATTAAAAACGGCTTTACAACAGTGGGAAATCAACAATGTCCTCAAAGCGTCAATCACAGGAACCTTATCTTTTTTAAACCATTGGAGCATCAATCAAAGTGTCACCAAAGGTGATTTTATGTTTACGGTGATTCCTGAAAAAAATAAAGATTATGTAGTTAAACTGAAAGCCCCAGTAACAAATGCCGGAAAAATTAAAAAAGGGCAACGCGTAAACATCAATTTGGAAACCTATCCCGAGCAAGAATTTGGAATGCTCATTGGGAAAATAAAACGCATATCATTGGTACCAGATGCTAACGGACAATATATAATTGACGCTTCATTACCTAACAAACTAGTAACTAGCTATAATAAACCCCTCGATTTTAAACAAGAAATGAGCGGTAGTGCCGAAATCATTACCGAAGACCTCAGACTCATTGAACGCTTTTTTTATCAACTTCGAAAAGCGTTTGATAGATCATAATTTCAACTCACCTCAACAATCTCAGTAGACTTCCCTCTAAACACAAAATGATCCCCTTTCTTTTTTCCTAACAAAAGCTGACCAATAGGAGATTGCATGGATATAGCATATATCTTTTTCCCAGCTACTACTAACTCGCCCGCAGAAATACTAATATAATAACTCATGGTATCCGTAACTATATAACTACCCAAGGTGATTAATACCGTTGATTTATCCCATTGTAATTTCTTTAAAGTAGCTTCTAAACGCTCTACTTCCTTTAATTGATTTCCCGCTTTTTCACGCTCTAATTGCAACATGGCTCGCCCAGTTTCATGCTTATCCCCAGCAGTACTTTTGCTTTCGGAAGTCATTGAAGTATGAATTTCGTCAATAATGCGTTGAATATTGCTTCGTTTATTCAAAACAAAATGTACACACTGATTATATAGTTCTTGCTTCAGCTTAGTCATAAATACACACTTTTTTTTAAACACAACATAAACCCAGATTATGCGATAGAACGATATAATCTTAATAAGTTAGGCATGTTTATTGCAGAAAATTATAAGTTTAGAAAAATACATATATTAATCAAGTTAACCGCTATTGCCGAGAAACATATTTATGAAATATTTTTTACCCGTTTTGCTCATTTTTATTCTTTCTTTTTGGAGTTGTAATCAGACCATCACTCCTATTAAAAAAACAGAAACAGCATCTACTGCTTCTGAATTATCACAAAAGGATACTATTTCATTTGCTAAAGAAATTCCTACTATTAAAATCAACAATTTAACTAGTGTTTCCGATACTACTTTTATTAAAATTGCTGATTATAACTCAAATTTTTTTTATGATTTACGCTATGCTACCCCCAATAATTTTTTAAAAGAAAAAGTGTATGAGTGCGCTCAATGTTATACCAGAGCCAAAACCGCTAAAGCATTGATTAAAGCCAACAATTACTTGATGAGCAAAGGCTACAAAATCAAATTTTTTGACTGTTACCGGCCTAATTCGGTACAATATAAAATGTGGAAAATTATGCCAAACCCTCAATATGTGGCTAACCCAAAAAAAGGATCCATACATAACAAAGGAGGTGCTGTTGACATTACATTAACTGATCTAGACGGCAAAGAAGTAGACATGGGTACCGACTTTGATTTTTTTGGTTGGAAAGCTTATCACACCAATACTTCATTACCAAAAAAAATAGTAGAAAACAGAAAACTATTAAAAACAACCATGGAACACTTTGGCTTTTGGTCCATCCGTACCGAATGGTGGCACTATAATTTAAAAGGCACAGGCAACTATAAAATTGCTGATTTTAAATGGGACTGTCCTTAATAATAACTTATATTAAAATAAAAAAGACCCCTACTTTTTGTAGAGATCTTTTATACTATCATTTTAAAAATTTATTGAATTTCAAAGTCTTCCATAAACTTAGTGGTGTAATCACCATCAATATAATCTTGATGATCCATTAATTGTCTGTGGAAAGGAATGGTTGTTTTAATACCTTCAATAATAAATTCATCCAAAGCACGCTTCATTTTATTGATAGCCTCCTCACGTGTTTGCGCCGTGGTGATTAACTTGGCAATCATTGAATCGTAATTTGGTGGAATCATATAACCACTATACACATGCGTATCCACACGTACACCATGTCCTCCTGGGATATGTAAATTAGTTATTTTCCCTGGAGAAGGTCTAAATCCATTATGTGGATCTTCGGCATTAATACGACACTCAATAGAATGTAATTCTGGGAAATAATTTTTACCAGAAATTGGCACTCCCGAAGCTACTAAAATTTGCTCTTGAATTAAGTCGTAATTCACTACCTCCTCTGTAATTGGGTGCTCCACCTGAATACGCGTATTCATTTCCATAAAGTAAAAATTTCGGTGTTTGTCTACCAAAAACTCTACTGTCCCAGCACCTTCATACTTAATAAACTCTGCAGCTTTAACAGCCGCATTACCCATGTCATTTCTTAACTTATCCGTCATAAATGGCGATGGTGTTTCTTCAGTCAATTTTTGATGGCGTCGTTGTACAGAACAATCTCTTTCCGATAAATGACAGGCTTTACCTTTACTATCTCCAACAATTTGGATTTCGATATGTCTAGGCTCTTCAATAAGCTTTTCCATATACATGCCGTCATTTCCAAAACAAGCTTTAGCCTCTTGTCTAGCATCTTCCCAAGCTTTTTGTAAATCCTCGGCAGCCCAAACAGCACGCATCCCTTTACCTCCACCACCTGCGGTAGCTTTTAGCATTACGGGATAACCTATTTCTTCGGCTAGTTGTTCTGTTTCTTCAAAAGTTTCTAAAATACCTTCAGATCCAGGTACGGTAGGTACTCCTGCTTCAATCATTGTCGCTTTCGCAGAAGCTTTATCCCCCATACGATCAATCATTTCGGCACTAGCTCCAATGAATTTGATATCATGCTCTTCGCATATTTTTGAAAAATTTGCGTTTTCAGACAAAAATCCATATCCTGGATGTATCGCATCGGCATTCGTAATTTCTGCAGCAGCAATAATACTTGAAATTTTCAAGTAAGATTCATTACTTGGTGCAGGACCAATACATACCGCCTCATCTGCGAAACGAACATGTAAACTGTCAGCATCTGCTGTTGAATATACAGCTACTGTTTTTATGCCCATTTCCTTACAAGTACGAATAACACGAAGTGCAATTTCGCCTCGGTTGGCAATTAATATTTTTTTAAACATAATATAGTACGTTTAGTTACCTAAAAAGTGACCTAAGATGGGTCAACTAAAAATAAGGGTTGATCAAATTCAACTGGTGATGAATCATCCACAAGAATTTTAACAATTTTACCCGAAACTTCGCTTTCAATTTCATTGAAAAGCTTCATTGCTTCAATAACACAAAGCACGTCACCTTCGCCAATACTATCACCTACCTCAATAAAATTAGGCTTGTCTGGTGATGGTTTACGGTAAAATGTTCCAATTATAGGAGACTTAACTGTAATATATTTTGAATCATCATCAGCTGTTGCTGCATCTGTAGCAACTACAGGGGCTGTTTCTTGCACTGGTGCCGCATGCGCAATTGCTTGAGGGGCTGCTGGAGCAGCTGCCGTTGGCATTTGCTGAATGATGGTTGTTTCCTTTTCATCGGATCCTGTTCTAATGGTGATTTTAACATCATCCATTTCTAATTTCACTTCGCTTGCTCCAGATTTGGCAACAAACTTGATCAGGTTTTGAATTTCCTTTAAATCCATGATATAGATACGTTGTTAATTGTTGTTGTGTTTGTTAGTTAAGAATTATAGGCCCATTTCAAATAAATAGACCCCCAAGTAAATCCACCTCCAAAAGAGGCAAATACTAAAGTATCTCCTTTTTTAAATTTATTTTCAAAATCATTGAGCACTAATGGTATGGTAGCCGATGTGGTATTTCCGTACTTTTCAATATTAATAAGTACTTTATTCTCATCTTTTAACCCCATTCTGTTAGCCGTAGCATCAATAATACGTTTATTTGCTTGATGCGCTACTAACCAATCGACATCATTATTGGTCAAGTTATTGCGCTCCATTACTTTTTCACATGCCCCTGCCATACTTGAAACAGCATATTTAAATACTGTTTTCCCGTCTTGTTTTATAAAATGTTGTTTGTTTTCTATGGTTTCTTGTGTTGCTGGATGTAAAGATCCTCCAGCTTCAATTCGTAAAAAATTACGCCCTACTCCATCACTACGTAAATATTCATCTTGAAGTCCCAAACCTTCTTCATTAGGTTCAAAAAGCGCAGCACCAGCACCATCACCAAAAATGATACAGGTAGTACGGTCTGAATAATCTACAATTGACGACATTTTATCTGCTCCAATGACTAACACCTTAGTATATCTTCCAGATTGCACATAGCTTGCTGCTGTGGACATTCCGTACAAAAAGCTTGAACATGCTGCAGCTAAATCATAACCAAAAGCATTTACCGCTCCAATCTCCGTCGCTACATGTGCAGCTGTAGCTGCCACCGACATATCTGGTGTAGCTGTTGCTACAATAATCATGTCAATTTCAGCTGGATCTAATTTACGCTTAGCTAATACATCTTCAGCAGCTTTTATTGCCATATATGAAGTAGCCTTTTCTGGATCTTTCAATATACGGCGTTCTTTGATTCCCGTTCTTGTCGTGATCCATTCATCATTAGTATCCACTAAACTTTCCAATTCTTTATTGGTCAATTTATAGTCTGGTACATATGCACCAACAGCCGTTATAGCCGCCGTAATTTTACTCATAACAGTAGGTTAAAATTTACTCCTAAGAACAAAAATGCTCCGAATCGAAGCAAAAATGACCTTTTTTTAGTAAATATTGTGCAAATTAAGTCGATTTTGACACATATTCAACAAAAAACAAAAAAAACGCTCACTAATTGAGCGTTTTTCGATATAATGTTATGCACGCCTAGTAAAATGACGACTACCTTAAATTGTAGAACAAAATAATTAAGAATCTACTAGCATTTTTTTGTGAAACAAATCACAAAATAGCTCAAAAAAAATTCCACATTAAGTGATTTTTACTCACAGAACACTTGTTTCTGTAAGTTTACTTACTACAAAAAGAAAAATTTTCTTTTATAGCTACTCACTCAGCGGAATAATTTTATGCTTTTTCTAAAACAAATTGCCTAAACAATTAGTAATAAAAAATTATTAAGCTACTGCTTCTTCTGAATTATCTATAAGTACATTACCTCTGTAATATAATTTTCCTTCATGCCAGTGAGCTCTGTGGTATAAATGTGCTTCACCAGTAGTTGCATCAGTTCCTATTTGTGGTACAGATGCTTTGTAATGTGTTCTTCTTTTATCTCTTCTTGTTTTGGAGATTTTTCTCTTAGGATGTGCCATAACTCAGTTATTTATTATCTTTTAGTAGATTCTTTAATTTATTCCAACGAGGATCAATATCCTCATCATTTTTACTCTCTTCTTTTGTTTCCTTTGGCGCTAATGTTTCCAAATGCTCCAAAATATCCGATTCTAATGTTCCGTCTTCAACTCCAGGATGCACTCTTTTTGAAGGCACCGCTAAAACAATACATTCATATACGTATTGCGAAACATTTATTTCATATGATCCATGCGGAATAACAAGTATTTCCTCATTTTCATCATTAAACTCGTTTCCAAACTTAACTACCATAAACAATTCATTGCTTATTGGTAAATCAAAAGGCTCTGTGGTTACATCGCAATCCACATTTACTTTTCCTTCTGCTTTAAAACGCAGCTCAAAAAAAGTGCTTTTTTTATTAAATTCTAAAACAACTTTTACATTTGTCTCATTGTATTCTTCAAAATCAAACAACGACAAAAAGTCGTTTCCAACTTGATATTCAAACTGATGAATTCCTTGCTTTAAACCAACAAAAGGAATCAAATACTCCTTGAATGTTTTCATAGACACTTCAGTTTGTTGCACTTTACCTACGACAAAGGCGGGTGCAAAGATAATAAAAATTTGAAATTAATTATTTTTTACGTGTACTTTTTTAATTACTCCTTTTTTTAAAGGGTTTGCTGTAAGTTCTGCATGCATATTTCGATGCTTAAAAATGCTTATAGCTTTAAATACCGCTTCGGTAAATGAACTATGATCTGCCTTGGCTTGACCTGCTATTTCAAAAGCCGTCCCATGATCGGGTGAGGTACGCACACGTGATAATCCTGCAGTAAAATTTACACCTTGCCCAAAAGATAAGGTTTTAAACGGTATTAAGCCTTGATCGTGATAAGTAGCCACTACAGCATCAAATTGTTTGTAATTATTTGATCCAAAAAAGCTATCTGCTGCATAGGGCCCAAAAACCAACTTCCCAGCTTCTTTTATTTTTTCTAATGTTGGTCGCAACACCTCATCATCTTCCTTACCTATCACGCCATTATCACCTGTATGTGGATTAATCCCTAATACAGCAATTTTAGGTTTTGTAATGCCAAAATCTTTAATTAATGAGTTGTGAATCGTACTTATTTTTTGACTAATTACCCCAGGTGTTAATTGTTTTACCACATTATTTAAAGCCACATGATCGGTAAGTAAGCCTACTTTTAATTCATCAGTTACCATAAACATTAAACTATCGCCTTCTAATTCCTGATTTAAATAATCGGTATGCCCTGGAAATTTAAAATCTTTTGACTGTACTGCTGTTTTATGAATTGGTGCGGTTACCAGCACATCAACAGCTTCACTTTTTAAGGCTTCCGTTGCTGCAACTAATGATTTTATAGCATAATCTCCTATTTTCGAATCTTCTTTTCCAAAATTAATAGATACCGATTCATTCCAAACATTAATTACATTTAACTTACCATCAACAACATCATCAAGTGATTTTATTTGTTGTACATAAGTTTTTGTTTTGCTCGTTTTTTTATAAAAGCTTACAAGTTTTGAATTTGCAAACACTATTGGTGTACAAAAATCAAACATGCGCGCATCGTCAAACGTTTTTAAAATAACCTCGGGACCAATCCCGTTTAGATCACCAATAGAAATTCCGACACGTATTTTAAGTTCTTTCTTCATTATTCAAGTTTCTGTAAAAGCTAATCACTAAATTTGTGTAGTCTTAAAAGGCAAATTTAACTAAATAAAACAATCTTATGTTTACTGGAATTGTAGAAACTTTTGGCGAAGTCGTTTCAATAGAGCAAGAAAAAGATAATTTACACCTACAAATACGCTCAAATTTTACTGGCGAGTTAAAAATTGACCAAAGTGTAGCGCATAATGGGGTATGTTTGACTGTTGTCGAAATAAAAAACGACCTTTACACGGTTACTGCAATTAAAGAAACCTTAGACAAGACAAATTTAAACACACTTGCCATTGGCGATTCTATTAATTTAGAACGCGGCATGAAGTTAGGAGATCGACTTGACGGACACCTAGTTCAAGGTCATGTGGATCAAACTGCCACCTGTATTGCTATTGAGGAAACCGAAGGCAGTTGGCAATTTACTTTTAGTTATGATCCTACTTTAAATAATATTACTATTGAAAAAGGATCCATCACCGTAAACGGAACTAGCTTAACCGTAGTAAATTCAAAACGCAATGAATTTAGTGTTTGCATTATTCCTTATACTTACGAGCATACTAATTTTAAAAATTTTAAAGTAGGCACAGTAGTTAATTTGGAATTTGATGTTATAGGTAAATATGTGAGTCGTTTGACGGAGTTTGGGTTGAAATAATATTTCAAAGTGCTTATTATCAATATTTTATATTAAATTTACATATAACTTAAATTTAATTATTATGAAAAAAATAGCACTTTTATTCTTTTTTATTTTGTCACTTCCTTCTTTTGCCCAAAGTTCTGACTTAGAAGAAATTGTAGTAACAGCTGTAGCATTAAATCACACTGGAGATTCCTATAGGTATTATATAAGTGGACAAGCTTCTGGCCTTGCAAGAGATAGGGCTCAACTTATTGCTATTGCATCTTCTAGAGCTATAGCTAATTCGACAGCCGTAACAAATAATCCCAACCCACGAATAACACATATTTTTGATTCAAGAAACCCTACAAGAAATATCAGAAACCACAGAAACGTTCGAAGAAATATCCCTTAATTGAAAAAAATGACCACTTCACAGCGGCCATTTTCATCATCAAAAAAAGGAGCGCATTAAAAATGAAGCTCCTTCTTTTGTTATTATTTTTCTTCTAGATTATCTATAAACTTTTTATCACGGGTGTTTTTTTGTACGGCTATAGCCGAAAATAAACTCAAAATAAAAGACATACTGTAAAATCCTTTTTCACTTAATTCCAAATCTGCATTCCACAAACCAATAACCAATAATGTGATCGAAGCCAACGCAGCAAACCAACTAATTCCATAATACATTTCGGTTACCGCCAAGCCTTCTATTTTATCGCGTACATTTTTTTGCACCGAAACTGCAGAGAATAATCCAAACAATAAAATCGTAAAATAATACCCCTTCTCATTCAATTCCATTTCGGCATTAAACAATCCAATACAAAAAGCAACTATTCCTGCCAAAAGAGCAATCCATGAAGCTCCCATAAAAGCTGGCGTTGGTTTTTGATCAAATACTACCGCTTTTTTAGTGGCTACATTTTCAACTATTTTTTCTTCTTTTTCGTCATTACTAAATTGATACTTCATAATTTCTGTTTTTTTGATGATTTATTCTATTATCAAAACCTATTCATTTACTTCGTTTCGACAGGACAAATTTGCATCCTTTGCATAGAAATTAAAAAGCTAGTTTATTAAAAAACTTATGATATATTTATACTTATAAATAAAATTATACCAATTAAATAAGGTTTATTATAATTTAAAACTTACGATTAAATGAATACTATTTATTCTATAATTCAACATTTAACATTGGAAGAACGCAGTGCTTTTTTATTTCAGCTTAAAAAAAAGAACAAAAGAAACGACACTAAAAACATTCAATTATTCAAACTTCTTGAAAAAGGAAATGCTACAAATAAAGAGCTATCTATGCTTCTTTATGGAAAAAAAACTTGCGGGGCTTTTCATGCGCTTTGCAAACGATTACATGATAGTTTAATTGATTTTGTTGCCACACAAAGTTTTTCAAATGAAAGCTCCGAAGAATTAGAAGCCCTTAAGCTACTCATAGCTAGTCGGTTATTTTTTGAGCAAAAAAAACACAAAATAGGCTTTAAAACCCTTAGAAAATCAGCATTCCAAGCTAAAAAGCTCAATTTGTTTTCTATACTTGACGAAATTTATTACACCCAAATCCAATACGCGCATGAAGATCCTAACATGGATTTACAACAATGCATAGATCTATTAAATGAAAATAAGATTGCCTTGCAACAGGAAGAAAATCTGAACCTTTTTTATGCCATTGTTCAAAATCAATTAAATAACAACTCGAAATCCACCGAAGAAATTATTACCGAAAATTTATTAAAGTTCAACATTTCGGCAACTCAAAATCTTAGTTATAAATCCCTATTTAAAATTTTAGAGATTACCACCAAAACAGCCAATATCACCCGTGACTATAATAGTATTCTTGGCTTTATTGAAAAAAATTACCAAGCACTTCACCAAAACGAAAGACAAGCATCCAAACAATTATTTTACCATATACAAGTGCTTTATTATATGGCAAATTCTAATTTTAGAAGTCGAAATTTTAATAATTGCCACCATTATTTAGAATTAATGGCTACTCAAATGCAAGAGCAAAACAATAAATATTACTCACGTTTTATTCCACAATACACCTTACTAAAAACCCTATGGCTCAATTACACCAACCAACCTCAAAAAGCCATTGATACACTTACTCATTTTAATTTTAAAAAACACACTGATCAAATTTCCTATATACTCGATTTAAAATTGTGTCTTATTGTATACCATTTTCAACAATCGCACTTTAAAACTGCCTCCAGTTTAGTCAATCAATTACATCATAGCGATACTTGGTACACACAAAAAGCTAGCATGATTTGGGTCATTAAAAAAAATATTATCGAAATATTACTCCAAATTGAACTCGATAATTTTGACTTGGTACACTCTAGACTTAAAAGTTTCCAAAAAAAACACTCCAAATATCTTAAAGAAAAGAATGAAACTCTAGTACTCAATTTTGTAAAATGTATTGGTCAATTTTATCTTAACGATAATAATACAACGGCACCAAAAATGATTAACGAAGTTCAAAAAATAAGCAATGCTTTAAATCCAAAAACCGAAGACCTATTTAATCTTAGCTTTTTTGCTTGGTTAAAAGCTAAAATTGACAAAACTGATTTATACGAAACCACATTAAACTTGATTAATAATCCCGAATTGAATTAATTCTCTTTTATTCAGTCATGACCTTAACATCTTAATCAAGATCAGTTCAACTTTAAAAAAAGAGGCTAATTTGACACAATTTCCTATCAAAAAACACTTTGAAATCACGTTAGTTCCTTTCTAATTTTTCTAGCTCCAGTTTAAAATCATATTGTAAATCTTCATGCAGTGTACTTATTGCTTTTTTAGCCATAGCCAATTGCCTATCATACATATTTATCATTTGCTGGCTTTGCTTAAATGCGGGTTTTAACTCATGCAGTTTAGTACAAAAATAAAGCAACACACTTGCTTCAGTTTCTTTCTTTTTAGAATACCTCACATACTTTTTAATGTTTCGTAAAATTTTACGTGTTCCTTTTTTAACAAAATACAAGCTGCTATAATTTATGTTTGAAAACTCAAGGTCAACTTCTTCTTTAATTCGTTGCACATATTCATCTTCATTATATGAGTCAAAAAGGGCATAGCTCAACAATTCTTTATTTTCTTTTTTAAATTTTGCTAATTGCAAACAAAGATCAATCAACTCATGTTGCGTGCATTGATGCAATTCTTTTTTTAATATAGCTACGGTAGCTGACTTCATTTATATATTACTTTCGGTGTGATTTTCAAGTAGGCTCTCCAAAAAACAGAGGTATCTACTACTTCTTGTCTCAATTATTCAAAGCTAGGTAAAATATACTTGTATTTTATACAGCCAAAAACCAACCTACTTCAGCCCATTATTCAAATGAAGTATAAAAATCCCCGTAAAGCCAAAAACAAAATTGCCATCATTAAAATTGAAATTATTGGGAGTTTGGGTAATAAAAGCATCTTCGGTGGCATTTCGGATATTGGTTAATTGAAATTGCAACATCACATCACTTAATTCCCAGTTCACTCCTAATGAAAAGGCATCGTATGTTTTTCTGGATTGTAAAGGATTGGCTTGGTAATAATATTCGGAAACCACGGATACATGTCCCCCCAATTTATACCTACCTCCTATTCCTAAAGCAAAATGATGTTGTGGATCTTCATTAAATCTTGACGAAGCTCTGTGAATATATGTTGGCGCAATTTGCAATGAAAATTGTTTTGATAATTTACGTGCAACTAATATTTGACTTGTAAAAGCCAATCGATCGGCAAACTCATTTGTCAAATGCACATTATTTGCTGCACCGCTTTTACTGTTATAACTTAGGTTCTGAAAGAGAGAAATGCTTACTGGTATTCCATTTTTTACTTGACGGACTAGTTTATATTTTAAAAAGGAATCAAAAATACCATCCAATGTGGTTCCACCCAGACCATAGGTTAATCGGTCCGAAATACCATATTCCAATCCAATTCGCGTACTCATTTTATCGGCAATAAAACTTTGACTTCTAGTTTGAGCATTAAAATTGGGCAGCTTCCAAAACCTACTCATTGTTTGTATTTCTAACACACCTTTTTTTCGCGTTTCTACGGAATGTCCTATCGAAATACGACTGGCTTTAAATGTTGCCGACTCATATTGTGGTGTTTCAGGATATTTTTTTTCTAACGCCTCCAATAAACTTTGCGCTTCCACAGAAGCAATACATCCCACTAGGACGAAAAAAAATGAGATTATGTGTATTTTATTTTTCATCTGTAGGGTATTCAAATCTAAATTTTGCAGCTATGCTTTTGGCTATATTAGGCACTAATAAGGGCGGAATATTGATATCAAAGTCTTTTACAACCAAATCAAAGGCTCCTGTAAACACATATGCATTGTTCTCCCTTGTGATATTCGTTTCAACTTCCACCTCCTTTGTAATACCACGCATGCTTAACATTCCTTTTACAAGTTTTATTTGTGACGTGGTCACACTTGGGTCAAAATCTAAAATTTCACCTTCAAAAACAGCTTTGGGATACAAGTCCGATTCTATATAACTTTCATTAAAATGTTCTTGCATCAAGGCCTTTTTAAACACAAAGGCATTCATAAGCATACTTATGGCAATTTTATTTTTTGACAAATCAATAACACTTAACACTTGATTATTTTTGGCCTCTATATTTTCTACAGAAGTGTACGAAAAAAAAGAAACCTGCTCTTGATTGGTAGTCAATTGAGTTGAGACTATTTTTGAATTGGAATAACTAACCAAAAGAAAAAGCAAGGCAATAATTTTATTCATTGATATTTAGATTAATCAGCGTACAATTTAGCATTATAACATCATTCAAAAAGCCCTTACAAAGACCTTTTAACTTAACTTTTTGATCTTCCTTTAATTTTTTAGCAACTTTCAATTGACTTTTAGTCATATCGCACAATACACTAGAAGTACTCTCTCCATTTAAAAAAACGGTAATTCGTCCATTCAAAAAGTTTACATTTTTAACGCTTCCTTCTATTTCAATAAGTTTATTTTTATAAATAGTACTTGCTTCGACTTCGTTAGTTACAAATGAATGTACTAATTGCTGCGCACTTATACGTTGATTTTCAATTGTATTGGTTTGATTCGTTCTAGAAAATAGAAAAACAACCAGACTTAACACAAGTAGTACTAATAGGTATGGTATTTTTAAATAGTTTTTCATTTTCAGTTAAAAATAGCCAAACAAATTTACACTAGTCTATATTTAAAATACAGTGTTCTAATAAACATGAACACGACATGAAAAAAGATGTTAATTCTCGATACAAAATTCTTATATAATTTCACTCGAATTAACCTCTTTTTCCTACTAAAATTGCCTTTATCTGTACACGATTTTCTTTCGAAAAATACTCGGATTGACAATTTTGACTCTTGAATAAAAATATATCAAACAAACAATTAATTCCTTTAAATTTTGCTAAGGCTTTGTTAAAAAATAGACTCATTTACCCAAAAGCATAACTAAATTGTACTTTAGTTTTTGACTAAAATAGCATTGGTTCATCATATGAGAAAAGATAAATTATATTTTTTAACCTTTATTTCAATAGCTGTTATTTTTTTAATTATCGCCTCGCTTGGCATTAATTATTTTATAAAAATTAGCGTAAATCAATTAATTGAGGTGCAACTAGAGGCCAGTAAACGAGAAGCTGACGAAATTGCCTCTCTCGTGAATTATGAGTTTATCAGCGGTCTTAATAAAAATACAATTACCCAAAATTTACAAAACACCTTGAATGGCACCAATAAAAGCACCTCATTTATATCTGTGTTTGACTGGTCAGGTAAGGTGGTATGCCACCCTGATATTACTCAAGTAAATCAAAAAGTAAATTCGAACCAAAGCTTACTCGAATCTTTAAAAGATGGTAGTAGCTTAAATAAATTATATGACTTACTCATTCATCACAAAAAAAGTAAGGAAACCAATGCTACACAAGTCGAATCCGAAATTGTATATATTTCGCCTATAAAAAGCTCCGATTTGATCATTGCCGCCCATACCAATTTGGATAAAATGGTAACTCAAATCGTCAAATTAAAAAGGCGCTATTACACCATATTTATTTTAATGGGCATATTAATTATTCTTGCTTCATTTTTTGCGGTACGTTTTATAGGGAGTTATTATGAAAAACAATTAGAGCTAAAAAACACCAACTTGGAAAGCGAGTTGATCAATCTTTCCAAATTAAATATGGATTTGGTGGCTTACCAACAAAAAATAGCTGCTAATGCAACAGAAGAAGTACAAAATCCCATTACTCCCACTGCTGTAGAAGCTAATACTAGTTCCGAAACCAATAAAATAAGATTGCTGACCTATATTAGAAATGAGTTAGTACCCGTAGCTATTAATAGTATTGCTTACATATATACAGAAAATACGATCACTTATATTATTTGTACCAATGGGAGTAGATCTACGAGTAATTCCAGTTTGGATGAAATTTTTGTTGACTTGCAAGCTTCGTTGTTTTTTAGAGCTAACCGACAATTTATTATAAGTATCACTTCCATAAAAAAAATAATAAAATACGGAAATAGCCAACTCAAAATTTTGGTTGAAGATGCCGATGTAGAAATCATTATTAGTAAACATAAAGCCGCCGAATTCCGAAAATGGCTTAATATTTAATAGTCTACAAAAAACAACTAATTCTCCCAACCAAAAATGTTTTTAACCCGTGGGGTGTCTAAATTTAGATAAATAATGTAAAACATGTGTAACCCAAAAAAGAATCAAAAACTATTTTTTTGATTTAATATCCCCTTAACTGTTTGAAAACAAATAAATTTTGCTTTTATTTGAAGTGTACTAGCAATATAATACACTTATTTATGATTCACATTCAAAAAGTAACCAAACAATACACACTAACCAAAAAACAGCAAAAGGAATTACAAACAAATACACACTCCATAAATGCGGTTAATGAGGTGTCAATTTATTGTAAACCAGGTCGTGTATTTTCATTATTGGGTCCAAATGGTGCTGGCAAAACCACACTTTTACGTATGGTTGCTACTATTTTAAAACCCACTTCGGGTTCTATTTTGGTGAATGATAAAAATACCGTTACGCAAGCACAGGGTGTACAAAAATCAATTGGCTTTTTAACCGGTTCCACCAATTTATATGACCGACTAACTCCTGCGGAAACCGTGAGCTATTTTGGTCAATTACATGGCATGCCCAAAGAACAACTTAAAAAACGCACACAATTATTATTTGATCAATTGGATATTCATAAATTTTCCACCAAACGCATCAGCCAACTATCTACGGGTATGAAGCAACGAGTATCCATTGCCCGAAGCATGATTCATGATCCCGATGTTGTAATTTTTGACGAACCTACATCTGGCCTTGATATTGTGAGTGCCAATAGTATTATAACGCTTATTAAAGAATGTAAAGACGCCGGAAAAACAATTATTTTTTCATCACACATTATGAGTGAAGTCGATTTGCTTTGTGATGATTTGGCTATTATTAATCACGGTAAAATCATTTACAATGATACCATGGATAGTTTTAGAGCGCAAAGTACTGGACAATCACTCACCGAAGCTTTTATCACAACTGTCAACGCAAATTAAGTCACTCAACCACACAAAACCAACTTATGAAAACCATATTCACTGTACTTAAAAAAGAACTTACTTGCCAGTTACGCGATAAAAGAACCTTGAAAAGTATGCTTATTTCGGCATTAGCTATTCCATTATTACTTTTTGCAGTATTTAAAATTGAAAATAGTTTTATTAATAAAGAAAATAACAAACAATTAAACATTGCTTTTGTAGGCGCACATGCTGAAATTTTAAAAAATGAGTTTACGACCAAAACTTTTGAAATAAAGAAAAATTACAGCTTAGTTTCTGGTTTAGATGCCTTACATAAGGATAGTTTAGATGCTGTTATAGAAACCAATGCCGATTACTTAAAAAATATAGATTCGCAAAAAACAAGTACGATCAATGTCTATCATAAATCGGAATCTCCCATTGTATTTCAAAAAATTTCGCAACAGATTGAAACCTTAAAAGCGACATTACTTAGCAAAAGACTCACCCAACTAAACATAGATCAAAAAGTATTGCATCCTATAGCTATTAAAGGTATAGACCTCACCTCGGACCAAGAAAAATTTGGACAACTCATAGGCGGTTTTCTCCCTTATATATTTATCATTATTTGTTTTTTGGGTTGCCTGTATCCTTCTATTGATTTAATTACTGGCGAAAAAGAAAAAGGTACCGTTGAAACCCTACTAAGTTCACCCGCATCACGATTTCATATCCTTTTGGGCAAAATTTTATGTATTTCTTTAATGGGATTAACCTTGGCCACACTTTCTGTTACAGGAATATTTATTGGCATCACTTTTATTGATGAAATCCCCCCAGAAATTACCGAAATGTTACACCAAATTTTAAGCTTTAAATTTCTTGTAATGCTATTTGCCATGCTCATTCCGTTAAGCTTATTTTTCGCAGGTTTACTCACTGTTCTTATTGTAAAAGCAAAAACCTTTAAAGAAGCTCAAAGTATTGCCACTCCCGTAAATATGCTTGTAATTTTCCCTGCTATGATGGCTTTATTACCTGGTATTGAATTGAATTGGAATACTGTTTTTATACCCATCCTTAATTTAGCTTTAGCTACCAAGGAAATAATTGCAGGCACTATTCAAATCTCACATTATTTTGCCATACTTTTGTCGCTTATTATTTTAGCCTTAGCAACGCTTTATTATAGTTTTAAACAATACGACAAGGAATCTATGGTGTTGTAATAAATCATTAATGTTTATACAAAAAAAATCAACCACTTACCCCGAAGCTAAAAAAAAGCTTGAGCACTATTGTGCTTATCAAGAGCGTTGCCATTGGGAAGTGGAACAAAAACTCAACGAGTTTCATTTGATTCCAGAGGCTAGAGAAAAAATTATTATTCACCTTATTGAGCATAAATTTTTAAATGAAACGCGTTTTTCGCAAAGTTTTGCCCGCGGAAAATTTATCCATAAACACTGGGGGAAATTACGTATTACCCGCGAACTGAAATTACGTAAAATTTCTGCTTACAATATCAAAAAAGGCCTTCAAGAAATTAATGATACGGATTACATCAACTCATTAGAATCATTAAGTCAAAAAAAATGGAACAGCCTACAAAACGAAGCTACTGCCAAAGCCAAACAAAAATTTATTAACTACCTGCAATACCGTGGTTGGGAAAATCACTTGATTTTTGAAAAACTTAACGAACTGATTAACAAATACTAATTAAATACTTTTTTTTATTCCTATCATAAAAATTACTGCTAGGTAGGGTAATTATAGATTCACCTGTTTAAGGTATACATCAATTAAAAATAATTACTATGAAAAAAATTGCAGGTATTAACAAGTTAATCGGAATCGTATTAATAGCTTTTGCTATTACTTTTGTTTCATGTGAAAACGAAGATGATTCTAATGCTGAGTCCATTGAAAAAGAAATCGTAAATGAGGTTGTTGATCAGGAAGAAAATTCGGAAGAAGCAACAGATACACCTGAGAATACTGATAATGAATCTTTCGAAAATCAGGATGAAAATCAGAATGAAAATTCAGAGGATAAAGAAGATAGAGACAATGACCAAAATGAAGAACAAGGCGAAACGGATCCAAATGCTAACGAAACTCCAATGGAAGATACACCAAACGAAGAAGACAGTGAAGCTAATGCAGAGCAAGAATTTGTTTTTAATGTATCCAGTGAAATAAGCACAATAAGTGGTAATGAAGGTGCTGAAACCTCAAACTGCCCAATACCAAAAATTACCGTAACTAAACTGGGAGAAAATGAATTTAGATTCACAGGCTCAGTAATTGAAAACTTACAACCTGACACTCAATTCCAATGGGTAGTTGCTGGTAATAAAGTTGGTGGCACTATTGGTTCTGGTACTTTTGATGGTGAAAAAAGCTTTTCAACCACATTTGAAAGTAGTTCAGTAAATACTGAAGGTAAATTTGCTGTTTGCTTTGAAGTAATTTCCGCTTCTTGTACTCAAAGAAATTCTATTTCAATAGCTGTGGCACCTGGTTTAAATCCTGAAGCACAAGCTGCTTGTATTTTTATGGAAGCTACAAAAAAATAATAGAATCAGTTTTATCAATAACAACAAAAGGCAGTGCATAAAAGCACTGCTTTTTTCTTGTTGATTATGGGGTATATATAAATAAACTTAAGCTCTTTTGGATTTCGGTTTTATAAAACTTTTATATAATGAACAAACATAGATTGAAAATCAACTCGATCAAGGTTATAAATGACACTATTTTAAAATTAAGAAACCCATGTTGAAATTACTTTATTTATAAACCATTTCTTTTACCTTCTCTAATAAATAATACATTCCTCCTCCACTTAATTTGCCATAAGATTTACTGCATTCTACAACAGCTTTATTGGAGCTGAATGACCATCCCGCTGCAAGCAGGCAGGCTATCTAAAACTAAAGTAATGTTAATTGATTAACTTTATACAAAACATCATAATCTTTTTCGATTCCTTAATTACGAGCGTATTTTGATATTGAATTGTTATGACTTGAATAGTCATGCTAAATAAAAACACTACTTTTTCTACAGCATAATTGTAGAAAAAATCCCCTATTACTCACAATAATCTACAGCATTTTTCAACACAAACAACACAAGTCACTGAAAAACAGACACTATTCGCATTTTAAAATACTGGCACAATTTTGTCACTAAGTGTAATACAAATTATTTTTTTAAACATAAAAACTCAAATAAATGAAAAAGTCAATTTTATTACCGGTTGTAGCATTAGGATTATTAATTTCAACACAAACAATGAATGCACAAGAAGCTACTGCTGAAGTAGCAGCTACTGAAACTGTAGCTCAAACTGATATGGTTGTTGTTGCTGTTGATGATTTACCAGATGCTATTAAAGCTGCTGTTGCAAAAGATCATGCTGAAATGACAATAGCTGAAGCACACGCTGCAAAAGATGGATCTAAATACAAGTTAGTATTAACTAAAGAAGGTAGTGAAGATACTACTGTACTTTGTGATGCTGAGGGAAATTGGATTACTGAATAATATACTAGTTATTGTAATCTCATCACAAATTTTGTTTAGTTAGTCTTTAAAAGGGATGTTTTTTATAAAAAAAAACGTCCCTTTTATTTTTTACACTTTTATAAAATACCCGAAAATATTATACGATTTGCTGATAATGATTTCGTGTAAATATGATGAATTTTTTGCTAGTCTAAGGAGGCAAAGACGATAGTGATGAGCCCGTTGGTTCTTAGAGGAAAAAGCATAGCCTTAATATAGTTGCTTTTTTTAACGCTAGAATAGTGAAAAATAAACAGCATCGCTATGGCTAAATTAAAAAATACAGTTTACGATAGTATTTTGCGGTAGATTACAGATCAGGATAGATTTTATAATGCATAAAACGGGTTTAATACCTTCTAAAAATAGAACCCTTAATTTTTACCAAAAATCTGAGTCCAATAACGACCCGATTTCCCAATACCCATTTCATTTACATTAGGATTTAATATATTCCTTTTATGCCCTGGGCTTTCTTTCCATAAATTAAAAGTTTGTTTTGCTGTCTCTGATATGGCAATATTTTCGCCAAAAGCGAAGCCTGAATACTTTTCATTTTTAACACGCTCTCCAAAACTAGATCCATTTTGACCTGTATGGCTAAAATAACCATTGTCATTCATGTCCTTCGAATGCTTAAATGCCGCGGTGTTTAATGCAGTATTCAATACTACAGGGGCTACTCCCGATTCTTTTCTAAACTCATTTACCAATGCTAGCATTTGTTCTGCTTCAGTACTAGTAGACGGCGTAGGGGTATTCACTACAGGTGTAGGCGCTGGCGCTGGAGGAGGCGTTGTTGGCTTGGGGGTAACTGGCGTTGGCTTAGGAACATCAGGTTTTGAATCAGGCTTTTCAGGAACTTGCTGCCCTGTATCAGGAGCCTCAATAATAGGATCCTTTTTTGTAGTAAAATCCCCTTCTAAGGAATCTGTAGTACAAGAAATAAACATGCTTAATACAAAAATAAAAATCAATCTTAATTTAATGACAGCAAGTAACTGAAAGTGATTCATTTTATAAGCAAATTAGTTGTGTTCCTAACTTTAACGATAATAAACAAACGCAAAGTATTTGTACTAGAATTTACTTACAATATTCCCTTTTATCATTTATCCCGAATTATGTATTGGAACTTTGTCATGAGGCTGTGATATACAATAAATACTAGTGTTTTCTTCATTTCAGCATAGCAGCGTTATGGTTAAATTAAAAAATACAGTTTACGATAGTATTTGAAGTAGATCCCAAACGTAATAGATTTTTTAATGCATAATTCGGGTTTATTGCAGTTAAGGTTTCAACACCATCTAAAAATTGTAAATTTGCAAAAAAAATCAATTATCTCTTTATAAATAGTATTGAGGTATTAGCCCCTCTATGAGGGATTCAAAATTCAATTCATGAACTACGATTTTAACGCCATTGAATCCAAATGGCAAGCATATTGGGAGCAAAACCAAACTTTTAAGGCAAGTAACACTAGTAACAAACCAAAATACTACACCTTAGATATGTTTCCCTACCCTTCTGGGGCAGGCTTACACGTTGGACATCCGCTAGGCTATATAGCCAGTGATATTTATGCCCGCTACAAACGCCATCAAGGCTTTAATGTGTTACATCCGCAAGGTTACGATTCTTTTGGATTACCTGCAGAACAATATGCCATACAAACGGGGCAACACCCAGCCTTAACTACCCAAACTAATATTGCACGTTACCGTGAACAATTGGATAAAATAGGTTTTTCATTTGATTGGAGTCGCGAAGTACAAACTAGTAGTCCAGAATATTACAAATGGACACAATGGATTTTTGGCGAGTTATTCAATTCGTGGTATAACATTGACACCAATAAAGCAGAAGCTATTGATACGCTTGTCGCGAAGTTTGAAACCAGTGGAAACACAAAAGTAAATGCCGTATGTGATGAAGATATTGAAGTGTTTTCCGAAATAGAATGGAAAGTTTTTCCAACAAAAAAACAACAAGAAATACTATTACAATACCGTTTGGCATATTTGGCCGAAACGGAGGTAAACTGGTGTCCAGTTTTAGGAACCGTTTTAGCAAACGATGAAATTGTTAATGGCGTTTCCGAACGCGGTAGCCATCCTGTTGTACGCAAAAAAATGACGCAATGGAGCATGCGAATTTCTGCCTATGCCGAACGTATGCTTCAAGGTTTACAAGGCCTGGATTGGACCGAAAGTATTAAAGAAACACAACGTAACTGGATCGGAAAATCGGTAGGAGCTTCCGTTACTTTTGATGTTCAAGATATTGATGCAAAAATTGAAGTATTTACCACTCGACCTGATACCATTTTTGGTGTAAGTTTTATGACGATTGCACCAGAGCACCCTTTAGTGTCCAAAATTACTACTCCAAAAAACAAAGAAGCCGTAGATGCTTACCTTGAAGCTACTGCTAAACGAAGTGAGCGCGAGCGTATGGCCGATGTTAAAACCATTTCGGGCGTATTTACAGGTAGTTATGCCGAGCATCCTATTAGCAAAAAACGCATCCCCATTTGGATTGGCGATTATGTGTTAGCAAGCTATGGTACTGGAGCTGTTATGGCTGTACCATGTGGTGATCAACGTGATCATGATTTTGCTACTCATTTTGATATTCCTATAATTAATATTTTTAAGGATGTTGATGTGACTACTGAAGCCTATACCGATAAGGTAAATGCTGTTATTGCAAATTCAGATTTTTTAGATGGTTTATCGCCAAAAGAAGCCACTAAAGTATTGATCAAAACATTAGAATCTTTAGGTTGCGGTCAAGGAAAAACAAACTACCGTTTGCGTGATGCTGTTTTTAGTCGTCAGCGTTATTGGGGAGAACCTTTTCCTATTTATTATGTGGATGGCATGCCGCAGCTTATAAACAACAAACATTTACCTATCAATTTACCTGAAGTAGAAAAATATTTACCTACCGAAGAAGGAGAACCTCCTTTGGGTAGAGCCACTACTTGGGCTTGGGATATTGAAAACAATGAGGTTGTTTCTAATGAAAAAATAAATCACTCAAGTGTATTTCCTTTAGAATTAAATACCATGCCAGGTTGGGCAGGTAGTTCATGGTATTTATTCCGTTACATGGATGCACAAAATGAGACCGAATTCGCTTCCGCAGAAGCTTTGCAATATTGGAAAAATGTAGACTTGTATGTAGGAGGTAGTGAGCACGGAACAGGGCATTTATTGTACAGTCGTTTTTGGACAAAATTTTTGCACGACCGTGGTTTCCTTACGGTAGAAGAACCTTTCCAAAAAATGATCAACCAAGGAATGATTTTAGGGACTTCTGCTTTTGTATATAAGGCCTTAGCTTTTGTAAAAACAGGATGTAGTCTTGATCACAGTGTTGCTGAAGATTTAACCAAAAAGATTCCTTCAATTTTTGTTTCAAAAAGTGCATTTACATCTGATGATGAATTTGAGGAAGTAGTACTCAACTATTTAATAGACAATAAAATTATAAGCAGTTTAGATACAGACATCTTAACCATTGCCAAAAGTCCTATTCACAGTGATGTTTCTTTTGTAAACGCTTCTGATGAATTAGACATAGTCGCTTTTAAAAACTGGAGAGCAGATTTTAAAGAGGCTCAATTTATTTTAAAAGACGACAAATATATTGTAGGTCGCGAAGTGGAAAAAATGTCGAAATCAAAATTCAACGTAGTTAATCCCGATGATATTTGCGAGCAATATGGTGCCGACACCTTGCGCTTGTACGAAATGTTTTTGGGTCCCTTAGAGCAAGCCAAGCCATGGAACACTGCTGGTATTACTGGTGTACATAATTTCTTAAAAAAATTATGGAAATTATATATGGGCGAAAATGGAGTGAAATTTACCGATGCTGCTCCTACCAAGGATAATTTAAAAACACTGCATAAAACCATCAAAAAAGTAGTTGAGGATATCGAAAACTTTTCTTTCAACACCTCGGTGAGTACTTTTATGATCGCTGTAAACGAATTGAGCGCTCAAAAATGTACTAGTAAAGAAATACTTCAACCCCTAGCTATTTTAATTTCTCCATATGCGCCACATATTTCTGAAGAATTATGGCGTTTACTAGGGAACACCGAATCCATTTCAACAGCTACATTCCCTATTTTTGAAGCTTCTCATTTAGTTGAAAGTGCTAAGGAATATCCAGTTTCTTTTAATGGAAAAATGCGTTTTAAACTCGAATTGCCTTTAGACATGAGCAAAGACGACATTGAAAAAGTAGTCATGGCACATGAAAAAACACAAAAACAATTGAACGGACGTACTCCTAAAAAAGTAATTATTGTTCCAGGAAAAATTATAAATATAGTTGGTTAATGAATACAGACATCATTGAAATAATTGGCACAATTGCCGCCATATTAACTACGGGTTCATTTTTACCTCAGGTATACCAAACCTGGAAAACAAAATCAACCGAGAGCTTATCATTACCTATGTTCTCTATGTTTTTTACGGGGGTATGCTTATGGGTATTTTACGCCTTTAAAATTGATAGTACTCCCCTTTTAGTTGCCAATGGCATTACTGCTATTTGCTCTGGAGTATTACTGTATTTTAAATTAAAATACAAATAATAATATACTAACAATACTATACCATAATGAGGTTTAAGTTTATTAAAATAAATAAACTTAAATCTCATTTTTTTAATAGACAGTTTTTACCATTTCTCAACAATAAAAGACAAATTCACTTAATTTAATACCTTAAAAAGGTATTTTAATCACAAAACAGACTTAATAAGTCATTATTTTCTTAAAATACCCCTTAACATTTTGCATAATTATATTAAAAAAAAATAATTTTTAGACTAAAAATCTACTTTATTGTTAATTTTAAAAGCTCAAATTCTTCAAATTACCAATAATCAACTTATTACTCCATTATAAATGTTAAATAGCCTATTAATAAACTCCTGTTTTTTAATTTTAAATAGCTATCTAAACCTACTGAATTATGATTATTGGAGTTCCTAAAGAAATAAAAAACAACGAAAACCGAGTTGGACTTACTCCTAGTGGAGTACTGGAATTAGTGAAAAATACGCATGAAGTTTATGTACAACAAAATGCAGGAAAAGCAAGCGGATTTGACGACCATCAGTATATTGAAGCTGGAGCCATAATGCTATCCAGTATTGCGGATGTCTACAAAGTGGCTCAAATGATTATTAAGGTAAAAGAACCTATTGAAAAGGAATATTCTCTTATTCAAAAAAATCAAATTGTGTTCACCTATTTTCACTTTGCCTCCAATGAAACCTTAACCAAAGCCATGATGGCTTCAGGAGCAATTTGCATTGCCTATGAAACTGTTGAAGAAAGCGACGGCTCCCTTCCTTTACTTATTCCTATGAGCGAGGTAGCAGGAAGAATGTCCATACAGCAAGGTGCTAAATTTTTAGAAAAACCTTTACAAGGAAAAGGTATTTTACTTGGCGGTGTACCCGGTGTACCTCCTGCAAAGGTTGTTGTTATTGGCGGTGGTGTCGTAGGAACCCAAGCAGCAAAAATGGCTGCAGGCATGGGAGCTTTAGTCACTATTTTAGATATTGACATGAAACGTTTACGTTATTTAGATGATGTAATGCCCGCCAATGTCATCACCGAATTTTCAAGTAGTTATACTATTGAAAATAACATAAAAAATGCTGATTTAATTATAGGAAGTATTCTTATCCCTGGAGCAAAAGCGCCTAAGTTAGTTACAAAAGCCATGCTCAAAAAAATGAGTCCTGGAACTGTACTTGTGGATGTTGCTGTAGATCAAGGAGGTTGTTTTGAAACCACTATACCAACCACGCACCAAAATCCAACGTATATTATTGACAATATTGTACACTATGCTGTAGCTAATATACCAGGTGCTGTTCCCTACACTTCCACCTTAGCTTTAACCAATGTTACCATAAAGTATGCCTTACAATTAGCCAATAAAGGTTGGCAAAAAGCTTGTGCTGAAAATGAAACGCTAAAAAAAGGACTAAATATTATTGATGGAAAAATTGTATACAAAGCGATTGCTACTGCATTTGATTTCAACTATACTAAAGTAGATCAATTTTTAGAAACTCCTGTGATTGCATAGCTTATTATGTAACAGGTAAGCTTTAACAAAAGTATAGGGAAGTAGTATCAAATCATTCAAATTAAAAAAATCTTTTGTACATTTAAAGTACAAAATTTAAAATCATGATTGGTTATTATGTTATTGCTGGACTTATTTTTTTAGTAAGTTCATTTGTGAGTAACAAACTTAAAAGTAAGTTTAAAAAATACTCTGAACTTTCACTACAAAATGGAATGAGTGGTGCGGAAATTGCAGAAAAAATGCTACGCGATAACGGTATCCGTGATGTAGATGTAATATCAACGGCTGGTATGCTAACAGATCATTACAATCCACAAAATAAAACCGTAAATTTAAGCGAAGGCGTATACAATCAACGAAATGCCGCCGCCGCCGCTGTTGCCGCACACGAAGTAGGACATGCAGTACAGCATGCTCAAGCTTATCAATGGCTGCAAATGCGCTCTAAAATTGTCCCTGTTGTAGGCATAGCTAGTAAATTTTCAAATATTATACTAATGGTCGGTATTGGTATGTCTGCTACAGGTAATGCTTTAGGAAACACTATATTTTTAGTGGGGATTTTGCTTTTTGCCGTAACTACGGCTTTTACTTTCATTACCCTTCCGGTAGAATATGATGCCAGTAATCGCGCCTTAGCTTGGTTAGAAAATTCCCCTGGCATGTTAAATAGAGAAGAACACGCTGCTGCTAAAGATGCCCTAAAATGGGCTGCGCGTACCTATTTAGTAGCTGCTTTAGGATCATTAGCTACATTGATGTATTTTGTGCTACGATACATGGGAAATTCAAGAGATTAAATTTTAAAGCGTTTCTGTAAAGGAAATCCCCTTTGCTTTTAATTGTTTTAAAATAGGATTATAAATTATTGGATTGGTAGGTGTTTGAACTCCTGTCAATCCAATTTTATTTTGAAGCATTAGCATTGCGGCTTCATACATAGGTAAACCTACTGTTTTTGCCATTGCCGTATAACAATGATCTTCGCCTTCCACATATAAGGATAAATTTTGCTTTTGTTTTACTCCATCCAACTCATATTCAATTTCATGAAGCATTACTACACAATCTAAATCTTTAGCTGTCAATTTCCATTCTTGCTCCAAAATAGATAATAAAATTTGAGCTGCAGTTCCAGCTGTTTTTTCTAAAAAATAATTTTCTGAAAATAAATGCAATCCTACCATTTTATCATAAACATCACTCTCCTTTTTTATTTGAGTCTGTTTGCAAAATTGAGTCGTAATATCATTATTCGGTTTTAAAAAATAATTTAAAAAATATTTCCTACTACTCTTCTGCGGAAGCTTTATAAAATTAGTATTATCTGTCATTCCAAGTTGGACAAATACTTGCCAAGCTTCGCAAAATCCTTTATGCCTTAATGTTCCTCGATATACAGTTTTGCACTCTTCTAACCCATATTTTTTTACATAATTTAAACTATTCCTATTGGGGTAACTATCATATAAATCATCTAAAATTTTTACTTGCTGTACAGCATCAAAAACAGAAGCGTATTCAATATTTTTTTCATTATTTTCAAAAAGATATGTTGCTCCTTCTCCCCCAGCTATAATAACATTTAATGGATTCCATGTAAATTTATAATTCCAAGCATGCGTATTACTAAGCTTTTTAACCAAACCTCCAGTATGCGACTTAAATGAAGTTATTTTTCCTCCTATCTTTTTAATAGTAGCTATAGCCCGTAAAGCACTCATATGATCCAGTCCTGGATCTAAACCCATTTCGTTTAAAAACAATACTCCTTTTGCTATTGCCGTTTGATGCAATTGTTTCATTTTTTTACTTACGTAAGAAGCTGTTAACATGTTTTTAGTATACTGCAAACAAAGCTCTGCAATTTGAATATGTAAATTTGCTGGAAGCATTGATATTACTAGATCTTGCACTTTTATCAACTTCCCTACTCTTAAAGTATCAGACACATCGAGCAACACCAAATCTGTATTTTTATGTTCGAGTATGTCTTTTGGGAGTCCCGAGAAGTTAAGCGCCACTAAAGTGAGTTTACTATCTGAATTTACCTGCAATTGTTTTATCAAAAAAACACTTGATTTACCTGCACCAAAAATTACAATGTTACGCATGTACTTATTTTAGTATTTTTGAATACTACTAACTATTATTAGTAGATTTTTAGCCCACAAAGGTAATCAAGTCATTATGGAAAAACAGTCAAAAATTATTTTAATCACCGCTAGCATATTTGGAGTACTTGGGGTAATACTTGGGGCTTTTGCGGCACATGGATTACAGGCTATTTTAACCGAAACACAGCTCAACTCTTTTCAAACGGGAGTGCGTTACCAATTTTATCATGCTTTTTTATTGTTATTTGTTGGAAATGCTACTTTTTTACTTCCTAAACAAAAAAAAGTTATTTGGCTTCTTGTCTTTATTGGTATTATTCTTTTTTCTGGATCTATATATATTCTTAATCTAGATGAATATGTGATTAACACCAATCTAAAAGCCATTGCTATTGCCACTCCCATTGGCGGAAGCTTTTTAATAGCAGCATGGAGTTATTTATTAGTATGCTTGTTAAAAAAAGAACAATCCTAATAACCATACCATCCATAGTATAAACTATCTTGATCTTATAAAATAAGGCATAAAAAAACCCATCATGTGATGGGTTTTTTTTGTATTTATAACAATATTATTTTTTATTCACTTCTTTAATATACTTTTTTAATGCCATAGTCATCGATGGTGTTTCGGGGGTTGGCGCTTGTATATTGCAAACTAAACCATGGGCTTCAGCTGCTTTAATTGTCGAATTTCCAAATACGGCAATTCGAGTTTTGTTTTGCTGAAAATCAGGAAAATTTTCAAACAATGATTTGATTCCCGAAGGACTGAAAAATACCAACACATCATAAAACACATCGCGTAAGTCTGACAAATCACTTACTACTGTTTTGTAAAAAACAGCTTGCTTCCAATTTACTTTTAAATCATCTAATGTTTTAGGCACTTCTGGCTTTAATTGATCAGATGAAGGCAACAAAAACGACTCTGTTTTATATTTTTTAATTAAAGGTGATAAATCAGAAAAAGTACGCTTACCAACATAAATTTTACGCTTACGATATACTACATATTTTTGCAAATAGTAAGCTACCGCCTCACTCTGGCAAAAATACTTTAAGCTATCTGGCACTTTAAATCGCATTTCTTCGGCAATTCTGAAAAAATGATCTACTGCGTTTCTACTTGTTAAAATAATTGCAGTAAACTTAGATAAATCAATTTTTTGATTTCTAACTTCTTTAGATTCAACCCCTTCAACATGAATAAATGGAACAAAATCTATTTTAACACGTTGTCTTTCTTCTAACTCAAAATAGGGCGAATTTTCCACTTTAGGTTCTGGTTGAGAAACCAAAATCGTTTTCACTTTCATAGACTCTAATGTTTTCGTCATAATTAACAACTTATGTTGACCCATAAGTAGGCTAAAATATAGGGGGCTATTTCAAAGGTGCAAAGGTACAAAATAAAATAAAAAGGAGCCTCATAAAAAAGCTTTCTATAGTGGCTAATTATGAGACCAACAGCAAGTAAGAATAATAATATCCCTATAATTGCAACTATAAAAGTTGTAATTTCTACATATTCAACCTGATATACAAGCAGCAACAAAAAAGGAAAAAATATAATACAAAAATAATTTTTATACGTCTGTTTTTCAAACAAATAAGATGTCAATTTAGCACTTAAACCAAATACAATAACCACTGTTTTTTCTAGCATAAATTTACTTCCGAAAAAAACCAGATAAATAGCTAGTATTTTCAGATAACAGGATAAATTTAAATTATCAATTTTTTTAAAATTAAATAATATTACATGGATTAATAATGGCAAAATAAGCCCTTGAAACAATGTTAATACCGTATGAATATTTTTTCGTGAATTATCTTCATGATGAATTTTTACGTATTTATCTGTTACAAAAAGCAACATAAAATTCTTAAAATGATAAGAATTTATTTTTTTAGCCACAATTAATAAGCAAAAAGCCATAAAGCAAATTACTGTTATCCAATCGTGCGATGAAATATGCCTAAATAAAGCCTCCAAAAAAGAAAATGTAATTTTTATATTTAAATGTGGTCTTTACACTTAACAACTCATTTTTTGTGTTATTAAAAAACAATACAAAACAATTTATATATTAAAATGTACAAACCAAGTATAACAAATGTAAATCCAAAATATGAGTTTACATCAATTCAATCCTAAAATTCTAGTTTTTGTTTGAATTGGTATAATTATCTTTGTCCGAAATATAATGTAAATGCCCAAGCCGCTTGTAATTGTACCCACGTACAACGAAATAGAAAATATTGAACTCCTTATTAAGGCGGTATTGGAATTACCCGAGGCGTTTGACCTATTAATTGTTGATGATAATTCGCCCGATGGTACTGCTACTGTAGTAAATGAAATAGCAATACGTTATCCTAATCGCGTGTTTTTAGAAAAAAGAAAAGGAAAATTAGGCCTAGGCACCGCTTATATTCATGGATTTAAATGGGCTTTAAAGCGTGATTATGAATATATTTTTGAAATGGATGCCGATTTTTCACATAATCCAAATGATCTTATAAAACTATACCAAAACGCTACTAATGAGCAAATGGATATGGTTATAGGTTCGCGCTATGTTAAAGGAGTAAACGTAGTAAATTGGCCTATGAGTCGTGTATTGTTATCATATGGTGCTTCAAAATATGTGCAATTTATTACTGGAATGCCTATTTGTGATACCACCGCAGGATTTGTTTGTTATTCGCGTAAGCTTTTAGAGCAAATCAACTTAAATAATATTAAATTTGTAGGCTATGCATTTCAAATAGAAATGAAGTTTAAAGCCTATCAAAAAAAATGCACATACAAAGAAATTCCTGTAATTTTTACCGACAGAACTAGAGGAAATTCCAAAATGTCAAAAGGAATAATTTCTGAAGCTATATTTGGAGTTATTCAAATGAAACTAAACAGTATTTTTAATAAAAAATGAGCAAAATCCTTATAAAAAACGCCAAAGTTGTAAACGAAGGACGTATTAACGAATATGATGTCTATATTGAAAATGGTGTTTTTGTAGAAATCAACGAAAGCATTAGTGCTAAAAATGCTGAAATTCAAGTTATTGATGCCGAAGGGAAATATTTACTTCCAGGAATGATTGATGACCAGGTACATTTTAGAGAACCTGGTTTAACACATAAAGCGGATATTGAATCAGAATCAAGAGCGGCAATTGCTGGTGGTATTACTTCATTTATTGAAATGCCTAACACCGTTCCGCAAGCCACTACTATTGAACTATTAGAAGATAAATTTGATATTGCTAGTAAATCTAGTTACGCCAATTATTCTTTTATGTTTGGTGGAACTAATGATAATTTAGAAGAAATTTTAAAGGTAGACCCTAAAAAAGTAGCTGCCTTAAAATTATTTTTAGGCTCATCAACAGGAAATATGCTTGTCGATGATCCCGAGGTGTTGAAAAAAATATTTTCATCAACTCCATTATTAATCGCTGTACATTGTGAAGATGAAGCTACTATTCGCAAAAATTTAGCTGAACATATTGAACAATATGGTGACGATATTCCTATTCACCTACATCCAATTATTAGAAGTGAAGAGGCTTGTTACTTGTCCTCATCTAGAGCTATTGCTTTAGCCAAAGAAACTGGAGCGCGATTACATGTGTTTCATTTATCTACTGCTAAAGAATTAGCCTTGTTTGACAGTAAACTTCCGCTAAAAGAAAAAAAGATTACCGCCGAAGTTTGTGTACATCATTTATGGTTTAATAGTGACGACTATGACACTAAAGGCACACATATTAAATGGAACCCTGCTGTTAAAACCGAAAAAGATCGAAAAGGCTTACTTAAAGGCTTAATTGATAATAAAATTGATGTTATTGCGACTGACCATGCTCCACATACATCAAAAGAAAAAAGCAATGTATATACCAAAGCACCATCGGGCGGACCATTAGTACAACATGCCTTGACAGCTTTACTTGAATTTTACCACAAAGGTGAACTCAGCCTTGAAAAAATTGTTGAAAAAGCCTGTCACAATCCTGCTATTTTATTTGAAGTTGAAAAACGAGGATACATTAAAGAGGGTTACTATGCCGATGCTGTTTTAGTAGACCTGAATGCTCCATGGCGTGTTTCAAAAGACAATATTTTATACAAATGTGGTTGGTCTCCATTTGAAGATACTACATTTACTTCGCGCATTACGCATACCTTTGTAAATGGCGAATTGGTATATCATAATTTCAAAATTTTAAATAAGCCCAAACAAGGAAAACGCTTAACATTTAATCGTTAATGAAAAAATTTATTAGCATACTTACCATCATAATTTTGGCTAGTTGCCAAAGTGTTGAAAAATTTCCAAAACCTGAAGTTCTTCTGCCCGAAGATTTAATGGTTCGTATGCTAATTGATATGACGCTGTTAAATGCCGCTAAATCGGTATCCAGACAAGAACTTATAGAATCCGGCATTCATCCTAAAGAATTTATGTGTGCCAAATACGATATTGATCCCGATATTTTTAAAGAAAACACGAAATACTACTCTAACGACTTAAAAAAATACGAAGCCTTGTTCCAACGAGTTGCTGACTCCTTAGCTATTCGTGTTCAAAAAATAGATACCATTATAAAAGCAAGAGAAGCGCTTATTGTAAAAGAAGATTCTTTAAAATACAATAAACTTATTGATTCTACTGAAACCAGTATTAAAAATTAGGTGCCAATTTTTAATTAATACAAAAGGCCATTCAATAAATTGAACAGCCTCTTTTTTTTTGCCTACTAAGTAGTTGTTAGTTGTTATACAGTAAAATTAAATTCACTATCATCGACATTTTTGAGCATTAATAAAAACTTAGTTAAGCGATACAACTTTTATTATGTTGAGCTTTTGTTGTACACAAAATTAAAAAATTGCAGGTGTAAATATAACAACTAAATCGTTATAGCCATTATTTTCATTCAAATTACTTCTATCATGCTCATTTTTATCGTCAAAAAACACATTTGTTAAATCATTTGTTATACATTTTTAGCTCTTTTGTTATCATTGAACACGAGTATTATCACGACTTTTGCGTATCATTGAAATCAAAATTATGATATTTATGAAGTTTAAAGGAATTTTACTCGTTGTACTAATGAGTATACTGGGTGTTGTTGCATGTAAACAAGAGAAGAAAAAAGTTTTGATTAATGATACTATAGCAAAACCTCTTTACCAAGCAAATTGGAATTCAATAAAAGAACACTATAAGGACCCTACTTGGTTTAACGAAAAAAAATTCGGTATTTTTATCCATTGGGGAGCCTATTCGGTACCTTCTTATGGCTCTGAATGGTATCCTCGTCATATGTATATGGATACGGCAAACTTTTCTGCTCAATTAAACCCAGGGAAGTTAGGCCCTACCAAAGAATTTTTACACCACAAAAAAACATTTGGAGATCAAAAAGAATTTGGATACAAAGATTTCATCCCTATGTTTAAGGCCGAAAAATTTAATGCCGATGAATGGATTGATTTATTTAAAGCCGCTGGTGCAAAGTATGTAGTTCCAGTAGCAGATCATCATGATGGTTTTGCCATGTATGCTTCAAAAACCACTCGCTGGAATTCCAAAAACATGGGACCAAAACGCGATGTTTTAGGCGAACTTTTTAACGCTGGACGCCGTAAAGGTTTAATTATGGGAGCCTCATCACACTATGCATTTAACTGGTCATTTTACAATAAAAAAGATCATTTTGACACTACCGATCCTCAATATGCTGATTTATATTCAAAAAAAGGAAAAGATTTAAGCGAGCCCGTTTCGGAAGAATTCAAGAAAAAATGGTGGTTACGTACTCTGGACTTAATTGACAATTACCAACCTGATATTTTATGGTTCGACTTTATGCTTGACCGCCCTGCATTTAAAGAGTACCGTCCCAAAATAGCCGCTTATTATTACAACAAAGGTATTGAATGGGGCAAAGAGGTCGTATTACAAGATAAAAACTTTGATCACGAAGCTTTTCCTGAAGGTACGGTAATTTACGATTTAGAAAGAGGTAAACTTCCAGGTATTCGAAAATTACCTTGGCAAACAGATACATCTATTGGTAAAAATTCATGGTGCCACGTATCTAATTGGGAATCAAAAGACACCAATCAATTAATTGATGATTTAGTTGATATCGTTTCAAAAAACGGAAATTTATTATTAAATGTTGGCCCCAAAGCCGATGGAACCATTCCCAATGATCAAAAGAAGATTCTTTTGGAAATGGGAGATTGGTTAAAAGTTAATGGCGAGGCTATCTATGGCACTAAATATTGGAAAACCTTTGGTGAAGGTCCAACTGAAGTAAAAAAAGGACATCATTCCGAAGGCAAAAACAAAGCTTTTTCAGGGCAAGATATTCGCTTTACTCAAAAAGGAGATAAATTATATGCTATAATGATGGCTTGGCCTAAGGATGGCAAAGTAAACATTACATCTTTAGGAAAAGAGAGTCAATATTCAAAAGGAATAACTATTAAAAATGTACGTTTATTGGGGAGCGATGCTAAAGTGGAATTTAAGCAAAATCCAGCAGGATTAGTGGTAACTAAGCTTGGCAAAAAATCGGGAGATTTTGCTCATGTACTAGAAATTACTAAGTAATTTTATTGCACATTATTTAGTTGTGTTTCTATTTTAATAGTTTAGTGTAGAAGAAAATTATGTTGAGTTTTTGTACACAAAGAAACGTACTCCTTTAAGGAGTGCGTTTTTCTAATTTTAAAACCTGTCAGAATCAAATACCTATTCAAAAAAACAAATAGTTAAATGAAATATATAGTTTGTGAGCAACCGGGTGAATTTTTATTAAAAGAAAAGGAAGTCCCTGTACGCAAAAAAGGCGAAGCCTTATTAAAAGTTAAAAAAGTAGGTATTTGCGGCACCGACTTACACGCCTATTCTGGCAATCAAGCATTTTTTACTTACCCCAGAATTTTAGGACACGAGTTGGCCTCTGAAATTGTTGAAATTGATAAAAATAAAGCAGGGCTAAAAGCTGGAGACAAGGTAGTAATTATGCCTTATATAAGTTGCGGAACATGTATTGCTTGCCGTAATGGAAAAACAAATTGTTGTACAAACATAAGTGTATTAGGAGTACATTCTGATGGAGGTATGCAAGAATATATCACGGTTAGACAAGATTTATTACTACCTGCTAACAACTTAACTTATGACCAAATGGCTATTGTTGAGCCTTTAGCTATTGGAGCACATGCTATCCGAAGAGCCGCGGTAACCCAAGGGGAATTTGTGGTAATAGTAGGTTGTGGCCCCATCGGTATTGGGATGATTAAACTAGCCCAAATAGCAGGAGCCAAAGTAATTGCACTTGATGTTAACAATGATAGATTAGCTTATGCAAAAAATGAAATTGGTGCCGATTATATAATTAATGTTTCTGATAATCCGCAAGATAAAATTGCCAAAATTACCAATAATGATATGGCTACAGCTGTTTTTGACGCCACAGGGTTTAAAGGAGCATTAGAAGTCGGAACAGATTATATGGCTCATGGCGGCAGGTATGTTTTAGTCGGTTTATCTAAAGGAGAATTAGTGTTTACACATCCTAAAATTCATGCCAAAGAAACTACCTTAATGTGTAGCCGTAATGCCACTAAAGAAGATTTTGAACATGTAATTAATGTATTAAATCAATTTCCAACCGATTCATTTATTACCCATAATGTTCCTTTTACGGAAATGATTGCTAATTTTGATAGTTGGACAAAACCAGAAACTGGTGTAATTAAAGCTACTGTAGATTTTTAAATCAAATTAATTTTCGGAAATTTGCCAAGGTTTTTTAAAACATATTTGATCAGTAAGAAATATCAAGTAAAAAAGAGTGTTACTTGAAATTATTCTTAGCAAAGCCAACTTTTTTATGATGCATAAAGTAATAACATTCGGTGAAATATTAGGTAGATTTTCACCTCCAAACAACCTTCGTTTTAGTCAGGCAACCTCATTTGAGGTAATTTATGGAGGTGGCGAATTTAACGTAGCAGCTTCATTAGCTAATTATGGTGCTAATGCAGAATTTGTAACAGCCATTCCTATTAACGCCATTGGTGATTGTGCCATGAATACTATTCGAAGTTTTGGTGTTGGTCATAAACATATTTTACGCCAAGGAAAGCGTTTAGGACTTTATTTTCTTGAAAACGGAGCTTCAGGTCGAAATAGTGCAGTGGTTTATGATCGTGATGACTCAGCGGTTTCTCAAATAAAGAAAGGAGACATTAATTGGGATGTAGTTTTAGATGGCGCTACATGGTTTCACTGGAGTGGAATTACACCAGCATTATCTGAAAATGCAGCCGAAGTATGTTTAGAAGGTATAAAAGCCGCAAAAGATAAAGGCTTAACAATTTCTACAGACCTAAATTACAGAAAAAAACTTTGGAACTATGGTAAATCTCCTAAAGAGGTAATGCCCGAGTTATTGAGCTACAGTAATGTTATTTTAGGTGATGTAGATACCGCATTGTTTATGCTAGGTGAAGAAAAAATAGATCCAGATTACACCGTAGATGTTGATGCCAAAAAAAGCTTTGCCAAAATACATAAAATGCTTCCTAATTTGGAAACTATGGCAATGACTTACCGAAATTCATTAAATGCATCGCATCAAATAATTGGAGGTTTGCTTTACAATAAGGGAGAAATGTACAGAGCACGTCTAAATGAAATTACTCCCGTAGTGGATCGGGTAGGTACTGGTGATGCTTTTATGGGCGGATTGATATATGGTTTAATTGAATATACTGACAATTTAGAAAAAGCAATTGCTTTTGCCACTGGCGCATGTGTAATTAAACACACCATTTTTGGTGATGTTAATCGAGCATCAAAGGAAGAAGTATTAAACTTTATTGCCAGTGATGGCTCAGCAAAAGTAGATCGATAAATAACTCTTAATTTCCCAAAAAGGGATTTTTAATATACTAACTAATATAGTTTTGGCTAACAACTGGCAACCAACAACTAAAAATTAAAAAAATGGCACAATTTTCAAGAATAGAAGTAGCTCAGGTAATGAAAGAAACAGGAATGGTTCCTTTATTTTACCATCCAGATATTGAATTAGGAAAAAAAGTATTAAAAGCTTGTTACGATGGTGGTGCTCGCTTATTAGAATTTACAGCACGTGGTGATTTTGCTCACGAAGTTTTTGCTGCATTAACCAAATATGCTATTGCCGAATTACCCGGAATGATCATGGGAGTAGGCTCAGTTACCGATGCTGCGGCTGCCTCATTGTACATGTCACTAGGAGCAAACTTTATTGTAACTCCCGTATTACGCGAGGATATTGCCATGGTATGTAACCGACGTAAAGTAGCTTGGAATCCAGGTTGCGGAACCTTAACTGAAATTGCAAGAGCAGAAGAATTAGGTTGCGAAATCGTAAAACTATTCCCAGGAAATTTATACGGCCCTAAGTTTGTAAAAGGTATTGTTGGACCTCAGCCATGGACTTCAATTATGCCTACCGGCGGTGTAACTACTGAAGAATCAAATTTACAAGAATGGTTTGATGCAGGTGTAACTTGTGTTGGAATGGGATCTCAATTAATTAGCAAAAAAATATTAGCTGATCGTGATTTCAAAGGCCTAGAAAAAACAGTTGCTCAAGCTATTGCGACAATTAAAAAAGTAAGAGGATAATTTAATTTTTTGCCATATACTTTTAACAAGTTACCGGTAAATTAATATAAACATGCACCCTTTTGGTTATCCTGAACAATAAATAAGGATATTCAGAAGGGTTTTTTATTGCAAATAAGATAAATACCTAATCAATAAAGGCTAAAAAAATGTCAAAACAGTACGCACAAATAGACCCAAAAGACAATATTATTGTTGCTATTCATTCGCTACCCAAAAACACCTTTATTGATATTGCAGGTAATACATTTACATTAAAACATGATATACAACAAAAACACAAATTTGCCTTGTATGATTTTGCAATAAACGATCAAATTTTCATGTATGGAGTCCTTGTTGGAAAAGCAATAGAACCAATTAAACAAGGCGAAGCTATTACTACTAAAAACATAAAACACGCTTCGGCAGTATATAATGCTGATCAAAAAAAACAGCACTGGTCAACACCAGATACTTCTAAATTTAAAGGGCGTACTTTTAATGGCTTTTACCGAAAGGATGGCAGCGTAGGCACACGCAACTATTGGTTAGTGATTCCGTTAACTTTTTGTGAAAACAGAAATGTAGATGTACTTGAAGGCGCACTGTTAGATGTATTGGGCTATGAAACAAAAAAGGATTTTGCGGTAAACACCGCTGCTCTAATTGAAAAATATAAAGCTGGCGCTTCCGCGGAAGCGATACTGGCAACAGATATTATTAGCACAAAGGAAGAAATTTCTAAAAACAGATTATTTCCAAATGTGGATGGGGTTAAATTTTTAAAGCACGACGGTGGTTGTGGTGGTATTCGTCAAGATGCCGAAACCTTGTGTAATCTATTAGCCGGTTATATTACCAACTCCAATGTAGCTGGAGCAACCGTATTTAGCCTAGGCTGTCAAAACGCACAGATTGACATGCTACAAAAAGCCATAACGGATCGTGATCCAAATTGTCAAAAACCAATACATTATTTAGAACAACAACAAAGTAAAAGTGAACGCCACCTAATAGAAGAGGCGGTAAAACATACTTTTATTAGTTTGACCGAAGCCAATAAAATTGAAAGACAACCCGCTCCTTTGAGTAAATTAATCCTAGGCTTAGAGTGTGGTGGCTCAGATGGTTTTTCTGGTATTTCGGCAAACCCTGCCCTAGGCTATGCCTCCGATTTATTAACCGCTTTAGGGGGATCACCCGTATTATCAGAATTCCCAGAATTAAATGGAGTAGAACAAGAAATTATTAATCGTTGCGAAACGAGTGATGACGCCACTAAGTTTGCATCCATAATGAAAACCTATTCGCAACGTGCTGTAGAGGCTGGATCTGGTTTTGAAAACAATCCATCACCAGGAAATATAAAGGACGGATTAATTACCGATGCTATGAAGTCTGCAGGGGCTGCTAAAAAAGGAGGAACATCGCCCGTAGTTTCTGTATTAGATTATACTGAAAAAATTGAAAAACCAGGGCTGAATTTATTGTGTACGCCTGGGAATGATGTCGAAAGTACCACAGGCTTAGCGGGAAGTGGTTGTAATATGATTGTTTTTACCACAGGTTTAGGAACTCCAACCGGAAATCCCATCACACCAGTGCTAAAAATGTCTAGTAACACTGCTTTATTTGAGCGTATGAATGATATTATTGATATAAATGCTGGAACCGTTATTAGTGGCGAAGATACTATTCAAACTATGGGCGAAAAAGTATTGGAACACATTATACAAGTAGCTAGTGGCGAAACGCAAGCCAAAGCCGATATAAAAGGACAAAACGATTTTATTCCTTGGAAACGAGGCGTATCACTATAGATTAGTTACGGGTTGTCAGTTTTTTTGAGAGAGATTCTTTTTTTTGAAGAATTCAAAAAAACAACCAACAACCAACAACCAACAACCAACAACCAATATGAAAACAGTAAATAGAACCACAACCAACAAACCGATACAATACCCAGAGCGTATACTTCAATTTGGAGGCGGAAATTTTTTAAGAGCTTTTTGCGATTGGATGATTGACGTACTAAATAAACAAACTGATTTTGGAGGTAGTATTGTTGTCGTTAAGCCTACAAAACGTGGAGATTACTCAGAACTAAGAGAACAAGAAGGTCTGTTTCATGTAGCTTTGGATGGAGTTCGAAATGGAACATTGGTATCGGAGGTAACTTTAGTTGAATCTATAAGTAGCGTTATTCAACCTTATTTGGAGTGGGAAGCTTTTCTGGCAACAGCCGAACTACCCGAAATGCGTTATATAATTTCAAACACTACCGAAGCTGGTATTAAATTTTCGGAACAAGATCAAATTACCGATACGCCTCCGCATGAGTTTCCTGCAAAATTGACGTTGTGGCTACACCATAGATTTACACATTTTAATGGAGCAGCTAATAAAGGATGTGTATTGCTACCCTGTGAATTAATTGAAGATAATGGAGATGCCTTAAGAAAAACTATTTTGGCCTACGCAACTAAATGGAACTTAAGCTATGATTTTCAAGATTGGATTACCGAACACAACCATTTTTGCAGCACGCTAGTAGATCGAATTGTTTCGGGCTATCCCAAAGACCGTGCTAACGAAATTGAAGAAAAAACAGGCTTTAATGACCCATTATTAGTTGCTGGAGAGGAATATCATAGTTGGATCATAAAGGCACCTAGCTTTATTCAAAAAGAATTGCCTTTTTCTAAAACAAACTTAAATGTACAGTTTGTTGATGCGCTTTCTTCTTACAGAGAAATGAAAGTGCGCGTTTTAAATGGAGCGCATACTTCATTAGTACCCGTGGCCTACTTATCTGGCTTACGAACGGTTAAAGAAAGTATGGACAATGAATTAGTTAAAAATCATATTTTAGAATTACTTTCTACAGAAGTGAAACCTACATTAGTTGATTTTTCGGAACAAGAAATTGATACGTTTATAAATGCTGTTGTAGATCGTTTTAAAAACCCCACATTAAAGCATTTTTTAATTGACATTGCCCTAAATAGCACCTCAAAATTTAAAACGCGTTTATTACCTGCTTTTACAGAATATAGTCAATTGAACGGCCATTTCCCTAAACGAATAGCTTTTTCATTAGCATGCTTAATTCGCTTTTACAAAGGGGAATTTGAAGGACAAACTATTGCGTTAAATGATGATAAAACCATACTTGATTTTTTTAAAGAGCAATGGAATAAAGTAGATTCAGAAACACAAACACTTGCAGATTTAGTAAAAAATGTATTGTCTAATGAAACTATTTTAGGCGAAGATTTAACACATCATAATGGTTTAATTTCTTTTATTGAAAAAGCATTAACAACTATTGAAAATAAAGGCGTTGCTAGGTTTTTTAAAACTATTTAAGCACTTTCTTAACTATATGAGGTAGCAAAATAAACATAAGAAGCAGAAGGCTAATACTAGATAACTGACATTTGTTACTTATAATTTTTTGTTTTTAGCTTAACTTATGAAAATAGATTCTCATCAACATTTTTGGCATTATTGCGAAGTAAAGCACAGCTGGATTAATGATCAGATGTCTGCTATTAAAAAAAATTTTTTGCCCGAAGATTTACATCAAGAATTACAGGATAAAGGCATTGATGGTTGTGTAGCTGTTCAAGCAGACCAGCATGAATCTGAAACCAATTTTTTGATTGAGCAATCCCAAAAACATGATTTTATAAAAGGGGTTGTTGGTTGGGTTGATTTAAGAGCCAAAAAAGTAGAACGCCGCTTGGAGCATTATGCCCAAGAAAAGATTATAAAAGGCTTTCGCCATGTAGTACAAGATGAGCCACATGTAGACTTTATGATGTGGTCCAATTTTCAAAACGGAATTAGCCAATTAGAAAAGTTTGGTTTTACCTATGATATTCTAATTTATCCATCGCAACTACATGCTGCCTTATATACAGTACAAAAACATCCTAATCAAAAATTTGTTATTGATCATATAGCCAAACCCAATATTAAAGAAGGACAAATTGAGGATTGGAAAAAAGGAATGAAAGAACTTGCCGCATGTGAAAATGTGAGTTGTAAGCTTTCGGGTATGGTTACCGAAGCCGATTGGAAAGGCTGGAAACAAGAAGATTTTACACCTTATTTAGATAATGTAATGGATTTATTTGGTATAGACAGAGTAATGTACGGGTCCGATTGGCCAGTATCTTTAATTGAATGGACTTACGGAGATGTTAAAGGAATTATTGATACGTATACCGAAAATTTTTCGGCCTCAGAAAAAGAAAAAATTTATGGTAAAAATGCAATCGAATTTTATTCATTGTAGTAAATTGAACCAAGGAAATTTATTTTAGTACTAATATAGGTTATAGGCTAATCACCAAAAAACCTAAAGCTTATAGCTTACATGGATTTAAACTTAAAAAATAAAATAGTAGTTGTTACTGGAGCAGCAGGACTTAAAGGGAGTATTGGCGAAACTATTGTGCAAGCACTAGCAAACGAAGGTGCTATACCTGTAATTGTTTGTAGAAATGATCGTGGTTTTGGCTATGAAAAAGAGTTAAAAGCCAAAGGAATTGATGCTTTATTTGTAAAAACCGACCTTTCAGACCACAATCAAATAAAAGTAGCTGCTGAAATTATTGAAAAAAAATACGGACATATTGATGCTTTAATCAATAATGTAGGCGTTAATGACGGCGCTGGTTTGGATGCTTCGGTAGATGATTTTATGTATTCCTTAAAGTTAAATATGGTTAGCTTTTTTGCTATGGCTAAATATTGCTTACCCATGCTTAAAAAAACGAAAGGAAATATTTTAAACATTGGATCTAAAGTAGCCCTTACAGGTCAAGGAGGCACTTCGGGCTATGCGGCTTCAAAAGGTGGTGTATTAGGCTTAACTCGTGAATGGGCTGTTGATTTGATAAAATTTGGAATACGATCTAACGCTATTATTATAGCAGAAAGTTGGACTCCAGCCTATGAGACTTGGATAAAAACTCTGGAGAATGGTGATGAGAAATTACAGTCTATAGTAAAAAAGATTCCTTTAGACAATCGTATGACTACCCCGCAAGAAATAGCAGATCAGTGTTTGTTCACTATTTCAGAAAAATCATCACATACCACAGGTCAATTTATTACTGTGGATGGCGGGTATGTTCATTTAGATCGTTCATTACTTACTGAGTAAAATTTTAAAATCCTTAGTCTTGTATTGAGCAGGATTTTTTAGAATAAACTAGAAAACGTTTTCGTTAAAAAATTAAACCAAATTATTATGGAGAATACCAAAAAAACTCCTCTTGTGAGTAAAGAGTTATTGTTTCCTTTTATTATTATCACTTCTTTATTTGCATTATGGGGTTTTGCTAATGATGTTACTAACCCTATGGTTACTGCATTTAAAAAAGTAATGCCCGAATTGAGTTGGTTTCAAGCCTATTTGGTTCAATTTGCTTTCTATTTTGGCTATGGATGTATGGCTATACCCGCAGCTTTATTTATTAAAAAATATAGTTACAAATCAGGAATTTTATTAGGTCTTTCATTATACGCATTTGGTGCATTTTTATTTTACCCTGCAGCTTTATTTGAAGAGTATGCCTTCTTTTTAATTTCGCTGTATGTTATTACATGTGGTTTAGCGCTTTTAGAAACTACTTCAAACCCTTTGGTATTATCTTTAGGTGCCCCAGAAACAGCCACACAACGTTTAAACTTAGCGCAGTCCTTTAATCCAATTGGCTCTATTTCAGGAATGATGATTGCACAATTTGTCGTATTAAGTCAAATTAAATCAGCAGATTATAATGATGAAACCTATGCTGCATTGGATACCGCAACAAAGGCTGCAATTAAAACTGAAGATTTAAGTATTATCAGTTATCCATATTTAGGTATTGGTGTAGTGGTATTAATTATTCTTGCCATTATTGCTTTTACAAAAATACCGACAGTACAAAAATTTGAAGCGCTTACCTTTAAGGAATCTTTAAAAAAGGTTTTTTCTAAAAAAGCTTTTTTTCCAGGAGTATTGGCTCAAATGTTTTATGTTGGCGCTCAAATTATGTGTTGGACTGCCATATATCAATATGTACAATACATGAACGAATCTGCCGGGACAGATTTAAATGCTACTTATATGAATATAATAGCTATGGGGATCTTTTTGGGCGGACGCTTTTTAGGCACAGCATTATTGAGTAAATTAAAAGCACCAAAATTACTTACACTATTTGCCGTGTTGGCCATGGTTTGTTGTGTAGGAGCTATTGTATTGCCAGGTATGCCTGGGTTAATTTCATTAGTATGCATTTCTTTATTTATGTCAATTATGTTCCCAACCATTTATGGAATTGCACTAAAAGACATGGGAGATGAAGCTAAAGTAGGTTCGGCGTTTTTAGTAATGGCTATTGTTGGTGGGGCTATTTTTCCGCCCATACAAGGCTTAATTATTGACATTGGAGGCTCTAACTTAGCAGATACTCTAATTGCAGGTGTGCCTGAAGTTAAATTTTCATTCATAATGCCTTTAATTTGTATTTCGGCAGTAGCACTTTATGGGCTTTATGCTTCAAAAGTTGATAATCAATAATTAGTTATATACACATGAAAACAAAAAGATACTGTCTTACTTGCGATTTAAAAGACGATCCTAAGTTAATAGCAGAATATAAGGAATATCATGCTCCAGGTAAGGCTTGGCCCGAAATTACAGCCAGTATTAAAGATGCTGGTATTTTGGACATGCAAATTTACCTTTCGGGAAATCGTATGTTCATGATTATGGAATGTGATGAAACTTTTGATCCTAATAAAAAGGCCACCATGGATGCCAATAATCCAAAAGTACAAGAATGGGAGCAATTAATGTGGAAATACCAACAAGGTTTACCTTGGGCCAAAAATGGCGAAAAATGGATTGAAATGGACAAAGTTTTTCAGCTAGTATAAATAAGCCTCCTTTTTTAATAGTATTGATTCGTAAAATCAACCATTCTATAAGTTTTTTTGATCTTTATTACTATAAATTTTCCTGTTAAATACCTCTTAACATATAAATTACGCTTATCGTCGATTTCAATGTGTTAAAAAAACAAATAACTACAAATTATCCTTATTTTGATTATATTTTGCGTCCATAATGTATTGAAATAACATATTTTGGATGCATTTCCCCCTCTTTTAAATAGTTAAACTTTAATCAAAATAAATTATTACCATGGAGGAATTATTACTAAAAACAAGAAAATCAGTTCAAGCATTAACAAAAAAAAATCAGCACCTAAGTTTAAAAAAAGTTGCTGTAGGTTCTACTTTTGATATTTTTCAATGGAAACAACCAACTAAAAAAACAAATGAATACGAAATAAGTATTAACGGAAAAAAAGTTCAAAAAAGAAGCGAGGCCTCTTTAGTACTTTTTTCATGTTACAAAAGTGATTTTAACGAAGGTGAAAATATCATTTCAGTAAAAGCACTTACTGATAACAATACTAATATCATTGATAAACTAAAATTTAATTATTCTTTTACAAATTAATAGTTTTTAATCTACTGGCAAATAATTTAGATTATTTGCCTTTCTTATAGTAACAACAATTTAAAATCCCTTGAGAATAATTCTCGAGGGATTTTTTATTCAAAAAAAACCATAATACTCTTAAATTTAAAGTCTTGCTTCAAAAAGAGAACAAGTCAAAATTATAAACAACACTATATTTTAACTTTAAAAAGTTAATGCTTATCTACAAAGTGATTATTATCGTTTTAATTGGCTTTTAGTGTAGGAATAGTTCGTTTTGAAGCAACCTTTTAAAGCTTATTCCGTTTTATAATAGTAAGACTTTAATTAAAGTTGTAAAAAATTAGATATGAGAAATTTAAAAATTAGAACGCGAGTTCGAGGGTTTAAGTTTCCAAAATTAAAAAAAGAATTAGCGATTCGTAAAGTAGAATCTGGAGCTACATTTTATATTTTTCAATGGAAACAACCCGAAAACAGTAATTATCAATACGAAATTACTGTAAATGGCAAAAAAATAACTAAAAAAACAGAAGCAAATACGGTGCTGTTTTCTTGTTATAAAAGTAACTTTAACGAAGGTGAAAATACGGTTCAAGTTGCTGCACAAACCACTGATAATTGTTCAGTAACTGAATCACTTAAGTTTAATTATTCATATAGTGATTAATTACAGTATTATCGTAATAATTCAATAACTGTATTATTAAGGTAATTCCACTTTAATAGTAACAGCATTTCCCCCAAAGCCAACAGCATTTACAAGGATTGTTTTAAGTTTTTTCGGATACTGATCATTCTTTATAAAAGGTACAGGAATCGCTTTTTGGTGTGTAAGCATCAAAATAGCGAGTTCTATACTTAATGCACCGCTAGCTCCAAAGCTATGCCCAATTTTCCATTTATTGGTAGTTAAAAAAGGAAGCTGTGCACCAAACACATGTGTAATTGCATTATATTCCGAACTATCTCCTTTAATAGTACCTGGCGCATGCATAACAATAGCATCTACATCGGTTAAATTAGTATTTCCTAATGCCATTTTCATAGATTTTTGAAAACAATCTGCATTCGTAGATATTGAAATATTATGTGTTAATGGTTCGGTTGCGTAACCTATACCACTAATAATGGCATGTGCATTAGGTTGTATTCCCTTTTCCAAACAAAAAACGGCCGCGCCTTCGCCCAAAAACATTTGGTTTCTTTTTTTATCTAAATCCAATGCTTTACAAGGAAATTCAGCTGTAGTATTTTGTGCATAAATTTTTAAAGCTTTCATTTGAGCCACTGTAAAAGGAGTTAAAGGCGCCTCACTTCCTCCTACCATAAATTTATCGGTCAAGCCAGAAGTAAGCCATGCCACCCCATTTAACACAGAATGCAATGCTGTAGAACAGGTGATAGAGTGACTAATTTCGGGTCCTTGGGTTTCCAAATCATTCGCAATCCACGATGAAATATTTCCTAAAGTAGTGGTAGGCGAACTTAAGGTACTTGTCTTTTGAGTTTCAATAAACTCTTGGTGATAGGTTTCAAATAATTGAGTAGCACCACGTGAACTTCCCATATTAATGCCAAAATGACTTCCTTTACTCCAGCCAGCATTTTTCATTGCTTTTCGTGCCGCAAAAAGCCCCATTAACACAGAGCGATCTACATTTGCATAATGGTTTACACTTTCTTTAACTTCCTGTAAAAGTGAATTTTCTTTGGCTTGAAGCGCCGCTACTACCGTAGCTTCTTCAGAAAAAGAATACAGACTAATGCAGTGCTTGTCAAATTGCAAATAGGTATTCCAAATTTCTTTAGGGGTGGCCCCCAAAGGAGAAATTGATGCAAATCCAGTTATGGAGATAGGTGAATTCAAAAAAATAGTATTAATTAAGCCTGTAAAGTTATAAACTATTTAAAAGACTATCTATAGACTGATAAACTTTGTTTAATTGATCGGTCGTTGTAACATAGGGAGGAAGTATGTAAATGGTGCTACCTAAAGGTCTTAAATACACTCCTTCACTTTTAAAATGTTCAAACAATTGGTCACGTAATTTCCCATAGCGTTCCATTTTAATATTAAGCTCAAAAGCAAATATTACACCTAAAACACGCACATTGGCTACTTTTGGGTGATTTTTTAATGTTTCTGCAAATTCAATATGTGCTTGCGCTATGCGCTTTTTAGATTGTTGAATTTCTTCGGAGACTAACAAGTCAATACCCGCTGAGGCTGTAGCACAGGCTAACGGGTTTGCCGTGTACGTATGGGCATGAAAAAGTCCTTTCCCTATATCATTACTATAAAATGCATCGTATATTTTTTGGGTACATGTAGTTACTCCCATAGGCATCATTCCGGCAGTTAATGCTTTTGATAAACACATCACATCAGGTTTAATTCCAATGGTTTCTGAAGCAAAATGAGGGCCTGTTTTTCCAAAGCCTGTCATTACCTCATCGGCAATACAGATAATTTCATTAGACTTACATACTTCAAGGATCGGATATAAAGCTTCGGCAGGGTACATTTTCATGCCTGCCGCACCTTGTACTAAAGGCTCGTAAATAAAACCCGCAATTTGATGTGTAGTTATAAGTTGTTTTAATTGCTCTAAAACAGCATCAATAGTATCCATTGTAGGCACAGGAATACGCACCACATTTATAAAATGTTCGGTAAACGGCCCATTATATACCGATAGACCCGATGCAGACATAGCCCCAAAGGTATCGCCATGGAAACCTTCTTCAAAAGCCAAGATGGTATTGCGACTGTTTCCTTTGTTGTAATGGTACTGCAACGCCATTTTAATTCCAATTTCGGTAGTGGTGGAACCATTATCGGAAAAGAATAACTTTTGTTGATTATCAGGTAAAATGCGTATTAGTTTTTCAGATAATTCTACCGCAGGTTGGTGTGTAAACCCACTAAACACAATTTGATCCAGTTGCTGCATTTGAGCGTACACTTTTTCAATAATATATGGATGACAATGCCCATAAATACAGGTATACCAAGAGGCTATACCATCAATATACGTGTTTCCGTTTTCGTCATATAGCAAAGCCCCTTTTGCTTTACTGATAGGTAACACATCGGGATGTGTTTTGTGTTGGGTTAACGGATGCCAAATATGGGCTTTATCTCTTGCTTGTAAACTCATTAAAATTCAGCTAAACGTTGTTGTAATTTATTGGCGTATTTTAAAACAATTTTGGCATTAATAATGGCTTCTTCATTAATTCTTCCTAAAAAAGGAAGCCCTGTCTTTTTTAAAATAATATCCTCAGTAGTTTTATGCTCATTTCCGTTAAAAATAATACCTACATGGTGTACGCCTTTTGCTTTTAAAACTTCCGCACTAAGCAAGGTATGATTAATACTCCCCAAATAATGCCTTGACACTAGGATCACTTTATCCGTTGGTAAAATTAAATCAAGAATAGTTTCGGTATCATTTATGGGTACTAAAAGCCCTCCTGCACCTTCAATTACTAAGCTATTAGTTGTTTTTGGTGTTTGTATCGCTTTCGCTGAAATTTGAATTTGATCAATCTCAGCAGCAGCATGCGGACTCATTGGTGTTTGTAATGCATAGCTGTTTTTATGAAATTTAGATTCGGTGTTACTAATCCATTGTTCGACTTTATGTGTATCAGAAAAGTCAAGATCACCTGCCTGAATGGGCTTCCAGTAATCTGCCTTTAAGGCTTCTGTTACGATTGCCGAAACTACGGTTTTACCTACTTCGGTACCAATACCTGTAATAAAATAACGCTGCATTTTTTTATACTTGTTTTGAAAAGCAAATGTACGGCAGTCTGTAAAAAAGGAATTTAGTTTTGTGTAAAAATTTATATGCAATTAATCACTACTTCTAAAGCTTCAGTGATTTCTGTAAAATTATTGTAGCTATGCAAGCAGAACCGCAAGCGCTCTTTGCCTTCGGGTACCGTGGGTGATAAAATTGGTTTTACCTCAAAACCATAGGACTTTAAAATTACAGCTACACTTTTTACTTTTTCATTCCCCGGAACAATGCAGCAATGGATAGCAGAGTTACTTTTGGTTGAAAATTTATCTAATGACAATCTTTTCTTTTCATTGTTAAAATGTAAAATATTTTTTTGAAGTTGATGTTTAACATCATCCTTTTTGGGGTGTTCCAATTTATAATACGCTGCTCCAATAGTGGCAATAGCTTCTGGCGGAAGCCCAGTAGTGTAAATTAAACTTCGCGAAAAATTAACCAAATAGTCATACACATCCTCGCTACATAAAACGGCTGCTCCATGACAACCAAGTGCTTTACCAAAAGTAACTATTTGGGCAAATACTTGCTTTTGGATTCCTAATTCGTCCACTAAACCCCGACCGCGTATGCCAAAAACCCCAAGGGCATGGGCTTCGTCCACTATAAAATAAATATTATTTTGGGTACAAAAATCAGCAAAAGCTACTAAGTCTGGTGAATCTCCATCCATTGAAAATACAGACTCGGTAACTACATAAATATTCCTTACTTTTTCTTGTTGAATACGCGCTAATTTCTCCTGTAAATCCTCTAGATCATTATGCTTAAAACTATAATTTTTAGCATAATTCATTAGCAAACCATCACGAATAGATGCATGAATAAGCTCGTCATAAAACACCACATCGCCACGTTGAGGAATGCAAGAAAAAAAGCCAATATTAGCATTATATCCCGAATTGTAGATTAAGGCTTTAGGTACTTGATGAAAAGTAGCAAGTTGCGCTTCAACCACAGGGTATAAATTATGATTTCCCGATAACAAACGCGAGCCTGTTGCGCCATTTTGTACTACACTATGCTCTTTGACTAATTTACGGGCTAAACGTTGAATTTGTGGGTTTTTAGCAAAACCTAAATAATCATTAGAATGAAAATCGATGCGATCAGATACCTTAGGCAAGCTGCGTAATGCACTTGCTTCTTTACGGGTTTCAAGCTTTAATTGTAAATTCTGGGGTAGCTTTTTCATATTCCTAAAATAGAAAATCTATTTTAAAACCACATTGTGGTCTTTGGGTTTTCTATATAATAACTTGGAATAGTTGCTTGCAGGTATACTAAGTGACACCTTTTACTTAACCAAAACACCCTTTATTTCCATATTCGGTATATCTTGCAGTGCGTTATCGTTTATGGTGTTTTTTCTGAACACAAATTTTTTATCGAACAGTTTATTGTCTAAAAAATAGGTAACACTAAACTCGTTAGTAAACGAAATCACTTTATCTTGTATAAATTCAATTTTAGAAGCTGATTTAGGCTCAACTGTACCTAACATGTGCCTAAATTTCGAGGTTTTTTTATCGGTACTATAACCTTGTGACACTACCATTACGGCATCAATTTGCGCTTCATTATCATTTATAATATAGGCATTCCAATCGTGCATTTCGTATTCGGTATTCCATTCTTTTACCACGGCTACGTATACATTTTTTACTATAGGAATTTCAATGTCTTTTTTCATTTTGGGCGCTCAGTACATCTAGTAATAGATAATTATTTTGCAAAAATAGGCAAATGGGATAAATGGGCAAGGTGGTGATTGATTTCTAGTTTATTTTAGACTAATAGAAAACCACTCCTAATTTAATGGGAGTGGTTGTATTATCATTCTAGTTTTTATTTGGATATAATATTTATGTGAGTAATTTTAATATCATTTTTTTCTAAACAATAAAACTACTATTAAGATAGTATCTTAAAATAAGAATTGGATCGCTCGAATATCATCTTTGGTAAAAGGTCTATTTGTTCTCGAGTTTAGGCAAGATATCATCCAAGAATTTGCATCAATACCCTTAGTAGTCCCTGGAATATGCTTAGCATCACCTTCAGATTTACCATTATCACATACCCTAGCAAACCAATCCGTATGTCTAAACCCAACACAATGACCTAACTCATGAGCAATAAGTGTTGCTAAAGCTTCAACAGTATAATTTGAATTGTCAATTAAATTGACGTTTAAATTAATAGATCCATATATTCTACCTGCGGTTTTGTTAAATATACCTCCTTTTCCTCCTAGTCCTCTAGGAAATCCTGCTTCGCCTAAAATGCCACTTCCTAATTTATCATTTCTTTTAATATTAACATCAGCGGAACAGTGGAATGTCTAGTTTTGTTGGTATAGTTTATTAAGTGATTTTTTAATAAATTACACATTATGTCCAGACGTCAATTTGATACAGAATTTAAAACCACG